>NZ_DASUCC010000034.1:0-190773 GCF_035762905.1 Actinophytocola sp.
GCCGGGGAAGGCGCATCCGCGGTCGCGGGCGATCGATGTTGTGCGTTGTTCGGGTTTGACCAGGCGGTGCTCGCGTCCGACGTCGAGTGGCATGCCTTTGCTGTTGAGCACGATCGGGATGAGCCTGGCGTCGCAGGCGATCCGGCGTATTGCGCTGGCGGGCAGGAACGCTCCGCCGTCGAGGGTGGCGGTGCCGGTGGCCTGCAGCAGGGTGGTGAGGTCGAGGTAGACGTGTAGGTGGGGTTTGGTGCTGCCGGCGGTGCTGTTGTCGAGTTGGGCGGTGCTGTGGCAGAGCTGGGCGAGCGCGTCGCCGCGGCGGTGCTGAACCGACCGGGGATCGGGCACCCCCTCAGCCGGGGACTGTGGCAGGCTCAGCGCGCCGATCAGGCTGACCAGTTCCTCGCCGGCTTCGGGGTCGAGCTTGCCCCGGAATTTCACCCACCCGTCCGGCCGGGTGCACAGGTGCAGTTCGTTGGCGGTTCGGCGAGTGTGTCTTCTTGGTGTGGGTTGTGGCCGTCTTGGTCGATGCGGGCGAGCAGGATCCGCCCGTACTGGTTGACCACCCGCGCATCGGAGGTGCGCGCGGTGTGGGTCAGCGCGGACTCCACCACCTGCCTGTTTTCTGCTCCGGCCCACTCGGGTACGGCTGCGACCGCTTCGGCGATCGCTTCGAGGTGGTCGGCATCCAGCACCCCGGCCCGTGCTGCCTGCCGCACGATGGGGAGTTGGGCTGGCGCGACGTGTCCGGTCGGGGTGACCGCTACGGCGATCTGCTCGGCGTGTGTGATCAGGGTGGTGGCTTTGCGGGTGGTGATCCGCACCAGCTCGGCCAGGTATCGGGCTGGGCTGGCATACCCGGTGAACAATTCGGTGTGGTGGTGGGCGATGTCGTTGATGATGTCCAGCGCGGCGGCATAGTCCCGGCGCATTCTGGTGAAGATTTCTGTCAGCGCAGCCGGGAGCTCGGCACCGCGTAGGGCCGGGTATTCCTGGGTTGCGCTCACACCCGGAATTCTATCGACCGGTTCGACGGTTCCTAGATTGTTCACTCGATCAGGTGTTCGACGGGTGATTGTGCCATTCGCGTGGTTTTCGACGTGCGGTGCAGGGACATCTTTGCTGGGTTGGCGGGGGTTCCCGGCGGCGTCGGAACGCCCGGGGTGGGCACCGTGGCAGGGCTGGGCTCGGCGTTCCGCAGCCCGGCTGTGGACAGCCCGCCTCGGACACGAACACCGGGCGCGGGCCTGCCCACAACCGTGCACCGGGCAGGCAACCTCACCTTGGCAGACCCACCCGGTCGCGGACGGACGCCAACCGGGATTCGGTGGCTGGGATCGGCAACTCGTCCGCTGCAACGGGGAAGCTCAGTTGCCGGGATCGGCAACTCGCGCGCTGGGTTCGGTAACTGGGACGCTGGGCTTGGGAACTCGGGCGCTGGGCTCGGCCACATCGGCGCTGGGTTCGGCCACATGGCGCTGGGGTCGGGTCGGCCAGATAGGCGCTGGGCTCGGCAACTCGGCTGCGGGGTCGGAAATTCGATTGCTGGGGACTGCGACTCGGATGCTGGAGCCGAGAGTTCAGTTGCTCCGGCCGAGAGTTCGGTTGCTGGGCTTGGCAACTTGAGTGCTGCAACCGAGAGTTCGGTTGCTCGGTCGGGAATTCGGGTTGGTGGGCGTGGCAATCCAGCTGCGCGAGATGGGGTCGACAACTCGACTGCTGCAACCAAGAGTTCAGTAGCCGGGATCGGCAATTCGGATGCTGAGTCTGGGTCCTCGGCTGCTGGAACCATGAGTTCAGTTGCCGGGGTGGCAATTCGGGCGCTGAGGGCTGGGAACTCGGATGCTCAAGTCGGGGGCGCTGGTGCTGGCAACTCAGCTGCTGGAACCGAGAGTTCAGCTGTTCCGGCCCGGAGTTCGCGTGCTGGGTTGGGAACTCGGGTGCTCCGGCCGGGAGTTCGGGTGCTGGGGCTGGGGATTCGGGTGTTGGGGTCGGCAGTGGGAGCCGGCTGGCCGGCGCCGGGTTGGGAGCCAAGGTCGGGAGCCGCTACCGCCAATGGAACCTGGGTGCATGGGTCCGGGGCGGGCCGGGTTGATCAGGCAGGGCTTCGCCCTGCCCCGTGGTAGCCCAAGGCACCGCGCGAGGCTCTTTGTCAAGGGTCGCGAAGCGATCGCGCAGCGACGCCGAAGGCGCCCTTGACAAGGAGACGCGGTGCCTTAGCATGCCGGACCGCCCCGGACCCCCACCCCGACAACATGCACCAAATTCGAGAGCCTAGTTCACAGGCAACGGCCGAGCCCCCCGCTCCGCCAACATCTGCGTCATCAGATTAACTTCCGCAGTCTGCCCAGAAATCATTTTGCCGGCCAAATCCCGAACGTACCCCATGCTCGCATGCTCCGCCGCATACTGCGCCATCGGCACCGCCCCCTCATGATGCCGCAACATCAACTGCAAAAAGTATATGTCCGCCTCCGCCCCCGGCGCCATTCCCCGAAGTTTGTTCAGCTCCTCCGTCGTCGCCATTCCCGGCATCGTCGTGACATTCGCCCCCACGGTCGTCGTCCCGTGCGCATGCCCGGCCCCGCCCATCCACGACATCGGTGCCCGACCGATGTCCGGCAGCTCCGGCTGCTCCCACACGGTCAGCCAGCCGTCCATCTCCCCCGCCTGGGACAGCTGCGTCGACTCGATATCGAACGCCAGCGAATGCAACGCCGGATCCGTCGTCCGGTCCCGCTCGATCCCGGCCATGGTGATCGCCTGGAAATGGTGCACCCGCATGTCCTGCGCGAACCCCACGTCCACCGAGTCGGCACCCGGAATCGTCGGCGCATCCTCCCGCGCCACGCCGATCAGCATCCCGATCGCCGCGCCCATGAACAGCACCACCACGGTCGCGACGACGAAGACCAGAACCCGACGCCCGCCCGCTGGGGGGCGGGCGTCCTCGGTCAGGCCCTCGTCGGCGGTCACTGGCTGGGCGGTGCCGCCGCCCCGGAACTCGCCGGAGCCGGCGCCGGCGCCGGCTCGGACGGCGGAACGGCCCCGCTGGGCACCGGCGCACCGGACGGGGCGGTCTGCGCCCCGGTGCCGTCCATCTTGACCGCGTCCGCACCCGGCGGCTCGGGCACGAACGGCGGCGGGCTGCTCACGTTGAACGCGGTCGGGTCGGCGGCGTCACACCGGCCGCCCGGCTCCGGGTTCTGGTACTGGTTTCCGCGCAGCGACTTGATGAAGTCGTCGATCCGGGTGTCGTCGGCGGAGTCCAGCTTGAGCCGGTGCCCCCAGGACTGCAGCGAGATCGGCCGGTCCAGCCCGGGGTAGGGCGACAGCATCATGTACTGCTGCCCCTCGACCTTGGTCTTCAGCTTGTCCAGCGCCGCGTCCTTGATCTGTTCCGGGTTGTACGCGATCCACACGGTGCCGTGCTCCAGCGCGTGCACCATGTTCTCGTTGCGCACCGCGGTCGGGTACACCACGCCGGTGCAGTCCGCCCAGACCCCGTCGTGCGGCCCGCCGAACGGCGGCGACTGGTCGTAGGCGACCCGCTGCTCGGCGGTGACGTGCTGGCCCTGCGCGTACTCCTTGCGCTCGACACCGGGGATGTTCTGGGACGGGTCCCGGTTGTCGTCCGAGACGACCCACTTGGTCTTCTCGTTGATCTGCATGAACGCGTAGGTGAACACCCCGCCGGCGAGCAGCAGAACCCCGATCACCGCGATGATGGTGCCCCACGGCTTCGGCTTCTTGGCCACCACGGAGGCCGAACGGGCCGCGCGTACGCTCTTCCCCTTCGCCGAGGATCCCTTGCCCCTGGATCCGCTGGCGCCCTTGCTCTTAGTCCCGCTGGCCATACCCGCTCCGGCCCCGTCTCGTTGGATTACGTCGAGTGCACGGCTGTGCAGCGGCCAGTGTAAGGACCCGGTGTCTGCCCAGCGTCAACTGCCCGCTGCCTACACTTCCCAGAGTGACCCCAGCCGCACTCGCCGAACTGGTCCGGGCCGCCGCGGTGGACGTGCTGACCAGCCGAGCCCTCGACCCCGCCGTGCTGCCCCCGGTGGTGACCGTCGAGCGCCCGCGCAACCCCGAGCACGGCGACTATGCCACCAACCTGGCCCTGCAGGTGGCCAAGAAGCTCGGCATCGCCCCCCGGGAGCTGGCCGGCTGGCTGGCCGACGCGCTGGCCGCGGCGGACGGCGTGACCGCGGCCGAGGTCGCCGGGCCGGGCTTCATCAACCTGCGGATCGCGGTGGCCGCCCAGGGCGCGATCGTGGCCGACGTGCTGGCCGCAGGCGAGTCGTTCGGCAACGGCGACGCGCTGTCCGGCCGCAACATCAACCTTGAGTTCATCTCGGCGAACCCGACCGGGCCGCTGCACCTGGGCGGGACCCGCTGGGCCGCGGTCGGCGACGCGCTCGGCCGGGTGCTGAGCGCGCAGGGCGCCAAGGTCGTCCGCGAGTACTACTTCAACGACGCCGGCACCCGGATCGACCGGTTCGTGGTGTCGCTGATCGCCGCCGCGCAGGGCGAGCCGACCCCGGAGGACGGCTACGCCGGCAGCTACGTGTCCGACGTCGCCGCCGAGGTGCTCCGCCGGGAGCCGAGCGCGCTCGGGCTGCCCGACCCGGAGCGGCACGAGCTGTTCCGCCGGGTCGGCGTCGGCCTGATGTTCGAGCTGGTCAAGCAGTCGCTGCACGAGTTCGGCACCGACTTCGACGTCTACACCCACGAGGACTCGCTGCACGCCTCGGGCGCGGTGGAGCGGCTGGTCGAGCAGCTCAAGCGGGACGGCCGGCTGTACGAGGCGGACGGCGCCTGGTGGCTGCGCACCACCGAGTACGGCGACGACAAGGACCGGGTGGTGATCAAGAGCGACGGCACGCCCGCCTACGTCGCCGGGGACATCGCCTACTACGAGGACAAGCGCAGCCGCGGCTTCGACCTGTGCATCTTCATGCTCGGCGCGGACCACCACGGCTACATCGCCCGACTCAAGGCGATCGCCGCGGCGATCGGCGACGACCCGGACACCGTCGAGGTGCTGATCGGCCAGATGGTGCACCTGGTCAAGAACGGCGAGCCGGTGCGGATGAGCAAACGGTCCGGCACGGTGGTCACCATGGAGGACCTGGTCGACGCGGTCGGCGTGGACGCCGCCCGCTACTCCCTGGTCCGGTCCTCGGTGGACTCCACCCTCGAGGTGGACCTGGACCTGATCGCCTCCCGCACCAAGGAGAACCCGGTCTTCTACGTCCAGTACGCGCACGCCCGGATCTGCCGGGTGCTGGAGAACGCCGAGCGGTTCGGCATGTCCGGCGCGGGCACGGACGTCGCCCTGCTCACCCACGAGCGGGAGGGCGAGCTGCTGCGCACCCTCTCCGAGTTCCCTCAGGTGGTGGCGACCGCGGCGGAGCTGCGTGAGCCGCACCGGGTGGCCAGGTACCTCGAGCAGCTCGCCGGCGGCCTGCACAAGTGGTACGACACGGACGACTGCCGGATCCTGCCGAGGGGTGACGAAGAGGTCCAGCCGGTGATGACCGCCCGCCTGCAGCTCTGCCTGGCGGTGAAACAGGTGCTGGTGAACGGGCTCGCCCTGCTCGGTGTCACCGCACCGGAACGGATGTAGCCGTCATGCGCGCGCACCCGGCAGGTCCACGGCACGCGGAAGTCCTGCCGCCGGCCAACACCGGCGGTCCGCGACCGTCCACACCGGACGAACTGGACGAGCTGCCGGACGTGGTGTGGCCGCGCAACGCCTGCCGCGGCCCGGACGGCGCGGTGACCCTGGCCGGGGTGGGCGTCGGCGAGCTGGCGGAGCGCTACGGCACCCCGCTGTTCGTGGTCGACGAGGCCGATTTCCGGTCCCGGTGCGCCGAGCACGCCGCGGCGTTCGGCGACCCGGCGCTGGTGCACTACGCCGCCAAGGCGTTCCTGTCCGTCGAGGTCGCCAGATGGGTGGCGCAGGAGGGGCTGAGCCTGGACGTGTGCAGCGGCGGCGAGCTGGCCGTGGCGCTGCGCGCGGGCTTCCCGGTCGAGCGGATCACCTTGCACGGCAACAACAAGTCCAGCGCCGAGCTGACCGCCGCGGTGACCGCCGGGGTGGGCGCGGTGGTGCTCGACTCGTTCTACGAGATCGCCCGGCTGGATCAGATCGCGCTGGAGGCCGGCGTGGTGCAGCAGGTCCTGGTCCGGGTCACGGTGGGCGTCGAGGCGCACACGCACGAGTTCATCGCCACCGCGCACGAGGACCAGAAGTTCGGTTTCTCGCTGGCCGCCGGGGACGCGGCCGAGGCGGTGCGCCGGGTGCTCAAGTCCGAGGGCCTGCGTCTGGTCGGGCTGCACAGCCACATCGGCTCGCAGATCTTCGACGTGGACGGGTTCGAGGTGGCCGCGCACCGGGTGATCGGCCTGCTGGCCCGGCTGCGCGACGAGCACGGCGCCGACGCGCTGGCCGATCTGTCTACTGTGGACCTTGGGGGTGGGCTTGGCATCGCCTACACCGCCGACGACGACCCGCCGGCCCCGGGGTGGCTCGCCGATCAGCTGCGCACGATCGTGGCCAAGGAGTGCGAGCACGCCGGCCTGCCGGTGCCGCGGATCGCGGTCGAGCCGGGCCGGGCGATCGTCGGCCCGGGCACGGTGACCCTCTACGAGGTCGGCACGATCAAGGATGTGGCGCTGGGCGGCGGGCACGGCCGGCGCTACGTCAGCGTCGACGGCGGGATGAGCGACAACATCCGCACCGCGCTCTACGACGCGGTGTACGACTGCCGGCTGGTGTCCAGGTCGGCCGGCGAGGGCGAGCGCGGCGACGGCGCGGTGCTGTGCCGGGTGGTGGGCAAGCACTGCGAGTCCGGTGACGTGGTGGTGCGGGACTGCTGGCTGCCGGAGAACCTCGGCCCGGGCGACCTGATCGCGGTGGCCGCCACCGGCGCCTACTGCTACGTGATGTCCTCCGGCTACAACCGGTTGCCGAGGCCGGCCGTGGTCGCGGTGCGCGACGGCGGGTCGAGGTTGTTGCTGCGCAGGGAAACCGACGACGATCTGGTCAGGCTGGAAGTGTGATGACGGAGCCACTGAAGGTCGCGCTGCTCGGGTGCGGCAACGTCGGGTCCGAGGTGGCCCGGCTGCTCGTCGAGCAGCGCGCCGACCTGGCCGCCCGGATCGGGAAACCGGTCCAGCTGACCGGGATCGCGGTGCGCCGGCCGAACCGGCACCCGGGCGTGCCGGCCGAGCTGCTCACCACGGACGCGGCCGCCCTTGTGGACTCCGATGTGGACCTGGTGGTCGAGGTGATCGGCGGCATCGAGCCGGCCAGGACCCTGCTGCTGGCCGCGCTGCGCTCGGGCAAGTCCGTGGTGTCGGCGAACAAGGCGCTGCTCGCCGAGCATGCCGCCGAGCTGTTCGCCGCGGCCGACGAGGCCGGGGTCGACCTGTACTTCGAGGCCGCGGTGGCCGGGGCGATCCCGCTGCTGCGCCCGCTGCGCGAGTCGCTGGCCGGCGACCGGATCAACCGGGTGATGGGGATCGTCAACGGCACCACCAACTTCATCCTGTCGGCGATGGACGAGACCGGCTCGGGCTACGCGGAGACGCTGGAGGAGGCCAGCCGGCGCGGTTACGCCGAGGCCGACCCGACCGCCGACGTGGACGGCTACGACGCGGCGTCCAAGGCGGCGATCCTGGCGTCGCTGGCGTTCCACACCAGGGTGACCGCGGCGGACGTGTACCGGGAGGGCATCTCCGCGGTGACCGCGGCGGACGTCGCCGCCGCGCGGGTGCTCGGCCGCACGATCAAGCTGCTGGCCATCTGCGAGCGGGTGTCCGAACCGGACGGCTCCGAGTCGGTGGCGGTCCGGGTGCACCCGGCGATGATCCCGCGCGGCCACCCGCTTGCCGGCGTGAACGGTGCGTTCAACGCGGTGTTCGTCGAGGCGGACGCGGCCGGGCAGCTGATGTTCTACGGCCAGGGCGCGGGCGGGGCGCCGTCGGCGAGCGCGGTGCTCGGCGATCTGGTCGCGGTCGCCCGCAACCGGGTGGTGGGCGGGCGCGGGCCGGGCGAGTCCGCCTACGCCGCGCTGCCGGTGCTGCCGATCTCCCGGGCGAACACCCGCTACCACCTGAGCCTGGACGTGGCCGACCGGCCCGGTGTGCTGTCCGCGGTGGCCTCGGTGTTCGCCGAGCACGACGTGAGCATCGCCGCGGTGCGGCAGGAGGGCCGGGCCGGCGACGCCAGCCTGGTGATCGTCACCCACTCGGCCCCGGACGCGGCACTGCGGTCCACTGTGGACAAGATCGCCGGACTGCCCGCGGTGCGCGAGGTGGTCAGCGTGATGCGCGTGGAGGGCGAAGAGCCGTGAGCGTGGCGATCGAACCTACCTGGCCCGGGGTCGTCCGGGCGTATCCGAACCGGATCACGTTACCGGCCGGGGCAAAGGTGGTGACCCTGCACGAGGGGGGCACCCCGCTGCTGCCCGCGCCGCACCTGTCCGAACTGTCCGGATGCCAGGTGCTGCTGAAGATCGAGGGTGCCAACCCGACCGGCTCGTTCAAGGACCGCGGCATGACCGTCGCGATCAGCCACGCGCTGGCCGCCGGGATGAGCGCGGTGATCTGCGCGTCCACCGGCAACACCTCGGCCTCGGCCGCCGCCTACGCCGCGCGGGCCGGGTTGACCTGTGCCGTGCTGGTGCCGCGCGGCAAGATCGCGCTGGGCAAGCTGGCCCAGGCGGTGATGCACGGCGCGCGGATCCTGCAGATCGACGGCGGCTTCGACGACTGCCTGGAGCTGGCCCGCAAGACCGCGGCCGAGTTCCCGGTTGAGCTGGTCAACTCGGTCAACCCGGTCCGGCTGATCGGCCAGCGTAGTGCCGCATGGGAGATCTGCGACGTGCTCGGCCGCGCGCCGGACGTGCACTGCCTGCCGGTCGGCAACGCCGGCAACATCACCGCCTACTGGCAGGGCTACCAGGCCTACGCCGCGGACGGGATCGTCCCGGCCACGCCCCGGATGTTCGGCTTCCAGGCCGCCGGGGCGGCGCCGCTGGTGCGCGGCGAGCCGGTACGCGACCCGGAGACGGTGGCGACCGCGATCCGGGTGGGCAATCCGGCGTCCTGGGCGGGTGCGGTGACCGCCCGGGACGAGTCCGGCGGCCTGTTCGACGCGCTGCCGGACGAGCGGATCCTGGACGCCTACCGGCTGCTGGCCGCGCGCGAGGGGGTGTTCGTCGAGCCGGCATCGGCGATCAGCGTGGCCGGTCTGCTGGCCACCGCGGCGGACGGCCGGCTGCCCGCGGGCTCGGTGGTGGTCTGCACGCTGACCGGGCACGGTCTGAAGGACCCGGAGACCGCGCTGCGCGGCATGGTCGAGGTGGAGCCGGTTCCGGTCGACCCGACGGCGGTCGCGCACGCCCTCGAGCTCACGTGAAGATCCGGGTTCCGGCCTCCAGCGCGAACCTCGGGTCCGGGTTCGACGCGCTCGGCCTCGCGCTGGCGCTCTACGACGAGGTCGAGGTCGAGCCGGCCGGGTCCGGGCTGACCGTGTCGGTCACCGGCGAGGGCGCGGACTCGGTGGCCACCGACGCCTCGCATCTGGTGGTGCGGGCGCTGCGGGCCGGGGCCGAGCGACTCGGGCTCGAGCTGCCCGGCATCGTGCTGCGCTGCGCCAACGCCGTTCCGCACGCCCGCGGGCTGGGGTCCTCGGCCGCGGCGATCGTGGCCGGGGTGGCCGCCGCCTACGGCCTGGCCGGCCGGGACCTCGACGCCGACGCGCTGCAGCTGGCGGCCGAGTTCGAGGGGCATGCCGACAACGTGGCCGCGAGCCTGCTCGGCGGCCTGGTGCTGGCCTGGCGGGAGGGCAGCCGGTACCGCGCCATGCGGTTCGAGCCGCATCCCGACCTCCGCCCGGTGGCGCTGGTTCCGGCCGGCCGGTCGGCCACCGCGGAAACCCGCGGCCTGCTTCCGGACCGCGTCCCGCACGCCGACGCCGCGTTCGCCGCGGCCCGGTGCGCCCTTGCCGTTGCGGCGATCACCGCCGAGCCGGACCTGCTGCTCGCCGCCACCGAGGACCGGCTGCATCAGGACTACCGGGAGAGCGCCTGGCCGGCGACCATGCGCGTGGTCCGCGCGCTGCGCGAATCCGGTGTCGCCGCAACGGTTTCCGGCGCCGGGCCGACCGTGCTGGCGCTGACCACGGACGGGAAGCTGCCGGACGTGGACCTGACCGGCTTCACCGCGCGGGAGCTTGCGGTGGCCCGCACCGGGGTCACCGTCACCGGCGGCCACCACAAAGGACAGCGGTGACCCAGCGAGGCGAGGCGGGCACCGGTGGTGAGTCGGGCGGGTATCCGCCGGACGAATCCGGCGCGGCCGGGCGTCGGTGTGGTCAGCGTCACGTGCGGATCGGCCGGGCCGGCCGCGCCGCGCCGCGCGGTTTGCCCGCGGGCCGGCCTCGACTTCGGCTGGAGTCCGGCTCTGGTTCCGGAACCCGCGCGGAATATCGGTCAGCAGCAACGAATTCCGGTGGTCGTGCGGGAACGCCGGGAATAGTGCCGGGGTGTCCAGGGTTGTCTCTGTTGAGCCACGCCGGCACCCCGGTTGTTGCACGTTGAGTGAGTGCCGTCTACCCTCGTGGGCGTTCAGTCACCGCGCGCGCGGGCGCCCGGTGCAGTTCCCGGGGAGTTCATTCCGGGTCGCATCTACTGCCAGGATGGCGGCTCGGCCTGTCAGGCCTGAGTCGGCGTTGGCAGGTACCCGATGAGGTGGTGACCGAAATACTCCGCGTTGGCGATCAAGTCGTCCGCATGGCACGCCAGATGGCCAAGGCTGCGGCGAAGGTCAGCCAACAGCGGGGATTACGCCGTCTCGCGTTCCGTCGGGCGGCGGGTCCGCTGGTCAGCGTTGGAGGCGTGGACCGGTTAGGAAGGACATTGGTGAGCAACACTGATTTGCTGAGCAACGGTGCGGCCACGGGCGCGGCTGGAGCCGACGCTGGTGCCGGATCGACAACCGAGGCACCCACGCCTCGTTCCGAGTCGGCGGAGAAGGCGCAGACCAGCGGCGCCAACGGCGGCACGCCGAAGCGCCGCGCCGGGTTGACCGGCATGGTGCTGGCCGAGCTCCGCGAGCTGGCCGGTCAGCTGGGCATTCCCGGCACCGCCGGCATGCGCAAGGGCGATCTGATCGCCGCCATCAAGGAGCGCCAGGGCGGGTCCGGGGCCGCCGCTGCGGACACGCTCCCGCTCGGTGGGATAGAGGACCGCGGCCGATCGGCCGGAACCAGGAGCAGCCGTCCGGCGAAGGCGCAGGCGCCCAGTGCGAAGCCGGCCGAGAGCAGGAGCGAGCAGCCCGCCGAGGTGAAGGCCGAGGGCGCCGCCCAGGAGACCGCCGAGACCGACGGCGACACCGGTCGCCGCGAGGGCAGCCGGCGCCGGCGCGGCGCCAGCCGTCCGGCGGGCAGCCCGTCCGAGCGCACCGCCACCGAGGAGGGCCGGACGCGGACCGAGGAGCGTGAGCGTTCCGGCGGTCAGGGCAACCGCCAGCAGGACAACCGGTCGGACCGGTCGGAGGGTCGGCAGGACCGGTCGGACCGGTCGGAGGGTCGGCAGCAGGACAGCCGGCACCAGGACAGCCGGCACCAGGACCGTCAGCAGGACGATGACGACGACGACCGCGGCGGTCGCCGTGGCCGCCGGTTCCGTGACCGGCGTCGGCGTGGCAGCGGTAGCGGCCGGGCCGAGGGCGGCAACAACGACACCGAGATCCGCGAGGACGACGTGCTGTTGCCGGTCGCCGGCGTGCTGGACGTGCTGGAGAACTACGCCTTCGTGCGCACCTCCGGCTACCTGGCCGGGCCCAACGACGTCTACGTCTCGCTGTCCCTGGTGCGCAAGTACGGCCTGCGCCGCGGGGACGCGATCACCGGCCTGGTTCGCCAGCCCCGGGAGGGCGAGCAGCAGCGGCAGAAGTTCAACCCGCTGGTGCGGGTGGAGAGCATCAACGGCCTGGATCCGGACGCGGCCAAGAGCCGGCCGGAGTTCACCAAGCTGACCCCGCTCTACCCCAACGAGCGGTTGCGCCTCGAGACCGAGCCGCACGTGCTGACCACCCGGGTGATCGACCTGGTGATGCCGGTCGGCAAGGGCCAGCGGGCGCTGATCGTCTCGCCGCCCAAGGCCGGCAAGACCTCGGTGCTGCAGGCGATCGCGAACGCGATCACCACGAACAACCCCGAGTGCTACCTGATGGTCGTGCTGGTGGACGAGCGGCCGGAAGAGGTCACCGACATGCAGCGGTCGGTGAAGGGCGAGGTCATCGCCTCGACCTTCGACCGCCCGCCGTCGGACCACACCACGGTGGCCGAGCTGTCCATCGAGCGGGCCAAGCGCCTGGTCGAGATGGGGCACGACGTGGTCGTGCTGCTGGACTCGATCACCCGGCTCGGCCGCGCCTACAACCTGGCCGCGCCCGCGTCCGGCCGGATCCTGTCCGGTGGTGTCGACTCGACGGCGCTGTTCCCGCCCAAGCGGTTCCTCGGCGCGGCGCGCAACATCGAAGGTGGCGGTTCGCTGACCATCTTCGCCACGGCGCTGGTGGAGACCGGCTCGGCCGGTGACATGGTGATCTTCGAGGAGTTCAAGGGCACCGGCAACGCCGAGCTCAAGCTGGACCGCAAGATCGCCGACAAGCGGATCTTCCCCGCGGTGGACGTGGACCCGTCCGGCACCCGCAAGGAGGAACTGCTGCTCTCGCCGGACGAGCTGGCGGTGACCGTCAAGCTGCGCCGGGTGCTGCACGCGCTGGACAGCCAGGCGGCCATCGAGCTGTTGCTGGACCGGCTGCGCAAGTCCCGGACCAACATCGAGTTCCTGATGCAGGTGGCCAAGACCACCCCGGCGATGAACGACGACTGAGCAAAGCGCTCGACGAAGGGGCCTTCCCTGGTGGGAGGCCCCTTCGGCGTTCAGGCGATCGGGATGACCTTGTCCCGTTCCCGGGCGATCAGGATGCCGAGCGCGATCACCGCGGGCGACCCGGCGAGCATGGCCACCGGGGCGGGCACGGTCAGGTCGGTGAGCGCCACGCCCGCGGCGCACACCAGCAGCGGGTAGCCGAGCCGGGCCACCCAACGCAGCCGCCGGCCGCGCCAGTCGACCGCGGTAGCCAGGACCGCGGTGCCGGCCGCGGCCGGGCCGGCGACCACGGCGGACGGGGTCACCTGCCAGTCGGCGGCCAGCAGGACGCCGCCGAATCCGGTCACCCCCAGCACGGCGACGGCGAACAGCCAGGGCGCCACCAGCCAGGCCCGGATGGACAACAGTCCGTGCTCGTCAGGGGGCACGAACCCAGTCTGCCGATCCGGAGGGGAGTCGTCCGGATACTATCGGTGATGAACAGAAAAACTGCGCCGAGCGGGCTTCGGTGCGCGACGAACGGTAGTTGAACGGTTACGCCCCGGTGCGGAATACCCGTACCAGCGGTGACGTTCTTCCGTCTGGCACACTGTGAGGTCGAGTCCGGCACCGGTTCACCCCGATCAACGCCACGGGGACCCGGCGGCCGCAACGAGAGGACAAGATCTGTGAAGACCGGTATCCACCCCGAGTACGTCGTCACCGAGGTGGTCTGCGGCTGTGGCAACACCTTCACCACCCGCAGCACCAAGGCTTCCGGCAACATCCACGTCGAGGTCTGCTCCAACTGCCACCCGTTCTACACGGGCAAGCAGAAGATCCTGGACACCGGTGGCCGGGTCGCGCGCTTCGAGGCGCGCTACGGGAAGCGCCAGAAGAAGCAGTAGCTGACGCCACGGCGCCTGCCCGTTACCCACGGGTGGGCGCCGTTTGCCGTGTCAGCGACCAGGGGAGGCAACGGTGGACTCCGCCACACTCGGTGAGCTGCTCTCCGAGTACGACGAGCTGGAGCGCGCACTCGCCGACCCGGACGTGCACGCCGACCAGAACCAGGCCCGCAAGCTGGGCCGGCGCTACGCCGAGCTGACCCCGGTGGTGCGGACCCTGCGTGAGCTGGAGACGGCCCGCGAGGACCTGACCGCCGCGCGCGAGCTGACCGCCGAGGACGACACCTTCGCCGCCGAGGCCGACGCCCTGGCCAGGCGGATCCCGGAGCTGGAGGCCAAGCTCACCGAGCTGCTCGTGCCGCGCGACCCGTACGACGCCTCCGACCTGCTCATGGAGATCAAGTCCGGCGAGGGCGGCGAGGAGTCCGCGCTGTTCGCCGGCGACCTGCTGCGGATGTACCTGCGCTACGCCGAGCGGCACGGCTGGCGGGCCGAGGTGCTGGACGGCACCGAGTCCGAGCTGGGCGGCTACAAGGAGGCCACGGTGGCCATCAAGGCCCGCAGCGAGGGGCCGGACGGGGTCTGGTCCCGGCTGAAGTTCGAGGGCGGCGTGCACCGCGTGCAGCGGGTGCCGAGGACCGAGTCGCAGGGCCGCATCCACACCTCCGCGGCCGGCGTGCTGGTCTACCCCGACGTGTCCAACGCCGACGACGCCGGGATGGAGATCGACGACAAGGACCTGCGGGTGGACGTGTACCGCTCGTCCGGCAAGGGCGGGCAGAGCGTGAACACCACCGACTCCGCGGTGCGGATCACCCACCTGCCCACCGGGATCGTGGTGTCCTGCCAGAACGAGCGCTCCCAGCTGCAGAACAAGGCCCGCGCCATGGAGGTGCTGCGGGCCCGGCTGGCGGCCGCCGCCGAGGAGGAGGCGGCCAGACAGGCCGCGGACAACCGGCGCAGCCAGGTTCGCACGGTGGACCGCTCCGAGCGGGTGCGCACCTACAACTTCCCGGAGAACCGGATCTCCGACCATCGGGTCAACTACAAGGCCTACAACCTGGACCAGGTGATCGACGGCGATCTCGACGGCGTGCTGGACGCCCTGGCCGAGGCCGACCTCGCCGAGCGGCTGGCCGCGCATTCCGGCGGATGAGCCCGGTGACACAGCGGTTGCCGTTGCGGCTGGCGATCCAGGACGCGGAGCGCAAGCTGGCCGAGGCCGGGGTGGACAGCCCGCGGGTGGACGCCGAGCTGCTCGCCGCGCACGTGCTCGGTGTGGAGCGGAGCCGGCTGGCGCTGGTGCCGCTGATCGACCCGCCGGTGCTGGACGCGCTGGCCCGGCTGGTCGCCGAGCGGGCCCGCCGGGTGCCGGTGCAGCACCTGACCGGCGCGGCGGCGATGGGCCCCCTCCCGATCATGGTCGGCCCCGGGGTGTTCGTGCCCCGGCCGGAGACCGAGCTGCTGCTCGCCTGGGGGCTGGCCGAGCTGCGGCCGGTGGCCACCCCGTTGGTGGTCGACCTGTGCACCGGCTCCGGCGCGCTCGGTCTCGCGCTGGCCCACGCCCGGCCGGATGCCACCGTGCACGGCGTCGATCTCGACCCGGCGGCGCTGGCCTGGGCCCGGCGCAACGTGGAGGCCAGGCACGCGGCCGGGGACACCCCGATGCGGCTGCACGCCGGCGACGTGGCCGACCCGGAGCTGCTCGCCGACCTGGACGGCCGGGTCGACCTGGTGCTGTGCAACCCGCCCTACGTTCCGTGCGGCACCGAGGTGCCGCCCGAGGTGGCCGAGCACGACCCCGGGCACGCCGTGTTCGGTGGCGCGGACGGCCTTGACGTGATCCGGCACGTGGTGCGCTGCGCGGCCCGGCTGCTGCGCCCGGGTGCTTCGCTGGCCATCGAGCACGACGACACCCAGGGCGAGGCGGTGCCCGCGCTGCTGTCCGCCCGCCGGGTGCTCACCGCCGTCGCCGACCACCCGGACCTGGCCGGCCGGCCGCGGTTCAGCACCGCCCGCCGGGTCTGATCACGGCCGCGCGTTGGCCACCATCGCCTCGTAGATCGGCACCATCGCCTCCCAGTGCGCCGCCGGGGCGGCGGCGAGCAGGAAGTACTCCTGCCCGCCGGTGCGCCAGTACAGCGACCGCACGTGTTTGATGCCGGAGCTCTCGCGGTGCTCGAACTCCCACTGCACCGCGTCGTGCTCGCCGTGCCGCGCCGGGGACAGCATGATCCGGCGGTAGTCGTCGGTGCGGTCGGCGAACCCGTCCTCGTAGCGCAGGTGCGAGTCGTCCATCGCGATGGCCGGTGCCGCCGCACCGCCGAACTTGACGTACCGGGCGGCGTCGGTCGGGTCGGTGGCCTGCACCGCGCCGGGTCCGGTGCTGCGCATCGACAGCCAGCCGGCCGGGATCACCGTGCGCAGTCCGCCCGGGCCGGTCACCAGCTGGAAGCCGTCCGGGGCGGCGGCCGGGCCGGGCGGGACGGTCGTCGTCGCCGGCCGCGGCGGAATGGTCACCGTGGCCTCGCTGGTGCGGAGCTCTCCGCCGGAGTCGTCCGGGAGCGTCGGCGGCACCTGGGTGCCGGTGCTGGGCAGCGGGTCGATCCGGTAGCTGGGTGTGTTCGCGGCCGGCGTGGTGGTGCGTTGCTCGGCCACGCCCGGCGCGCTGAGCAGGGCGACCCCCAACATGACGCTGGCTACCAGGTAGCCCGCCGCGAACGTGCCCGCGAGCCAGTGTGAACTGACCCGTCCCCGTAGACCCGCCAGCCGACCAAACATGCGCACTTCCACACACGCGACCCCCGACATTGGCGTACCGAGAGTAGCCTGCCGACCTGGGTGATCCAATGCTTCGAGCTTGGCAAGATGTGATCGGCAAATGGCAAATCGAGCTGCCGGGCGCCGGTCACGAGCCGTCCGAGGGCTGCCGCGCGTTCGATCGCGGCCGGTCCGCGCTGGTGGCGGGGCGGTTGGACGAGGCGACGGTGGAGTTCGAGCGCGCCGCCGGGTTGCGCGACGATCCACTCGATCAGGTGGGCCTCGGCGACGTGCACCTCGCCCGGGGGCACTGGCAGCAGGCGGCCGAGTGCTACCGCCGCGCGCTGACCGCCGACGGCACCAACCAACTCGCCCAACTGGGCGTCTCGCAGCTGCTGGTCGGCCAGGGCCGGGCGGCCGAGGCGATCCCCGACCTCGAGCGCATGGTGGCCGAGCGGCCGGACGAGCCGGTGCTGCGCTACTACCTGGCCAGCACCTGGTGCTCGGTGGCCGAGCAGTGCCGCAGCCAGACCTGCGACGAGGTGCTGGTGATCACCAGCGAGGACCAGCTGCGGGTCTGCGAGCAGGCGGCGCGGCGCATCCTGCAGCTCGATGTGGACGACGACGAGCTGACCAGGGGAGCGCGCCGGCTGCTCGCCGAGGTGACCGCCGGGCGGCGGTGGAGCTGGGCGCCGGAGGGCATCGCGGTCAGCCTCACCGTGCTGGTGATCTCGCTGGGGTTCACCACGGTGGTGGCCGGCGGGGCGCTGGACAGCGTCGGCCTGGTGATCGCCGGAGTGCTGGTCGGCGCGGCCCTGCTCTACCTGATCGTGCTGCGGTTCCGCCGCCAGGCCTGGCAGCTGCGGGCCGAGTCGATCGCCCGCTCGATCGCGAAGCCCGGACTGTGAGCCGATAGGGTCCGCCAGCATGAGCACCGTCTACGACTGCAGCGTGCCGCGTGACCGGGCCGACGGCCTGCAGGCGGCGGCCAGCGCGGTGCGCGCCGGTCAGCTGGTGGTGATCCCGACCGACACGGTCTACGGCATCGGATCCGACGCGTTCTCGTTGTCGGCCGTGAATTCCCTGCTCGCGGCCAAGGAGCGCGGTCCGGACATGCCGGTCGGCGTGCTGGTCGGCTCCTGGAGCACGATCGACGGGCTGGTGCTGAGCGTGCCGCTGCAGGCCCGCAAGCTGATCGAGGCGTTCTGGCCCGGGGATCTGTCCATCGTGCTGCGGCACGCGCCGTCGCTGTCCTGGGATCTCGGCCACACCAAGGGGACCGTGATGGTGCGGATGCCGCTGCACCCGGTGGCGCTCGAGCTGCTCCGGGAGACCGGGCCGATGGCGGTGTCCAGTGCGAACCGGTCCGGGATGCCCCCGGCGGCCACCGTGGACCAGGCGCGGGAGCAGCTCGGCGACGCGGTCCGGGTCTACCTGGACGGCGGGCCGAGCGGCGATCCGGTGCCGTCCACGATCGTCGATCTCACCGGCGACGACCCGTTGGTGCTGCGTGAGGGCGCGGTCCGCCTCGAGGCGGTCGCCGAAGCGCTGGGCGTCGAGGTGGGCCGCGCCGGGTAGCCTGGCGCCGTGCCGCCCGCCGACTACGCCCCAGCCGGGCTCCCCATCCGGGAGTACCTCCTGGTTCTGCTCACCGCGGCGGTGCTGACCTTCCTGGCCACCCCTCTGGTGCGGCTGCTGGCGTTCCGGATCGGCGCGGTGGCCTACCCGCGCAGGCGCGACGTGCACACCGCGCCGATGCCCCGGCTCGGCGGGCTGGCCATGTACGTGGGCGTGTGCGGGGGGATGCTGCTCGCCCACCAGCTGCCGGCGTTGCGCCGGGCGTTCGACTACTCGCTGGATCCGATGGCCGTCCTGGTCGGCGGCGGCGTGATCCTGCTGATCGGGCTGCTGGACGACCGGCTGGAGCTGGACTCGCTGACCAAGCTCGCCGGGCAGACCACCTCGGCCGGCATCCTGGTGCTGCTCGGCCTGCAGTGGTTCGTGTTCTGGGTGCCGTGGGGCGCCGATGACGGCGGCGGGTCGATGCTGATCCTCGATCAGAACCAGGGCGGCCTGCTGGTCGTGCTGCTCGTGGTGACGATGGTCAACGCGATGAACTTCGTCGACGGGCTGGACGGCCTTGCCGCCGGCATCGGGCTGATCTCGGCCAGCGCCATGCTGGCGTTCTCGCTCAACCTGCTCAAGAAGACCGGCGGGGACGTGCAGAACTACGCGCCCGCGCTGATCGCGGCCGCGCTGGCCGGGGCCTGTCTCGGGTTCCTGCCGCACAACTTCCAGCCGGCCCGGATCTTCATGGGCGACTCGGGCTCGATGCTGATCGGGCTGATGCTCGCCGCGTCCAGCACGTCCGCCTCCGGCAAGGTGGCCAACTCGCAGAGCGGCGCGGCGGTGAACACGCTGGCGCTGCTCTCGCCGCTGCTGGTGGTCGCCGCCGTGCTGTTCGTGCCGCTGCTGGACCTGCTGATGGCCGTGGCCAGACGGACCCGCAGGGGCATGTCGCCGTTCCACGCCGACAAGATGCACCTGCACCACCGGCTGCTGGAGATCGGCCACTCGCAGCGCCGCGCGGTGCTGCTGATCTACCTGTGGGCGGCGGTGCTGGCGTTCGGCACGGTGGCGTTGGCGCTGTTCGACGAGTTCGTTGTGGTCTGGGGAATCGGCATCGGTCTGCTGTTCGCGCTGCTGGTCTCCGCCATCCCCCGATTGCGTGACGTTCGGCGCTCCTGACCCGCGGCCGGAAAAGCGTCGCGGGCCACCCGTTTCCACCCGGTCGAGTGGCCTGGCACACAGCATCCTGACCTGCGCGGGCCGTGCGAAAGTCGGTTAACAACCGTGTGGTAGCGTCCCGTTTGTCCCTGGGACGAAAGGGACGCCGGCCGCGTCTGCGGTGAATCAGGGGACCTTTGCCTGGTAGCACCGCAGCCAATGACACCGACCGACGAAGGAGAGCTGCACTTGAGTGATCATCACGCACCTGCAGCGCTCCGGTAGGGCAGCCATGCCGAACAAGCCGGCGAGCCCGCGGGAGCTCATCGGCGTCGGCTCGGCGATCGCGGGGTTGGTCGCCGGAGGCATGTTGTTGGGGTGGTTCGTGGATTCCAGAGCGGACACCCTTCCGGTCTTCGTGTTCATCGGTCTCGCGGTCGGCATGATCACCGCGAGCTACTACGCCTACGTCAAGTTCCGTAACTTCATGAAGGATTGAGGGTCGAGGGTCCAGTCGTGTCAGCCATGCAAGCCGCTGCGGCGAACGTCCCGGCCGCCATCGTCGTAAACCTGCGCAAACCGGTGCTGATCGCCGCCGGCATCGGCGTCGTCGGCCTGGTCGTGTGCGGGCTGCTCGGGCACATCGTGATGGGAATCCTTGGCATCGTGGGCATGGGCCTCGGGGTGCTGAACACCCGGCTGCTGCAGAAGTCCGTGATCAAGGTGATCGCCAGTGAGAACCCGAGCAAGATGGCGATCGGCCGGTCCTCGGTGCCGCGGCTGCTGCTGATCACCGCGCTGGCGTTCGCGCTCGGCATCTTCGTCCGGCCGGACGGGCTCGGGGTGTTCTTCGGTCTGGCCATCTTCCAGGTGATCATCATGGCCACCACGGCCGCGCCCGTCATGAAGGAGCGTCGCAAGTGATCGGGGAGCGAATCCTGGCCGCCGAGGGCACCGAGGTCCAGATCGGCCACCACATCGAGTTCCAGGCGCTTGGCATGACGTTCAACCTCGACACGATCCTCGGCACGCTGTTCGCCGCCGGGATCGTGGTCGGGTTGGGGCTGTTCGTGCGCGCGAAGGTCACCGCCGGGGTGCCGAACGGGACGCAGCTGTTCTTCGAGTCGGTGATCAGCTTCCTGCGCAACCAGGTGGAGACCAGCATCGGGGTGCGCACCGCGCCGTTCCTGGTGCCGCTGTCGGTCGCGCTGTTCGTGTTCATCCTGGCCTGCAACTGGATCGTGATCCTGCCGCTGCACCACTACCTGCCGCCGCCGACCGCGGACGTCAACCTGGTCTATCCGATGGCGCTGATGGTGTTCTTCTGGCGCCAGGTGTCCGGATCGCGCCAGCACGGCGGTGCCGGCCGGCAGTTCCTGCACATCGCCAAGGGCCACCAGCCGGCGCTCGCGCCGATGTGGCTGCTCGAGGAGATCACCAGCTTCGTCTCGCACGCGCTGCGACTGTTCGGCAACCTGTTCGCCGGCGGCGTGATGCTCGCGCTTTTCGGACTGATTCCGGCCTGGATCGCGTGGGCGCCGACCACGGCGTGGAAGTTGTTCGACATGTTCATCGGACTTATCCAGGCATTCATCTTCGCGTTCCTCACCATCATCTACTTCGCACAGTCGATGGAGGACCGGGAAGCGCACCACTGACGCTGTGAAGTTTTTGTCCAATAGTTCGTCGTTGCACACAGAGAATGAACAGGAGTTTCGATGGCAGACGTCGGAGAGTCGCTCGTCACGATGGGCGCCTACATCGGTGGTGGCCTAGCACTCGCCGGCGGTGCGGCCGGTGCCTCCATCGGTGACGGTCTGGCCGGTAGCCAGCTCGTCGCCGGTGTGGCCCGGCAGCCGGAGGCTCAGGGACGGCTGTTCACGCCGTTCTTCCTCACGGTCGCGTTCGCCGAAGGGAACTACTTCATCAACGTGGCGTTCGCGGCGTTGTTGATGTTCGCTCTCGCTTGATGACCGCCATGACCATGATGCCGTTGGCCCAGGAAGAAGAGCCGAACAACTTCCTCGTACCGAACGGCACCATCATCGTCGAGACGATCATCATCATCGCGGTGCTGATCATCTTCTTCCGGTACATCGTGCCGCCGATCCGCAAGGCGATGCACGAACGCAACGAGATGGTGCAGCGTTCTCTTGACGAGAGCCGTGCGGCCGAGGAGAAGTTCCGGCAGGCCGAGCAGCGCTACCAGGCGGCTCTGGCCGAAGCCAGGAGCGAGGCGGCCCGGATCCGGGACGCCGCGCGTGCCGAGGGCCAGAAGACGTTGGACGAGCTGCGTTCCCGGGCCTCGGCCGAGGTCGCCGAGCTGCGGGCGGAGGCGGCCCGCCAGCTCGACGCGGAAAAGGACCGGGTGCTCGCCGATCTGGAGCCGCGGGTCCAGGACCTCGGCGCCGACCTGGCCGGCCGGGTGATCGGTGAGGATGCCGGTTCCGGCACCACGGGCCGAAAGGGGACCCGCTGATGGCAGCGTTCATCGCCGAGCTGATCGCCTTCGCGCTGATCCTCTACGTGCTCTGGCGCTACGTCGCGCCACCGGTGCGCGGGCTGATGCACAAGCAGCAGGCGACGATCGGCAAGCAGGTCGAGTTCGGCGTGCAGGCGAGCGAGCGGCTGGCCGAGGCGGAGCGGAAGTTCCAGGAGGCGGTCGCCGAGGCCCGCACCGAGGCGGCGAAGATCCGGGACTCCGCCCGGGCCGACTCCCAGCGGATCGTCGAGGAGCTGCGCCAGTTCGCCCAGCAGGAGGTCGAGCGGATCCGGCAGCGCGGTCAGGACGACCTGGCCTCGATGCGGCTGCAGGTGATGCGCGAGCTGCGGGCCCGGATCGGCGAGCTGACCGTGGCCAGGGCCGACGAGCTGATCCGGGAGCGGCTGTCCGACGACACCCGGCGGTCGGCCACGGTCGACCGGTTCCTCGGTGAGCTGGACGCCATGGCGGCACCCGAGCCGGCCGAGGCGCCCAAGCCACGCGCCCGGCGCACCCGGGCGAGCGCGACCAGCAAGGGGGAGAGCTGATGCAGTTCGCCAGCCGGGAGTCGATGCGCGAGGCGCGGGAGCGGTTCGAGGAGCTGATCTCCGCGGGCACCCCGGACACGCTGCGCTCGCTGGCCGACGAGCTGTTCGCGGTCGCCGGCGTCGTGGACCGGGAGCGCACCCTGCGCCGGCACCTAGCCGACCCGGCCACGTCCGAGGACAAGCGCAGAAGGCTCGCCGACACGGTGTTCGGCGGCAAGGTGTCCGACGCCGCCCTCGAGATCCTGCAGGGCCTGGTGGCCAGCCGGTGGTCGGCCGGCGGGGATCTGGTCGACGCGGTGGAGACCCTGGCCCGGTTGGCCGCGCTGGCCGTGGCCGAGCGGGACGACGCGATCGAGGACGTCGAGGACGAGCTGTTCCGGTTCGCCCGGGTGCTGGCCGCCCAGCCGCGGCTGCGTGACCTGCTCGCCGACCAACTGCAGCCGGTGGACGGCCGGCTCGAGCTGCTCGACCGGCTGCTGTCCGGCAAGGCCCACCCGGTCACGCTGCAGTTGCTGCGGCAGGTGGTCCGGCTGCCCCGGGGCCGCAACCTCGACGCGGTGGCGGCCCGGCTCGCCGAGCTGGCCGCCGAACGGCGCGGCCGCTCGGTTGCGGTGGTCACGGCCGCCGCGCCGCTGACCGCGGAGCAGGAGGCCCGGCTCACCGACATCCTTTCCCGGATCTACGGCCGCGCGATCGACGTGCAGATCGAGCTGGACGCCGGCGTGCTCGGCGGCCTGGTGGTCCGGGTCGGCGACGAGCGGATCGACGGCAGCGTCGCGGCCCGGCTGGCGGCGGCCCGCCAGCGACTGTCCGGGTGAGACGCCCCCACAGACCAGACCGACAACGCAAGAGAACAGGGACCCAATAGCCATGGCGGAGCTGACGATCTCCTCAGACGAGATCCGGAGCGCGATCGAGAACTACGTCTCCACCTTCTCGCCGGAGCCTTCGCGCGAGGAGGTGGGCACCGTCTCGGAGGCCTACGACGGGATCGCCCTCGTCGAAGGCCTGCCCTCGGCGGTGACCAGTGAGCTGCTCGAGTTCGAGGGCGGCGTGCTCGGCGTCGCGCTGAACCTCGACGTGCACGAGATCGGCACGGTCATCCTCGGTGACTTCGACAAGATCGAGGAGGGCCAGCCGGTCAAGCGGACCGGTCGGGTGCTGTCCGTGCCGGTCGGCGATGCGTTCCTCGGCCGGGTGGTCAACCCGCTCGCCGAGCCGATCGACGGCCTTGGCGACATCGAGACGAGCGACCGGCGCGCGCTGGAGTTGCAGGCGCCGAGCGTGATCGACCGTCAGCCGGTGAAGGAGCCGCTGCAGACCGGCCTCAAGGCGATCGACGCGATGACGCCGATCGGCCGCGGCCAGCGTCAGCTGATCATCGGCGACCGCAAGACCGGCAAGACGGCGGTGTGCGTCGACACGATCATCAACCAGAAGCAGAACTGGGCCAGCGGCGACCCGAAGCGCCAGGTGCGCTGCATCTACGTGGCGATCGGCCAGAAGGGCACCACGATCGCCGGTGTGCGGCAGGCGCTGGACGACGCCGGAGCGCTGGAGTACACCACGATCGTCGCCGCGCCCGCCTCCGACTCGGCCGGCTTCAAGTGGCTGGCCCCGTACACCGGCTCGGCCATCGGCCAGCACTGGATGTACGAGGGCAAGCACGTCCTGATCGTGTTCGACGACCTGACCAAGCAGGCCGAGGCCTACCGGGCGATCTCGCTGCTGCTGCGCCGCCCGCCGGGCCGCGAGGCGTTCCCCGGTGACGTGTTCTACCTGCACTCCCGCCTGCTCGAGCGCTGCGCGAAGCTGTCCGACAAGCTCGGCGGCGGCTCGATGACCGGTCTGCCGCTGATCGAGACCAAGGCCAACGACATCTCGGCCTACATCCCGACCAACGTCATCTCGATCACCGACGGTCAGTGCTTCCTCGAGGCGGATCTGTTCAACCAGGGTGTCCGGCCGGCGATCAACGTCGGTGTCTCGGTCTCCCGGGTGGGCGGCAGCGCGCAGATCAGGGCCATGCGCAAGGTGGCCGGGTCGCTGCGGCTGGACCTGTCCCAGTACCGCGAGCTGGAGGCGTTCGCCGCGTTCGCCTCCGACCTCGATGCCACCTCCCGGGCGCAACTCGAGCGCGGGGTGCGGCTGGTGGAGGTGCTCAAGCAGCCCCAGTTCTCCCCGATGCCGGCCGAGGAGCAGGTGGTGGTCATCTACGCCGGCACCCAGGGCCACCTGGACACGGTCCCGGTCGGCGACGTCAAGCGGTTCGAGTCCGAGCTGCTCGACTACGTCCGGCATCACGCCGAGGGGATGCTGGCCGACATCCGCGAGTCGGGTGAGCTGTCCGAGGACGCCGAGAAGCGGCTGGTCGACGTGATCGACGAGGTGAAGAAGAACTTCACCGCGTCGGACGGCAGCTCGGTGGTCAACGAGGCCGCCGCAAAGGCCATGGATCCGGACTCCGAGGGTCGCGAGTCGGTCAAGGTCCGGCGGCCGGCGCCGAAGAAGGGCTAGTCGTATGGCTGCACAACTACGGGTCCTCCGGCGACGGATCCGCGCCACCAAGTCGATGCGGAAGATCACCAAAGCGCAGGAGCTGATCGCCACCTCGCGCATCGCCAAGGCGCAGGCGCGGGTGGAGGCGGCGCGCCCGTACACCGAGGGGATCACCGGGGTGGTCTCGGCCCTGGCCGAGACCGCGGCCCTGGACCACCCGTTGCTGGTGGAGCGGGAGAACCCGGACCTGGCCGCGGTGCTCGTGGTGACCAGCGACCGGGGCCTGGCCGGCGGCTACAACGCCAACGTGCTGCGCCGGGCCGAGGAGCTGTTCGCGCTGCTCCGGGACCAGGGCAAGGAACCGGTGCTGTACGTGATCGGCCGCAAGGGCGTCAACTACTACCGGTTCCGGCAGCGTCCGGTCGCCGAGGCGTGGACCGGCTTCTCCGAGCAGCCGACCTACGAGGCCGCCGCGACGATCGCGCGGACGCTGGTGACCGCGTTCCTCGCCGGCACCGAGTACGCCGAGGACGACGCCGCGCCGCTGGGCACCGGTGAGGACACCGCGGCGCTCAACGCCGACGAGATCCACATCGTCTACACCGAGTTCCGCAGCATGCTGAGCCAGGTCGCGGTGGCGCACCGGCTGGCGCCGATCGAGGTCGAGTACGGCGCCGAGGTCAGCGGGGAGCCGACGCTCTACGAGTTCGAGCCGGACGCGGACGCGCTGTTCGGGACGCTGCTGCCGCGGTACCTGTCCACCCGGGTGTACACCGCCCTGCTGGAGTCCGCGGCGTCGGAGTCGGCGTCGCGCCGCCGGGCGATGAAGGCCGCGACCGACAACGCCAACGAGCTCATCACCGGCCTGACGCTGCAAGCGAACCGGGCCCGCCAGGCTCAGATCACCCAGGAGATCAGCGAGATCGTCGGCGGCGCCAACGCGCTCGCCGCTGCCGCAGGAAGTAGTGATTAGCGATGACAACGACAAAGCCGACCACGCCGGCGGCACCGTCCACCAACACCGGCCGCGTCCTGCGGATCACCGGGCCCGTCGTGGACGTCGAGTTCCCGCGTGACTCGGTGCCCGAGCTGTACAGCGCACTGCACGCGGAGATCGAGTTCGAGCAGCTGGCCAAGACGCTGACCCTGGAGGTGGCCCAGCACCTCGGCGAGAACGTGGTGCGCGCGGTGTCCATGCAGCCCACCGACGGGCTGACCCGGGGCGTCGAGGTGGTCGACACCGGGCGGTCCATCTCGGTGCCGGTCGGCGACGAGGTCAAGGGCCACGTGTTCAACGCCCTCGGTGCCTGCCTGGACGAGCCGGGCTACGGCAAGGACCTGGAGTGGTGGTCGATCCACCGAAAGCCGCCGGCGTTCGACCAGCTCGAGGGCCGCACCGAGATGCTGGAGACCGGCCTCAAGGTGATCGACCTGCTCACCCCGTACGTGCGCGGTGGCAAGATCGGCCTGTTCGGCGGCGCCGGCGTGGGCAAGACCGTGCTGATCCAGGAGATGATCAACCGGATCGCCCGGGTGCACAAGGGAACCTCGGTGTTCGCCGGGGTGGGCGAGCGCACCCGTGAGGGCAACGACCTGTGGCTGGAGCTGCAGGAGGCCAACGTCCTCAAGGACACCGCACTGGTGTTCGGTCAGATGGACGAGCCGCCGGGCACCCGCATGCGGGTCGCGCTGTCGGCGCTGACCATGGCCGAGTGGTTCCGGGACGTGAAGGGCGTGGACGTCCTGCTGTTCATCGACAACATCTTCCGGTTCACCCAGGCCGGTTCCGAGGTGTCCACGCTGCTCGGCCGGATGCCGTCCGCGGTGGGCTACCAGCCGACCCTGGCCGACGAGATGGGCGAGCTGCAGGAGCGGATCACCTCGACCAAGGGCCGGTCGATCACCTCGATGCAGGCGATCTACGTGCCCGCGGACGACTACACCGACCCGGCGCCGGCCACCACGTTCGCCCACCTGGACGCCACCACGGAGTTGTCCCGAGACGTGTTCTCCAAGGGCATCTTCCCGGCGGTGGACCCGCTGGCGTCCAGCTCGACCATTCTGGACCCGACCATCGTCGGCGAGGACCACTACCGCGTCGCGCAGGAGGTCATCCGGATTCTCCAGCGGTACAAGGACCTGCAGGACATCATCGCCATCCTCGGTATCGACGAGCTGTCCGAAGAGGACAAGCAGCTGGTCGGCCGGGCCCGGCGGATCGAGCGGTTCCTGTCGCAGAACATGATGGCCGCCGAGCAGTTCACCGGGCAGCCGGGTTCGACCGTGCCGCTCAAGGAGACCGTCGAGGCGTTCGACAAGCTGACCAAGGGCGACTTCGACCACATTCCGGAGCAGGCGTTCTTCCTGATCGGCGGGCTGGAGGACCTGGAGCGCCGGCACAAGGAGCTGACCTCCAAGAAGTGATGGGGTCCGTCTACAGAGGAGACTCACGTGGCTGAGATGTCCGTCGAGCTGGTCGCGCCGGACCGGCTGCTGTGGACCGGCGAGGCGACGTTCGTGTTCGCCCGCACCACCGAGGGCGAGATCGGCATCCTGCCCCGGCACATCCCGCTGGTGGCCGAGCTGGTCGAGGGCGAGATGGTCCGGATCGACACCACAAGCGGCGAAGAGGTGCACGCCGCCGTGCACGGCGGCTTCCTGTCCGTCACCGAGCGCGGCGTGAGCATCCTGGCCGAGGGTGCCGAGCTCCGCGAGGAGATCGACGTCGAGCAGGCCAAGCTCGACTTCCAGAGCGACGACGAGGAGACCCGCACCCGTGCCAAGGCACGTCTGCGGGCCGCCGGGCACTCGCCGGTCTGAGTTCGACACAGCACCCCCGGAGCCGCACGGTTCCGGGGGTGTTGTGTGTTCGGGGAAACCCGGACTCAGCGCCGGAGGTCGATCTCGGGGCCGTCGCCGATCCGGACCTGGCGGCCGGTGGCCGGGATGAGCACGGCGTCGGGGCCGCCGCCGGCCGGCTGGGTCCAGGTCTCGGTCCTGTTCACCCGGTAGGTGAGGTAGCTGCCCTGTTTGGCGGCGATCCAGCCCTGCCCGTCCGGCAGCTTCACCAGGACCGGCAGTTCGGCGGTGGGGTCGACCCAGTCGCCGGTGACGATCCAGTCCACCGTGTCGTCCGGCCGGAGTAGCACCGCGTAGATCCGCGACCGGTTGTCCCCGATCTGCACCTCGCCGACGATGGCGGACCGGCCGTCGGGCAGGCCGGTCGCCACCCGCCAGCGGCCGAACAGGGTGGTCTTCGCCCCCGGGTCGGTCAGGCCGGCCTGACCGATGGCGTCGATGAACCGGGCGTCCAGGTCGGTGAGCACCGGCCCGTGCTCGTGGAGTCGCATCAGGCGCAGCGGCCCGCCCCAGGGCAGCCGGTTGTCCCGCATGGCCGGGGCGTCCGCGGTGAACCGGCCGGAGGTGGCGGCGTACTCGAGGTAGTTGGTGGCCGGCTTGAGCGGCAGCTGGCCGTCCGGGTGATCGTCGTCCGGTGCCGGTGGGTCGGCCCGGGCCACCACCCGCACGGCGGCCGGATGGGTTCCCTCCGGGGCCTGCACCACGCTCACCCCCTCGGCGAACGCGAGCCCGGTCCAGGTCCGGCTCCCGTCGGCGATCGGTCCGGCGGAGAAGTACACCGGGCCGTCCCGCGCGACGACCAGCACGGTGCGGTCCGCCGGTCCGAACTGGAAGTAGCCGGCGTCCGGGGCGAACTGGTCGGTCACCAGCTTGAGGTTCCGGTCCATCGGGTCCATGGCGACCAGTCCGGCCAGCGTGCGCAGCTCGCCGGCGTCGGCGGACCCGCGGGCCGGGTTCGGGTGCAGGATCGTCTGCTGCATGACCACCGCGGCCGGACCGGCCGGGGTGCGCCCGGCCCAGTACACGTGTGGGGCGCCGCGCAGGTCGTCGAACACGCCGAGCCGGGCGTTCCACGAGCGGGAAAGGCCGGACCGCCATTCGCGGACCGCCGTGGCCAGCAGGTCGGGATCGGTGGCCAGGTCGCCCCTGGTCGGTTCCGCCATGCGCGGGTCGGCAACGGTGCTCGCCGGCAGGTTCTGCCACTGCACCCAGATCCCGGCCCCGGCCAGCGCGGTGAGGATCACCAGCGCGGCGACCGTGATCCGGTTGCGGGTCCGCCGGCGCCGGCCGCCCCGGACCACCTCGGCGGCGAAGCCGGGCCGGGGCTCGAGGTCCGCGGTGGCGGACCGGAGTACCCGGGTCAGCTCCAGGTGTTCCATGGTCAGCAGCTCCGATCGGTCGTTGGCGCCAGCGCGTGCGGGGCCAGCAGCGTGCGCAGCCGGGACAGGCCGCGGGAGGTCTGGCTCTTCACCGTGCCGACGCCGCAGCGCAGCGCCGCCGCCGTGTCCACTTCGGACAGGTCGTCGTAGAACCGCAGTACCAGCACGGCGCGCATCCGGGCCGGCAGCGTGCCGAGCGCGCGGACCACCAGATCCTGGTTGGCGACGGCCTGTTCGGGTCCGGGCACCGCAGGCGGGCTGGCGTCGTGGAGCGGAACCTCGACCACCCGCCGGGACCGGAACCGCCACCGGTTGGCCGCGGCGTTGGCCAGTGCCGCGCGGATGTAGGCCTCCGGGTGATCCTTGATCCGGTGCCATTTCGGGTAGACCCGTTCGAGGACGTCCTGGAGCATGTCCTCGGCGGCGCCGCGGTCCCCGCCGCAGAGGAGGAAGGCCGTCCGGAGCAGGGCCGGTGAGCGAGCGCTCACATACTCCTCGAAGTCCGACAGGGTCACCTCCAACCCCCCAATGCCTACTGGTTCACCAAGGAAGACACCGGCCTGACTGGGGAGGTTGCCAGTTGACCCCCTACACTGCCGTAGTACCAGTTTCGAGGAGACCGCGTTGCCAGGCATGATCATTCATCAACTCGCTGCGGCGAGATTGTTCGTGCGGCTCCGCGCCGCCGGGTTCCTGGCCTGACGGACGGCGGAGCGGGCAGGGAGCGGCCGTGGACATCAGTGTGGTGGTCGGAGCGCTCCTGGGTCTGGTCGCGTTAACACTGTGTTACTTGGTGGTTCGCCGGCTCCGGGTACTGCGCTCCGGTGGGGTGCACGTCGCCCTGCGCACCCGGATGGACCGCCCGGGCAAGGGTTGGCATCTGGGCGTCGGCCGCTATCGCGGCGACGAGTTCGCCTGGTTCCGGGTGCTGTCCCTGCGCGCCGGCCCGGACCGGATCATCCGGCGCAACGGCATGGAGATCGCCAGCCGGCGCGACCCGGACACCGCGGAGGCCTACGGCATGCCGGCGGACGCCAGGGTGATCAGGTTCCGCAACCGCAAGGACGGCACCCATCCCGAGGTCGAGATCGCGATGGATCCGGACGCGCTCACCGGGTTCCTGTCCTGGTTGGAGTCCGCCCCGCCGGGCCGGCTCCCGTGGGCCTCCTGAATCGTTAGACGTTCACGCTATATACAGACATGTGGTCAAAAGGGCACACTTGTCGCCATGATGCGCCGGGTTGGGCTGGTCGCGACGATGGTCGCGCTGCTGGGATCCGTTCTCACGTCGGCGGTGGCGGTGGCCACCCCGGTCGGGCCGGACTGTGTCGCGCCGAACCCGGCCACGCCGAAACGTCAGCTGCGGGCCGAATGGATCGCCAGCGTGGTCAACATCGACTGGCCGTCCCGGCCCGGACTGCCGGCCGCAGAGCAGCAGGCCGAGCTGATCCGGTGGCTGGACGAGGCGGTGGGGCGCCGGCTCAACACGGTCGTCCTGCAGGTGCGGCCGACCGCGGACGCGTTCTGGCCGTCGCCGCTTGAGCCGTGGTCCGAGTGGATCACCGGAGTGCAGGGCCAGGATCCGGGCTACGACCCGCTCGCCTTCGCGGTCGCCGAGGCGCACCGCCGCAACCTCGCACTGCACGCCTGGTTCAACCCGTACCGGGTGGCCATGCACGCCGACCCGACCCGGCTGCGCCCGGACCACCCGGCCCGCGTGCACCCCGAGTGGATCGTGCCCTACGGCGGAAAGCTTTACTACAACCCGGGAATCCCCGAGGTCCGCCGGTTCACCGAGGACGCCATCCTGGACGCCGTGCGCCGTTACGACGTGGACGCCGTGCACTTCGACGACTACTTCTACCCGTACCCCGTTGCCGGCCAGCAGTTCGACGACGAGGCCACCTGGCAGCGCTACGGCGCCGGGTTCGCCACCAAGGCGGACTGGCGGCGCGACAACGTCGATCTGCTGGTCTCCGAACTGGCCGCCCGGATCGCCGAGCACAAGCCGTGGGTGGAGTTCGGGATCAGCCCGTTCGCGGTGTGGCGCAACCGGGCCACCGACCCGGAGGGCTCGGACACCACCGCGGGCGTGCAGACCTACGACGATCTGGCCGCGGACACCCGGCGCTGGGTTCGCGAGGGCTGGATCGACTACATCGTGCCGCAGGTCTACTGGAACATCGGCTTCGCGCCGGCCGACTACGCGAAGGTGGTCGACTGGTGGGCCCGTCAGGTCGACGGCACCGGCGTGCGGCTCTACACCGGCCAGGCCAACTACAAGGTCGGCGTGTCCACCCAGTCGCCGGCCTGGATGATCCCGGGCGAGCTGTCCAGCCACCTCACGTTCAACCGCTCCTACCCCCAGGTCAGCGGCGACGTGTTCTTCTCGGCCAAGGACGTCCGGGCCAACCGGCTGTCCCACATGGACATTCTGGTCGCCGAGCACTACACCCGGCCGGCCCTGGTCCCGGCCAACCCGGGACCGGCCCCGCGCCGCCCGGTCCTGCTGCCCGCCCGGCGCGGCAAGGACGGCGTCACCCTGCACTGGCTGCACGATTCCCGGTCCACCGCGTTCGCCGTGTACCGGCTGGACGGCCTGCGCGGGGCGCGTCCGTGCGACCTTGCCGACGCCAGCCACCTGGTGGCCACCGGCCGGCACGCCGACGGTCCGGTGCAGCGGTTCACCGACACCACCGCCGCACCCGGCCGGCACTACACCTACGTGATCACGGTGCTCGACCGAAGGCACAACGAGAGCCCGCCGAGCGGTCCACAGTGGATTTAACCACCCTGACCCGGTTGCCAGAGTATGTCGCCGTCCGGGTTGGCCACCCGGGAGAGCACGAACAACAGGTCGGAGAGCCGGTTGAGGTAACGGGCGGCCAGCACGTTGGTGCGCTCACCGTCCACTCCGAACAGTGCCCAGGCGCTGCGCTCGGCCCGGCGGGTGACCGTGCGGGCCACGTGCAGCAGCGCGGCGCCGGGCGTGCCGCCGGGCAGGATGAACGAGGTCAGCTTGGCCAGCCGGGCGTTGTACTCGTCGCACCAGCGTTCCAGACGCTCCACATAGGACTCGGTGATCCGTAGCGGCGGGTACTTGGGGTCCGGCACGACCGGTGCGCACAGGTCGGCGCCCACGTCGAACAGATCGTTCTGCACCGCGCGCAGCACGGCCGCCAGGTCCTCGGTGAGCCCGCCGAGCGCGAGCGCCACCCCGATCGCGGCGTTGGCCTCGTCCACGTCGGCGTAGGCGGCCAGCCGGGGATCGGTCTTGGACACCCGGCTCCCGTCGCCGAGCGCGCTGGTGCCGCCGTCCCCGACCTTGGTGTAGACCCGCGTGATGTGGACCGCCATACGGCCACCCTAGCGCCGGGACCGGTCCCGCAGCGCAAGCCGGACCGACCACAGCAGCACCAGCACCAGCGCGACCAGCGCCAGCCAGAACCCGATCCGGCTGTGCACCAGATCCCGGGCCTGGGCATCGGTCACGGCGAACGTGTCACCGCCGAGCCGGACCGCCGTTCCGGCCAGGTCCAGCACCGACGCCTTGAGGTTGGCCTGGGCGATGAGCTCGGTGCCGGCCAGGAGCGCCGCGGCCAGCGCCGCACCGCCGCCGATCACCAGCGGCCGGGCCCGCAGCGCCGGCAACAGGCTGGCGACCAGACCGGCCGTGATCAGCACGACGGTGAGGATCGCCGGTAGCTGCGCCCCGGGCTCCGGCAGCTCGTCGGTGCCCAGCTCCTCGCGCGGGACGGTGGCCAGCTCGCCGGTGGCGGTCAGCGTCGGCTCGGCACCGGTGACCAGGTCAAGGCCGGTGAAACCGACGTCCACCGAGCCGGCGTTCTGCGGCGCGTCGCAGGCGACCGCGACGAACGGCAGCAGGAAGAACAGCAGGGCCAACACGAATCCGGCCGGGCTGACCAGTCGCGGCAGGAGGAGCCTCATGGGCCGGCAGGGTAACTCCGGGCCCGCGCGGCCGTGTCCGCACCCACCCACCCGGGTGAGGTTTCCGCCCGGGCAAGATGGGCGCTCGTGACGGAGCACTTCCAGGTTCGAGGTGGCGCGCGGCTGGCCGGCGAGGTCGACGTGGTCGGCGCCAAGAACAGTGTGCTCAAGCTGATGGCCGCGGCTCTGCTGGCCGAGGGCACCACGACGCTGACCAACTGCCCGCAGATCCTCGACGTGCCGCTGATGGCCGACGTGCTGCGCAGCCTGGGCTGCGAGGTGCGCATCGACACCGACCGCGGCAGCGGTCAATCGGCGACCGCTCTGGTCACCATCACAACGCCGGCGAAGCTCAACCACCGGGCCGACTCGGCCTCGATGGGCAAACTGCGCGCCTCGGTCTGCGTGCTCGGCCCGCTGGTCGGCCGGTGCCGGCGCGCGGTCGTCGCGCTGCCCGGCGGCGACGCGATCGGTTCCCGGCCGCTGGACATGCACCAGAGCGGGCTGCGCCAGCTCGGCGCGCACAGCGAGATCGAGCACGGCTGCGTGGTGGCCGAGGCCGAGGGGCTGCACGGGGCGCAGATCTGGCTGGACTTCCCCAGCGTCGGCGCGACCGAGAACATACTGATGGCCGCCGTGCTGGCCAGTGGCACCACGGTGATCGACAACGCCGCGCGGGAGCCGGAGATCGTCGACCTGTGCACGATGCTGCAGCAGATGGGCGGCAAGATCGAGGGCGCCGGCACCTCGACGCTGACCGTGCACGGCGTGGACGCCCTGCAGCCCACCGAGCACCGGGTGATCGGCGACCGGATCGTGGGCGCCACCTGGGCCTTCGCCGCGGCCATGACCTGCGGCGACGTGACCGTGCGCGGCGTCGACCCGCACCACCTGGATCTGGTGCTGGAGAAGCTGCGGTTGGCCGGCGCCGAGGTGACGATCACCGGCGAGCAGATGTTCCGGGTGGTGCAGCGGGACCGGCCGGTCGCGGTCGACTTCGTCACCCTGCCCTACCCGGGGTTCGCCACCGACCTGCAGCCGTTCGCCGTCGCGCTGGCCTCGATCGCCGACGGCACCTCGATGATCACCGAGAACCTGTTCGAGGCGCGGTTCCGGTTCATCGAGGAGATGGTGCGGCTCGGCGCGGACGCCCGGACCGACGGGCACCACGCGGTGGTGCGCGGGGTCGAGCAGTTGTCCAGCGCGCCGGTCTGGGCGTCGGACATCCGGGCCGGGGTCGGGCTGGTGCTCGCCGGGCTGTGCGCGGACGGCGTGACCGACGTGTGGGACGTGTTCCACATCGACCGCGGCTACCCGCTGTTCGTGGAGAACATGACCCGGCTCGGCGCGGACGTGCGCCGGGTGTCCGGCCGTTCGGAGCATGCGTAGCCCACGGCGCGGGAGTAGAACAGGGGCACCACTCGTTTCCTCGCCGAAGGAGCCGCCGTGCGTGCCCCCCGCCGATTCAGCTCGGTGTTATCCGTCGTTGCGCTGACAGCGGCCGGACTTGCCGGGGCGACCCCGGCACTGGCCGACACCCCACCGGCCAAACAGGCGGTGGCCAGAGGGTTCGGTGGTGCGGTCGTCTCGGACACCGTGGAGTCGACCAGGGCCGGGCTCGCGGTGCTGCGCCGTGGCGGGACCGCGGCCGACGCCGCGGTGGCGGTGGCCGCGACGCTCGGCGTGACCGACCCGTACGTGGCCGGCATCGGCGGGGGCGGCTACTTCGTGTTCTACGACGCCCGGCGGCACCGGGTGTTCACCATCGACGGCCGGGAGACCACGCCCGCGGCCGGCGACGAGCGGATGTTCACCGACGCCGCCGGCAACCCGCTGGCCTTTCCGACCGCGGTGACCAGCGGCCTCGGCGTCGGCGTGCCCGGCAACCTGGCCACCTGGCAGCGCGCCCTGGACCGGTGGGGCCGGTTCAGCCTGGCCGACAACCTGCGTCCGGCGATCGACGTGGCCGACCGCGGCTTCGTGGTGGACGCCACGTTCCGCGAGCAGACCCGGCAGAACCAGACCCGGTTCGCCCAGTTCAGCTCCACCCGGGAGCTGTTCCTGCCCGGCGGGGCGCTGCCCGAGGTCGGCTCGGTGCTGCGCAACCCGGATCTGGCCGACACGTACCGGGAGATCGCCCGGCACGGCACCCGGGCGCTCTACGGGGGCGCGATCGGCCGGGACACCGTGACCGCACAGCGCGACCTGCCGCTGGCACCGGACGCCACGCTGGTGCCGATCCCCGGCCGGATGACCCTGGCCGACCTGCGCGCGTACCGGACCATCGACCGCGACCCGACGCACGTCGCGTACCGCGGGCTGGACGTCTACGGCATGGCCCCGTCGTCCAGCGGCGGCATCACGGTCGGCGAGTCGCTCAACATCATGGAGCGGTTCGACCTCGGCCGGCTCGATCGCGTCTCCGCGCTGCACCGGTACCTGGAGGCCACCCGGCTGGCGTTCGCCGACCGCAACCGCTACATCGGCGACCCGGCGTTCGTCGACGTGCCGCAGCGGGCGCTGCTCTCCGACCGGTTCGCCCGTCAGCGGGCCTGCTTGATCAACCCGGCCCAGGCGCTGACCAGCCCGGTCGCCCCCGGCGACCCGAACGGTTCCGCGGCGTGCACCCCGGCCTCGTCGGGTGCCGCCGCGGGCAACGAGGGCGCGCACACCAACCATTTCGTGGTCAGCGACCGGTGGGGCAACGTGGTGTCCTACACCAACACCATCGAGCAGCTGGGCGGCAGCGGCATCGTCGTACCCGGCCGCGGGTTCCTGCTCAACAACGAGCTGACCGACTTCAACTTCGCCCCCACCCAGGGCACCGCTCCCGACCCCAACCTGCCCGCCGCCGGCAAGCGGCCCCGGTCGAGCATGTCCCCGACGATCGTGCTCCGGCACGGCCAGCCGTTCCTCGCGGTCGGCTCGCCGGGCGGCGCCACCATCATCACGACCGTCGTGCAGATCCTGTTCAACCGCGTCGACCTGGGCATGTCCCTGCCCGAGGCGATCGCCGCGCCGCGCGCCTCCCAGCGCAACGCCGCCACCACCCAGGTCGAACCGGCCTTCCTGGCCCTGCCCACGACGCCGGGCCTGCAGGCCCTCGGGCACGCGTTCGCCATCCGGGACACCTCGTCGCTCGACCCGACGATCCGGATCAGCCCGGACATCGGCGTCGCGTCCGGCCTGGAGTTCCTGCGTGGTGGTGAGGTCCTGGCCGCGGGCGAGCCGACCCGCCGGGGCGGCAGCTCAGCGGGCGTGGTCTTCCCCCGGTGACGGATAACCGAGCAGGGTGCGGATCGCGGTGTTCTCGTCCCCGGGGAACACCAGGATCCGCATCCCGTTCCCGTCCTCCGCCGGCACGGTGGTCGCCTTGATCCCGACCTCCTGCAACCGCTCCTCGACCACCCGCGCGGCGGTCGAGCTCGGCACCCGCGCCACCTCACGCAGCAGCCCGTAATCCTTCCGGTGAGCCCGATCCGTATCCAGGTTCGACGCCCACCGCAACACCAGCGCAAGCACCCCTATCGCCAGCAACGGCACCAGCAACGTGTACGCGGCCACCCCCTCATTGTCACCGCGTGCTGTGAGGAATGGCACCAGGGCGGACCGGGTTACTGGCCAGTACGCTGGATCGGAGCGTTCCGGGAGGTGTCCGATGCCGTATCCGTCCGACCGTGAGCGGGACCGGCCGTGGGTGATGCGCACGTATGCGGGGCACTCCTCGGCGGCCGCTTCGAACGCGCTGTACCGGCGGAACCTGGCCAAGGGGCAGACCGGGTTGTCGGTGGCCTTCGACCTGCCGACCCAGACGGGGTACGACCCGGACGACGAGTTGGCCAGGGGGGAGGTCGGCAAGGTCGGGGTGCCGGTCAGTCATCTGGGGGACATGCGGGCGTTGTTCGCCGAGATTCCGCTGGCCGAGGCGAACACCTCGATGACGATCAACGCGCCGGCGATGTGGTTGCTCGCGCTCTACATCACGGTGGCGCAGGAGCAGGCGGCGGAGCAGGGGCAGGACTGGCACGACGTGGTGGCGCGGCTGTCCGGTACCACGCAGAACGACATCATCAAGGAGTACCTGTCCAGGGGGACCTACGTGTTCCCGCCGGGGCCGAGCCTGCGGCTGATCACCGACATGGTGGCCTGGACGGTGGCCAACGTGCCGCGCTGGAATCCGATCAACATCTGCAGCTACCACCTGCAGGAGGCCGGTGCGACGCCGGTGCAGGAGGTGGCCTACGCGCTGTGTACGGCGATCGCGGTGCTGGACGCGGTCCGCGACTCGGGTCAGGTGCCGGCCGAGAAGTTCGGTGACGTGGTCGGGCGGATGTCGTTCTTCGTCAACGCGGGCGTGCGGTTCGTCGAGGAGCTGTGCAAGATGCGCGCGTTCACCGAGCTGTGGGACGAGATCACCCGGGACCGGTACGGCGTTGCCGACCCGAAGCAGCGCCGGTTCCGGTACGGCGTGCAGGTGAACTCGTTGGGGTTGACCGAAGCCCAGCCGGAGAACAACGTCCAGCGGATCGTGCTGGAGATGCTCGGCGTCAGCCTGTCCCGCACCGCGCGGGCAAGGGCGATCCAGCTGCCGGCGTGGAACGAGGCGCTCGGCCTGCCCCGGCCGTGGGACCAGCAGTGGGCGCTGCGCATGCAGCAGGTGCTCGCCTACGAGACGGATCTGTTGGAGTACGAGGACATCTTCGATGGTTCGCACGTCGTTAAGTCCAAAGTGGACGAGATCGTCGCGGGCGCGAAGGCGGAGATCCAGCGGGTGCAGGACCTTGGCGGCACGGTGGCCGCGGTGGACAGCGGGTACATGAAGACCCGGCTGGTCGCCTCGCTGGCCGAGCGGCGCGGCCGGATCGAGGCCGGCGAGGAGATCGTCGTCGGGGTGAACCGGTTCGACACCACCGAGCCGAGCCCGCTGCAGGCCGAGGGCGCCGAGGTGATCCACCAGTCCGACCTGACGGCCGAGCGGCAGGCGGTCGAAGCGATCACCGCCTGGCGCGCCCGGCGCGATCAGTCCGAAGTGGACAAGACACTGGACGTGTTGCGGGACACCGCGAAGACCGCAACGAACCTGATGGACGCCACCCTGGACTGCGCCCGCGCGGGCGTCACCACCGGCGAGTGGGCCGGCGCGCTGCGCGAGGTGTTCGGCGAGTACCGGGCGCCGACCGGGGTCGCCGAGGCCAGCGCCGGCGGTGCGGCCGGCGCCGGGCTCGCCGAGGTGCGCGAGCTGGTCCGGGCCACCGGGGCCGAGCTGGGGCAGCGGCTGCGCATGCTGGTCGGAAAGCCCGGCCTGGATGGACATTCCAACGGCGCCGAGCAGATCGCCGTGCGGGCAAGGGACTCCGGCTTCGAGGTGGTGTACCAGGGCATCCGGCTGACCCCGGAGCAGATCGTGGCAGCGGCGGTGCAGGAGGGCGTGCACGTCGTCGGGCTGTCCATCCTGTCCGGATCGCACCTGGAAGTGGTACCCGCCGTCGTGGCCGGTCTGCGGGCCGCCGGCGCCGCGGACATTCCGGTCGTGGTCGGCGGAATCGTGCCGCCGGCCGACGCGGCGATCCTTCTTGATCGCGGAGTCGCTAGGGTGTTCACGCCCAAGGACTACGAGATGACCCAGATCATGCGCGAGATCGTCGACGTGGTCCGCTCGGCGAACGGGATGGCCACGACACAGGGGTGAGCGATGGGCTGGACACGACGCCAGTTACTCCGAAACTCTCTCGGGTGGGCAGCGGTGGTCGGGTCCGGCGCGGCGCTGTCCGCATGCGCCAAGGCCGTGCCCGGCACCCCGCGCGCGGCCAGATCCGGCCCGGCCCGTCCGACCAGCTCCCGCCGGCCGGCGCCGCGCCGCATCCGCCTCGGCACCCAGAAGGGGCAGCCGCACGCGGTCGAGGTCGTCCGGGCCGTTGTGGACGAGTTGGGCATCGACCAGGTCGAGGTGCTCGAGCTCGAGTTCGGCGCGCTCTTCCCGGCGCTGCAGGCCAAGCGGGTCGACCTGGCCGGCATCCTGTATCCGGGCCAGGTGAGCTGCGGGAGCCTGGTGTGGTCGGCGCCGGATCATGTCGGGCTGTGCGCGCTGGCCGTGCCGGTGGGAAATCCCAAGGGGTTCAAGACGATCGCCGACGCGGTCGGTGCCGGCGCCAAGATCGCGGTGATGAAGGACCTGCCCGAGCACAAGTTCGTGATCAGGACCAAGGTGCCGGCCGGGCAGGTGCTGGCCATTCCCGGGCCGGTCGAGATGCTCAAGGCGGTCGAGCGGGGTGAGGCCGCCTGCGCGGCGTTCAGCGACATCGGGTTGCGCAGCCTGGCCAAGGCGGACCTCGCCGAGGTGGAGGTGACCGCGCCGTTCACCCTCGAGGGCGAGCCGCCGGTGGCCGGCGCGTACGCCTTCGGCAGCGACGTGGACAAGGAGCTGGTGGCCGGCTTCGACAAGGAGCTGCGCAGCCTGCAGTCGTCCGGGCGGTGGCTCAAGCTGGCCGAGCCGAGCGGTTTCATCAAGGAGAACCTGCCGCCGGCCGACCTGCGCACCGAGGACCTCTGCGCCCGCTGAGCGGGGGTACCGTGCAGTGATGGGCGACCACCAGCACATCACCGTCAAGCGGGAGAACGGCACGGTCCGGATCACGATGAACCGGCCGGCCCGGCGCAACACGCTGACCGAGGAGCACCTGGCCGAGCTGCTCGCCGCGTTCCGCGCCGCGGGTGCCTCGGACGCGACCGGGATCGTGCTCGCCGGCGAGGGCCCGGTGTTCTCCGCCGGCCACGACTTCGCCGACGTCGCCGGGCGGGACCTGGTCGGGGTGCGCGCGCTGCTGACCCTGTGCACCGAGCTGATGCGCACCGTCCAGTCGGTTCCCCAGGTCGTGGTGGCCCGGGTGCACGGCCTGGCCACCGCCGCCGGCTGCCAGCTGGTGGCCTCGTGCGACCTCGCCGTCGCCGCCGAGTCCGCCGGCTTTGCCCTCCCGGGCGGCAAGGCCGGCTGGTTCTGCCACACCCCGGCGGTCCCGGTGGCCCGCTCGATCGGCCGCAAACGCCTGATGGAGCTGGTGCTCACCGGCGACGCCGTGGACGCCCGCACCGCGCTCGACTGGGGCCTGGTCAACGCGGTGGTCCCGGACGCCGAGCTGGACGACGCCGTCGACGCCCTGCTCGCCCGCGCCACCCGCGGCAGCCGGGCCAGCAAGGCGCTCGGCAAACACACCATCTATGCCCAGCTCGACCGCCCGGAAGCCGACGCCTACCAGATCGCGCTTGAGGTCATGGCCGCCGCGGCGCAGCTCCCCGGCGCCCGCGAGGGCATGGCCGCCTTCCTGGAGAAGCGCACCCCCGTCTGGCCCGACTGAACGCGGTCGCGCCGTACCACCTGTCCACAACGCCACGAGCTGTCCACACCCAAGATCATCTCCCCCCGCCCCGGCACCCCCACCCGATACGCTGGAGCAGGGCTCGCCCCCCGGGACGGGTGGGGGCTGTCCTCTTGTTGGCGGCGCCTTTTTGTTGGGGTGGGGGCGGTCCTTTTGTTGGCGGCGCCTTTGTTGGGGTGGGCGTTTCTGTTGGGGCTCATGGCTTGGGTGGGCTGGTGGTTCGTTCGCGGAGCAGCAGGAGGGTGTAGGCGGCGATCGACTGGGCGTCGGTGATGTCGGCGTGGGTGATCATGGTTTCCAGCTCGGTGCGGCTGAACCAGGCGCAGCGCATGTCCTGTTCCTCGTGCTCACGCTGGGGTGGGCCCTCGGTCAGGCCGGTGGCCAGGAACACCCGGCCGCGTTGGCTGGACATGCCGGGGGCCACGTCGAGCAGGCCGATCTCCTCGATGCACCGGGCGGCCAGGCCGGTCTCCTCGCGCAGCTCCCGGGCGGCGAGCTGGACCGGGTCGGTGTCGGCCCGGTGCGGCGCGGTGCCCTGCGGGAACTCCCAGCGGCGCAGGCCGAGCGGGTAGCGGAACTGCTCGACCAGCATGAACCGCGCGCCGTCGTAGGGCAGCACCAGCGCGTAGTCCGGCTTGTCGACCACGCCGTAGACCCCGGCCGAACCGTCCGGCCGCCGGATCGCGTCCTCGCGGACCGTCATCCACGCGTTCTGGTAGACCTGCCGCGAGTCGAGGGCTTCCATGCCAGCGATCCTGCCCGAGCCGGATAACCTGCCTGCCGTGCGCCTCGTGATCGCTCGCTGCCAGGTCGACTACGCCGGGCGGCTCACCGCCCACCTGCCGATGGCCACCCGTCTGCTGCTGGTCAAGGCGGACGGCTCGGTGTCGGTGCACTCCGACGACCGCGCCTACAAGCCGCTCAACTGGATGAGCCCGCCGTGCTGGCTGACCGAGGCCCCGGGCACCTGGACCGTGCAGAACAAGGCCGGCGAGCAGCTGATCATCGGCATCGAGGAGATCCTGCACGACTCGGCGCACGACCTCGGCGTCGAGCCGGGCCTGGTCAAGGACGGCGTCGAGGCCCACCTGCAGGCGCTGCTGGCCGAGCACATCGCCACCCTCGGCGACGGCTGGTCGCTGATCCGCCGCGAGTACCCCACGGCCATCGGCCCGGTGGACATCCTCTGCCGGGATCACACCGGCGCCACGGTCGCTGTCGAGATCAAGCGCCGCGGCGAGCTGGACGGCGTCGAGCAGCTCACCCGCTACCTCGACCTGCTCAACCGCGACCCGCTGATCGCTCCCGTGCACGGCGTCTTCGCCGCCCAGCAGATCAAACCCCAGGCCCGCACCCTCGCCGAGGACCGCGGCATCCGCTGCGTCACCCTCGACTACGACCAGCTCCGCGGCCTGGAAAGCGCCGACCTGCGGCTGTTCTGAGCGTCGTCAGGAAGGCTCGACAACGAGCGCCTCCTCGGCGTGCGGGGTCATCCGAAGGACGAACTGGTAGCCGAACAGGGTCGGCCGGGCACTCACCAGGCGGTCGTCGACCCGGCGCACCGCGCGCAGCGCGGGACCGTCCCCCGGTGAGACCACGCCGAGCGGCAGGCCGGTGGCCCGCTCCTCGAGCACGTCGAACCCGCACGAGTTGACCAGCCGGCGCAGGGTCGCCCGGGTGAAGAAGCGCAGATGGGTGTCGTCGAGGATGCCGCGCCGGTCATAGCCGAACAGCCCAAGCGCGGTCCGCGCCCGGGGGTACCAGTGCCCGAAGTTCGGCACCGACAGCACGACCTGCCCGCCGACCCGCAGGACGCGCAGGATCTCCCGCAGGATGTGCGCGGGGCTCGGCAGGTGCTCGATGACGTCGCCCGCGATGACCACGTCGAAGTCCCGGCCGGCCTCGTCCGGGATGCCCCGGGACAGGTCGGCCCGCACGAAGTCGTTCACCCGCTCGACCACGCCGGGAACCTCGATGGCGTCGACACCGGTGACGTGATGACCGGCCGCCCGCACCCGCTCGGCCAGCAGACCCCCGGAACAGCCGATGTCGAGAACCTTCGACGGTTTCAGGCCGGCCAGCATGTCCAGCATGACCGCATGAGAGGTGCCGTCGCCCTCCTTGAAGGCGTACTCGTCCGGCGTCGGGATCCACTCGGACACGCCGAACCCCTTGGCCGCCAACCGGTACTCGAGGACGTCCCGCACGACGTCCCTGGCGTAGCGCAATCCGTTGACGTAGCAGATCTCGCTGCCGTAGTAGGTCGGGATCGGGATCTCGACGATCCGTTTCCCGGCGTGCACCAGCTGGACGATGATCTGCGTGTCGAAGTCGAAGCCGTCGCTGTTGTGCTCGAACGGCAGCTCGCGCAGGGCCGCGAGGCGGTAGGCCCGGTACCCCGAGTGGAACTCGGTGAGGTTGGTGCCGAGCACACCGTTCTCGAACCGGGTGAGGATCCGGTTGCCGAGGCGTTTGTACAGCGGCATGCCGCCGCGCCGGGCCGCGCCGGTGGTCATCATGCGGGAGCCGAACACCGCGTCGCACTCGCCGCGGACCAGCGGTGCCACCATCTGCGGCAGCAGCTCCGGCGCGTACTGCCCGTCGCCGTGCAGCAGCACCACGATGTCCAGGCCGCGCCGCATGGCCAGCTGGTAGGCGGCCTTCTGGTTGCCGCCGTAGCCGAGGTTCTTGGTGTGCCGGACGACCAGGGTGGCCGGAGTGTCCACACGGGACGCCCAGCTCAGGCCGTGGCTGGCGGTGTCGTCGTGGCTGGCGTCGTCGAGGACGATGACCTCGGCGATCTGGTCCCGGAAGTCCTTCGGGATCCGGTCCAGGGTCGCCGAGAGCGTCGACGCGGCGTTGTAGGCGACGACCAGGATGCCGATCCGCACCAGCTACCCCCATGTGATCGGAAACCGCACGCACGGTGAACGTGGGTCGCATCCGCACAAACACGGCCGGGAACTGATCGCACGGCGGCGAACATCCACCCTTTCGGTTGTCACCTAATCAAATTCTAACCACTACTGGCTGTGGTTTACTGCGCGCCATGTCCGATCCGGCGAACAGCGTGGCCGCGGAGCGTGTCCCGGCGCCGGCATCCGACACCGCGGACGGCGGGTCCGGCCGGCACCGGTGGTTTCGCCGGCTGGTCACGTCTCCGGGGACGATCGCGGTCGGCACCTGGGCGGTGGCGCTGCCGTTCGCGTTCCTGATCCCGCGGCTGCTCGACCTCAACCCGTTCACCGCGCGGGGCGCGTTCCTGCCGGTCGCGGCCGGCGCGGTGCTGCTGGTCGCGGTCACCGCGCTGGCCTGGTGGCGCGGGGCAGGCGAAGCGATTCCGGCCGTCGCCGCCGGACTGTTCGGCGCCTGGGTTGCGCTGATGTTCCGGGCCTGGCTCGCCGGGACACCGCACGGCACCACCGGGCTGGCCGGCGACCGGGTCCGGGTGGCGGCGGCGGCGACCCGCTACGCCGTGACCCCGTGGTTCGCCGACCACTTCGTCGAGGAGTTGCCGCCGGAGTACCCGCCGCTGTATCCGTGGCTGACCGGCCGGCTCGCGGCTCTGCTCGACGTGCCCGCCTGGCGCCTGCTGGGGTTCGTGGAAGTCGGCGTCCTGTCGCTGTCGGTCGTGGTCGCGTTCCTGATGTGGTGCCGGCTGGCGCCGGCCGCGCTCGCGTTCCCGCTCAGCGCCATCTCGATCCCGCTGCAGGGTGATCCGCGCAAGGCGTTCGCCGTGATCACGCTCGTGGTCTTCGTGCCGTGGGTGATCTCGGCGTTCACCGAGCCGCCGCGCGGCCGCCTGCACTGGCTGCCGGCCGGGATCATCGGCGGTCTGATCATGCTGACCTACAACGGCTGGTTCCTGTTCGCCGGGTTCGGCGTGTTCGTCCTGATCTTCGTGACCTGGCGCCGGTCCGCCGAGCGGGGCCGGTACGTCCGGCACGTCCTGTTGCTCGGTGCCACGGCCTTCGTGGTGTCGGCTCCGTTCCTGGTGCCGTACTTCGGCACCGCGCTGACCCAGGGCGGTGAGTTGCTGAGCGACCTGTGGGCTCCGGGCGAGATCGCCGACAACGGGTTCCCGTTCCTCGAGCCGACGCTGATGGGTGCGCTGCAACTGGCCGGGCTGGCCGGGCTGCTGTGGTACCGCGGGCGGTTCTGGTGGTCCGGGCCGATGCTGTACCTGGTCCTCGGGGCCTACGCCTGGTGGCTGGTGCAGGGCGTCCGGTTCGTGTTCACCGGGCACACCGGGCTGTTCTACTACGCGTTCCTGATCTCTGCGACCGTGATGCTGCTCGCCGCGGTGCTGACGCTGGCCACGGCCGCGCCGGCGCTGGTCCGCAAGCTCCAACTGGTCCGGCCACCCCGGTCCGGCGTGGTGGCCGTGGCGTTGCTGATGGTGTGGCTCGGTTTCACCTACAGCCAGGACTGGCGCCCGGGAGCCGGGACGACCACGTTCAACGACTACGCCACCTGGGCCCACCTCGAGCCGCTGCCGGACTGCCGGTATCCCAAGTACGCCCCGCAGGACGGACGGTTCCCCTGCTACCCGGTGGAGCTGATCAGGACCGAGGTGGAGCAGGTGCGCGGCACGGGGGACCGCCCGCACACGCTGGCCACCAACGAGCGGCTCTTTGCCTACCTGCCATGGCGCGGCTACATGGGCATGGACCAGACTTCGGCCAACACGCTGGTGCGCTGGGATTCCCGCAACGCCGAGCTCGGCCGGCTGGCGTCGATCACCGACCCGGCCGAGTTCGCCCGGGCCACCGCCGACACCGCGTTCGGCCCGATCGACGTGTTCGTCCTGTACAGCCCCGAACCAGGCTCCTGGAAAATCCTGAACCACACCTTCGGCCCCCAGCAGTTCGACCCCGCCATCTGGTCGGTCACCGAACTCGAGCCCCACCAACTCGTCGTCATCACCCGCCGCCCGTCCTGAACGGGCTACCGGTAGCGCGTGGTGCTACGCCGGGCGGCTTCGATCTCGGCATTGCCGAACAGGCGCCACACGCACACCGTGAGGATGCCGAGGATGGCGGGGCTGAGCCAGAACGGGGCGGTGAGGCCGAAGGAGCGGGCGACAAGGCCGCCGAGGGCGGCGCCGGCGAGCAGGCCGGCGTTGGTGAGCAGGCGGTAGGCGCTGTGCACCCGGCCGAGCATGTCGGCCGGAGCGAGGGATTGGCGCAGGCTGGCTCCGATGGTGGAGAAGGTGAGCAGTTCGACGCCGAGCAGCCCCATCATGATCATGACCAGCGCGGGGGAGGTGGTGACCGCCAGCAGCGGCCCGGCCAGCGTCTCGATCACCAGGCCGGCGCGCAGCACGGTGCCGGTCCCGACCAGGGCGACCAGGCGGGCGGTGACCAGGCTGCCGGCGATCCCGCCGACCGCGGCGGCGGTGAGCAGCAGACCGTAACCGACCGGACCGAGGCCGAGGCGTTGCTGGGCGATGAGCACCAGCAGGGACAGCACCGCGCCGAGCATCAGGTTGGACACCGCGACCGTCACCGCGAAACCGCGCAGCAACCGGTGCCGCAGCAGCCAGCGCAGACCGTCGGCGATCGCCGCCCGCAGCGACACCCGGGGACGCTCCGGCGCCACCCGCACCGGCGAGAGCAGCAGCGACAACGCCGTGACCGCCGCGAACAGCAGCGCGTCCAGCGCGAACGGCAGCCAGGCGGCCAGCGCGAACAGCAGCCCGCCGAGGGGCGGACCGGCCAGCGACTCACCCAGCGTCCGGCTGGCCAGCATCCGGCCGTTGGCCCGCTCCAGCGACAGCGAGCCGTCCCGCACGGTCGCCGGCAGCATCGCCATCGACGCGTTGTCGTACAACACGCCCGCGCAGCCGACCAGCATGAAGATCACGTACAGCAGCGGCAGGCCGGGCTGCCCGACCGCGACCGCAGCGGCCAGCGCTGCCAGGCCGGCCAGCCGGATCACGCCGGAGGCGGTCATCAGCAGCCGGCGGTCCATCCGATCGGACAGCGCCCCGGTGGGCAACGCCAACACCACCCAGGGCAGCTGCTCGGCCATCATCAGCCCGGCGATCCGCACCGGATCGCTGGTCAGCGCCGCGGCCAGCAGCGGCCCGGCCACCGCGGTCACCCCGGTGCCCACGCCGGCCACCGTGCCAGCGGCCCACAGCCGACCGAACTCACCGGATGGTTCGCTCGCGAGCTTGCTCACGACCGCCCAGACGTGCCGGCCGGCCCGCCGGTTGTGAAAGGTGATGTTCGCCGCCCGCCGGCCGGCCGGCTCGATTACGGTCTAGGCCGTGTCCCGACGCAAGAGCCGGTTAGCCACGCTGGTGGTGGTGCTGACCCTGGCCGTGACCGGGTGCGGCGCCGAGGTGGACCTGGCCAAGACCACCTCCACCCGGACCACCGTGCCGGCCGCCCGCGGGATCGGATCGCCGAGCACCTCCACCGCGCCGAAGACCAACGACTCCGCGTTCGCCGCCGACAAGCTGCGCAAGCTCGACCCGTGTGCCCTGCTGAGCAACGAGGTGCTGTCCACCGTCGGCACGCCGGACGAGAGCGACTCCGCCGACTTCTCGCAGTGCTCGAACTACATGAAGGACAAGGACGGCCGGGAGCTGAACATCTCGCTGGAGATCGGTGAGGGGCTGATCGAGGATCCGGCCAAGGCGGGTGAGGACATCGGCGGCCTGCCGGGGTTCGAGAAGGAGCTGAACGACCGCACCGCGTGCTTCCTGACCGTGGTCACCGAGACCTCGCCGAACCGGGGGATCCGGATCCAGGTCGGTGGACAGGCCGGCGCCGGGCTGTGCGATGCCGGCCGGACCGTGCTGACGGCGGTGATCGACCGGATCCGCCGGGACCCGCCGCAGGCCCGCCCGGTCAAGGGATCGCTGCGCGAGCTGGACCCGTGCGGGCTGCTGACCGAGCAGGAGCTGACCCCGGCCCTCGGCGAGGGCGCCGGCGCCACGGCCACCAGCCTGCACTGGTGCACCTGGACCGAGGACGGTGCGGACGTCTGGCTGTGGCTGCGGGACGGCGTCGACCCGGTCACCGTGGCCGAACCGGAGAAGACCCGGAAGGTGGAGGTCGCCGGGATCAGCGCCGTCCAGGAGCTCGAGGAGGGCGACACGCCCAGCTGTGAGGTGTCCTGGGCGCACCTGAAGCTCGAGGACACCTTCGCCGAGGTGGTCGCGGTGTCGTTCCGCCGCTACGAGCCCAAGCCGGACGAGGACACCTGCGCCAAGGCCCAGGCGGTGGCGAAGGCTCTCGTCCCGAAGCTACCCAGGGGTTAGGGTCCCGGTGGATCGACGTTGATCTCGGGAGGCCGGCATGAAGAAGATCATCAATGACCCGTCGACCGTGGTGGTCGAGTCGCTGCGGGGCATGGCGGTGGCCCACGCGGACCTGATCCGGGTGGTGGAGGAGCCGGCCCTGGTGGTGCGGGCCGACGCGCCGGTCGCCGGCAAGGTGGCGATCGTGTCCGGCGGCGGGTCCGGCCACGAGCCGCTGCACGGCGGGTTCGTCGGCCGGGGGATGCTCGACGCGGCCTGCCCGGGCGCGGTGTTCACCTCCCCGACGCCGGATCAGGTGCAGGCGGCGATCGAGCAGGTCGACGGTGCTGCCGGGGTGCTGCTCGTGGTCAAGAACTACACCGGCGACGTGCTGAACTTCGAGACCGCCGCCGAGTTGGCCGCGGCCGACGAGATCGAGGTGCGCACGGTGGTGATCGACGACGACGTCGCGGTGAAGGACTCGCTCTACACCGCGGGCCGGCGCGGCGTCGGCGGCACCGTGCTGCTGGAGAAGATCGCCGGTGCGGCCGCCGAGCGCGGCTCCGATCTGGACACCGTCGAGCGGGTGGCGAGCAAGGTGATCGCCGGCGTCCGGTCGATGGGCATGGCGCTGGCCGCCCCGACCGTGCCGCACGTCGGTGAGCCCAGCTTCGACCTCGACGACGGCGAGATGGAGGTCGGCATCGGCATCCACGGCGAGCCCGGCCGGGCGCGGATGCCGCTGGAGGGCGCGGACGCCATCGTGGAACGGCTGGTCGAGGCCGTGGTGACCGACCTGCCGTACCAGAGCGGCGACCGGGTGCTGCTGTTCACCAACTCGATGGGCGGCACCCCGCTGATCGAGCTGTACCTGGCGCACGGCATCGCCGAGCGGCTGCTGGCCGATCGCGGGATCGTGGTGCAGCGGCGCCTGGTCGGCCCGTTCATCACCAGCCTTGAGATGCAGGGAATGAGCCTCACGCTGCTGAAGCTCGACGACGAGCTGCTCGAGCTGTGGGACGCCCCGGTGCACACGCCTGCGCTGCGCTGGGGCGGGTGAGCGCCGGTGGGCTGCACCGCGGAGCGGGTGGCCGCGGCCGTGCGGGCCGCGGCCGCGGTGATCGCCGAGCACCGCGACGAGCTGGTCCAGCTGGACCGCGCGATCGGCGACGGTGACCACGGCGAGAACATGCGGCGCGGCTTCGACGCCGTGCTGTCCAAACTGGACGGATCCACTCCGGACACGCCGGGCGCGGTGCTCAAGCTGGTGGCCACCACGCTGATCTCCACGGTCGGCGGGGCGGCCGGACCGCTCTACGGCACCGCGTTCCTGCGCGCCGCCACGTCGGCCGGCACGGCCGCCGAGCTGGACCCGGCCGCGGTCGCCGGTGCCCTGCGGGCGGCGCTGAACGGCGTGGTGGCCAGGGGCAAGGCGGAGCTCGGCGACAAGACCATGGTGGACGCGCTCGAACCGGCGGTGCGCGCGGCCGAGCAGGCCGGCTCCGACGTGGCCGCGCTGCTGGACGCGGCGGCCACCGCGGCGGCGGCCGGCGCCGAGTCGACCGTGCCGCTGGTGGCCCGCAAGGGCCGGGCGTCCTACCTCGGCGAGCGCAGCGCCGGCCACCTGGACCCGGGCGCCCGGTCGACCGCGCTGCTGCTGCGCGCGCTGGCCGACGCGGCGGGCGGCGGGCGGTGACCGCCCGGGTCGGGCTGGTCCTGGTCTCGCACAGCGCCAGCCTGGCCGCCGGCGTGGCCGAACTGGCCGGGCAGATGGCGCCGGACGTGCCGCTGCACCCGGCCGGCGGCCTGCCGGACGCAACCCTGGGCACCGACTTCGATGCAGTGTCCGCCGCGCTGGCCGCCGCCGACACCGGGGCCGGCGTGGTGCTGCTCTACGACCTCGGCAGCGCCCGGATGGTCGCCGACCTGGCGGTGGAGGCGCTGGCCGAGCCGGACCGGGCCCTGGTGGTGGACGCGCCGCTGGTCGAGGGCGCGGTCGCGGCGGCGGTCGCCGCGCAGGGCGGCGCGGACCTGGCCGGCGTGGCCGCGGCCGCGGTGCGCGGCCCGGCCACCGATGCCGCCGCCGACCCGGCAGACGCCGTGGAAATCCCGCTCACCAACGAGATCGGCCTGCACGCCCGGCCGGCCGCGCTGCTCGCCCGGGCCGTGGCCGAGCTGGACGCGGCGGTGACCGTCGCGTTCGGTGACAAGCAGGCCGACGCCCGCAGCGTGCTCGCCCTGATGGCGCTCGGCGCCCGCGGCGGCGACGTGGTGCGCGTCTCGGCCACCGGCCCGCAGGCCGATCAGGCCGTGCGCGCCGTGCGTGAGCTGGCCGAACGCGGTTTCGAGGGGTAGTCGACGAACCGGTTCCGGTGTGGCATTCTCTGCGGTCCGACCGTCTCTGGGGGTGCCCGTGATCCGACTGCTGGCCGCCTGCGCGCTGTTGCTCTGCGTGACCGGCTGCGGCACGGCCCTGCCCGGCACCGCCGTGCCGAACGAGACGGCGGCCGAAGAGGCGGCCGAGCCGCTCACCGCCAAGGCCGCGCTCGGCGACTTCGCCACCATCGACTACTGCAGCCTGACCGACGCCAACGCCGTGCCACAGCGGCTCGGCTCGGTCGCGGTGCTGCCGCGCGGCGCCTACGACGAGTGCCGGCTGTCGGTGCAGAAGGACGGTGTCGACACCGAGGTGCGGCTGGGCAGCCTCCAGGAGGAGGACCACCTCACCAACTCGGAGTACACGCTCGACGGGCGGGTGCTGCCCCGCGGCCTGCGGGTCTACCGCGGGACCGAGACCGGAGGCAAGGTCCTCCGGTGCGTGCTGTACCTGCGCTTCGCCGACCGGATCCTGCTCACCATCGACACCTGGACCCGTGAACCGGGCGGGGACAGGTGCGCGGTCGCGGACGCGGTGCTCGCCATCGCGGTGGACCGGGCGGCGGCGAAGCGGGTGCGGCACCACGACGTCGGCGCCCGGACGCTGTTCCGGACCGACGCCTGCGACATGTTGTCGGTCGAGGTGGTCCGCGCCCGGACCGGCCTGCCCGATCTGCTGGCGTCGCGGAGCCTGACCCGGCACGTCTGCCGGTGGTACCACGCGTACCCGGGGGACGTCGCGGTCGACCTGTACCTCGGACCGGCCGAGTCGACCTGGACCGGGGACACCGTTGAGGAGACCCTGGCCGGTCACCGCACCCTGGTCACCGCGTCCTTCGTCGGGCGGGACGGCGTCGCGGTGTGCGCGGTGGAGACCAGCATCGTCGCGGTGCCCCGGCCGGCGGTGAACGAGTCGGCGGTGCTCTGGGTCGAGCTGCCCAGACCGGCCACCGACGCCTGCCGGCCGGCCCGGGAACTGGCGAGCGAAGTGTGGGCCAAACTGCCGTGGTGACGTTCTGGGGGTGCACACGATCCGGTTGTTGTCCGTCGCCTGCGCGCTGCTCGTCCTGGCCGGCTGCGCGAAACCGGTGGCCGGCACGGCCGGGCCCGACGAGCGGGCGGCCACCCCACTGACCGCGCAGGCGGTGTTCGGCGACTACCGGACCGTCGACTACTGCAGCCTGGTGGACCGGGCGGCGCTGCCGGACGGCATCGTCGGGGACAGCGCGGCGCCGGTGAACTCGTTCGACAACTGCGAGTTCCTGCGGCCCGGCGCGGGAACTCGCCGCGGAAGTCTGGGCGAAGCTGCCCTGGTGACCATGCGGACATGGTGAGATGTCCGCATGGTTGGTGGATTGCGCCGGCTGACCGGTGCGCTCGCGGTGCTGCTGCTGGTTTCCGGCTGTGCCACGGCAATCAGCGGCTCGCCGAGACCGGCGCCGGATGCCGGCAAGACCGGCCGATCCACGCCGGCCAGCGCGCGCCCGGCCACGGACACCGCGGCCGGCCTGCTCGGCGAGCTGACCACGATCGATCCGTGCAGCCTCACCGACACCAAGGACCTGTCCTCGTTCGGCACGGTCGAGGTGGGCGAGCCGGACTCGCTCGACGACTGTCTGATCGAGATCAAGACCTCGGCGCCGGTGCCGGTGGCGCTGTACGTGGGTGGTCTGGACCGCTCCGAATCCTGGCCGGAAATCAACGTCAAGCGCGGCCGGGACCTGGCGAACGGGCTCAAGGTCGTCGAGTACGACACGGATGACACGTACTGCAACCATCTTGTGGTCTTCCCCGACGGGATCACGTTGTCGGTCAACGCTTCGATCTACGAGGGCACCGAGCGCAGGCTGTGCGACATCGTGACGTCCGCGGTGGACACCGCGGTCGAGGCGATCAAGGACGGCGACGTGCGGCACCGCGACTACGCCCGCAACTCGCTCGGCCGGATCGACCCGTGCGAGCTGGTGCCGGATGCCGCGGTGGCCGCGGTTCCCGGCCTTGGCACCTCCGTGCGCCCCAAGGACTACCCGGCCGAGCACGGCTGCGCCTGGACCGCCGCGGACAACTCGGTGCGGCTGCGGGTGATGTTCATCGCCGGGCAGCCGCCCAAGCCGACCGGTGAGGGAGCCGGCGAGAGCCAGGTCGCCGGGCGCGCCTCGGTGCTCAGCCCCACGCCGGAGGCGGGCGCGTACGTGTTCTGCGGGCAGCAGACCGGGCACATCGCGTTCCGGGCCGAGGGGCAGTCCGGTCTGGTCGAGATCGCCGCGGTGTTCGTGCGCATGAAGGAGGGCCAGATCGACGCGGCCTGCAAGGCGGCGACCGACGTGGCCACCCTGGTGTGGCCGAAGCTGCCGCGCACGTGACGTGAGCCACGAGGGTCCTGCCGGTCAAGTTACCGGCAGGTAGCATCCGAACCACCCGCACTGCCGGGACATCGGAGGTTGCCGTGGCGCGCGAGTTCAACACCGTCGGGGTCGTCGGCCTCGGCACGATGGGGGCCGGTATCGCCGAGGTCCTGGCTCGGGCCGGAATCGCGGTGATCGGGGTCGAGCTGGACGCCGAGGGCCTGGCCCGCGGTCGCGGCCACATCGAGCACTCCACGTCCCGGGCGGTCGCGCACGGCAAGCTCGACGAGTCGGGCCGGACCGAGCTGCTCGACCGGATCAGCTACACCACCTCGCTGTCCGATCTGACCGAAGTGGACCTGGTCGTCGAGGCCATTCCCGAGCAGCTGGAACGCAAGGCCGCGGTGTTCCAGGAACTTGAGCAGATCTGCCGGCCGGATGTGATCCTCGCCTCGAACACGTCCTCGCTGTCGGTCACCGAGATCGGTGTCCACACCGGACGGCCGGGCAAGGTGGTCGGGGTGCACTTCTTCAACCCGGCGCCGGTGCTCAAGCTGGTCGAGGTGGTCCGCACCGTGGTCACCGAGCCGGACGTGATCTTCGACGTGGTGGACCTGCTGCACCGGCTGGGCAAGGAGCCGGTGGTGATCGGTGACCGGGCCGGGTTCATCGCCAACGCTCTGCTGTTCGGCTACCTCAACCACGCGGCATCGATGTACGAGGCGCGCTACGCGACCCGGGAGGACCTGGACGCGGCCATGCGCCACGGCTGCGGCTACCCGATGGGCCCGCTGGCCCTGCTCGACCTGATCGGCCTCGACACCGCCTACGAGATCCTCGAGACGATGTACCGCCAGTCCCGCAACCGGTTGCACGCGCCGGCGCCGATCCTCAAGCAGATGATCACCGCCGGGCTGCTCGGCCGGAAGAGCGGGCGCGGCTTCTACAGCTACGACGCCCCGGACTCGCCGACCGTGGTGCCCGACGCCGAGACCCCGCGCCCGGCGACGGAGTCGGCGGCCGGCGGGCGCGAGGTGCAGCGGGTCGGCGTGGTCGGCACCGGCACGATGGCCACCGGCATCGTCGAGGTGTTCGCCAAGCGCGGGATGGACGTGGTGCTGCGTGCCCGCAGCGCGGACAAGGCGGACGCGGCGATCGCCGTGGTGCGCAAGTCGCTGGACCGGCAGGTGGCCAAGGGCCGGCTGGCCGAGGCGGACCGGGACGCGGTGCTCGGCCGGATCGGCCGGGCGGTCGAGTTCGAAGAGTTGGCCGACTGCGACCTGGTGATCGAGGCGGTCGCCGAGGACCTGGCGATCAAGCAGGCGGTGTTCGGCGCGCTGGACGAGGTGGTCAAGCCGGGCGCGATCCTGGCCACCACGACCTCGTCGCTGCCGGTGATCGCCTGCGCCGCGGCCACCACCCGGCCGGCGGACGTGATCGGCCTGCACTTCTTCAACCCGGCGCCGGTGATGAAGCTGGTCGAGGTGGTGCGCACGATCTCGACCGCCGACGACGTGGTGGCCAGCGCGGACGCGATCTGCCGCAAGGTCGGCAAGCACCCGGTGCACTGCGGCGACCGGGCCGGGTTCATCGTCAACGCGCTGCTGTTCCCGTACCTCAACGACGCGGTCAAGATGCTCGAGGCGCACTACGCCGAGGCCGACGACATCGACGTCGCCATGAAGGTGGGCTGCGGCCTGCCGATGGGCCCGTTCGAGCTGCTCGACGTGGTCGGGCTGGACGTGTCGCTGGCCATCGAGCGCACCCTGTTCAACGAGTACCGCGACCCCGGCCTTGCGCCGGCCCCGCTGCTGGAGCACCTGGTCACCGCCGGCCGGCTGGGCCGCAAGACCGGCAAGGGCTTCCGGGACTACGGCCGGTCCGCCTGACCCGCCCGGCTCAGCCGCAGCAGCCACCGCCGCAACAGCCGCCCCCGCCACCGGCTGCGGGGGCCGGGCCCGCGCCGCCGGTCAGCCCGGCCATGGTCAGCAGCTTGACCGTGTCGTCGTGCCCGTCCGGGCAGGTCGCGGGTGCGGCGGACTCGGCCATCGGCCGCTGCACGTCGAAGGTGGAGCCGCACTCGCGACACCGGAACTCATAGGTTGGCACGGACCTATTGTGCCCTGCCCGGGAACGTCCGGGCCGCCGCCAGGAAGGCGTCGTTCTCCTCGCGCAGGCCGATCGTGACCCGGGCGCCGTCCCCGGCGAACGCGCGGACCAGCACCTTCTGGTCGACGCAGTGCTCGTTGAACGCCACCGTGCGCTCGGCCAGCGGCAGCCAGACGAAGTTTCCCTGCGACTCGGGCACCTCGTAGCCCATCGCCAGCAGCTCGCCGCGGACCCGGTCCCGCTCGGCGATCACGACCTGACACCGGGCCAGCAGCTCGTCGGCGGCGTCCAGCGTGGCCAGCGCCGCGGCCTGGGCCAGCCGGCTCACCGAGAACGGGATGGCCACCTTGCGCATCCCCGCGGCGACCTGCGCCGGCGCCACGGCGTACCCGGCCCGGGCCCCGGCCAGCCCGTAGGCCTTGGAGAAGGTGCGCAGCAGGGCCAGGTTCTCCCGGTCGGCGGCCAGCCGCAGGCCGTCCGGCACGTCCGGGTCGGTGTTGAACTCCCGGTACGCCTCGTCCAGCACGACCAGCACGTGGTCGGGCACCGCGGCCAGGAACCGGTCCAGCTCGGCGGCGTGCAGCACGGTGCCGGTCGGGTTGTTCGGCACGCAGGTGAACACCACCCGGGTGCGGTCGGTGATCGCGGCCAGCAGCCCGTCGAGGTCCTGCCGGTGGTCGGCGGTCAGCGGCACCCGGCGCTCGGTGGCGCCGGCCACCTGGGTGAGGATCGGGTACGCCTCGAACGAGCGCCAGGGGAACACCACCTCGTCACCCTGCTCGCACATGGCCTGGATGATCTGCTGGCACAGGCTGACCGAGCCGGCGCCGATGCTGATCCGCCCGGCGTCCATGCCGAGCCGGCCGGACAACCGGTCCAGCAGGTCGTCCGATGACCACTGCGGGTAGCGGTTGACCTCGGCGGCGGCCTCGGTGATCGCGGCCAGCACGGAGTCCGGAGGAGGGGTGGCCACCTCGTTGCTGGACAACACCACGGCGCCGGGGATCTTGCGGCCCGGCACGTAGTCGGGGATCGCGGCCAGGTCGGCTCGCACGGTGATGGGCATGGCTCGCATCATGTCACCGCCTGGATAGTCTCGTTATCGTGAGTTCGGTCCATATCGGCGGCAACACGTGCCTGCCGGCCCGGCGCGAGCCGGTCACCCTGACCACCGCGGACGGGCTGCGGCTGGTCGGCGAGCTGGCCGTGCCGGCCGACCGCCCGCCGGTCGCCACCCTGGTCTGCCTGCACCCGCTGCCCACCCACGGCGGCATGATGGACTCCCACCTCTATCGCAAGGCCGCCTTCCGGCTGCCCGCGCTCGCCGGCCTCGCCGTGCTCCGGTTCAACACCCGCGGCACCGCAAGCGAGGCCGGCCGCAGCGACGGCGCGTTCGCCGAGGGGGTCGACGAACGCCTCGATGTCGCCGCCGCCCTGGACTTCTGCCGCACCCGCTCGCTGCCCGACGTCTGGCTGCTCGGCTGGTCCTTCGGCACCGAGCTGACCCTCATGCACGGCCTGGACCCGTTGGTGCACGGCGCCATCCTGGTTTCCCCGCCGCTCAAACGCGCCACCCAGTCCGACCTCGAATCCTGGGCCGCGTCCGGCAAACCCGTCGTCTGCCTGGTCCCCGAACTCGACGACTACCTCCGCCCGGCCGAGGCCCGCGCCCGGTTCGCCACCATCCCGCAGGCCAAGGTGATCGACTTCCCGGGCGCCAAACACCTCTTCGTCGGAGCGGCCGAACCGGTCCTGGACGCCATCGTCGCCACCGTCACCCCGGACACCCCCACCCCCCTGCCGCGCTCCTGGTCCGGCGACCACGAGAACATCAAGGTCAAGATCGTCGATGGGTGATCAGATGCCGTGGCTGCCGTTGGTGTTGTTGCCGGCGTTTCCGTTCGACGGGCGGATGTGGGACCGGGTGCGGGCCGGCTTGGCGGATCACGTCGAGATGGTCACGCCGGATCCGCGTGGGTTCGGGCGGCCGGTGGGGGCGGCGGAGCCGGATGTCGGAGTGCTGGCAAGGGACGTGCTGGACCTGCTGGACGAGCGCGGGCTGGACCGGGTGCTGCTCGGCGGGTGCTCGATGGGCGGGTACGTGAGCATGGCGGTGCTGCGGGCGGCGCCCGAGCGGGTCGCCGGTCTGTTGCTTGTGGACACCAAGCCGACCGCGGATCCCCAGCAGGCCAAGGAGAACCGGTTCGCCATGGCGGAGCGGGCGGAGCGGGACGGCCTGGCCGGCTGGTTCGCCGAGGACATGCTGCCGGTGCTGCTCGGCGCGGCCAGCTTGGAGAGCCGGCCGGACGTGGTGGAGACCGTGCGCCGGCTCACCGGTGCCGTCGAACCCGGGTCGGTGGCCTGGGCCCAGCGCGCCATGGCCGCCCGGCCGGACTCCTGCGGCGCGCTCCGCGCGGCCGACATCCCGGCGCTGGTGCTGCACGGCGAGCAGGACGCGCTCATCCCGCTCGAGTCCGCGCGGGCGACTGCCGAGCTGTTGCCCCAGGGTGAGCTGGTCGTGCTGCCGGACACCGGGCACCTACCGCCGCTCGAGGCACCCGCCGAGGTCGGCATGGCGATCACCGAGTGGCTGGAGCGCAATCACGAGCTTCTGCGGAGCAGCGCGGGGCGCAACCGGGCGTAGCCGCGGACCGAGACCGGGCGCCGGGGACGCACCAGGTAGCGGGCGTCCGGCTCGAGCGACTCGGCCAGTTCGCGGTCGATCAGCACCGAACCGGGCCGGGCCACCGAGGTCAGCCGGGCGGCCAGGTTGACCACCGAGCCGTAGATGTCGCCGAACCGGCTGAGCACCCGCCCGTAGGCCAGGCCGACCCGCAGCGGCGGCAGACCGTCGGCGTGGCCGGCCCGCTCCAGCAGGTCCAGGGCCAGCTCGGCGCCGGCCTCCGGGTCGTCGGCCACGAACAGCACCTCGTCGCCGATCATCTTGACGATCCGGCCGTGGTTCTCGGCGACCACCTGGGCGGTCAGGCCGTCGAACCGGTCGACCACCTCGACCAGCTCGGCCTCGCTGGAGCGCCGGGTGAACGAGGTGAAGCCGACCATGTCGGCGAACCCGACCACCTGCCGCCGGGCCGCCGCGTCCTCCTCGGTCGCCCCCAGGCCACGGGCGTACGCGGCGAGATGGCGCCGCCAGGCGAAGTTCTGCAGGTGCTCGAGGTCCGGCACCAGCCGTCGCACGAACCCGACCAGGTCGTCCTCGTCTGCGGCCAGGCCCGGATTGGCCTGCATGATGTCGCGCAGCATCGTGAACTGCGACTCGGCCAGCCGGGACATGTGCTGGCCGAGCATCCGGGCGGTCGCGGTGGCCTGCGCCGGATCGGTGATCCCGGCCCGAACCAGCTCACCGGCGATCCGCAGCGCGGCCAGGTCGCTCTCGGTGAACACCCGCGCGTCGTCGTCGACGGTGGCGAACCCGAGCGAGTGCCACAGCTCGGTGGCCCGCTCGACCGGCACGCCGGCCCGCGCGGCCACCTCGGTCCGGGTGTACGTGCGCGGCCCGCCGAGCAGGAAGTCCTCGATCCGTTCCTGGATCACGTCGTGTGCACGACCAGCACGTCCACCCCGGCCTTGCGGGCCGCTTCGGCGGGCACCGATCCGAGGATCCGCCCGGCCAGCGTGTTCAGCCCGCGGTTGCCGACCACCAGCAGGTCGGCGGCGTGCTCGCGGACCAGCCGCACCAGCGTCGGCACCGGCTCGCCGTCCACCACGGTGGTGTCGATCGTCTGCGCGCCGGCGGACCGGGCCCGCTCGGCGGCCGTGCGCACCGCCTCCTCGGCCGGCGAGGACCCCACCACCTGATAGGCGACGTCCGCGCCGAGCTGGTCCTGGAGCCGGGCCACGTCTTCCGGCCGGGACGGGTGGTACGCGCTCGCGATCACCAGCGTCGCGCCGGTGTCGGCGGCGATCGCGGCGGCGCGGTCCACCGCGCGGAACGAGGAGTCCGAGCCGTCGGTGCCGACGACGATGGTCTTGTATGCCGCCATGGGGCTTCCTCCAGTATCGGCCTACTGGCGGGTAATGTACCGCTTATGGATCTCGCCGACATGATGGCGCTGGCCCGCGCCGAGGCGGAGGCGGGCCTGGCCGAGGGCGGAATTCCCATCGGCGCGGTGCTGTTCGGTCCGGACGGCGAGCCGTGGGGCCGCGGCCGCAACCGGCGGGTGCAGGACGGCGACCCGTCGATGCACGCGGAGACCTCGGCGTTCCGCGCGGCCGGCCGGCGGCGCGGCTACCGCGGCACGACCATGGTCACCACGCTGTCGCCGTGCTGGTTCTGCAGCGGCCTGGTGCGGCAGTTCGGCATCTCCCGGGTGCTGATCGGCGAGGCGACCACGTTCTCCGGCGGCCACGACTGGCTGGCCGAGCACGGCGTGGAGATCACCATCCTGAACGACCCGGAATGCGTCGCGCTGATGACCGCGTTCATCGCCGAACACCCCGACCTGTGGTCCGAAGACATCGGGGAATGACGAGGGCCAACCAACGCAACCTAAGGGGCACCGTGACGGCATCCAGCCACAATCACTCCGTAATCCGCACATTCGCTGGGACGTAACGACAGCAGTTAATCCCGGAGAGGCGGAACAGCTAGCGCGGGCGTGCGGTTTCGATCGTCTTTGTCGGGTCTTCGACCGGGCGGAAGACTTGAGTGGCTGCCTCGGTGTCGGCCGGCTCCGGGTCCTCGCCGGGCATTGGATCCAGGGCGGGGGCCGCGTTCTCCAGGGACAGGTGGGCGTCGGCGAGCAGGTCGCGGGCCGCGTTGAGCTGGTCGGCGAGCTTGGTGCGCAGCGCCTGCAGCGACGTGACCCGTTGTGCCGCATGGGAGATTCGCCGGTTGGCCTCCTCGGTGGCCTCGCGCACCCGGCGGTGTGCCTCGTCGGTGGCCTCGCGCAGCCGGGTGGTCGACTCGTTGATCGAGTCCTGCCGGCGCTTGGTGGCCTCCTCGGTGGCCTCGCGCACCCGGCGCTCGGCCTCGGACTTGCTGGTCGCCTCCTGCTCGGCGAGCCCGCGCATGGCCTCGGTGCGCCGCGCCGCCATGGCGATCTCGAAGTCCTCCTCGACCTGGGTGCGCCGCTGCTGCGCCTCGTTGTCCAGCCGGACCCGCTCCTCCTCGGCCCGGCGCTTGGCCTTGGACGCCTCCACCCGCACGCTCTCCAGCTTCGCCGCGTGCTCGGCGTCCAGCTCGGCGCGGCGCTCGTCCAGCTCGGCGAGCCGCTTCTCGTAGCGCTCGCGCAGCTCCGCGACGTCGGCCTCGGCCTTGACCCGGATGTGCTCGGCCTCGGCCGCGGCGCGCGCCTTGGTCTCGGTGGCCTCGTCCTGGGCCAGCTTGAGCATCCGCTGCAACCGCTCGCTCAGGCCCTCCAGCGTGGTCGGCGGCAGCGCGAGCCGCTCGACCTGGCCGCGCAGCTGGTCGATCTCGCCGCGCGCCGCCTCGAGCTGGCGGGCCAGGTCGTCGGCCTGCGCGGCGATGTTGTTGCGGTCCGCGGACAGCATGAGGACCTGGTTCTGCACCTGTTCGAGGTGCTCGTCCACCTGCATCCGGTTGTAACCGCGCTTCGCCACGTCGAAGCCGGGTCCCAGCGGTACGAGATCGTGATCCGCGCCAAGAGCCATGTGCACTACGCTACCGCGCACCCCGCGTGCGGGCCTTACACACCACGGAATCGGTTGATCTGACCGAGAAGTTTGTTGCGCATTTCGTGATCGGTGACGCCGAGACCCTCTTGCGGCGCAAGGCAGAGCACGCCGACCTTGCCCTGATGGGCGTTGCGGTGCACATCGTGCGCGGCCTGCCCGGTCTGTGACAGGGGGTAGACCTTCGACACCGTGGGGTGAATTTGCCCGCGAGCGACGAGCCGGTTGGCCTCCCACGCCTCGCGGTAGTTCGCGAAATGCGAGCCGATGATCCGCTTGAGATTCATCCACAGATAGCGGTTGTCGTAGGAGTGCATGAACCCGCTGGTGGACGCACAGGTGACGATCGTGCCGCCGCGCCGGGCCACGTAGACGCTGGCGCCGAAGGTCTCCCGGCCCGGGTGCTCGAACACGATGTCCGGGTCCTCGCCGCCGGTCAGCTCCCGGATCCGGGACCCGAACCGTTTCCATTCCTTGGGATCCTGGGTGTGCTCGTCGGACCAGAACCGGTAGCCCTCGGCGTTCCGGTCGATGATCAGCTCGGCGCCCATCGCCCGGCACAGCTCGGCCTTCTCCGGGCTGGACACCACGCACACCGGGGTGGCCCCGCCGTTGAGAGCGAACTGGGTGGCGTAGGAACCGAGGCCGCCGGAGGCACCCCAGATCAGCACCGTGTCGCCCTGCTTCATGGCGGCGCCGTTGGTCGACACCAACTGCCGGTAGGCGGTGGAGTTGACCAGGCCGGGGGAGGCGGCCTCCTCCCAGCTCAGGTGCGCCGGCTTGGGCATCAGCTGGTTGGCCTTGACCAGGGCCAGTTCGGCCAGGCCGCCGAAGTTGGTCTCGAAGCCCCAGATCCGCTGCTCGGGGTCCAGCATCGTGTCGTTGTGCCCGTCCGGGTGCTCCAACTCGACCGACAGGCAGTGCGCGACCACCGCGTCGCCGGGCTGCCAGGCGTTGACGCCCGGGCCGGTGCGCAGCACCACGCCCGCCAGGTCCGAGCCGACCACGTGGTAGGGCAGGTCGTGCCGCTTGGCCAGCGGTGAGCTCCGGCCGTAGCGGCGCAGGAAGCCGAACGTGTCCAGCGGCTCGAAGATCGACGTCCAGACGGTGTTGTAGTTGATGGCGCTGGCCATCACCGCAACCAGGGCCTCACCCGGGCCGAGCTCGGGCGTGGCCACCTCCTCGATGTGCAGCGACTTGCGTGGGTCCTTGTCCGCCGTGGCGAGGCCCTCGAACATGTCGACCTCGTCGGCGTGCACGGTCACCGCGCGATATTGCGCCGGCACCGGAAGGGAGCCGATTTCGGTGAGCTCGTTCGCCAGAATCGCGTCGAGGATTTTCTGCATGGACCGGATGTTACCGACCAGTAACGGTTCAGAGCGACGTGGCCTGCACCACGCCGGGTTTTACGAGGCGGGCTGCACCAGTTCGATCAGGACACCGCCGGTGTCCTTGGGGTGCACGAAGTTCGTCCGGCTGTTCGCCGTGCCGCGCTTGGCGTGCTCGTAGAGCACCCGCATTCCCTTGGCACGCAACACTTCCGCCGCGGCCTCGACATCGGTGACGCGGACCGCGACCTGCTGGACGCCGGGCCCCTTGCGGTCCAGGAACCTCCCGATGGTGGTGTCCGGCGCGAGCGGCGCGAGCAGTTGCACGACTGCGCCCGCGGACTCGTCGCCCGGCGCACGCATCATCGCCTCGCGAACGCCCTGCTCCTCGTTGGTCTCCGTATGGGCCAACTCGAAACCCAGGACGTCGCGATAGAACGCGATCGCCTCGTCGAGGTCCGGCACGGCGATGCCGACGTGGTCGATGGCGGTCACGAACGGCTTCAGGGAGTCGTTCATTCGTTGAGAATACGCCTGGCTACCGGGCGGTAACTTCTCCTGTGCGGTCACTCACACAGGCACGGTCGATGAATCGGTTCCGCGGGTATGGTTCAGGTTAACGCCCGTTATTCAGTTGCCAGTGGAGGCGCTGTGTCCGGATCCGTCATCCTCGCCGGGGCCCGCACCCCGATCGGCCGCCTGCTCGGCTCCCTCAAGGACTTCTCCGGCGCCCAGCTCGGCGGGATCGCCATCAAGGCGGCGCTGGAGCGGGCCGGGGTGCGGCCGGAACAGGTCCAGTACACGATCATGGGCCAGGTGCTCACCGCGGGCGCCGGGCAGATCCCGGCCCGACAGGCCGCGGTGGCCGCCGGCATCCCGATGGACGTGCCCGCGCTGACCGTCAACAAGGTCTGCCTGTCCGGTTTGGACGCCATCGCCCTTGCCGACCAACTCATCCGGGCCGGCGAGTTCGACCTCGTGGTGGCCGGCGGCCAGGAGTCGATGACCGCGGCGCCGCACCTGCTGCCCAAGTCCCGGTCCGGCTTCAAGTACGGCGATGTGTCGATGGTCGACCACATGGCCTACGACGGGCTGTTCTGCGCGTTCGACCAGGTGGCCATGGGCGCCTCGACGGAGAAGTACAACGCGCGCTACGGCCTGACCCGGGCCGAGCAGGACGAGTTCGCCGCCGCGTCGCACCAGCGGGCCGCGGCCGCGATCAAGGAGGGCCGGTTCGCCGACGAGATCGCGCCGGTGAGCATCCCCCAGCGCAAGGGTGACCCGATCGTGTTCGACACCGACGAGGGCGTGCGCGCGGACACCACGGCCGAGGGGCTGGCCAAGCTGCGCGCGGCGTTCGCCGCGGACGGCACGATCACCGCAGGCTCGGCGTCGCAGATCTCCGACGGCGCCGCCGCCGTGGTGGTCGCCAGCCGGGCCAAGGCCGAGGAACTGGGCCTGTCCTGGATCGCCGAGATCGGCGCGCACGGCGTGGTGGCCGGGCCGGACGCCAGCCTGCACGAGCAGCCGTCCAACGCGATCCGCGCGGCGCTCACCCGGGCCGGGCTCACCCCGGCCGACCTGGACCTGGTCGAGATCAACGAGGCGTTCGCCGCGGTCGGCGTGGTGTCCACCCGGCAGCTCGGCCTCGACCCGTCGATCGTCAACGCCGACGGCGGGGCGATCGCGCTCGGCCACCCGATCGGCGCCTCCGGCGCCCGGCTGGTCCTGCACCTGGCCTACGAACTGCGCCGGCGCGGTGGCGGCCTCGGCGCGGCGGGCCTGTGCGGCGGCGGCGGCCAGGGCGACGCCCTGCTCCTCCGCGTGCCGAAGGCCTGATACAACGGCGGCCATGCCGATCGACGTCACCGCGCTGGTCGAGCAGGCGCGGGCCGGTCAGCCGCTCGCGGTGGCCCGGCTGATCTCCCTGGTCGAGGAGGCCAGCCCGCACCTGCGCTCGATCGTGACCGCGCTCGCCCCGCTGACCGGCCGCGCCCGCGTCCTCGGTCTCACCGGCCCGCCCGGCGTCGGCAAGTCCACCGCCACCTCGGCCCTGATCACCGCCTTGCGGGCCCGCGGCCAGCGCATCGGCGTGCTCGCCATCGACCCCTCGTCGCCCTTCTCCGGCGGCGCCCTGCTCGGCGACCGCATCCGCATGCACGACCACGCCACCGATCCCGACGTCTTCATCCGCTCGATGGCCACCCGCGGCCAACTCGGCGGCCTCGCCCTCGCCACCCCCCAGGCGGTGCGCGTCCTCGACGCCGCGGGCTACGACGTGATCCTGATCGAAACCGTCGGTGTCGGACAGTCCGAAGTGGACATCGTGTCCCTCGCGGACACCACCCTGGTCCTGCTCGCTCCCGGGCTTGGCGACGGCATCCAAGCCGCCAAGGCCGGCATCCTCGAAATCGCCGACATCTTCGTGGTCAACAAGTCCGACCGCCCCGGCGCCGACCAGACCGCCCGCGACCTCACCCACATGATCTCCTTGGGCCGCAAGGAAATCACCGGCCCCCGCTGGCGTCCCCCGGTCATCTCCACGATCGCCGCCACGCACACCGGCATCGACGACCTGGTATCCGCCATCGACACCCACCACGCCTGGCTCACCACCCACGCCGAACTCGACGCCCGGCGCACCCACCGGGCCGCCGCCGAGATCGAAGCCCTCGCCCTCGCCACCCTCCGCTCCCGGCTCACCGAAACCAACACCCTGCCCAACCTGGCCGAACAGGTGGCCGCAGGCGACCTCGACCCCTACACCGCCGCCGACCACCTCATCAATCCCTGACGGGAGCCCGACGAGTTGGCGGTTACGGGTCCACCGGGTCGGCGAAGTCCAGTAGGTTCCCGGAGTGACCACCGCACCACCGGAACCCGTTGTCATCGACCTGGTTGCCCGGTTCGGGCGCCTGATCCTGATCACCGGCGCGCTCCTGGTGCTGATCGGCCTCGGTTCCGTTGCCGCGATCTTCCTTCCCGGGCTCGACGCCGTCGCGCAGATCACCCTGGTCGGGGCCGGGCTGGTGATCGGCGGACTCGGGGTCGCCCTGCTCACCATGCTGCGGAACCGGCCGAGGGCGGCCATCCTCGTGGATCCCGTCGGCCTCACCCTTGATCGCCCGGAAGGCGCCGCCATCCTCAACTGGGACGACCTGGCATCGTTCGAGATCCTCCGCCAGCGCGGCAGCACGGACTTCTACCACGTGAAGTTCCGCCCCAGCACGGAGGTTTTCGCCGCCGCCCATCCCGAACTCGCCGACCTCCGCGAGGCCGACGCCTACCGCTACAACATCGGCCCCTACCGCGCATCCGCCCGCCGACTCGAAGCCGCCGTCATCCGGTTCCGCCCCGAACTGCGACTCGGCATCCGCACCCTTGGCTGGTCGGAACGGCCCTAAGCCCCCAGCACCTGTACCCGGTTGTCCACGTCAGCCCAGCGTTTGTCCGCGGTCAACACGGACTCGGCGTCGTCCACGATTGCCGTTGCGATCACCAGAGCATCCGGCAACCGCAACGATCGGTGTCGAGCGCGCAGCCGCGCGGCCGCCACGGCGACGTCACTGTCGATCACGCGAACATCCCCGAACAGCCGGCGGAGTTCATGGCGCCGCGCCGATGCGGCCGCGTCGCTGTGCCGGGTAGCGCCAACCAGAACCTCGGAAAGCACGCTGGCGGGCAACGAGAAGTCCAGACCTGCCTCGATGCCGGATCGGAGAACATCGAGGGTGGCGGTGTGATGGGGATCGTTCGAGTCGAAGAGCGCGATCACCAGGCTCGAGTCGAGGACTACCGTTCCCACTCATTCCTCAGCTCTTCGAGGTTGGTCAGCTCTGCAAGTCCGGGCATGGACCCGGCGATCTCCTCGAGCAGGTCGAGTCGGGGGTCGCGGTAGCGGACCAGGCGGAGGACGCCGTCGCCTTCGACTTCGACCTGAAGGATGTCACCGGACTTCACGTGGGCGGCGGCAAGGGCGGCGACCGGGAGGGTCACCTGGTTCTTGCTGCTGACCTTGGTCCGGCGCGGCGGCGGGTCGTCTCCGTCGTGCTTTACTGCTGCGGGCATGAGTAAAGGTTAGGGCAGGCCGGGTCGGGGGGCCAGTCCGGTGGCCGCGGCGCGGCCACCGGACTGGGCGAGTGGAGTGGGTCAGCAGTTGGTCTTGTAGAAGTACTTCTCGTTGGCGGTCATGTTCTCTTTGGTGATGGCGACGAGGGGGGCCTCGATGTTGCGCTGGACGGACTTTCCCTCGATCTGGGCGACGGCCTGCTTGACGCCTTCGCGGCCGATGGTGGCGGGGTCCTGGGCGATGAGGCCCTGGAACTCGCCGGCCTTGAGGCCTTCGACCTCGGTGGGGCTGGCGTCGAAGCCGACCAGGTTGACCGCGCCGATCTTGTTGGCGTTGCGCAGGCCGGTGGCGGCGCCTTCGCCGGTGTTGAGGTTGGTGGCGAAGATGCCGATCAGGTCGGGTTTGGCGGCCAGCGCCGCGGTGACCTTGGAGGCGGCCTGGTCGGGTTCGTTCTGGGTGAACTCGACGCCGCCGGACTTGAGGCTGGGGAACTTCTTCAGCTCGTCCTCGAAGCCCTTGGCCCTGGCGTTGGTGGTGGACGTGCCGGCGATGGTGTCGAGGATCAGCACGGTTCCGGACTTGCCCGCGGTCAGCTGCGCGATGGTCTGGGCGGCGAGGCGGCCGCCCTGCTCGTTGTTCGAGGTCACCGTGGAGACGGCGACGGAGGTGTCCTGCAGGGCGGTGTCCACCTCAACGACGACCACGCCCTGCGCCTTGACCTGTTTGATCGGCTCGGTCATGGCCACGTCGTCGGTCGGCGCGATGAGCAGGCCGGCCGGCTTGTTGGCGGCGAGCGCGGTGACGATCGGCTCCTGCAGGGTGGCGTCGAACTTGGCCGGCGCGTTGGTCTGCAGGGTGTAGCCGGCGTTGCGCGCCTCCTCCTCGGCACCGCACTGCATGGAGATGTAGAACGGCTCGTTCTGCACGCCGGGAACGAGGACGAGCTGCTTGTTGCCGCCGTCGCCACTCGGGTTCTCGCCGGCCACCTGCCCGCCGCCACACCCGGCGAGCACCACCACCGCGCCGATGGCGGTCCCTACGATTCGTGCGGTCCTCATTGTCCACACCTCCGTTTACCGTTGTCTTGCCCGCCGCCTTCGCTGGTCGAACCACACCGCGGCAACCAGCACCGCGCCGACCGCGATCATCTGCCAGTAGTCCTGCACGTCGACGATGTTGAAACCCTTCTTGAGCACGGCCGGGATGAACACCCCGATCACGGTGCCGAGCATCGTGCCGATCCCGCCGAACAGGCTGGTGCCGCCCATCACCACGGCCGCGATGGCGTTGAGGTTGTCCGTGGTGTGCGCGGCGATCCCGGTGGTGCTGTAGTACGCGAGCGACATGAAACCCGCCGCGCCGGCAAGGAAACCGGTCAGCAGGTACACCCGCACCAGATGCCCGGTCACCCCGATGCCCGCCCGCCGGGCGGCCTCCGCGCTGGAGCCGACCGCGAACGTGTACCGGCCGAACCGGGTGGTGTGCAGCAGCCAGGCGGCGACCAGCGTGATCAGCGCGGCGACGATCACCAGGTTCGGGATGCCGCCGAACGAGGTTCCCGAGCCCAGCCACCGTTTCAGCGCGGTCGGCACGCTCCGGATGTCCGAGCCGTCGTTGATCAGACTGGCGGCGCCGAGTGCCGCGCCGAGCGAGCCGAGCGTCACGATCAGCGACGGGATGCGCGCCCTGGCGATCAGCAAACCGTTGACCAGACCCCAGAACGCGCCGGAGGCGAGCGCAACCAGTAACCCGACGATGATCACGCCCCAGCCGGCGTTGATCGCGCTGCCGTTGGGGGACAAGGCGTTCATCGTCTTCGCCGACACCATGCCGGAGAAGATCAGCACCGAGCCGACGGACAGGTCGATGCCGCCGGTGATGATCACGAAGGTCATCCCGACGGACAGCACCAGCAGCACCGCGGTCTCGATGGCCAGCCGCTGGAAGTTGAACACGGTGGGGAAGGCGTCCGGCCGCAGCACGCTGAACACCGCGATCAACGCCAGCAGCACCAGCGCGATCCAGAACGTGTTCGCGGCAAGGATCCGCGCCCCCAGCCGGCGTTGCGGCACCGCGGGCGCCTCCGGCGTCTCCGGCGGCGAAACCTTGGTGGTCATGCCCGGTCCGCCTCTCCGGAATTAACTCCTGTGGTCACGTCGGGTCGGGACCATCGAGTTCGGCGTGTTCCGGTGGCTGGGTTGCGTTCCGTTCCCCTTAGGTGCGGTTGGCGGCCACGCGGCTCGAACAGGCTCCGCACGCAGCGGCGACGTGAGATCGACCCAAGGGGTGTCATGCCGCGTCCTCCTGGGTCAGGGCGCCGGTCATGGCACCGACCAGGTCCTCCAGGGTGGCGTCCGCGGCGGTGAACCGGGCCACCCGCCGGCCGAGGCGCAGTACCTCCACCCGGTCCGACACGGCGAGCACTTCGGGCATGTTGTGGCTGATCAGCACGACCGCGATGCCCTCGTCGCGCACCCGGCGGATCACGTCGAGCACCCGTTCCCGCTGCACCACGCCCAAGGCCGCGGTCGGCTCGTCCATGAACACCACCTTGCTCGCCCACACCACCGACCTGGCCACCGCGACGCTCTGCCGCTGCCCGCCGGACAGTGACCCGATCGGCACGTCCATGTCCTGCAACTGGATGCCGAGCCGGTCGAACTCGGACCGGGCCCGGCGGCGCATCTCGGCCTTGTCGAGCATGCCGAGCATGCCGAGCAGCCCCGGCCGGTACAGCTCCCGGCCCAGGAACAGGTTCGCGGCCGGATCCAGGTCGGGGGCCACCGCAAGGTCCTGGTACACGGTCTCGATGCCGGCCCGCCGCGCGGCGGTGGGCGAGCTGAACCACACCGGCGCGCCGTCGAACCGGATCGTGCCGGCCGAGGCCTGCTCGGCGCCGACCATGCACTTGACCAAAGTGGACTTTCCGGCGCCGTTGTCGCCGATCAGGGCCACCACCTCGCCGGCCCGCACGTCGAACGACGCACCGCGCAGCGCCTCGACCGACCCGTAGTGCTTGACGATGCCCACCGCTTCGAGCACCGGCTCGTCCGAGGTCATCGCGGACCACCGGGCGGCAGGCAGCGGATCGCCACCAGGTCACCGACGATCGCCGTGCTGCCGGCGGCGTGCGGCACGACCACGGTGTCGCCCTTGCGCAACGCCATTCGCTCACCGTCCTCAGTGGTCAGCTCGGCCGCGCCGGACAGCACGACCAGCACGGCGAACCCGGGTTCGCAGCGCACGCCGGACCGCGCGTCGATCCGCTGGGCCCGGAAGAACGGGTCAACGGCCGGGCCGAACAGCTCCACCACCGGCCCGTCCCCGGCCGGATGCCGGATCAGCCCGGCCACCCGCTCCGCCGCCCAGCCGGACCGGTCCACGCAGCCGAGCGCGGTCTCGTAGCCCACGCCGAGATGCCCGCCGTCGGCGCTGTCCAGGAACCCGGTCCACTCCAGCATCACCGACAGGTCGGTGGGCTGCTGCAACTCGACGATGAACACCCCGGCGCCGATCGCGTGCGGCAGCCCGGCCGGCACGAACACCGTGTCACCGGCCCGAACCGGCAGCGCGTTCAGCGCGTCGAGCATGCCCGGCGTGTCCTGCCGGCGCACCCACTCGGCGACCGCGTCGGCCGAGGCGTCCTCGCGGAATCCGATGTGGACGGTCGGGTCCGGTGTGGTGGTGCCGACCACGATCCACGCCTCGGTCTTGCCGTACCGGGAGCCGAGATGCGCCTTGGCCCACTCGTCGGACGGATGGCAGTGCACCGGCAGCCGCTGCCCGGCGTCGAGCAGCTTCACCAGCAGTGCCGGTTCGTCGCCGCGGTCCGGACCGAGCCAGCTCACCGGGTCGGCGCGCACCGCGTCGCGCAGCCAGCGGCCGTCCGGCAGCGCGGAGAGCCCGGCCAGCGGCTCACCGAACAGCGTGGTGCACGAGGCCACCCAGTCCTCCGGGCCGTACTCGGCCGGCGCACCACCGCGCAGCGTCGCGATCTCCGCGCCGCCCCGGTAGAACCGCGGCGGCTGGTTGGCCGCAAGTCGCACCGGCATCATGACGGCTCCACCTCACCCGATCCGCGCGGCACCAGGTGCACCGGCAGCATCAGCCGGCGGGGCGGCGAGGTGTCGCCGTTCAGCCGGGCGAACAACAACTCGGCGGCGGCCCGGCCGAGCGTCCCCGGCTGCAGGGACACCACGCTGACCGGCGGGTCGAGCAGGTCGGCAAGTTCGAAGTCGTCGAAGCCGACCAGCGCGGGCCGGCCGGTGCCGCCGGCCACGGCCCGCAGCACGTGCACCGTGATCCGGTTGTTCCCGGTCAGCACGGCGGTGGCCGCGGACCGGCCGGCCAGGACACGGTCCAGCGTGGCCCGCACGCTCGGCCCGGTGTGCGGGCCCATCGCGACCAGTTCGGCGTCGTACGGGATGCCGGCCTTGGCGCAGCCCTCCCGGAACCCGCGCAGCCGTTCGGCGGCGGTGAAGATGTCCGGTGCGTCGCCGAGGAACGCGATCCGGCGGTGGCCGTGCGCGGCCAGGTGCGCCACGGCCGCCGCGGCACCTTCGATGTTGTCCACCAGCACGGTGTCGGCCAGCACGTCGCCGGGCGGCCGGTCGACGAACACCACCGGCATCCCGGAGGTGATCTCCGGCATCAGGTAGCCGTGCCGCAGCCCGGCCGGCACCACGATCAGCCCGTCCACCCGGCGGGCGCAGAACTCCAGCGCCAGCTCCCGTTCCCGGTCCGGGTCCTCGTCCGAGGACCCGGTGAGCACCTGCCGGCCGAAGCCGCGGGCCACCTCCTCGACCGCGCGGGTGAGCCCCGAGTAGAACGGGTTGCCCACATCCTCGAGCACCAGGCCGATTGTTCCGGTGGACGAGCCCCGGCGCAGGTTCAGCGCTCCAAGGTTGCGCCGGAACCCCAGCCGGTCGATCGCGGCCAGCACCCGCTTCGCGGTGTCGGCGTGCACCCCCGGCTCGGCGTTGACCACCCGGGACACGGTCTTGATGCTGACCCCGGCCAGCCGGGCGACGTCGCTCATCGTCGCACGCCGGTTGGACAACGTTGTCATGATGCCGGCGATCACACACCTTGGTGGCGCGCGTTGTCAATGGGCCTGCCGACCTTTACGGCGTCGCATATTCGCACCATGGTGACTCAGGTGGTCACTTCCTACCGACAAGGTTGTCAACGATCCTGGCCAGGCGCGGAACCGCGACCCGCCGGAGCCGGCCGAACGGGACGGAGCACGTGTTCGCGATCACGGCCGTATAGGGTCGCGCCCGTGACAGCAACGGGGGCCGCGGCAGTCGTCGCGACGGATGTGCACAAGGCATACGGCGATCTGAAGGCCGTAGACGGGGTGTCGTTCGAGGTGGCCGAGGGAGAGTTCTTCGGCATCCTCGGCCCGAACGGCGCCGGCAAGACCACCATCCTGGAGATCATCGAGGGGCTGCGGGAGCCGGACCGCGGCGAGATCCGGCTGCTCGGCGAGTCGCCGTGGCCGCGCAAGATGGCGCTGTTGCCCCGGATCGGGGTGCAGCTGCAGGCCTCGTCGTTCTTCGAGAAGCTGACCGCCCGGGAGCAGCTGGCCACGTTCGGCTCGCTGTACGGGGTCGGCGCGGCGAAGGTGACCGACATGCTCGAGCTGGTCGGGCTCACGGACAAGGCGGACACCCGGGAGGACAAGCTCTCCGGCGGCCAGCGGCAGCGGCTGTCCATCGCCTGCGCCCTGGTACACGACCCGGACGTGGTGTTCCTGGACGAGCCGACCGCGGCGCTGGATCCGCAGGCCCGGCGCAACCTGTGGGACGTGCTGCGGGCGATCCAGGACCGCGGCAAGACGATCGTCTACACCACGCACTACCTCGACGAGGCCGAGATCCTGTGCGACCGGGTGGCGATCATGGACCACGGCCGGATCCTCGCCATGGACAGCCCGGCCAGCCTGGTGCGCGGGCTGGACGCGCCGACCCGGGTGCAGCTCGAACCCGGCGTGCTGCCGGCCGGGGAGGCCGAGCAGCTGCCCGGCGCGGACGAGGTGAGCGCCGACGACGCCGCGCTGACCATCATCACCCGGTCGCCGGCCAAGCTCCTCGGCGCCCTGTCCGAACGCGGCGCCCTCGGCGGGCTCCAGGTTCGCACGGCCACCCTGGAGGACGTCTTCCTGCAGCTGACCGGACGGGAGTACCGGGCATGAGCGAGCTTGCGAGCGAATCCATGGACACTGCCCCGCCGCCGAGCTTGCGAGGCGGCGGGGGCTGCCGGCACCGAGCTTGCGAGGTGACGGTCTCATGACGGCCTTCAAGAGTTTGTCGGTGGCGATGGCCAAGGGGTTCTTCCGGGACAAGGCCACGCTGTTCTTCACGTTCGTCTTCCCGTTGATGTTCCTGGTGGTGTTCGGCCTGATCTTCCGGGACGCCGGCTCGGAGAAGATCGAGATCGCGGTGGTCGGCAACGGCACGGTGATCGAGAACCTCGAGCGGAACCCCGCGGTCGATCCGCAGCGCTTCGACGACCTGGACGCCGCCGTGCAGAAGGTGCGCGACGGTGACCTGCCGGCCGTGGTGGCCGAACAGGGCGACCAGGTCACGGTGCGGTTCGCGGCCAGCGACCAGGCCATGGCCGGCGTCGTGAACGGTCTGGTCGGCAGTGTGGTGGCCGGAGCCAACCAGCAGGCGACCGGGCAGCCGCCGCGCTACACGATCGAGGCCGAGCAGGTCGAGGACGAATCGCTGGACGCGATTCAGTTCCTCACGCCGGGGATCATGTCCTGGGGCATCGCGGTCACCGCCGTGTTCGGCTCCGCGCTGACCCTGGTCTCCTGGCGGCGCAAGCAGGTGCTGCGCCGGCTGCGGTTAGCCCCGGTCGGCGTCCCCCCGCTGCTCACCGCCCGGGTCTCGGTGACCATCGCGATCGCGGTGGTGCAGGCCCTGATCTTCGTCGGGGTCGGGCTGCTGCCGGTCTTCGGCCTGCAGTTGACCGGCACCTGGTGGCTGTCCATCCCGGTGTTCCTGTGCGGGGTCCTGGCGTTCTTCTCGATCGGCATGCTGGTCGGCGCGTTCGCCAAGACCGAGGAGGCGGCCACCGCCGCGGCCAACATCGTGGTGCTGCCGATGGCGTTCCTGTCCGGCACGTTCTTCCCGATCGACCAGACCCCGGACTGGGTGCAGACCGTCTCGAAGGTCCTTCCGCTGCGCCACATGAACGACGGCGTCATGGACTTCATGGTCCGCGGCCGCCCGATCAGCGCCATGTGGGTCCCGTGCCTGATCCTGCTCGCCTTCGCCGTGGTGATCGGCTTCATCGCCGCCCGGGTGTTCCGCTGGGAGGACAACTAGGGCTGATCGGGCCGGCCGCGCGCCGCGGCCGGCCCGATCAGACCCCCAGTTGGATCAGCGGATCGGGATGGCGTCCTCGGCGTCGAACCAGGTGGCCGGATCGGTGGCGTTCGCGGCCGGCCGGATCGCCGCCAAGCGGTTCTCGATCAGTGTGGGTCGCATCGACGGTGGACCACCTTCCGGCAGGTCGATCTTCATGTGCGGCATCGCCGCGATCTCGACCATCCCGTTGGGACCGCTCAGCAGGACGGACGCGTAGGCCGTGCCGTCGGCCGGCATGCCGTTGTGCACGTCGACCGGCTGCAGACCGGGCGGCAGGTGGCCGATCCGGAACGGCATGCGCACCGGCGTGGTCCGGTCGAACCGCACCGCACGGGCGATCCGCGGCAGGATCTCCCGGGGATCGTTCGCGCGGCCACGCGGATCCACGTCGAACACGGTCCCACGAGTTCGGGGCGTACTCCCAGGCGACGGTGGGGCCACCCGGATCGGGAGGCTGTAGTAGAGCCGTTCGGCGCCGGGGCGGATGTAGACGTGCTGCCGGCCTTCCACCCGGGTGTCGAACAGCACCGTGCAACCGCGGCCGATCCGGGGCGGAGGGTCGGCATGCGGCACGATCCGGGACCAGCGCCGCCGCCAGGACAGGTACTCGTTGACGATCATGCGGCGGACGTGGTGCTCGGGCGAGTCCAGCGCGCCCACCTTCGCCCACCGCTGGTGCACCCGCAGCAGCACCTCCTGGACCACGTCCTCGGCCAGCCGTCGGTCACCGGTGAGCACCACGGCGAACCGCAGCAGCGCGGGGAGACTGGCCGAGGCGAACTCCTGGAACGTCATGCGTCACCTCCGGTGACTACACGCGTGCCGCCGCCGAAATGCTGTGCGGGTCAGTCGGTGAAGTCGCCCGCGGCCTTGCGGACCTTGGCCAGCAGCTCGGTGAGCTGGGCGGTCTGCCGGTCGGTGAGGCCGCGCAGGCCGAAGTCCACGGCGGTGACCGCTGCGGTGGCCGCCGTCATCCGCTCGCGGCCCAGCTCGGTGATCTCGGCCAGGGTGGTGCGCCGGTCGGTGGGGTGCGGGGTGCGCTTGACCAGACCGTCGCCCTCCAGCCGGTCCACGATGTTGGTGACGCTGGTCGGGTGCAGCTGCAGCCGGTCGCCCATCACCCGCATCGGCAGGCTGCCGCGCTTGGCGAAGGTCAGCAACACCAGCGCCTCGTACCGGGCGAAGGTCAGGCCGTGCGGGCGAAGCGCGGTGTCCACGGCGGACTGCAGCACCTGCTGCACCCGCATGATGCTGGTGACCGCGGCCATCGTGGTCGGCTCGCCGATCCGTTCCGCCCACAGCTCGGCCGCGCGCACGATCGGATCGAACGGCAGAGGTCGCGGGCTCATGGGGGTTGAAATTACCAGTGGGTACCGCAAGGGTGCGTGCATGCTGATCGCGTTCAGTGTCAGCCCGGTCGGCGGCGACTCGGAGAGCGTGGGCAAGGCGGTCGCCGACGCCGTGCGGGTGGTCCGGGAATCGGGGTTGCCCAATGAGACCTCGGCCATGTTCACCACGATCGAGGCGGCGACCTGGGATGAGGCCATGGCCGTGGTGAAGCGCGCGACGGAGGCGGTCGCCGCGCACGCCGCCCGGGTCAGCCTCGTGCTCAAGGCCGACATCCGACCCGGTCACACCGGTCAGCTCCGCGCCAAGGTCGAGCGGGTCGAGCGGTACCTGACCGAGGAGTAGCCGGATTAGGGTGACCGGCATGGACTTCGACGCGCGGGCGATGTGGGTGCGGTTCGAGACCTACCACGACGTCACCTACTTCACGCCGGAATCCCGGGCCGCCACCGATGCGCTGGGCTGCAAGGGCGGCTGGATGGGCTACTTCGGCATGCGCGCCGCGCCGCTCGGTGCCGCGTCGCCGGAGCTGGTGACCGCGACCTTCTACAACTTCCATCCCAGCAAGGTGTTCCGGGCGATCCCGGACGCCTGGCGGATCGCGCCGGCCGAGGACTACCTGCGGGTCCGGCTGGCCGGCGCGGACGCCGCGTTGCGCCGGATGCTGCCCGCCGACACGCTGCACGGCGCGGAACTGGCCGAGGTCGCGACCCTGGTGCGGGCCGCCGCCGAGCGGGCGCCGACCGCCGGCCGGCCGCTCGCCGCCGGCAACGCTTCGCTGGACTGGCCGGCCGAGCCGCACCTGACGCTGTGGCAGGCCTGCACCCTGCTGCGCGAGTCGCGCGGTGACGGGCACGTGGCCGCGCTGGTCAGCGCCGGCCTCGACCCGTGCGAGACGCTGGTCATGTTCGGTGCCGACCGCGGCCTCGACCCGGGCTACCTGCGCCTGGCCCGCGGCTGGTCGGAGGCGGAGTGGGCGGACGCGCGGGCCCGGCTGGCCGGGCGCGGACTGCTCGACGGCGCCGGCGGGCTCACCGCGTCGGGCGTCGCGCTGCGCGGTTGGGTCGAGGAGCGCACCGACGTCGAGGCCGCCACGCCGTGGCAGGCGATCGGCGCGGCGGACACCGCTCGGGTGGTCGAGTTGCTCACCCCGCTCTCGCTGCACATCGCGCGGACCAACACGGCGATGGCGAACAACCCGATGGGGCTGTCGGCCGTGGCCGAGTTGTCCAGGCCGATGGCCGAGAGGGCAGGCTGAGCTGCCCCAACTGTCACACGCCCGCCGATGCCGCCCCATCGGGCGATCGGCGAAATTGGCCGCATGGAAGCGACTTCGGAACCCGCCCCGGCCGATGACTGGTTGGCCGGCGCCATGATCGAGTTCGGTGGGGAGATCGAGGAGCAGGTCGACTGCCCGTTGGAGGGCCTCGAGTTCGGCGACGAAGCGCCGGCACTGGCCTGAGGAGGCGATGACATGACCCCACCACGTCTCACGTTCGACAAGGAAGAGCTGACCCTCACGCTGAACGGCATCGGCGCCGGGTGGACGTTCGAGCAGTTCGGCCACCTGAGCCTGTTCGACGAGGCCAGCGTGCAGTTTCCGCACAACTGGAGCGAGGATCACATCCGGGTGGCCACCCAGGTGGTGCAGAGCCAGTGGCGGCTGCGCAGCACGACTTTCCTGGAGCAGTCGCTGCAGGCCGGGATCAGCTACAGCCTGGTGGCCGGTGGCAGCGGGCAGATGTCCGCCGACACCGAGCTGATCCAGCATCTGCTGCGCCGGCCGCTGGTGAGCATGGACGGCATCCTGACCGTCAAGCTCGACGGCGAGGCGACCGCCAGCGGGTACTCCGGCAGCTTCTACATCGGGTTGGGGATTCGCGGGCAGTTCTGAGGCGGGGCCCGGGTCATGCCAGGATGGAACCGTGACAAGGCCAGATCCACGTCAAACCGCGGCGTTGTCCGCGGCCCTGTCCCGTGCGGTTGATCTGTCCGCGATCAAGGCCAGGGCGGAGGCAGCGGGCGCGACCACCGGCGGGCAACAGGAACAGCAGTCTTCGGGGGTACACGTCATCGACGTGACCGAGGCCACCTTCCAGACCGAGGTCATCGAGCGATCGTTGCAGGTCCCGGTGATCGTCGACCTGTGGGCGGAATGGTGCGGCCCGTGTAAACAACTGTCGCCGGTGCTCGAGCGCCTGGCCGAGGCCTACGGCGGCGCGTGGCGGCTCGCCAAGATCGACATTGACGCGAACCCGCGGATCGCGCAGCTGTTCGGCGTGCAGTCCATTCCGATGGTCGTGGCCATCGCCGGCGGTCAGCCCGTCGAGGCGTTCGCCGGGGCCCAGCCGGAGCCGCAGATCCGCCAGTGGCTGGACGGCCTGCTGGACGCCCTGCGCGACCGCCTGCCCGGCATCCGCGAAGCCGAGAACGGCGCGGCCCCCGCCGACCCGTCCGCCGCGCCGGACACCGCCGCCGAGCCCGCCGCCGAACCCGAGGACGACCGCTTCACGCTGGCCGAGGACGCCCTCGCCCGCGGCGACTACGCGGCCGCCGAGCAGTCCTATCAGGCCATCCTCGCCGCCGAACCCGGCAACGAGCAGGCCAAGGCGGCGTTGGTGCAGGTCCAGTTCCTCTCCCGCGCCGAGTCCACCGATCCGTCGGTCGTCGTCCGCGCCGACACCTCGCCCGATGACCTCGACGCCCAACTGTCCGCCGCGGACATCGAGATCGCACGTCAGCAGGTCGAGCAGGCCTTCGGCCGGTTGATCGGCGCCGTCCGCCGCACCTCCGGCGACGACCGCGAAAAGGCCCGCACCCACCTGGTCAGCCTGTTCGAGCTCTTCGCCCCCGACGACCCCCGCGTCATGAAGGCCCGCCGCGAACTGGCCAGCGCCCTGTTCTGACTCCACCGCGGACTCGCTGGGTGGGGCCTCAGTTGCCGATGTTGGTGCAGCGGCCGGAGCCGTCGAAGTAGCCGATGCGGAAGGCTTCGACGCGGGCGAAGCCGATGATGGTCTGCTGGCCCTTGACGTCGGCGGCGATGAGGCTGTTGTCGCGTAAGAGTTCCGCGACGGCTTCGTCCAGGTCGCCGACGGCAAGGCGGATTCGGGTGCCCTCTTGGGGTTTGTCGACGAAGGCGGTCCAGGCGCCGGTCAGGCAGGCGGTGCGCAGGCCGGCTTCGTCGCCTTCGAGGGGGGCGCCCAACGACTTCTGGATGCCGAGGGCGTAGCGGGAGACGATCTCGGCGAACGCCGCGAAGTCGCCGATGCCGGCGCCGTTCTCGCCCGGTTGCTCGTTGCGCTTGGGTGGGGTGGCGAGTTGCTTGAGCTTGGCCATGTCCATGGCGACCACGTGCTGGTCGGGGCAGTAGGCGACCGGGGAGGTGGCCGAGCCGTTCTGGCACCGGGCGCCGTCGGCCTTGAGCTGGGGCGGGGTGGCCTTGGCGTTGTCCTTGAAGGCCTCGTCCAGGCTCTTCTTGAACTCGTCGAAGACCTCGGCGTCGTCGATCGGGGCTTCGCCCTTGCTCTGCTCGTCCTGCTCGGTGCGCTTCTTCTCGGCGATCCGGCTGTTGATCTCGTCGGAGTCCATCTCGGCGCACCGGCGCGGGCCCTTGGTGTAGCCCTCCTGGAACGCGAACACCCGGTCGAAGGCCAGGCCGTGCGCGCCGCGGGTGTTGGCCGAAAGGCCGGCCGGGTCGCGGATGAAGAACATGGTGGCCAGCACCTTGTTCAGGCCCTCGCCGCTGTTGAGCTGGAAGTGCTTGGCCTTGCCATCGGCGACGTAGGCGAAGAAGTTGCCGGCGTAGCAGTCGGCCTGCTGCTCCTTGACGATCGTCGGCGTGGTCTGGCTGATGTTGCTCTTCTCCAGCAGCCGGTACTGGATCGCGTGGCCCATCTCGTGGGCCAGCACGGTCACCACCGCCATCGGACCGAACTGCTTGTCCAGCAACGGAAGCAGCTGGCCGCGGTCCCAGGCGATGCTGTCGTCCTGGCCGCAGTAGAACGCGTTGACCAGTTGCGCCGTGCTCTGGCCGCAGATCTTGATCGCCTTGCCGTCCGAGTCGTAGGAGATCAGGCGGCGCAGCGGCTGGAACTGTTCCCCGTCGAAGTTGGCCGGCAGCTGCTCGGACCAGTAGTCGTAGATGTCGGCCAGTGCGTTGATGGCCAGCCGGTCCATCTCGCCGCCGTCGCCGTTCTCGAACCCCAGCTCGGCGTCCGGAACCCCCTCGCGCGGTCCGGTCGGCCCGTCGGTGACCGGTTTGCCGCCCACCGTCTTGGTGTCGATCTCACCGATCCCCAGGGCGGTTCCCGGTACCGCAGTGGAGCACCCCGCGATCGGTAACACCGCGACAACCGTCGCCGCCAGCGCGAGGGTCAGCCGTAACGTCCGCAATGTTCGTCCTTCCCAGGGGTTCTCTAGAGGCACCCTACTTGTCGCGCCGGAGACCCCGGGGCGCATTGCGGACAGTCGCGGCGAAAGCGACAGCTCAGGCCAGGCGGCAGGCCGGTACGCCCTGGACGGCGCCGCCGCGGAATGCCGAGACCCGCTCGAACCCGGTCGGAATCGCCTTTCCGGCGCCGTCGCGGCCGGCGTAGTCGAACCGCAGCAGCACCTGGATCGCCTCGTCCAGATCGCCGGGGGACAGGGTGAAGCCCTGGGTCCGGGTGATCAGCGTGCCGGTGTAGGCGCCGGCGAGGCAGAGCACCTGGCGCTGCGCGTCCGGGCCGTCCAGCGGTTTGCCGAGGCTGGCCAGCGCGGCCAACCCGAACCGGCTGGCCAGGATGGTGCCGGTGGCGTAGTCGCCGATGTCGGTGTGCAGCTCCGGCAGCTCGCCCTTGGTGGCCACGTTGATCTCGGTGCTCTTCGCGCAGAACGCCACCGGACCCTGGTCGCCGGAGCAGTCCGGCTTGTCGTCGACCGGCTTGAGCGGCAGCGCGGTCCACTGCTTGCCCTGCGGCCCGACCACCACGGTCTGGAAGTACGTGTTGAGGTCGTCCTTGATCGCGTCGAGCAACTGCTCGAACGGCAGGTTGCCGCCGCGCTGGGCGTCGTCCGGATTGAGGAAGCCACGCAAGGTGAACGTGCGGTTCTCCACGCTCATGTCGGCGCACAGCTTGACGCCCTGGTCGAAGCCGTCCTGGAACGCCGACACCCGGTCGAACGCGTCGCCGTGCGCGCCCTTGTCGGTCGCCTCGGTGCCGATCGGGTCCCGGAACGTGATCAGCGACTCCAGCGCGGAGTCCAGCCGGTCCTTGGACCCCTGCAGGTGCTCCGCCTTGCCGTCGGCCACCCAGCGCACGAACGCCCCGGCGTAGCAGTCGGCCTGCGCCTCGACCAGGATCGTCGGGAACTTCTCCGGGTTGCGGCGCTGCTCGGCCACGGTGAGCCCGGCCCGGCGCTGCACCGCGTGGCCCATCTCGTGCGCCAGCACCAGCATCACCGCGGCCTCGCCGAACCGGTCCCGCAGCACCGGCAGCAGCGCCGCCCGGTCCCAGGCGATCACGTCCTCGGTCGGGCAGTAGAACGCATTGCCCTCCACGTCGATGGACCGCCGGGCGCACGGCGGCGCATCGGACTCCTCGCGCGCGGTGTCCACCGAGTAGAACCCGCCGGACAGGTCCTGCCACGGCGAGCCGAACGTGGCCGGGAAGGTCTGCCGCCAGTAGCTGAGCACGTCGGTGACCACGGTCGCGGCCAGCATGTCGATCTCGCTGCCGTCGGTGTTCTTCACGAACGACGGGTCGACGACGGGCGTGTTCGAGTCGTGCTTGGTCACCACCGAGCCGTCGGTCACCGGGCTGCCCTCCACCGCGGTGGTGCAGGCGGCCAGGGTGGCGACGACCGTGATCAGTACGGCTGCTCGGAGGATGTGCACCCGTCCAGTGTGCCTGGCCCGGGCGCCGCCGTGGGGCCGCATCGGAATTACTCGGGGACCAGCCACACCACCCCCTGCGGCGGGAGCTGCAGCAACGCCGAGGCCGGCCGCCCGTGCCAGGGCCGGTGCTCGGCGTGCACGGCGCCGAGGTTGCCGACCCCGGACCCGCCGTAGGGCTCCGCGTCGGTGTTGACCACCTCGCGCCAGCGGCCGGCCCGGGGCAGCCCGATCCGGTAGTCGTGGTGCGGCACGCCGGCGAAGTTGGCCACGCAGGCCAGCTCCGCGCCCGGCTGCTCCGGGGCGAACCGCAGGAAGCTGGCCACGTTGTTGCCCGAGTCGTTGGCGTCGATCCAGGAGAAGCCCTCGGGCCGGTTGTCCGCGGCGTAGAGCGCCGGGGTGTTCCGGTAGACCGCGTTGAGGTCGGCCACCAGCCGGCGCAGCCCGTCGTGCCGCGGGTCGCCGAGCAGGTCCCAGTCCAGCGAGTGGCCCTCCGACCACTCGCCGATCTGCCCGAACTCCCCGCCCATGAACAGCAGCTGCTTGCCCGGGTGCGCCCACATGTAGGCCAGCAGGGCGCGCAGCGCGGCCGCCTTGTTCCAGTCGTCGCCGGGCATCCGGCCCCACAGCGAGCCCTTGCCGTGCACCACCTCGTCGTGCGAGAGCGGCAGCACGTAGTTCTCACTCCAGGCGTACATCAACGAGAAGGTGAGCTCGTTGTGGTGGAACGAGCGGTGCACCGGATCGTGCCCGACGTAGCGCAGCGTGTCGTGCATCCAGCCCATGTTCCACTTGAACCCGAAGCCCAGGCCGCCGACCCGGGTGGAGGCGGTGACGCCCGGCCACGCCGTCGACTCCTCGGCGATCATGACGATGCCCTGGTGGTGCTTGTAGACCGTGCCGTTGAGCTCCTGCAGGAACCGCACCGCGTCCAGGTTCTCCCGGCCGCCGTGCACGTTGGGGCTCCACTGGCCCTCCTCGCGGGAGTAGTCCAGGTAGAGCATCGAGGCGACGGCGTCCACCCGCAGGCCGTCGATGTGGAACTCCTCGATCCAGTACAGGGCGTTGGCCACCAGGAAGTTGCGCACCTCGTTGCGGCCGAAGTCGAACACCAGCGTGCCCCAGTCGGGGTGCTCGCCGCGGTGCGGGTCGGCGTGCTCGTAGAGCGGGGTGCCGTCGAACCGGGCCAGCGCCCATTCGTCCTTCGGGAAGTGCGCGGGCACCCAGTCCATGATCACGCCGATGCCGCGCTGGTGCAGGGCGTCGACGAAGTGCCGGAACTCGTCCGGGGTGCCGAACCGGGCGGTCGGCGCGTAGTACGAGGTGACCTGGTAGCCCCACGAGCCGCCGAACGGGTGCTCGGCCACCGGCAGCAGCTCGGCGTGGGTGAACCCGTTCTCGGCGAGGTAGTCGCCGAGCTGGTCGGCCAGCTCCCGGTAGCCGAGGCCCGGGCGCCACGAGCCGAGGTGCACCTCGTAGATGCTCATCGGCGCCGCGACCCAGTGCGTGGCGTCCCGCCGGGTCAGCCAGTCCGCGTCGGTCCAGCGGTACTCGGAGACGGTCACCACGGACGCGGTGGCCGGCGGAACCTCGGTGCCGAACGCCATCGGGTCGGCCCGCTCGTGCCAGCGACCGTCCTGGCCGAGCAGCCGGAACTTGTACCGGGTGCCGGCCGGCAGGCCCGGGACGAACAGCTCCCACACCCCGGAGGAGCCCAGCGAGCGCATCGGGTTGGCCCGGCCGTCCCAGCCGTCGAAGTCGCCGGTCACCCGCACGCCACGGGCGTTGGGCGCCCAGACCGCGAACGAGGTGCCCGCGACGGCCCCGGTCGGGGTGTCGTAGGAGCGCACGTGCGCGCCGAGCACGTCCCACAACTGCTCGTGCCGGCCCTCGGTGAACAGGTGCAGGTCCAGCTCGCCGAGCGTGGGCAGCCAGCGGTACGGGTCGTCCACCAGCACCGGGTCGCCGCCGTAGTCGATCTCGAGCAGGTACTCGCCGGGCGGCTCGGGCAGCTCGGTCACGAACAGCCCGTCGCCCGCGTGCTCCATCGGATGGCGGCGCTCGCCGGCCAGCAGCGTGACGTTCTTGGCCTCCGGCCGCAGTGCCCTGGCCACGGTGGTTCCGGCGTCGGTGGAGTGCACGCCAAGGACCGAATGCGGGTCGTGGTGCGCGCCGCCGAGCAGCCGCTCGAGATCCTCGGACGGGGGGAGTGCCGGTCGCAGCCCTTGCTTCTTCACGCCGCCAATTCTGCCGTCCGGCCAACCCGCACGCTCAACACCGCCGATCAACGTGCGCGAGTCCCCGATTCCGGCAACCGAGACGCCGGTTCGGGTTCGGCGGAAACCGCAACCGGTCAGCCGCCGGCGATGTAGGACTCGAGTTGCTCGCGGTCGCTTTCCAGCTCGCCGATCCGGCTCTTGACGACGTCGCCGATGCTGACGATGCCGATCAGGGTGCCGTCCTGCACCACCGGCATGTGCCGGATCCGGCGCTCGGTCATGGTGGCGGCCAGGCTGTCGACGCTGTCGGTGGGCAGGCAGGTGACCACCGAGGTGGTCATGATGTCCATGACCCGGGAGTCGAGCAGGGCGGTGCCGCGCTCGTGCAACTGGCGCACGACGTCACGCTCCGACACGATGCCGACCACCTTGTCGTCCTTGGTGACGACCATGGCGCCGACGTTGTGCCTGGCCAGCTGGGCGACCAGCCCGGCGACCGAGAGCCCGGGCTCGACCGTCGCCACGGTCGAACCCTTGCTGCGCAGCACATCCGAGATCCGCATAGGGACACCCCGATCCGTCCACTCACAGTTACTGGCCGTGTCGATCAGGTTAACCAGAGTCGCCGCATTTCCGAAAGTCGACGGCGTCAGGCCACCCGAAAAGACTCGCGCCGGATCGCCACCAGCGGGATGGGCAGCCAGTCCGGGCGGTTGTGGTGCTCGTAGGCCACCTCGTAGACCGCCTTGTCCAGCTCGAACGCGCGCAGCAGCCGGTACTGGTCCCGTGGGTCGCCGGCCACCTTGGCGTACCCCTCGCAGAACGCGCTGCGGTTTCGGTCGGACCACTCGGTCGCCCTGGTCAGCAGCTGGCGGTCCTCCTCGGCCCCGGCCAGCAGGTGGAACGCCGCGTAGTCGAACGAGCGGAGCATCCCGGCCACGTCCCGCAGCGGCGAGCGGGGCAGCAGCCGCTGCTGCGGGCTGGCCGCCGGCTCGCCCTCGAAGTCGATCAGCACCCAGCCCATCGTGCTGCGCATCACCTGGCCAAGGTGCAGGTCGCCGTGCACCTGCTGGACAACGACCGGCTCCTCGATCGAGCGGACCTCGTCGAACGCCATGCGCAGCACCTCGGCGTGCTCCCGCAGCTCCGGCACCTCGGCAAGCACGGCGTCCAGCCGGGCGTGCATGGCGTCCACCTCGGCCGCGATCTGCTCCACCCCGACCTGCTCGCTGCCCAGCACGCTGGCCAGGTCGGCGTGCACCTCGGCGACCGCCGTGCCCAGCCGGGCCGCCTCCCCGGCGAAGTCCCCGCCCACCTCGTCGGCGTGCAGGTCGCCCTCGGCCAGCAGGTCCCGCACGCTCGCCGTCGCCGTCGCCCAGCCCTCCACGCCGTCGGACAGGAACCGCTGCAGGAACGCCAGCACCACCGACCTGCCGGTCAGCGAGCCGTGCACGGCGCCGAGCGGGTTGGCGATGTGCACGCTGCCCGCGGCGCGCAGCGCACGATGCAGCTCGAGATCCCGGCTGTTGCCGACGGACGCCCGGCGGTACAGCTTGAGGATGTAGTCCTGGCCGTAGATCACCGAGGTGTTGCTCTGCTCGACGCCGACCGGCCGGGCCCGCATGCCGGGTTCCACCTCGGCGTCCGGCTCGGTGCGGAACAGCAGCCCGGCGCGGTCCTCCCCGGCGACGACCAGGTCGAGCAGCCGGCCCATCAGCTCCGGGTCGTGCGGCGCGTCGTAGGCGTACAGCTCGCCGGACCGCCCGATGGCCGCGTGCCCGAGCACGTCGCTCAGGTGTTCCCGCACTCCGATCATGAGCTGGTAGACGTCGCCGCCGCTCACCTCGACCAGCGCGTGCACCAGGGCAGGCTCGCCGTCGATGACCGTCGCCGCGCGCACCGTGCGGATCTCGTCGACGCCCCGGCCCTTCTGCCCGAACCAGCGCTGCTCGGGCAGCCACCGGCGCAGCGCCTCGTGCAGATCGGCGACCAGTTCCTCAGGCTGAATCTCCCTCACCGCACTTCGCCTTCCTCCCCCTGATTGGTGATCTGGAACCAGTAGAACCCGTGTCCGGGGAGGGTCAGCAGGTAGGGCAGCTCGCCGATCGGCGGGAAGCCCACGCCACCGGTCAGCTCGACCGGGATCCGGCCGGTCTGGTCGGACAGGTCCAGCTCGACCGGCTGCGGGAACCGGGACAGGTTGTTCACGCAGACGACCAGGTCCTCGTCGCCGGTGCTGGGGTCCACCCAGCGGCGCAGGTAGGCCAGCACGCTCGGGTTGGACGAGCCCAGCTCGGTGAAGTCGCCGAGCCCGAACGCGGCGTGCTCGCGGCGGACCTGCAGCATTCGCCGGGTCCAGTGCAGCAGCGAGGAACCGTTGTTGGAGTGGGCCTCCACGTTGAGCGCCTGGAAGCCGTAGACCGGGTCCATGATCACCGGCAGGTAGAGCCGGCCGGGGTCGCAGCGGGAGAACCCGGCGTTGCGGTCCGGGGTCCACTGCATCGGGGTGCGCACCCCGTCCCGGTCGCCCAGCCAGATGTTGTCGCCCATGCCGATCTCGTCGCCGTAGTAGAGCACCGGCGAGCCGGGCAGCGAGAGCAGCAGCGCGGTGAACAGTTCCTGCTGGTTGCGGTCGTTGTCCAGCAGCGGGGCCAGCCGGCGCCGGATGCCGATGTTCGCCTTCATCCGCGGATCCTTGGCGTACTCGGCGTACATGTAGTCGCGTTCCTCGTCGGTGACCATCTCCAGGGTCAGCTCGTCGTGGTTGCGCAGGAAGATGCCCCACTGGCAGTGCGAAGGGATCTGCGGGGTCTGGGCCAGGATCTCCGAGATCGGGAACCGGGACTCGCGCCGCACGGCCATGAAGATCCGCGGCATCAGCGGGAAGTGGAAGGCCATGTGGCACTCGTCGCCGCCGGAGCCCGGGTCGCCGAAGTACTCCACCACGTCGGCCGGCCACTGGTTGGCCTCGGCCAACAGCACCCGGCCCGGGTACTCGTCGTCGACCACCTTGCGGCAGCGCTTGAGGAACTCGTGCGTGCGCGGCAGGTTCTCGCAGTTGGTGCCCTCGGCCTCGAACAGGTAGGGCACCGCGTCCAGCCGGAACCCGTCGATGCCCAGGTCCAGCCAGAACCGCAGGACGTCCAGCATCGCCTCCTGGACATCGGGATTCTCGTAGTTCAGGTCCGGCTGGTGGGAGAAGAACCGGTGCCAGTAGAACTGGCCGCGCACCGGGTCGTAGGTCCAGTTGGAGCTCTCCGTGTCGACGAAGATGATCCGTGCCTTGGGGTAGCCGGTGTCATGGTCGGCCCACACGTAGTAGCCGCCGTACGGGCCGCCCGGGTGATTGCGGGATTCCTGGAACCACGGGTGGGCGTCGGAGGTGTGGTTGAGCACCAGGTCGGTGATCACCCGGATGCCCCGCCGGTGCGCCTGGTCCAGCAGGTAGACGAAGTCGTCGACGTCACCGAACTCGGGCAGCACGGCGCGGAAGTCGCTGATGTCGTAGCCGCCGTCGCGCAGCGGCGAGGCGTAGAACGGCGGCAGCCACAGGCAGTCGATGCCCAGCCAGTCCAGGTAGTCCAGCTTGTCGGCGAGCCCGCGCAGGTCGCCGGTGCCGTCGTTGTTGGAGTCGTTGAACGCCCGGACCAGCACCTCGTAGAACACCGCGGTCTGGTACCAGGCGGGGTCCGGCTGCGCCGCGCGGGCGTGCCGGAAGTCGCCGGCCTGCGGCTCGATCAGGTGACCGTCCTCGGTGAACGCCTCGCCGGTATGCGGGACGCCGGCCAGGCCGAGCGCCGCATCCGGACGTGGTTCGCCTAAGGGCTCCGTCATCTCAGACCCATTCCTGCGCGGCCGTCATTGGTCGTGTCCATCGTTATCACGCCGGACGGATCTCGCAGGACAACAGGTCTGGCGGGCCCGGCGGGAGTGATCATTCCCGACGGGCCCGCCGATTGCCAGTCAGGCCCGGAAGGCGTTCCAGGAACTGTTCATGCGGGTGGACTGGCCGGGAGTGAACTGGTTGTAGCAGCTGTCGAAGGAGTAATCCATGTAGTTGTGGATCGGGTCGACACCCGCTGCCGAGCAGGTGTTCTTGCCCACCGGACAGCCGTCGGTCGGGCTGCGCTGCGCGGGCGTGTCCGCGACCCGGTCGTTGGTCGTGCTGCAGCCGCCCTGGAAGGTGTGGAACAGCCCGAGCCAGTGGCCGACCTCGTGGGTGGCGGTCTTGCCGAGGTTGAAGTTCGCGATCGGGCCGCCGGGCAGCGAGCCCCACTGGATCACGACACCGTCCAGGCTGGGCGCGCTGGCGTAGCTGGACGGGAAGGTGGCGTAGCCGAGGAAACTCGTGTTGGTGGACCAGATGTTGAGCGTGCCGGCGTCGCCCACCCGGGTGGCGGTCTTCAGGGCCCGCTCACCGGCCGCCGAGTCGGGGTCGTTGAACCAGGCGTTGTTGACGTGCCGGCGGGTGGACTGCAGGACGAAGGAGAACCCGGTGTTGGCGGCGACGCCGGGTGCCTCCTGGCCGGCGAAGTTCTGGTTCATCTCGGCGATCTGCGCGGCGATCGCGGCGTCGGAGACGTTGCCGGTGCCGTTGGTCGCGGAGACCACGTGGAACACCACGGGGATCGTGGCCGCGGCGACCCGGAACCCGCCGGTGCTGGCGAGCTTGGCGTGCAGCGCGCGTTCCATCGCGGCGGCCTCGGCGGGGCTGACCTCGTTGCGTTCCACCGCGGCGTGGCCGGGGCGTGAGCGGGCGGCGGCGTGTGCGTCCTCGCCGCAGCCGAGTTCGATGGCGGGCACGGGAGCGGGGGCCGGCGCGGGAGCCGGCGCCGCGGTGGCGGACGGGGTGACCACCAACGCGGCGATGCCTAAAACGGCAGCGGACAGAATGGTGCAGGGTCGGGTAAGCATGCGCTGACCCTAAGTGTTGATCACCCTCCGCGACTAGAGGCTTACGTATGGCGTGCGGACGGTTTGATCACGCTCAGGATGTGCGCCACCGCGTGGTGCGGGTCGAGCCGCACGTAGTTGGCCTGGCCCCACTCCCAGGTCTCGCCGCTGACCTCGTCGCGCACGGTGAACCGGTCCGACCAGTCGATCCCGAGCGCGGGCAGGTCCAGCCACAGGGTGCCGTCCTGCGGGTGCTGCGAGTCCAGCGTGACCACCACGATCACGGTGTCGCCGGAGCCCGGGTCCACCTTCGAGTAGGCGATCATCGCGTGGTTCTGGATGTCGTGGAACCGCAGCGTGCGCAGCTGCTGCAGGGCCGGATGCGCGCGCCGGACCGAGTTCAGCCGGGTGATCCACGGCTCGAGCGAGCGCCCGTCGGCGAGCGCCCCGGCGAAGTCCCGCGGCCGCAGCTGATACTTCTCCGAGTCCAGGTACTCCTCGCTGCCCTCGCGCACCGCCTGGTGCTCGAACAGTTCGTAGCCGGAGTACACACCCCAGCTCGGGGCCAGCGTCGCGGCCAGCGCCGCCCGTAACGCGAACATCGCCGGGCCGCCGTACTGCAGCGACGCGTGCAGGATGTCCGGGGTGTTCACGAACAGGTTGGGCCGCGCCTCGTGGGCGTGCTCGACCAGCTCCATCCCGAACTCGATCAGCTCCTGCTTGTGCGTGCGCCAGGTGAAGTACGTGTAGGACTGGGTGAACCCCAGCCGGGCAAGGCCGTAGAGCCGAGCCGGCCGGGTGAACGCCTCGGACAGGAACAGCACGTCCGGCTCGACCGCCTTGACCTTGCCGATCAGCCAGTGCCAGAAGTCCGGCGGCTTGGTGTGCGGGTTGTCCACCCGGAACACCCGGACCCCCTGCGCCACCCAGTGCAGCACCACCCGCAGCATCTCGGCGTAGGCGCCCTCGGGGTCGTTGTCGAAGTTCAGCGGGTAGATGTCCTGGTACTTCTTGGGCGGGTTCTCCGCGTAGGCGATCGTCCCGTCCGGCCGGGTGGTGAACCACTCCGGGTGCGCCCGCACCCACGGATGGTCCGGCGCGCACTGCAGCGCGAAGTCCAGCGCCACCTCCATGCCCAGCTTGCGGGTCCGCGCCACGAACGCCCGGAAGTCGGCCAGCGTGCCCAGCTTGGGATGGATCGCGTCGTGCCCGCCCTCGGCCGCGCCGATCGCCCACGGCGAGCCGACGTCCTCCGGCACCGAGATCACGCTGTTGTTGGGGCCCTTGCGGTTGAACCGGCCGATCGGGTGGATCGGCGGCAGGTAGACGATGTCGAAGCCCATCCGGGCGATCCGGTCCAGCTCGTCCATGGCCGTGCGGAACGTGCCGTGCACCGGCTTGCCCGCCTCGTCCACCCCGCCGGTCGACCGGGGGAACAGCTCGTACCAGGAGCCGAACAGCGCCCGGGTCCGGTCCACCTGGATCTCGTACTCGTCACCCGCGGTGACCAGCTCGCGGATCGGCCGCTCGACCATCAGCCGGTGCACCGGCTCGGACATCGACTCGGCGATCCGGGCCGGCAGCGGGCGGCGGGTCTGGCGCAGCGACTCCGCCGCGGCCAGCAGCAGGCCGCGCTCCTCCTCGGCGTTGGGCGTGCCGGCCACCTCCTTGGCCGCGCGCTCCAGCAGCCGGGCCCCGGTTTCCAGGTCGTTGGCCAGTTCCTCGGGGCCCTGCGCCGCGGCGACCTTCACCTCGACCGTGTGCCGCCAGGTCGCCCACGGGTCGCTCCAGGCGTCCACTCGGAACGTCCAGGAACCCGGCGCGTCCGGGACGATCGTGGCCGTCCAGCGGTCCAGCCCGATGCCGTGCGGCACCATCCGGGTCCGCCGCTCCGACCCGTCGTTCGGGCCGCGCCAGGCGACCGTGGCGGCCACCGCGTCGTGTCCCTCGCGCCACACCGTCGCGAACACCGGAACGTGCTCGCCGACCACCGCCTTCGCGGGGTAACGGCCACAGCTGACCACGGGGACGACGTCGTCGATGCCCAGTCGGCCACTCACCGGCGGTGCCCTCCGTCCTCGTCGGCACTCTGCTACAAGTCTGCCCGGCCGGTGGGGTGCTTGCTCGATACAGGTCGTCGAATCCGGATCATCGTGGGTGCTCTAAGGTCGCCAGGATGAGAGCAGTACGTCGTTTCACCGTGCGGGCCGGGTTGCCGGAACCGTTGGCCGAGCTCCGGACGCTGGCCACCAACCTGCGCTGGACCTGGCACCCGCCCACCCAGGATCTGTTCGCCGCGGTCGACCCGCGGGCCTGGGAGCGGCTGGGCGACCCGCTGCGGCTGCTCGCCTCGGTTCCCGCCGAGCGGCTCGAGGCGCTGGCCGCCGACTCCGAGTTCCTGGCCAGAACCTCGGCGGTGTGCGACGACCTGCGCAGCTACCTGACCGAGCCGCGGTGGTACCAGCGGCGGGTCGGCGAGCTGCACGCGCAGGACCACGGTCCGGTGCGGATGCCCGACTCGATCGCGTACTTCTCCATGGAGTTCGGCGTCACCGAGGCGCTGCCGAACTACTCCGGTGGCCTCGGCGTGCTGGCCGGCGACCACCTCAAGGCCGCGTCCGACCTGGGGGTGCCGCTCATCGGCGTCGGGCTGCTCTACCGGTTGGGTTACTTCCGCCAGTCGCTGTCCCTGGACGGCTGGCAGGTCGAGCACTACCCGGTGATCGACCCGAACGCGTTGCCGCTCGAGCCGCTGGTCGAGCCGTCCGGCGCGCCGATCCTCGTGCACGTGTCCATGCCCGGCTCGCGGATCCTGCGGGCCCGGATCTGGAAGGCCAGCGTCGGCCGGGTTCCGTTGCTGCTGCTGGACTCCGACATCGAGGACAACGACGACGACCTGCGCGGCGTGACCGACCGACTCTACGGCGGCGACCAGGACCACCGGATCCGGCAGGAGATCCTGGCCGGGATCGGCGGCGTGCGGGCGGTGCGCACCTACTGCGAGCTGACCGGCCACGTGCAGCCGGAGGTGTTCCACACCAACGAGGGGCACGCCGGGTTCCTCGGCCTCGAGCGGGTGCGCGAGCTGGTCTCCGGCGAGGGGCTCGACTTCGACCAGGCGCTGTCCTCGGTGCGCGCCGGGACCGTGTTCACCACGCACACCCCGGTGCCGGCGGGCATCGACCGGTTCCCGATCGACCTGGTGCAGCACTATTTCGGCGACGGCTCGCTGCTGCCCGGCATCGACGTGCACCGGGTGCTCGCGTTGGGCGCCGAGGAGAACGTCGGCATGTTCAACATGGCGCACATGGGACTGCGGCTGGCCCAGCGGGCCAACGGGGTGTCCCGGCTGCACGGTCAGGTCAGCCGGGAGATGTTCGGCAACCTGTGGCGCGGCTTCGACACCGAGGAGGTGCCGATCAGCTCGGTAACCAACGGCGTACACGGGCCGACCTGGGCGGCGCGCGAGATGACCAGCCTGCTCGGCGAATCGGAGCCGGGCGCGGAGATCGGGCCGGACGGGCTGCGGCCGGCGACCGACGCGCAGCTCTGGGAGCTGCGCTGCGGGCTGCGCGAGCGGCTGGTGCACGAGGTGCGCAGGCGGGTGCGGGCGGCCTGGCTGCAGCGCGGCGCGTCCGCGCTCGAGCTTGGCTGGACCGAGACCGTGTTCGACCCGGACGTGCTCACCGTCGGCTTCGCCCGCCGGGTGCCCACGTACAAGCGGCTCACGCTGATGCTGCGCGATCCCGCCCGGCTCAAGGCGTTGCTGCTGCACCCGGAGCGGCCGATGCAGCTGGTGGTGGCCGGCAAGTCGCACCCGGCCGACGACGGCGGCAAGGCGCTGATCCAGCAGATCGTGCGGTTCGCGGACGATCCCGAGGTGCGCCACCGGATCGTGTTCCTGCCGGACTACGACATGTCGATGGCCCGGTACCTGTACTGGGGTTGCGACGTGTGGTTGAACAACCCGTTGCGGCCGCTGGAGGCGTGCGGCACCTCGGGGATGAAGTCGGCGTTGAACGGCGGCCTGAACCTGTCCATTCGGGACGGTTGGTGGGACGAGCTTTCCGACGGCACCAACGGTTGGGCGATCCCGACCGCGGACGGCGTGAGCGATCCGGTGCGGCGCGACGACCTGGAGGCGGCCGCGCTCTACGAGCTGATCGGCGCGCAGGTGGCGCCGTTGTTCTACGAGCGCGGCGACGACGGCGTGCCGGCCAGGTGGCTGGCCCGGGTGCGGCACACGCTGGCCTCGCTCGGGCCGCGGCTGCAGGCGTCCCGGATGGTGCGGGAGTACGTGGAGTCGCACTACACCCCGGCGGCCACCGCGGTCGGCCGGGCCACCTCGGACGGCTACAAGCTCGCGCGCGACCTGGCCGCGTACCGGGCGCGGTTGGCCGGGGCCTGGCCGCACATCCGGATCACCGACACCGAGCTGAGCATCGACGACGGCGGCGCGCCGGTGGTGGGGCAGCGGATCCGGGTGTACGCCAGGGTCGACCTGGCCGGCCTGGACCCGGCCGACGTCGAGGTGCAGGCCGTGGTGGGCCGGGTCGGTGACACCGACGAGCTGATCGACGTGGTGACCGCGACCATGAGCCCGGAGCCGGACGGCCGTTACGCCGGTGAGCTCGCGCTCCCGCACACCGGCTCGATCGGCGTCACCGCGCGCGTGCTGCCCCGGCACGAACTGCTCGCCACCCCGGCCGAGCTGAGCCGCGTGGTGCTCGCCTGAGGCGTCCCGCTCAGCACACCTCGAGGCGGCTGCGGGTGCTGGCCACCCGGGGCCACCAGGGGACCAGCTTCTCGGCCTCGCCGATGATGGCGCGGGCGGCGCGGTTGTCACCGGCGGCCATGTGCGCACGGGCCAGGGTGGCCAGGTCGTCGGCGCGGCCGAGCACGTCGTCGCCGGCGCCCGCGGCCAGGCGGGCGAGGGAGATCGCCCGGTCGAGGTTGCCGCGCAGCAGGGCGAGCAGGGCCCGGCAGCCGTTGAGCTTGTGGCTGGGGTAGCCGAGGGTCTCGGCGTTGGACAGCGCCGTCGATGCGGTGGACAGGCCCAGCTCCGAGTCGAGCTGGCCGGCCTCCACGGTGGTGCAGGCCAGTCCGGCGAGCGCGGCGAACGACACCGCGGCCTCGTGCGGCTCCTGGTCGAGCTGGGAGGCGAGCTTCACCGCAAGCACCATCGCCTCGACGTAGCGGCCCTGCGCCTCGAGCACCACGATCCGGGCGGCGATCGCGGTGCGCAGGTCGGGGTAGAGCTTGGCCAGCCGCAGCGCCATCCGCTCGGCGGTGACCAGATCGCCGTTGCGCGCGGCGTCCACGGCCTGGCCGGTCAGCGGCGCCGCCTCCAGCTGGCGCACCTCCCGGCCGGAGAGCTTGTGCAGCCGGAACAGCAGCCACCCGGTCGAGGTCGAGCTGGCCGTCTTGCGCGGCACCAGCGCGTACGCCACCACGAGGCAGCTGGTGATCGCCACCCCGTGCGCGACCGCCTGGTCGGTCTGGACGGCCGAACCCACCGCGACGCCGGCCGCCACCGCCCCGCCGAGGGCCGAGCACAGGGCCGCGCCCCACATCCGCGGCCGCACCGGCGCCCGCCATGGTCCCACCGACACGGACAGCAGCAGCGGAACCGCGCGCAGCACCACCGGCCGCGCCGCGCTGCCCCACTCGAACAGCCGGGGCCCGAACCCGATCACCACCCGGTGCACCCGCACCCCGAGCAGCAGCGCGCCGGCCAGCATGCCGGCCTGCAGCCCGACCAGCCCGACCAGCACGCCGAGCACGGCGCCGGCCAACCCGAGGGCGATCCCCCGCGCCGACCACTCAACGGCCACGAGGGTAACCACCGTGACCAGTACGAGCGCCCGCGCAGGACTCAACCACCCCACGATCTACAGACGCTACGCCGTCGCGTCGGCCGGCCCCATGACCCACCGCGCGACCAAAAGGGCAACGGCACTCCAGTTACCCCCAGGTGTGCTACCTACCGTGCCGCCGGTTGCCGGCCGCCGGCTCGGCCGGCCGCGACTCGGAGCCGGCCGGGAACCGGCCGCGGGCGGCGGCGACGGCCTGCTGGGCTTCCTCGGCGACCAGGTCGGCGTTGATCTGGGCGGCGGCGGTGGCGCCGGCCGCCGCGGCGGTACCGACCTGGGCGGACAGATCGGTGACGTTGCCGGCGACCCAGACCCCGGGGACGCCGGTTCGGCCGGTGGCGTCGGCCGGAATGTGCTCGCCCATCCCGGACGGGTGCTCCTCGGCCCGCAGGCCCAGCGCCGCCAGCGGGCCGGTGCGCGCGGTCATCCGGGTGGCGACGACGAGCACCCCGCGGGCGACCACGGTGCCGTCGCGCAGCCGCACGCCGGTGATCCGGTCCCCGGCGACGTCCACCGCCGCCACCTCGCCGTCCACCACGCGGATGCCGCGGGCGGCGAGCTGTTCGGCCTCGTCCGGGGTCGGCGGCCGGGTGTGCGAGAAGTACACGACGTCGGCGCTCAGCTGCCGGAACAGCAGCGTCTGATGCATCGCCATCGGCCCGGTGGCCAGCACGCCGATGGGCTGGTCGCGCACCTCCCAGCCGTGGCAGTACGGGCAGTGCACCACGTCCCGGCCCCACCGCTCGCGCAGCCCCGGGATGTCGGGTAGCCGGTCGGTCAGCCCGGTGGCGACCAGCAGCCGGCGGGCCAGAACCGTCCGGTCGTCGGCCAGGGTCACCGCGAACCGGCCGGCGGCGCGGTCCACGGTGCGCACCTCGCCGGTCGCCAGTTGCCCACCGTACGACCGGACCTCCGCCCGGCCGCGGGCCAGCAACTCGGCCGGCGGTGTGCCGTCTCGGCCGAGCAGCCCGTGCACCGCGCCGGCCGGCGCGTTGCGCGGGTCGGCGGCGTCGATCACCAGCACCGACCGGCGCGACCGGGCCAGCATGAGTGCCCCGGACAACCCCGCGGCGCCGCCGCCGATCACCACCACGTCGTAGTCCTGTTCGGTCATCGTGACCACCTCCTTGGCCGCCGACCATGCCCCGGAGCCGGCCGGTTTGGCAAACTAAGTTGCCGATATGGCAAACTCGGCCGGGTGGACGACGACCTCGACGGCGCACTCGACGCGGTGGGCCCCCGGCTGCGCGCGCTGCGCCGGCAGCGCGAGGCCACCCTGGCCGAACTCGCCGCGGCCACCGGCATCTCGGTGAGCACGCTGTCCCGGCTGGAGTCCGGCGCCCGCCGGCCGACCCTCGAACTGCTGCTCCCGTTGGCCCGGGCGCACGGCGTCACCCTCGACGAACTGGTCGACGCCCCGCCCACCGGCGACCCGCGGGTGCACCTGCGCCCGGTCACCCGACACGGCATGATCATGATCCCGCTCACCCGCCGGGCCGGCGGAATCCAGGCCTACAAGCTCGTGCTGCCCGCCAGCACCCACCGCCGGGAACCCGAACCCCAGACCCACGAAGGCTACGAGTGGCTCTACGTCCTCAATGGACGACTGCGATTCATCCTCGGCGAGCACGACCTGATCCTCACCCCCGGCGAAGCCGCCGAGTTCGACACCCGAACCCCGCACTGGTTCGGCGCCGCCGACCCCCACCCCGTCGAGTTCCTCAGTCTCTTCGGCAAACAAGGCGAACGCGCCCACCTCCGCGCCCGTCCCGCCGGCCGGTGATCCTGGCCGCACCTGGTTTCGGCCGGCTCGGCGGACGAGTCCGGCGCGCGTAGGGTCGCGGGGTGGCCTGCAGGATCACCGAGCTCGTCCTCGACTGTGCCGACCCGCAGCGGTTGGCGGATTTCTGGTGTGAAGTCCTCGGTTACGTCGAACTCGGTCGGGAGGGCGAGGATGTGGAGATCGGGCCGCCCGGGGTCGGCTTCGGCGGGCCGCAGCCCACGCTGGTGTTGAGCCGCAGCACCGAGCCCAAGCGCGGGAAGCTGCCGCTGCACATCGACGTGAACCCGACCGACCGCGATCAGGACGCGGAACTGGAGCGGCTGCTCGCCGCCGGTGCGCGCAGGGCCGACATCGGCCAGACCGGCGACGAGTCGTGGCACGTGTTGGTCGACCCGGAGGGGAACGAGTTCTGTCTGCTCCGGCGCCGGGTCGAGGCGGCGGCGAGCTGACCGGCGGCGCGCGTCAGCGGGTCAGATACCGGCCCATGGCCAGGCGGGACTCGGCGTTCTGCAGGGCCACGACGGAGATCGTGTGCAGCAGTGCGGGTTCGGGGTAGCCGGCGGCGCGCAGGGCTTGCAGGTCGGTGGGCGCCATCTGCCAGGGGGTGCGACTGAGCTTGCGGGCGAAGGTGTCCAGCAGGGTTTCCCGGTCGTCGCGTGGGGTGTGCCCGGTCAGTTCGTCGGCGCGGGCGCGGTCGCAGCATTCCTGCGCGGCGGCGGCCGCGAGCAGCCGGCGCTCGCGCCGGGTGAGCGGCTCGTCGGTGTCGAACAGATAGCCGCGCCAGCTCTGCCAGGCGTCGGCGACGGCCGGGTGGACCCGGAACTCGACGGGGACCACCGGCCAGGAGGTGCGGTCCGGCCGGGGCACCGGTTGCTGGTCCCGCCGGGGCGTGAACGCCGGCAGCGGTGAGGCGTAGTCGAACTCGATGCCCGAGGCGTCGGCCACCCGGGTCAGGTAGTTGAACATGGCCACCACGACCACGGCCGTCTCGACGTCCTCGGTGCCGAGTTCGGCCTGGGCCAACTCGGCCGTGACCGCCCACGGCCGTGCGGTCAGGGTGGCGGCCAGCCGGGCAAGGGCGGCGTCCCGCTCCGGCAGCCGGTCGTCCTCGCCCTTGAGGACGGCCTCGGACAGCGCGGCATCGCCGCTGGCGGCACGCAGAAACTCTGCGTGAGCCGACGTTCAATAGAAGCACTGGTTGGTGCGTGAGGTGACGCTGCTGACCAGCTCCCGGTCCGCCCAGCTCAACCCCGACCGGTGCAGCGACCCCGAGATCGCGAACGTCCGGCGCATCAGCTCCGCGTCCAGGCTGTGCGCCCGCACGATCCCCGGCGCATCCTCGTGCGGCGGCCGGTAGACCTCGGGAATCGGCCTGGCCGCCATCGCCGCGTACACCTCGGCGAGCGCCCCCTCCGCCTCCCGCCGCGCGATGATTCGTAACCAGGCCATGGTCCGCACCGTAGATCACGCCGCTCCGGTCCGGCCAGAGTCCGGATCGATCAGGAGCCGGCCCTGGTGGGGTAGCGGTGGTTGAGCAGGATGGCGACCGGGGCGGCGGTGGCGATGGTGGAGATGGTGCCGGCGAGGAGGCCGAGGAGGAGGGCGAGGGCGAAGTCGGCGAGGGAGCCGTCGCCCAAGAGCAGGAGGGTGGTGAGGACGAACAGGACGCCGATGCCGGTGTTGACGGTGCGCGGGAGGGTTTGCAGGATGGCGCGACCCATGGCTTGGGGATACGGGGTTCGGGGTGATTGTGCGCGGAGTTCGCGGAGGCGGTCGAAGACGACGACCGAGTCGTTCACCGAGTAGCCGATCACGGTGAGCAGGGCGGCCAGGAACACGCCGTCCATGGTTTTGCCGAGCCAGGCGAAGACCCCGAGGATGATCAGGACGTCCTGAGTGAGGGCGACGACGGTGGCCAGGCCGAGGCGCCAGTCGAAGCGCACGGCGAGGTAGCCGAGCTGGGCCAGCACGGCGGTGCCGAGCGCGATCAGGGCCTTGGTGCGCAGTTCCGCGCCGAGGCTGGGGCCGATCTGTTCGTCGCGGATGGTCGTCGCCGCGCCGGTGACGGTGGCGACGGCGTCCCGGACCCGTTCGGCGGCGGCCTGATCCATCGGCTCGGTGCGGATGGTCACGGCGGTGTCGCCGGAGGACTGGACGACGGCGCGCGGGAACCCGGCGCCGGCGACCGCGGAGCGGACCTGCTCGACGTCGGCGGCGGCCGGGGTGGCGTACTCGAGGACCCGGCCGCCGGTGAACTCCACGCCCAGTTGGGGGCCGGCGACGATCAGGCCGGCGATGGCCAGGGCGACGGCGGTGCCGGCGGCGAGCAGCCAGCGGCCGGGCCGGGACAGGAAGCCGGGGTCGCGGCGGTTGACCCAGCGGCGGACCCGACCCGCGCGGGTCAGGCCGGACCAGCGTGGATGTGCGCCGAGGCCGGCGCGCAGGGCGAGGTGCAGCAGCAGCCGGGTGAGCACCAACGTGGTGAACATGGCGGCGAGCACGCCGATGCCGAGGGTGACGCCGAAGCCCCGGACCGGCCCGGAGGCCAGCCAGAACAGCAGCCCGGCGGCCAGCAGGGTGGTCACGCTGGAGTCCACGATGGCCGACCGCGCCCCGCGGAAGCCGCGGTCGACGGCGCGGGCCAGCGAGCCGGTGCGGCCAGCCGCGTACTCCTCCCGGGTGCGTTCGAAGACCAGCACGGTGGCGTCGACGGCCATGCCGATGGCCAGCACCAGCCCGGCCAACCCGGGCAGGGTGAGGGTGGCGCCCAGCGCCAGCAGCGCGGCGTAGGAGATCGTGGCGTAGCCGAGCAGCGCGAGCACCGCGACGGAGCCGGCCAGCCAGTAGACCGCGAGCAGGAACACCGCGGTCAGGGCGAGCCCGATCACGGCGGCGCGGGCGCTGTCGGAGATCGCGGCGGCGCCCAGCGTCGGGCCCACGGTGCGCTGCTCGATGATCTCGACCGGCACCGGCAGGGCGCCGGCCTTGATCAGCAGCGCCAGGTCCGCGGCCTCGGACCGGGAGAACTGGCCGGTGATCAGGGTGGGGCCGCCGGTGATCCCGACGCCGCAGCGGATGGTCGGGTTCAGCTGCGGCGAGGAGATGATCTCCTCGTCCAGCACGATGGCCACCCGGCGGGTCGGCTCACCCGGTGCCGAGCACGCGGCCCGCGCGGTCAGCCGTTCCCAGGTGCGGGCGGCGTCGTCGTGGAACTCGACGGCGACATGCCAGCCCGGTCCGGACTGCGGGTCGGTGCCGCTGCGGGCCTCGGCGACCCCGGCACCGCTGAACATCGCCGGCCCGACCCGCACCGGCCGCCCGTCCTCGTCGGCGAGCACCCGGCTGCCGTCGACGGCCGGGCCGGCCGGCGCGGTACCGGGCGGCTGCACCGACAGCACCGGATGGAAGGACAACTGCGCGGTCCGGCCGATCACCTCCGTGGCCGCGGCGGGATCCTGCACCCCGGGCAGCTCGACGATGATCCGGTCGGTGCCGGAGCGCAGCAGCAGTGGCTCGGCCACGCCGAGGGCGTCCACCCGGCGGCGCAACACCTCCAGCGTCCGGTCGGTGGCCTCGGCGTCGGCGACCGCAGTCGGTGAGTCGTGGGTCCGCAACACGATCTGGGTTCCGCCGCGCAGGTCCAGACCCAGGCGCGGGGCGGTGGTCAGCAACAGGTAGACGGATGCGACGAGGACGATGGCGGACACGACGGCGCGCCCGACCAGTCCACGTCGCGCGGTGGTGCGCGACATGACAAACCCTCCACAGAGGACAGACGATGGGGATCGGCGCGCGGGATCCGCGCACCGGCAACCGGCAGCGGGCGCGGCAAGGCCGCGGCACCGCAAGGAGTCAGACGATCCGGCTACCGGATGGCGGCGCCCGGTCGCCTTCCGCGGGGCGCATCGCCGGGTGCAGGGCGGACGGGAGGGTGTGCTGGCACGGGCCGGACCGGACCAGGACCGCCGACGCCACGGTGTGCGGCAGGGTCGCGAACGGGACCAGCTCGGCCGGGTTGGACGTGCGCGGCACGATCGGCATCGCGATCGGCCGGATCGACGAGCCGGACGGTGCGGTCGCGTGCGGGCCGGACGTGCCGGCCGCCACGCCGGCGTCCCGCTCGCCGGCACCGGCGGGCACCGGACCGGCGGCGATGGACAGCAGGGAGAGCGCGGCCAGCAACGCGGCGAGCAGCAGTCCGATCCGCTGCCCCACCTGATCCGCCGGGTTCCGCTTCCCCATCGCGATCCAGGCTACCGGCACCGCGCCACGGGTGGGCGGCTGCTGATGGGTGGCGGTGTCCGGCGCGGCATGATGGTCAGCCATGCAGACGCTGACGGTCGATGTGTTCCTCTCGGTCGACGGGTGGGCGGGCAGTGCGGACTCGCCCGGGTACTTCGGATACTTCGGGTCGGAGCTGGACGAGTGGATCACCACCGAGCTGGCGCTGCCGCAGCTGATGGTGTTCGGGCGGCGAACCTACGAGGCGCTCGCGGGGCTGCCGGACGAGGCGCGCGACGAGTCGTGGCGGCGGATGACCGAGTTGGACAAGGTGGTGTTCTCCTCGACGCTTTCGACCAGCGCGTGGCCGAACACCCGGATCTGCCGGGAGGATCCGCGCGCCGAGGTCCGAAGGCTCAAGCAGGACGGCGACGTCGCGGTGCGCACCGTGGGAAGTCTTTCCGTGGCGCGGCAGCTGTGCGATGCCGGCCTGGTGGACCGGTTGCGGCTGATGACCTTCCCGCTGCTGGTGGGGACCTCGGGCCGGGAGCCGGCGTTCGCGGGTGTGGCGTCCGCCGAGCTGGAGCTGGTCGACCACCGGGTGCTGGACGGCCGGATCCTGCTGATCGAGTACCGGCCGACCGGGCGCGACATCCCGCGGGGCTAGTCCGGGATTCCTGCACGGTTACTCGTTGTCCGCCAACCAGTTCTCGATGAGGATCTGGCCGATCGAGTCCACCCGGTACGGGCCGCCGGTGGCCGGGTCGGCCAGCCGGGCGCGCAGTTCGGCCGGGCTGAACCAGCGCGCCTCGGCCAGTTCCGCGCCGTCGGCGGCGATGTCCGGCGCGGCCGCGACGGCCCGGAAGCCGAGCATGATGCCGGCCGGAAACGGCCAGGCCTGGGATCCCTGGTAGCGCACCGCGGAAACCGCGACGCCGGCCTCCTCGGCGACCTCGCGCCGGACCGCGTCCTCCAGGCTCTCGCCGATCTCGACGAACCCGGCCAGGGTGCTGAACCGGTCCGGCCCGGCGCCCCGGTGCCGGCCGAGCAGGCAGCGGTTCGGTGTGCCGGGCAGCTCGACCAGCACGATCACCGCCGGCTCGATCTTGGGAAACAGCAGCCGGTCACAGTCCAGGCAGCCGCGCAGGTGGCCGGCCTCGCGCACCTCGGTGCGCCCGCCGCAGGTACCGCAGAACCGCTGGTTGCGGTTCCAGTGCAGGATTCCCCTTGCGTAGGCCAGCAACCCGCACTCCGCGGGCGACAGCGTCGGCACCAGGCCGCGGGTGTCCACCGCCGTGTCCGCCCCGGCCGCCTCGAGCGCCGCGCGTTCGTCCAGTTCGGACAGATCCACCGCGAACACCGCGCGCCCGCCGTCCAGGCCGAGCAGCACCGGGTCGGCACCGGCCGCCGCCGGCCGCAACCGGACCGGATGCCCGGCCGCCACCAGGCACCGGTCCCGCCACATCGGCAGCACCGTGGTCGCCGAATCCTCGAGCAGGCCGGCGATCCATCCGCGGTCGCCGCGGCGGCCGGTCGCCCGGTCCACCTCGAGCCCGTTGTAGTACGGGATGGTCACGTCACGGCGGGGGTCGGACCGGCCACCACCGGCAGCCCGGCGGCGCGCCAGGCGCGGAAACCGCCGATCAGATCGGTGGCCCGGTGCAGGCCGAGCGCCTGCAGGTCGCGGGCGGCGAGACTGGAGGAGTAGCCCTCGTTGCAGACCACGATCACGATGCTGTCCGCGGTGAAGCCGGACATCCGGTGCTCGCCGTTCGGGTCGAGCCGCCACTCGAGCACGATCCGCTCCACCGGCACCGCGCCCGGGATCTCGCCCTCCGCGGCTCGGTTGGCCTCCGGCCGGATGTCCACCACCAGGGCGCCCCGGCCACGCAGCAGCTCGGCCTGGTCCGGGCTCACCCGGACCAGCTGCGCCCGAGCCTGCTCCAGCAACTCGTCGACGCGGCTCATGGCATCTCCTCGCTCACGGTTCGACGGGCTCCAATCTGAGTTCGGCGAGCGGGCGACGTGCCGGCAGCGGCGGGATCTCCGCCGGAATGTCGCGCAGGCTCGCGTATTCCCTGGTCGGCACGAGCGGTGGGGAGTAGGCGTGCACGCTGGCCGCCTTCCCCGGGCCGAGGTTACGCACCTGGTGCGCCCGGCCGGAACCGAACCCGACCCCGGCGCCGGTGCCGTGCAGCACGCTGCGGATCGGGCCGGACGGGTAGCGGAAGGTCTCGGCCAGCTCGCCGTGCAGCACGGTGAACGCCCCGGCGGCGCCGCCGTGGTCGTGCGGCGCGGTGCCCTGGCCGGGCAGCCAGGACAGCAGCCACAGCTCGACCTCCTCGGTCAGCGCGAGCCGGGTCCACCACCGGTCCGGGCTCGCGAACCGGAGCAGGCCGAACGTCGGCCCGGCCAGCTCGGCGAGTACCGCCGAGGTCAGGCCGCGCAGCTCCGCCGGTGTCCACTGTGGACGCCGGGGGGCGAGCAGCTCAGCGAGGCGGGGCAGGCGGGCATGGTGGTGCAGTTCGATCTGGGTGACCGGGGCCGTCATCATTCGCTCCTGGTGAAAGACATGGTGGTGTGCGGGGGAAGAGCGCGGCGGTACAACCGCACGACGCCACCAGGAGCAGGTCGACCGTGCGGTCACGCCAGCTCAGCAGGCTCGGTGACCGGGTCATGGGCCGATCTTGACACGCCCGGCGCCGGCCCGGCCAGCCGTCTCAGCGCGTGGTACGGGTGGCCCGGAACACCAGCAGAACTCGAGCCGGCAACGGCACGATCTCGCCGGGCCGCAGCGGCCGCACCGACGCCGGGACACCGCGCGGGGTGCTGGTGTCCAGCACAGGCTCGAACCGCCGGCCGTAGTGCACGCTGGGCAGCACCACCTCGGTCGGCGCCTCGCCGGCGTGCAGCACCAGCAGCCACGAGTCGTCCGGCACCTGCTGGCCCTCCCGGTCCCGGGACAGGCTCTCCGACCCGTCGATCCACATGCCGAGCGTGCGCCGGGTGTCGTCGAACCAGTCCGCGTCGGTCATCGGCTTGCCGTCCGGGCGGAACCAGACCAGGTCCGGCTCGCCCGAGTGGGTCGGCCGGCCGTCGAAGAACTGCGGCTGGCGCAGCGCGGGCGAGTCGGCCCGCAGCAGGGTGAGCCTTCTGGTGAAGGCCAGCATGTCCGCGGCCCGCGGCGGGTCCGTCCAGTCCAGCCAGGAGGTCTCGTCGTCCACGCAGTACGGGTTGTTGTTGCCCCGCTGGGTGCGCCACCGTTCGTCGCCCGCGCACAGCATCGGGGTGCCGGTGGACAGCAGCATCGTGGCCATCAGGTTGCGCGCCTGGCGATCGCGCAGCTCGAGCACCGCGGCGTCGTCGGTCTCGCCCTCCACGCCGCAGTTCCAGGACCGGTTGTCGTTCGCGCCGTCCCGGCCGTCCTCGCCGTTGGCTTGGTTGTGCTTGTGGTTGTAGGAAACCAGGTCGCGCAGTGTGAACCCGTCGTGCGCGGTGATGAAGTTGATCGACGCCCAGGGCCGCCGGGTGTTGGCCGCGTACAGGTCCTCCGAGCCGGACAGCCGGTAGGCCAGGTCGCGCACGCCGACAGCGCCACGCCAGAAATCCCGGACACCGTCCCGGAACCGGCCGTTCCACTCCGTCCACTGTGGAGCGAACTGACCGATCCGGTAGCCGGACGGGGTGGCGTCCCACGGCTCGGCGATCAGCTTGCACCTGGCCAGCACCGGGTCGCAGGCGATCGCGGTGAGCAGCGGGGAGTACGGGTCGAACCCGCCGCCGTGCGGCCGGCCGAGCGCGGTGGCCAGGTCCAGCCGGAACCCGTCCACGCCCAGTTCCTCGGCGAAGTAGCGCATCGAGTCGGTGACCATCCGTACCACGGTGGGGGAGGCCGGGTTGAGCGTGTTGCCGCAGCCGGTCAGGTCGACGTCCTGCCCGTGCGAGTCGAGCAGGTAGTAGGCCGGGGCGTCCAGCCCGCGCAGCGACAGGGTCGGCCCGCTGACCCCGCCCTCGCAGGTGTGGTTGTAGACCACGTCGAGCAGCACCTCGATGCCGGCGGCGTGCAGCGCGGCGACCATCGTGCGGAACTCCACCGCCTCGCGGCCGGGAACGCTGGCGTAGCCGGGATGCGGGGCGAAGAACCCGAGCGTGGAGTAGCCCCAGTAGTTGTGCCGGCCGGTGCGCAGCAGCGACGGCTCGTCGGCGAAGGCGTGCACCGGCATCAGCTCGACCGAGGTCACCCCGAGCCGGACCAGATAGTCCACAACGGACGGATGGGTGAGGCCGAGGTAGGTGCCGCGCTGGTGGGCCGGCACGTCCGGATGGGTCCTGGTGAACCCGCGCACGTGCAGCTCGTAGATCACCATCTCCTCGAACGGGACGTCCGGCTTGATCCCCGGGTCCGGCCCGCCCGGCGAGGCGACCACGGACAGCGGCACGTGCCCGAGGGAGTCCACCGGGGACGGCCGGCCGGTGATCGGATGGTCCAGGTAGCCGAGCGCCTTGTCCAGGTCGGGCTGGCCGGACGTGATTCGCCGGGCGTACGGGTCGACCAGGATCTTGGCCGGGTTGCAGCGCACGCCGCGGACCGGGTCGTACCGGCCGTGCACCCGGTAGCCGTAGCGCTGGCCGGGGATCACGCCGGGGACCAGGCCGTGCCAGATGCCGAAGGTGCGCTCGGTCAGCTCCACCCGCCGTTCGGTGCCGTCCGGGCCGACCAGGCACAGCTCGATCGCCTCGGCCACGGACGAGGAGACCGCGAACCGCACCCCGCCCGCCTCGGGATGCGCGCCGAGCGGGAACGGGCGACCGGGCAGCACCCCGGTGGGCGGACGCGGAACGGACACTCCTACATCATTACCGCACCCGCCGACACCCGACCCGACCGCCGGCTCAGAGCCGGTAGGTGTGGTGTTCGAAGGAGTCCTCGATGGGGGGCGGAAGATGCCGGGAGGCGTTGGCGGAGGCGACCAGCTGGCCGAACAGGAGCTGGTGGGCCGCCCAGCCCGCTGCGGACGGGCAGGCCAGGGTGAGCAGCAGCATGCGGCCGGTACCCGGCTCGGGGATGAACGCCTGGAGCTGCAACGCGAGCGGACGGCGCTCGCGGGCCTGCTCGGCGCCCGGCACCCGCTGCACGATCACGGCCGGGCCGAGGCCGGTGTCCAGGGTGATCGTCTCCCGCACGTCCGGACCGCCGACGTCCTCGAGCGAGTCGCGCAGCAGCTCCGCGGTGTCCACCGACCAGGACGGCGGCACCTCGAGCACCGCCCCGGTGAGCAGCGCCGGGGCCGCGTCCGGCGGGGTGACCACGGCCATCAGGAACGCCCCGCCCGCCCGCGCGGCGTCCACCGCCTCGCTGGCGACCGCCTCCAGGTCGGCGGCGGATCCGTCGGGCGCGTCCCGCAGCTCCGCGATGATCTTCGCGTACTCCTGGACGGCCCGGGCCGGCTCGCACAGGGGCAGCGTCCGAACGGTGTCCGGCATGGCGAGGCGCATGGTCACTTGCCCTTGATCGCGTCGGCGGTCGCCTTGATCCCGCTGTTCTCCAGCTGCGTCTGCGTGGGGTTGGCCAGCACCTTGAGCAGCTCGAGCTCCCGCTTCTGCGCCGGGCTGAGGTGGGTGCCGGACGCCTCGATGGTGCGCACCGTGGCGTCCACCGACTGCACGAACGCCTCGGCGGCGAGCTTGTCGTTGCCGCTCAGCACCTTGATCGCGCCGTCGGTGGCGATCTTGTGCCGTAGCGCCTGACTCAGGCCGTGCTTGCGGGCCAGTTGGCCGTACTCGGTGAGGTGCTTGAGGTAGAGCGGGTAGCCGGCGGCGGTGAAGCCGTCCACGGCGCCCTCCCGCAGGCCGTCGACCCCCTTGCGCAGCCGGCCGGCCTCGAGCGTGGGTCGGGCCAGCCCCTTGACCCCGCCGATCGCGCCCGAGGTGACCGTCCGGGCCGGCAGCGCGTTCAGCAGCAGGTCGATGTTGCCCGGTGCGTTGCGGGAACCGGCCACCCGCTGCCCGACGCCGGCCAGCAGGCTGATCCCGCCGGTCCCGGTGGCGACCGCGCCGAGCACGGCCGCGGCCGGCGCACCGACCCCGGTGATCGCCAGTCCGGCCGCGGCCGCCGCGGTGGCCGCCGAGACGATGCCGGACACCTTGGACACGCCGTCAAGGGTCTGCACGTACCAGGCGTCGTTCTCCGGCTCGAACCCGTCGTCCGGGCCGCTGCGGATCTTGTCCGCGGCCGCGTCGGCCTGCCGGCGGTGCTTGGCCCGCAGCCGCTTGGCCTCGTCGATCACCCGGGTCAGCGCGTCGTCCAGCTTGGCGCACTTGTCCACCGCGCCGAGATAGGCGGTGTACCGGGCGTCGTACTGCGGGTGGCTGGTGTCCCGTGGGATGGCGCCGGCCGCCTCGGTGAGGTCCGCCTCGGCCGCCTTGATCTGTTCCTTGAGCTTCTTGGCCGTGCGCTCAAGGTCGTCGGCCTGGGCCTGGTTGGCGACGAGCTGCCCGGCCCAGGTGGCCAGCGCCTCGGACACCGCGCCCATCGACTCGGCGCCCTTGCCCAGCGCCATCGGCAGGTCGTCGCCGTGGTCGCTGAACTCCTCGGCCGCGCTGCCGCCCCACTCGGCGTCGTCGGTGATCTTCGCCGCCTCCTCCAGCCGGGGCAGCGTGGCGACGATGGTCTGCAGCGCGGTGGCGATGGACAGCAGCGCGGTCTGCACCGCGCCATTGTCGCCCTCGGCCGGGTCGAACCCGAGCGCCGGAAAGCTACGACCCGCGCTCATGGCTTGCCTCCCCGGTTGGCCAGCAGCACGGCGGCGGCGCCGCGCAGCACGTCCAGCTGGGACTCGACGACCTTGCCCTCGGCGAGCGCGCGCATCTGCTCGGCGCCCTGCTGCTCGATCAGGTCGTAGTTGGTGACGGCGGAGCTGACGTTGCCGGCAATCGTGTTGATCTTGTCGGTCATCTTGCCCAGGTTGTCCCGCCACTGGCCGACCACCTCGGCCACCGCCGCACCGATGTCCCCCGGCCCGAGGTCGCCGCCGTTCACCTCGAGCGCCGAGCAGGCGCCGGAGACCTCACCGGCCACGGCGCGCAGCTCGCCGACCCGGGTCGCGAGCGCCGCGGTGTCCGCAACGAATCCCTGTCCCATGCCGGCAAGTAGATCTCCACCGGCGCGGCGGCGGGTACCAGGGTTGCGCAACCGGGCAAGCGGGCTGCACGCCTTGACAACGCGGTCATAATAGAAAATCGGCGCCATCGACAATTTCGACAACGCCGTTTGAAGTGGATTGATTATAGCAGATGAGAGGGCCTCTTGTCAAACCGGGAATTGCCGGCGGAACGCGAATACGTGCGGTTTCTCTACGAGCGTCTCGACGCCGAGCGAAGCGCGGTGTCCGCCGAGCTCGACCGGACCCTGCGGAACAGTTCGGAGACCGAACCGGAGCTGCGTTACCGCAGGGAGATCGTCGTGCGCGCGCTGTCCGAGCAGGCCAGCCGCCTGTATCGGGCGGAGACCGGGTTGTGCTTCGGGCGGATCGACCACGCAGGCGGTGGCCGCGCCTACATCGGCCGGGTGGGCCTGTTCGACGAGAAAGCCGACTACGAGCCATTGCTGATGGATTGGCGCGCGCCCGCGTCGCGGCCATTCTACTGCGCCACCGGCGCCCATCCGGAAGGGCTGGTCCGGCGCCGGCATTTTCGCACGAGTGGACGCCGGATTATCGATTTTCATGACGATTTGCTGGACGTCGAGGCGGCGAATGGCGCGGACACCTCGCTGCTGGCCGCGCTGAACGCGCCGCGCGACGGCACCATGCGCGACATCGTCGCGACCATCCAGGCCGAGCAGGACGAGATCATCCGGCTGGCGCACCGCGGGGTGGTGGTGATCGAAGGCGGCCCGGGCACCGGCAAGACCGCGGTCGCCCTGCACCGGGTCGCCTACCTGCTCTACCACCAGCGCGAGCGGCTGTCCCGGTCCGGCGTGCTGATCATCGGCCCGAATCCGGGCTTCCTGCGCTACATCGGCGACGTGCTGCCCTCGCTCGGCGAGACCGACGTGGTGTTCGCCACGCCCGGGGAGCTGTGGCCGGGCCTGGTCACCACCGCCGAGGAGACGCCCGAGATCCGGCGGATCAAGGGCTCGGTGACCATGGTCGACGTGCTGGCCGCCGCGGTCGCCGACCGGCAGGAGCTGCCGGACGACCCGATCGAGATCGAGCTGGACGACGTGACCGTGGCCGTGGACTGGTTCCTCGCCGCCAAGGCGCGGGATCAGGCCCGGTCCACCGGCCTGCGGCACAACCAGGCCAGGGCGACGTTCGCCGCCGAGGTGGTCGAGGCGCTCACCCGGCAGGCCGTCGAGCAGATCGACCCCGACCTGTTCGACATGATCGGCCCGGACATCCGCGCCGAGCTGGCCGCCGATCCGCGGCTGGCGGACGCGGTGGAACGGCTCTGGCCGGCGCTCACCCCGGAACGGCTGCTGGCCGAGCTGTTCGCCTCGCCGGCCCGGCTGGCCATCGCCCGCGCGCCTGCGGCGCTGTACCGGGCGGCCGGCGACGCCTGGACGGTTTCCGACCCGGCGCTGCTGGACGAGGCCGCCGAGTTCCTCGGTCCGTTCGAGGCGGAGGCGGCGGCGGAGGAGGACGATCCGGTCGCCTACGCCGAGGGCGTGCTGGAGATCCTGGACACCGACGAGGACCCGGACGAGGAGCTGCTGCGGGCGGTCGACGTGCTGAGCGCCGAGCAACTGGCCGAGCGGCACGTCGAGCTGGACCACCGGACGCTGGCCGAGCGGGCCGCGGCCGACCGGGAGTGGGCCTACGGCCACGTGGTGGTGGACGAGGCGCAGGAGCTGTCCGAGATGGACTGGCGGGTGGTCATGCGGCGCTGCCCGAGCCGGTCGATCACGATCGTCGGCGACCTGGCCCAGCGGGAGTCCACGGCCGGCGCGCGGTCGTGGGCCGGCCTGCTCAAGCCGTTCGTGGCGGACCGCTGGGTGCACCGCAGGCTGACCGTGAACTACCGCACCCCGGCCGAGATCATGGAGCTGGCCGAGCGGGTGGTGCCCGAGGTGACTCCGGCGGTGCCGGTGCGCCGGACCGGGTCGCGGCCGTGGGCGCGCCGGGTCGAACCGGGCGAGCTGGCCGACGCGGTTCGCCGCGCGATCAAGGAGCTCGGCGAGGACGGCGCGGTGGCGGTGATCGCGCCGCCCGGGCTGGCGCTGGACGTGCCGGGCCCGGTGCTCACCCCGCGCGCGGCCAAGGGCCTGGAGTTCGACGCGGTGATCGTGGTGGAGCCGGCCCGGATCGAGCGGCCGGCCGACCTGTACGTCGCGCTCACCCGGGCCACCCAACGACTGGGCATCGTGCATGCCGAGTCGCTGCCCCCGGCGTTACGTGTTGAATAGGGCGCGTGGCCGACTCGGTTGACGATCTTGTGATCCGGATGACGAACGTCGGCGTTCGCCGGGGCACGACGCACCTGCTCACCGGTTTGGACTGGCAGGTCGAGCTGGACGAGCGCTGGGTGGTGCTCGGCGCGAACGGGGCCGGGAAGACGACCCTGCTGCGCCTCGCCGCCGCCGAGCTGCATCCCACGACGGGTCAGGTGCACGTGCTCGGCGAGCGACTCGGCCGGGTGGACGTGTTCGAGCTGCGGCCGCGGATCGGGTTCTGCTCGGCGGCGTTGCTCACCCGGGTGCCGGGCGAGGAGCGGGTGGCCGATCTGGTGGTCAGCGCCGGCTACGCGGTGCTCGGCCGGTGGCGCGAGGAGTACGAGACGACCGACACCGCCCGGGCGGCGGAGCTGATGAAGGCGCTCGGCGTCGCCCACCTGGGGGACCGACGGTTCGGCACACTGTCCGAAGGGGAGCGCAAGCGCACGCTGATCGCCCGCGCGCTGATGACCGATCCGGAACTGCTGCTCCTGGATGAGCCGGCGGCCGGGCTGGACCTCGGCGGCCGGGAGGATCTGGTGGCCCGGCTGGCCGAGCTGGCCGCCGATCCGGATGCTCCGGCCACGATCCTGGTCACCCACCACGTGGAGGAGATCCCGCCCGGCTTCACCCACCTGCTGCTGCTCTCCGACGGTGCGGTGGTCGCGCATGGCCTGCTCGAGGACGTGTTGACCAGCGAGAACCTGTCGGCCGCGTTCGGCTCGGCGCTCGAGGTGCAGCGGGTCGGCGACCGGTACTTCGCCCGTCGTCGTACCGACGGGTAACCTGCGGCCCAGACCAGGAGGAGGCACTTGTGGGCGAGTTCGTCAGGCTCGAGGTCGAGGACGGCATCGGCACCATCCGGTTGGACCGGCCGCCGATGAACGCGCTCAACAAGCAGGTGCAGGAGGAGATCCGCGCGGCGGCCCGGCAGGCGAGCGAGCGGCCCGAGGTGCGCGCGGTGATCGTCTACGGCGGGCAGAAGGTGTTCGCCGCCGGCGCGGACATCAAGGAGATGGCCGAGCTGTCCTATGTGGACATGGCGGAGCGGGCGGGGCCGCTGTCCGCGTCGTTCGCCGCGGTCGCGGAGATCCCGAAGCCGACCGTCGCCGCGGTCACCGGCTACGCGCTCGGCGGCGGGCTGGAGCTGGCGCTGTGCTGCGACCGCCGGGTGGCCGGCGACAACGCCAAGGTCGGCCAGCCCGAGATCCTGCTCGGCATCATTCCCGGCGCCGGTGGCACCCAGCGGCTCGCCCGGCTGATCGGGCCGAGCAAGGCCAAGGACATCGTCTACACGGGACGGTTCGTCGAGGCCGGCGAGGCGCTGGCGCTGGGCATCGTGGACGAGGTGGTCGCCCCGGACGACGTGTACGAGGCGGCGCTGCGCTGGGCCCGGCAGTTCGCGGCCGGACCGGCCCGGGCGCTGGCCGCGGCCAAGGCGGCGATCGACAACGGCCTGGACACCGATCTGGCCACCGGCCTCAAGGTGGAGAGCCAGGTGTTCGCCGCGCTGTTCGCCACCGAGGACCAGAAGACCGGCATGCGCTCGTTCATCGAGAACGGGCCGGGGAAGGCGACCTTCAGTGGAAAGTAGTGATCCCGCACCGAATCCGCATGCCTCGGCCGAGGAGATCGAGGCCGCGCGCTCGGATCTCAAGCTGGCCAACGTGCTCTACCACGACTGGGAGGCCGACACCTACGACGAGAAGTGGTCGATCTCCTATGACGAGCGGTGCATCGACTACGCCGTCGGGCGGTTCAAGGCGGTGGCCGGCGAGCAGGACTGGCCCTACGAGCACGCCATGGAACTGGGCAGTGGCACGGGTTTCTTCCTGCTCAACCTGATGCAGGGCGGCGTGATCAAGAAGGGCTCGGTGACCGACCTGTCGCCCGGCATGGTGCGGGTCGCGCTGCGCAACGCCGCCGGTCTTGGCCTGGACGTGGACGGCCGGGTGGCCGATGCCGAGCGGATTCCCTACGAGGACGACACGTTCGACCTCGTGGTCGGGCACGCGGTGCTGCACCACATCCCCGATCTGCCGGCGGCGTTCCGCGAGGTGCTGCGGGTGCTCAAGCCGGGCGGGCGGTTCGTCTTCGCCGGCGAGCCGACCAGGATCGGCGACCGGTACGCCCGGCGGCTCGGCCGGATCGTGTGGTGGCTGACCACCAACGTGACCCGGCTCGGACCGCTGCGGGAGTGGCGGCGCCCGCAGGCCGAACTCGACTCCTCGTCCCGGGCGGCGGCGCTCGAGGCGATCGTGGACATCCACACGTTCGACCCGACCGAGCTGGAGCGGATGGCCGGCGTGGCCGGCGCGCGGAACGTGCGGGCCCACACCGAGGAACTGTCCGCGGCGCTGTTCGGCTGGCCGGTGCGCACCTTCGAGGCCGCCGTTCCGCCGGAGAAGCTGGGCCTGCGCTGGAAGTTGTTCGCCTACAAGTCTTGGCTGCGACTGTCCTGGTTCGACGAGCACGTGCTGCGCCGGATCGCCCCGCGCGAGCTGTTCTACAACGTGATGATCACTGGAACAAAACCCGTGTGAGCGAGCTTGCGAGCGAACCATCGGACGCTGCCCCGGCGCCGAGCTTGCGAGGCGGCGGGGTTGGCCGGCGGCGAGCTTGCGAGGCGCCGGTGTGAGCTATCAGTTCTCGGTGGCCGACGTCGGTTTTCTGGCGGCCGCGGCGGCGGAGATCGCCGAGGTCGACCGGTTGCCGCTGACCGGCGCGTCCTACCTCGCCGACGTGCGCACGGCGCGCGGTCTGCTCGGGGACCGGGCCGGCGCGGTGCTGGAGACCGTGCTGCTGCGCCGGCGGGCGGTGTCCAAAGTGGAGGATCCGGGCCGCTGGCTGTTCACCGACGCCGCGTTGCAGCAGGCCACCCCGTTGCTCGTGGCCCGGCACCGGGCGGCCCGGTTCGCCGGCCGGGACGTGCACGACGTGACCTGCTCGGTCGGCGTGGACCTGGCCGAACTGGCCGCGGTGGCCGGGCGCTGCCTCGGCTCCGACCTGGACCCGGTGCGGCTGGCGATGGCGGCGCACAACTGTCCCGGGGTCGCGCTGGCCCGGGCCGACGCGCTGCGGCCGGTGAGCCGGGGCACGGCGGTTTTCGCCGATCCCGGGCGCCGGGACGCCGCCGGCCGCAGGCGCTGGCGGCCGGCCGACTTCGCGCCCCCGCTGGACGCGCTGACCGCCGCGTACCCGGGGCGCGACCTGGCGGTGAAATGTGCGCCCGGCATCGACCTCGCCGACGTGCCGTGGGCGGACGAGGTGGAGATCGTCTCGCTGGACGGGCAGGTGCGCGAGGCCTGCCTGTGGCGCGGCGGCCTGGCCACCGCCCGGCGCCGGGCCACCGTGCTGCGCACCGAAGGTCCACAGTGGACCATCACGGACGGCGAACCGGACGACTGCCCGGTGCGGGCTCCCGGTGCGTGGATCGTCGACCCGGACGGCGCGGTGGTGCGGGCCGGACTGGTCCGGCACTACGCGGCCCGGCACCGGCTCGGCCAGTTGGACGAACGGATCGCCTACCTCACCGGCGACACGCCGCCGCCCGGCATCCGCGCCTTCCGGGTGCTCGAGCACGGTCACTACACCGAGAAGGCCCTCCGGGCGGCGCTGCGCCGGCTCGGCATCGGCCGGCTGGAGATTCTGGTCCGCGGCCTGGACGTCGACCCCAACCGGCTGCGTCCCCGGCTGCGCCTGTCCGGCACCGCCGAGGCGTCCGTGGTGCTCACCCGGGTCGGCCGCACGCCGACGGCGTTCCTCTGCCGGGCGGAGCGGACGTCCTGACCGGGCCCCGTCAGGTCAACTCGTACAGGCACGACGCCAGCACCTCGTCCGACTGGGTGTCCACCTCCTTGCCGTCCACGGTGATCGTGCAGGTGACCGTCTTGTCGGCCCCTTCCAGGTTGAAGTCCGGCGCCGCCATGACGCTGAGGATGGTGCCGCGCTTGGCCGAGACCTCCTTCTTCCACGGGAGCGGGACGTTGTTCTCGGTCACCGGCTTGTCGACGTCGACGAGCGTGATCGCCGGCGAGGTGCCCGGCCCGGTCACCTCGTAGACGACCGCGTGCGTGTCCGGGCCCGCCGCACCGCCCTGTTCGCTGCCGGAACTCGACGACGGGGCCGGCTTCTCGGCCGAGCAACCCGCGGCCAGCACGGCGATGATGGCAAGTCCGCAGGTCACACTCACTGAACGCATCTATGCTCCCCAGATTGGGCTGAATGGCGGAAGCGAGGCTAGCCAACACCCCCTACACAGTTCGCCCACACGAGCCACACAGGGCGCACCCGGGGTCGGATGCCGGATCCCGATCGATGAGCGTTCGGAATGAGGCATTCAGCGCCTTCCGCCGCGCGCCCCCCGGGTGCTCTAATGCCGGCCATGTCCGAGCCCAATGGCCAGACCATCGAACAGTTCGGCTATCGGCAGGAGCTCAAACGATCACTGTCGTTCTGGGACCTGTTGATCTACGGACTGATCTTCATGGTGCCGATCGCCCCGTTCGGGATCTTCGGCAGCGTCTTCAACGCGTCGGGCGGCATGGTCGCCCTCGCCTACCTGGTCGGCGCGGTGGGAATGATCTTCACCGCCGTCTCGTATGCCCAGATGTCCAAGGCGTTTCCGCTGGCCGGCTCGGTGTACTCGTATGCCGGCCGGGGAATCGCGCCGCCGATCGGGTTCATCGCCGGCTGGCAGATCCTGCTCGACTACATCCTGGTTCCGGCGCTGCTCTACATCGTCTCCGGACTCGCCATGCACTCCTTCGTGCCGGCGATTCCGGTGTGGCTGTGGGTGGTCGGGTTCGTGCTGCTGAACACGGCGATCAACTACTTCGGCATCGAGCTGACCGCGCGGACCAACCGGATCATCCTGGTCGCCGAGCTGATCGTGCTGGCCCTGTTCCTGGTGATCGGCATCGTGGCGGTGGCCGGCGGCAGGTCGACCGGCGACTTCATCAGCCCGCTGTTCGACTCGGAGACGTTCACCGTCGGGCTGATCTTCGGTGCGGTCTCCGTCGCGGTGCTGAGCTTCCTGGGGTTCGACGCGATCTCCACGCTGTCCGAGGAGAACCGCGAGGGCGCCGGCCAGGTGGCCAGGGCGACGATCGGCTCGCTGATCGTCGTGGCCGTGCTGTTCGTGGTGCAGACCTGGGTGGCCGCGCTGCTGGTGCCGGACCGGGAGAGGCTGCTGACCGAGGGCGACCCGGACGGCGCCGCGTTCTACCGGGCGGCCGAGGTCGCCGGCGGGCACTGGCTCTACGTGGTCACCGCCGTCGCGACCGCGGTCGCCTGGGGCTTCGCCAACGCGCTCGTCGCGCAGGCCGCCACGTCGCGGGTGCTGTTCTCGATGGCCCGGGACCGGCAGTTGCCCCGGATTCTGGCCCGGGTGCACCCCACCTACCGGGTGCCGGAGTACGCGACGTTCGTGGTCGCCGGGATCACGCTGGTGGTCGGGGTCGGCATGACGTTCCGGGCGGACAGCGGGCTGACCCTGCTCACCACGCTGGTCAACTTCGGCGCGCTCACCGCGTTCCTGCTGCTGCACGCCTCGGTGATCGTGCACTACCTGGTCCGCAACCGCAGCCGGGACTACCTGCGGCACCTGGTCGTTCCGGTGTGCGGGTTGGTGATCCTCGGCTACGTGGTGATCAAGGCGAACCTGGCCGCGCAGGTGGTGGGGTTGATCTGGCTCGGCGTCGGCCTGGTGATCATGCTCGGGCTGCTGAGCAGCGGCCGGACACCGACGCTCGGCGAGCCGGAGGTCCGGGAGGACGTCCGATGACGATGATCGAGTACCGGCCGGAGCCCGGCGAGTTCGCCTGGACCTTCGGCGGCGCGGCGCCGGTGCGCAACGTCAAGCCGGGCGACGTGATCTCGCTGTGGACCGAGGACTGCTTCGCCGGAAAGGTGCGCACCGAACGGGATCTGGCCTCCCAGGTGTGCGAGTTCCCGTTCCTCAACCCGCAGACCGGACCGTTCTATGTGGACGGTGCGAAACCGGGGGACACGCTGGCGGTGCACTTCGTGTCCATCGAGCCGGCCGCTCCGGTCGGCGCGGCCACCACGCTGCCGTTCTTCGGCGCGCTCACCTCGGACGCCTACACCGCCACCCTGCAGGACCCGTTGCCCGAGCTGGTCTGGATCTACGAGTTGGACAACGCCGCGCGCACCGTCACCTACCGCGCCAAGAGCTCGGACCTGACGCTGCGGCTTCCGATGGATCCGATGCACGGCACGGTCGGCGTGGCCCCGGCGTCGTTCGAGGCGCGGTCGGCCCTGGTGCCCGACTCGCACGGCGGCAACCTGGACACCCCGGAGATGCGCGCAGGCGTCACGGCCTACTTCGGCGTCAATGTCGAGGGCGCCTTGTTCTCGCTCGGCGACGGCCATGCCCGGCAGGGTGAGGGCGAGGCGTGCGGCACCGGCGTCGAGGTCGCGATGAACACGGTGCTGATCGTCGACCTTATTCCCGGTGTCGCGACGCCCTGGCCCCGCCTGGAATCCGACACCCACCTGATGTCCATCGGTGCCGCCCGCCCGCTGGAGAACGCCTACCGGGTGGCCCAGGTCGACATGATCGGGTGGCTGTCCGAGTTGTACGGCATCGACCGCATGGACGCCTACCAGATCGTCGCCCAGGCCGCCCTCACCCCGGTGGCCCAGGTCTGCAACCCGATCTACACCGTCACCAGCAAGATAGCGAAGTCGCTGCTTCCCAACGCCTCCGCCTACCGCGGCAGTCACGCCCGGCTCCGCGAACAGGCCCGCACCGCGACCTGATCGCCCATCGGCCCGGCCTGCCTGACCGTTCGCCGCCGGCCGACGGCCATTTCCCGGCCGGGCCGGCGCCGTTCACGCAACGGTTTCTCCTCGGTGCTCCGGTGGCGTTGTTCGGAGTGTCGCTACCCTTTCAGGCGATTGGCTGCGCCATTTGCGCGACCGTTCCCAGCGGAACGCACTACGGCTGGCGTGTGCTGAACACACGCCCCTGCTCCTGGTGCCACCAATCGTAATTCGCGGTTACGATGGGATGAATCCCGACCATTAAAGGTTTAGGATCCGGCCCATGGGGGAATGCACTGGTCGCTATGAACGTTGATCATGGGATAGCGGAACTGCGGACCCGCGGGTTCGTGTTTCAGGCCGTGCCGGACGATACCGGTGAAGTGTGTGTGATCGTGGGCACATTCGGTTGGCCGGACTGCTACGACCGGCTGCACATCTGGGGTGAGGACGAGGCGGTCGCCGCCCGGATGGTGCCCGGTCAGCGGCACGGTGCCGACGACGTGGTGTGGGCATACGAGGACGACGCGGTCGGCGCGATCCGCGCATTGCTCGACCTGCCCCCGCCGGACGAGCGCGGTGCCCCGCGGCTGGCCAGACGTGCCCCCGCCAGCCTGTGGCTGCCGCAGTACCGCCTCTCCGGAATTTAGCAGTACCACCGCTCCGGGATTAACTGCTGTTGTTGGGTTCCAGCAGGTGGTGCGGTTGGCGGGTTGGTTGTGGCTGGGTTGCGTCACGGTGCCCCTGAGGTTGCGTCGGGTGGGCCGAGACTTTCTCAGTGATCAACTGTGCGGCAGGCCCTAGACCGCGCCTGGCCCGGAAGGCTATGGTGCTAGGAGCGGAATGTTGCGGCGCACAACAAACCGGTTTCGTTGCGGGAGAACGCAACCGAGCAGGTGCCAGCGGCGGGAAGGTCGCCAGCTGCTGGCCAAGACCGGGCCCGTGTGCCGGCAACGCGCTCCCTATCTCACCGGCACGCGGGCCCGGCCCGATCAGCCGGCCAGCCGGGCCAGCAGGAACTCCCGCACCTCGTCGACGTCGGTTTCCACCGCGATCTCCAGTGACCGGGCCAGCTTCGAGCCGAACGTGGCGATGATCTCCGGTTCCCGCCGGTCCACCACCAGCGCGCCGCGGCTCGGGCCGAACGCGCAGTCCACCTCGACCGGATAGGTCCTGGTGCGCAGCAATCCCGGCCGGATCGCCTCGGCGACCGCGATCGCGTCGTGCAGGATCGTGCATTCCTTGCCGAAGAACGCGGTGTAGTGCGCCACGTAGTCGGCGGTGAGCCCGACCAGCGTCTCGCCGAGCGGTCCGGCGGCGGCCAGCCGGTCCAGCCACGGCCGCTCGACCATGCACTGGAAGGTCAGGTCGATCGGCACCAGCACGGTCGGCACCCGCTCCTCGACCAGCACCCGGTGTGCGGCCTCGGGATCACTCCACAGGTTGAACTCGGCCCGCGCCGTGGTGTTCCCGCCGGACACCGCGCCGCCCATCACCACCAGCCGCTCGATCTTGCCGCGTAGGCCCGGATGGGCGGCGAGCAGCAGCGCGACGTTGGTCAGCGGTCCGATCGGGACGATCGTCACCGGTTCGGTGGCCGCCCGCAGCAGCCGCGCCATCAACTCGACCGCGTCCGCCTCGACCGGTGCGGCCCCGCCGGACGGCAGCAGGTGCGCGCGCCCGGACAGGCCGTCGCTGCCGTGCACCAGTTCCGCCTCGTGCACCTGCGGATACACCAGCGGCCGCTCGGCGCCCATGGCCACCGGGACGTCCGTGCGCCCGCACAGCGCGAGCACCCGCAGGGCGTTGCGGGTCGTGGTCTCCAGGGACGCGTTGCCGAACACCGTGGTCACCGCGAGCAGGTCGATTTCGGGGCTGGCGCAGGCCAGCGCGAGCGCGAACGCGTCGTCCACCCCGGGGTCGGTATCGATGATCAGCGACGTCATGTGGCGCACGTTAGCGGCTGGGCTACCGTCTCGGGCATGACCACGATGTGGGGCTCGCCGCTGACCGACCGCTGGCGCCGCTCGCGCTGGTCGCGACGGGACCCCGAACAGGCCAGGTTCCTCACGCTGGCCTCGCTGCGCTGGGTGATCCGCAACCGCGCCTGGCGCCCCTGGTACCTGGTGCGCTACTGGCGGCTGCTGCGTTTCCGGCTGGCCAACCCGCACATCGTGCTGCGCGGCATGGTGTTCCTCGGCAAGGACGTGGAGATCCATTGCCGGCCCGGTTACGGGCGGATGGAGATCGGCCGCTGGGTGCACATCGGCGACGGCAACGCGATCCGCTGTCACGAGGGCTCGCTGCGGATCGGCGACAAGGCGGTGTTCGGCCGGCAGAACGTGATCAACTGCTACCTGGACATCGAACTCGGCGACGCCGCGCTGGTGGCCGACTGGGTCTACATCTGCGACTTCGACCACGTGATCTCCGACATCCACGTGCCGATCAAGGACCAGGGCATCGTCAAGGCGCCGGTGCGGATCGGCCCGGACACCTGGCTGGGCACCAAGGTCTCGGTGCTGCGCGGCTCCCGGATCGGCCGCGGCGCGGTGATCGGCGCGCATGCCATCGTGCGCGGCGACATTCCGGACTACGGCATCGCGGTCGGTGCGCCGGCCCGGGTGGTGCGGGACCGGCTGGCCGACTACGAGGCCGATGCCGAACGCCGGGCGGCCATCGCCGACATGGCCAGGAAAGCGGGCGATGCCCTGGAACGGACGCTGGAGGACCAGCGTTAGCCGGGTTCATCGCCCATTCGCCCGATTGCGGTGAAGTGGTTGCCGCGGCGATGCTTTGTCGATGGTGGTGCTTGCGCAACCGGCCGCCGACGTCTGGTTCTTCGGCCGGGTGGACGCCGATGTGTTCGCGGCCTGGGGCGAGGCGATGGGGGCGGCCTGCACCTTTCTGGCCGTCGTCGTGGCCTTGGGGATCGCGCTGCGCGACGGCCGGTACCGGGATGCCGAACGCCGGGACAACGAGATCGCGCACGCCCGGCTGGTGTGCGGATTTCGGGAGTCCGACCCGCCGCGGCTGGTGATCGGATACACGAACCACGGCACCGGCCCGATTACCAGCGTGCGACTGGTCGACGTGGTCGGGCGGTTCGGCGAGATCGCCTCGGTGGGCTGGTCGATCGGCGGCTCGAGCGAGCCGTACGTGCTCGCCGCCATCCGACCCGGGCAGACCGTGACCACGCCGCCGATCACCGTCGCCTGGCCGGACGGCTGCCAGGTCGACGAGAAGGCGGCGCTGTACTACCCCACGATCCTCTTCGTCGACGGAAACGGTCGCTGGTGGGAGCGCCGGGCCTACGACCAGCCGCGCCGCCTGTTCAGCTCACCCGCGCCGGTCGCGCGCCTTCCGGTCCGCACCACCCCGGAACGCGACGACAGCCTGACCCGGCTGCACTGACCGGCGCGCTCAGGCGGTGAACGCGTTGCCGGAGGCGATCTTCGGGCGACCCAGCGGCGGGACGTCGCGGATCTCGGTGCGCCGGTAGACCTCCGCGGTGGCCGCGGCGATCTTGTTCCAGTCGAAGTCCTCGGCCAGCCGGGCTTTGGCGCGGCGGGCGCGCCGGTCGGCGGCCACCGGGTCGTCCAGCACCGCGCGCACGCAGCCGGCCAGCCCGGCCAGGTCGCCGGGCGCGAAGGACAGTCCGGTCTCGCCGTCGATCACCACCTCGCCGAGCCCGCCGGTGGCGGCGGCGACCAGCGGCGCGCCGGCCGCGGCGGCCTCCAGCGCCACGATCCCGAACGGCTCGTACCGGCTGGGCAGCACCACCACGTCGGCCGCGGCCAGGCAGGCCACCAGTTCCTTGTCGGGCAGGTGCCCGGCGAACCGGACCGAGCGCGCCACCCGGTGCTTGCGGGCCAGGTTGGCCAGCGGCGGTCCCTGCCGGCCGCGCCCGGCCACCACCAGCCGGGTGCCCGGGTGGGTGCGCCGGATCCGGGGCAGTGCGGTGATCAGGTCGTGCACCCCCTTCTCCCACTCCAGCCGGCCGAAGAACACGATCAGCGGCTCGCCGCGCGGACTGAACCGCTTGCGGGTCTGCCGCACCGCCTCGGCCGGCACCCGCCAGCCGCGCGGCTCGATCCCGTTGTGGATCACCGCGATGCCCTCGGCGTCCACCTCGAACAGGAGCGCCGCCTCGGTACGCATCGCCGCCGAGCAGGTGATCAGCGCGTCCGCCCGGTTCGCCAGCCACCACTCGACCGAGTGGATCTGCTGGTTCAGCGGCTGGGACAGCCAACCGCTGTGCCGGCCCGCTTCGGTGGCGTGGAACGTCGCCACCAGCGGCACCCCGGCCTGCTCGGCCAGCGCGATGGCCGGGTGCGTGACCAGCCAGTCGTGCGCGTGCACCACGTCCGGCCGCCAGCGGCGCAGCAGCCCGAGCCCGGCCCGGACCATCGCGTGCCCCATCGCCAGCGTCCAGGCCACCAGGTCCTTCTCGAACACCAGGTGGGTCGGGTCCTCGGCCACCCGGATCAGCCGCACGCCCTCGTGCACACTGCGCGCGGTGGGGTGGGTCAGCGCGTCGGTTCCGGCCTCGTGCCGGCACAGCACGACCACCTCGTGGCCCTGCTCGGCCAGGTGCTTGGCCAGTGCGTGCACGTGCCGGCCGAGCCCGCCGACCACGACCGGCGGGTACTCCCAGGACAGCATCAGGACGCGCATGATGTGAGGGATCCTCGCACCAGGGTGCGCAGGCCCCGTGCGTCGAGGTGCCCGAACAGCCCGTCCCGGGCGCGCAGCCGCTCGGCCCGCCGCGCCGCCGCGTCCCGCTGTCCGGTCCGGATCAGCCCGGCCAGCTCGCTGAACGCGGCGCCGTGCTGGGCCGCCCGGCGGCGCGCGTAGTCGGCCGCGGAGTCCTTGGTGACCATGAACGCCCAGTCGCTGGACAGCGCCAGCAGCGCCTCCCGGACGGCCTGGTCCAGCGCCGGATCCCGGGCGGCGCCGGCCATCGGCAGGGCGAGCAGCTCGTCCTGCACGGCGGCGCCGGCGGCCACCAGGTCGGCGACCTGCTCGCCGTCCCACACCCGCCAGTCCTTGCCCGAGCCCCAGGACGAGGCCGGCAGGTCCACCGGCTTGCCACGATGCCCGGCGGCCAGTGCCCCGCGCAGCGTGGTCACCCGCACCCCGGCGGCCGGCAGGGCCCGCAGCACGGTCTCCAGCCAGGCCGGGCCCTCGTGCCACCAGTGCCCGAACAGCTCGGTGTCGTAGGCGGCCACGACCAGTGCCGGGCCGCCGTGCCGGGCCCGCAGTGCGGTCAGCCTGGCCACCACGGTGTCGACGAAATCGTTGGCGTGCCGGCGAACCGCGGCCGCGGCAAGCTCCGGATCGTAGGGCTGCTTGGCCTCCGGCGGCACGTGCCGGCCGGTGACCCGGGCCGGCTTGAGGCCGGACGGGTGGTCGAAGGTGTGGAAGTCGCGGTACGCGGCGTGTCCCGGGTAGCCGGCCTTCGGCGACCAAACCCGGTAGGTCACCTCGAGATCGCGGCCGAAGCACACCACGTCCGACGTGCCGACCGGTCGCGGCGCGTGCGTGTCGCCGCGCAGCGCCGGACCGTCCACCAGGAACCGGCGCACGCCGACGCGCTGGTAGTCGTGCTCCATCCCTTGCGCGAAGCCGCATTCCGGTGCCCAGATGCCCACCGGCCGGTGCCCGGTGCGGATCTCGGTGTCGGAAAGCCCGGTGCGCAGGGCGAAATCCCGCACCGGCGGGCGCAGCAGCGGCTGGAACGGGTGGGTGGCCGGACCGCCGAGCAGCTCCACCACCCCGGCGTCCACCAACGGTCGCAGTACCGGGGAGAACCCGTGCCGCCAGCGGGACTCGAACTCCCGGATGGCCCACTCGGCGGTGCGGTACTCGCTCGCGGCCAGCGCCTTGAGCAGTTCGTCACCGCCCCGCCAGCGCCCGGCGGCGTACTGCGCGCGCAGCTGCCAGGTGCCCAGCCAGTCGTGAAACCCGCGCAGCGCATAGGGATCGTCCAGCTGCGCGGCGAGCACCGGGGTGACCCCGATGGTCAGCACGTCCCGGCTGCCCTCCGCGGCGAACCGGCGCAGCAGGTCCACCACCGGCAGGTAGGAGTGCGCCCAGGCCTGGTAGAGCCATTCCTCGCCGACCGGCCACGAGCCGTGGTGCGGCAGCCAGGGCAGATGGCTGTGCAGCACCAGGCAGAACGACCCGACCGGCGCCGGGCTCACCGGACCGCCACGGCGAGCAGGTCCAGGCTGGCGGCCAACTCCGTGGTGCCGACCACGAAGTCGTCGGTGGTCACCGAGGTCACCGCCTCCAGCAGTGCCGGCGGCCACGCTCCGCCGCCGACCGCGACCGCCACCTGGGCGGCGATGATCGACCCGCCGAGCCGTGTGTCCAGCGCCCGCAGCCGGGGTCCGTGCCGCACGCCGGCCAGCAGCTCGACCGTGAACCCGGCTTCGGCCAGCAGCCCGGCCAGCTCGTCCGGGTCCAACTCCCTGGTGTGGAACGGGTTCAGCGGCGTGTCCCGGCCTGGCGAGAAGGTCAGCCGGTTCGGCGTGGTGACCAGCAGCCGCCCGCCCGGCCGCAGCACCCGGTGGCACTCGGCCAGAAAACCCCGCTGGTCCCACAGATGCTCGATCACCTGAAGATTCGCCACGACGTCCACAGTGGACGACCGGACCGGAAGTCGGGCCAGGTTCCCGCGCACCGCGCGCACCGCCGGGTAGGCCAGCCCGACGTGCCGCACGGTCGGCTGGTCGTAGTCCATTCCGCACACCAGCCGGGCGGTCCGGGCCAGCAGGTCGGCCCCGTACCCCTCGCCGCACCCCGCCTCGAGCACCACGGCCCCGGCGCAGTACGGCGCCAGCGCCGCATACGCCGCCTCGTGCCGCCGGAACCAGTAGTTCTCCTCGGGCACCCCGGGCACGGTTCGCTCGCCGGTGAGCGGCAGCGCCTCGACCTGATCAGTCACGGACCAGCACGGTAACCGATCCCGGACGACGGCTAACCTGTGTGTCAATCGGGTGAGCACGATCACGATGGCCCGCGCGGTTTCGCGGGTACCCCTATGCTACTCGCAAGTAACATGTGCCGGAGGCTCGCGAGCCGGGAGGTCGGAGCAGAGCAATGCCAAACATCGTTGTCCTGGTGAAGCAGGTGCCGGACACCTACTCGGAGCGCAAGCTGACCGAAGGTGACCACACCCTGGACCGTGACTCCGCCGACGCGGTGCTCGACGAGATCAACGAGCGGGCCGTCGAGGAGGCCCTGCTGCTCAAGGAGGCGCAGGGCGGCGAGGTCACCGCGCTCAGCGTGGGCCCGGAGCGGGCGGCCGAGGCGATCCGCAAGGCCCTTTCCATGGGCGCGGACAAGGCCGTGCACGTGTCCGACCCGGCCCTGCACGGCGCCGACGTGGTGCAGACCGCCAAGGTGATCGCCGCCGCCATCGGCCGCATCGACGGCGTCGACCTGGTGATCGCCGGCAACGAGGCCAGCGACGGCGGCGGCGGTGCCGTGCCGGCGATCCTGGCCGAGCTGCTCGGCTACCCGCAGCTCACGCACGCCCGCAAGGTCGAGGTGGACGGCGGCACCGTGCGGGTCGACCGGGAGACCGACGACGGCATCATCCACCTGGAGGCCGGGCTGCCGGCCGTGATCAGCGTGGGCGAGAAGATCAACGAGCCGCGGTACCCGTCGTTCAAGGGCATCATGGCGGCCAAGAAGAAGCCGGTCGAGACGCTGACCGTGGCGGATCTCGGCATCGACGCGGGCGAGGTCGGGCTGGCCAACGCGTGGTCGGCCGTGGTGGAGGCGGCGCCCAAGCCGCCGCGCTCCGCCGGGCAGCGCGTCACCGACGAGGGTGACGGTGGCGCGGCGATCGCCGCGTACCTGGTGTCCCAGAAGCTGATCTGAACGGCAAGGGGAGTAGTCAGAAGATGTCCGAGGTCCTGGTTCTCGTCGAGCACGCCGACGGCGAGGTCAAGAAGGTCAGCTACGAGCTGCTCACCGCCGCCCGAGCGCTCGGCGAGCCGTCGGCGGTCGTGGTCGGCGCGCCCGGCACGGCGGCCAAGCTCCGGGAGTCGCTGGCCGGCTACGGCGCGGCCAAGGTCTATGTCGCCGAGTCCGACGACGCGGCGAGCTTCCTGGTCACCCCGACGGTGGACGTGCTGGCCGCGCTGGTCGAGCAGACCTCCCCGGCGGCCGTGCTGGTCGCCGCGTCGGCCGAGGGCAAGGAGGTGTCCGCCCGGCTGGCCGTGCGCACCGGCTCCGGTCTGCTCTGGGACGCGGTCGGGCTGGAGGGCTCCGGCGGCGACGTGACCGCCGTGCAGTCGATCTTCGGTGGCGCGTTCGTGGTGAAGTCCAAGACCACCAAGGGCGTGCCGATCGTGTCGGTGCGGCCCGGCGGCCTCGAGGCCGAGCCGGCCCAGGGTGCCGCCGCCGAGGAGGCGGTCAGCGTGCCGGCCGCCGATCCGGCCAGGTCGGCCCGGATCACCGGGGTCGAGCCGGTGGTCGGCGGCGACCGGCCGGAGCTGACCGAGGCCTCGGTCGTGGTCTCCGGCGGCCGCGGGGTCGGCAGCGCGGAGAGCTTCGCCGTGGTCGAACAGCTCGCCGACACCCTCGGCGCGGCGGTCGGAGCGTCTCGCGCCGCGGTCGATTCCGGGTACTACCCGGCGCAGTTCCAGGTCGGGCAGACCGGCAAGACGGTGTCCCCGCAGCTCTACATCGCGTTGGGCATCTCCGGTGCCATCCAGCACCGGGCCGGCATGCAGACCTCGAAGACGATCGTCGCGGTGAACAAGGACCCGGAGGCGCCGATCTTCGAGATCGCCGACTTCGGCGTCGTCGGAGACCTGTTCAAGGTGGCGCCCCAGCTCACCGAAGAGGTCGCCAAGCGCAAGGGGTGAGAAGTTCACCTGTGCTGCACGCGAAGGTCATCGGATAACGGTCCCGGACGTCGTCTCGGCCCCGTAGACCAGCAGCATGACGACGTCCGAGCTGCTGATCGCCGCGCCAGGCACCGGGACAGACGCCCCCCGCTACACACTGCTGCTCACCAGGGATCCGGCCGAGGTCGCCGCCGCACAACGGCTGCGCCACCAGGTGTTCGCCGGGGAGATGGGCGCCAGGCTGCACAGCCCGGTGCCCGGCCTCGACGTGGACTCCTTCGACGAGTTCTGCGATCACCTGGTGGTCCGCGCGGAACCGGCCGGCGAGATCGTCGGCACGTACCGGATGCTGCCGCCGGACCGGGCCGCCGAGGCCGGCCGGCTGTACGCCGAGTCCGAGTTCGACCTGACCGCCGTGCGTCCGCTGCGGGACACGCTGGTGGAGACCGGCCGTTCGTGCGTGCACCCGGACCACCGCACCGGCGCCGTGGTCAGCCTGATCTGGGCCGGCATCGGGCGCTACCTGCTGCTGTCCGGCCACCGCTGGCTGGCCGGCTGCGCCTCGATCCCGCTCACCGACGGCGGATCGCTCGCCGCCGGGGTGTGGAACGCCGTGCGGGACAAGCACTTCGCGCCACCGCGGTTCCGGGTGACGCCCCGGGTCCCGTTCCCGGTCGGCACCGTCGCCGCGCCGGCCCGCACCGTGCTGCCGCCGCTGCTGAAGGGTTATCTCCGGCTCGGCGCCTGGGTCTGCGGCCCGCCCGCGCACGACCCCGACTTCGGCGTCGCGGACCTGTTCGTGCTGCTCGGCATGGACCACGTCGACCGGCGCTACCTGCGGTTCTTCCTGGGGGATCTGGGATGAGCCACGCCTGGATGCCGACCTCGCCGTGCGGTCCGGGCTGCCTGACCGGCGACGAGCCGACGGTGGGCCGGGTGCGCGCCGCCGGGCGTCTGTGCCGGACCGCCGGGGTGCTGGTCACCGCGCTGGCACTGGCTCCGGTGGTCGGGTTGCTGCCCCGCAGCCGGCGGGCGAGCGTGCTGCGCCGGGTGTTCCGCGGCCTGCTGCGCGCGGTCGGCGTGCGGCTCGCGGTGCGCAACGCCGCCGGGCTGCGACCGGTACCCGGCCGGGGCGCGCTGGTGGTGCACAACCACATCTCCTGGCTGGACATCGTGGCGATCAACGGTGTGCGGCCGATGCGCGCGCTGGCCAAGCGCGAGGTGCGCGGCTGGCCGCTGATCGGCGCCCTGGCCACGGCGGCGGGTTCGGTGTACCTGGACCGGGAGCGGCTGCGCACCCTGCCCGGCACCATGACGGAGCTGGCCGGGGTGCTGCGCGGCGGGTCCATGGTCACCGTCACGCCGGAGGGCACCACCTGGTGCGGGCAGGCGTCCGGACGGTTCCGGACCGCGACGTTCCAGGCGGCCATCGACGCCGGGGTCCCGGTGATCCCGGTGGCGCTCCGGTTTCGGGCGGCCGGCGGGCGGGAGACCAGCGCGCCCGCGTTCATCGGCGCTGAGTCGCTGGTCGAGTCCATCCGCCGGGTGGTCCGGCTGCGCGGGCTGGTGCTGGAGCTGGAAGTGCTGCCCGAGCTGCGTTCGGAGCGGGCCGCCGACCGGCGGGAGCTGGCCGCGCTCGCCGAGGCGTCGGTGGACCTCGCGCTCGGCCGGACCCTGCTGCGTGCGGAAATTCCGTACCGGAGCGCCCGGCTGGACCTCGGCCGCGCTAGAGGTTGCACCATGGACTGGTGACGACCGCCGTCGACGTCAACCCGCTGTGGAGCACGCGGTACCGCGCGACCACGCTCGGGCTGGTCCTGCTGATCACGATCGTCGCGTTCGAGAACCTCGGCGTTGGCACGGCGATGCCGAAGATGATGGCCGAGCTGCATGGCGAGGACCTGTACTCGTGGCCGTTCACCGCGTTCCTCGCCGCGAACCTGATGGCCACCGTGCTCGCCGGCCGGGTCTGCGACCGGTTCGGGCCGGTGCCGGCGTTGGTCGGCGGGCCGACCGTGTTCGTGGCCGGGTTGCTCCTCGCCGGCTCCGCCACCGGGATGCCGGTGCTGCTGGCCGGCCGAGTGCTGCAGGGCCTCGGCGGCGGCGCCCAGATCGTCGGGGTCTACGTGCTCGTGGCGCTGGTCTACCCGGAGCGGGCCCGGGCCCGGGTGTTCGGGCTGATCGCCACCGCCTGGGTGGTGCCGGCCCTGGTCGGTCCGACCGCGGCCGGGCTGATCACCGAGCGGCTGGGCTGGCGCTGGGTCTTTCTCGGCCTGGCGCCGTTCGCGCTGCTGGCCATGCTGCTCATGACGCCGGCCCTGCGCGGGCTGCCCACGCTGGACGAGTCGGCGGCACCGGCCACCCCGCGTCGCGGTGTGCCGCTGGCTGCCGTGGCGACCGGGCTGGGTCTCACGGCGCTGACCTGGGCGGCACAGCATCCCGGTGCCGGCACCCTGTGGCTGGGCCTGGCCGGCGTGGCGGTGCTGATCCCGGCCCTGCGGGTGCTGCTGCCGCGCGGCACGCTCACCGCCCGGCCGGGGTTGCCGGTGACCATCCTGTCCCGGGGCCTGCTGGCCGGAGCGTTCTTCGGGGCCGAGGCGTACCTGCCGCTGACCCTGGTGTCCGTGCACGGCTACTCGCTGGCGATGGCCGGGCTGCCGCTGACGATCAGCGCGCTGGGCTGGGCGTCCGCGTCGCACTGGCAGGGGCGGCACCCGGACCTGTCCCGGCCGGTGCTGATCCGCACCGGGTTCCTGGCGCTGTGCCTGGCCCTTGCGGCGATCACGCTGGTCGCGCCGAGCTGGGGACCGGCGTGGCTGTCCTACCCGGTCTGGCTGGTGGCCGGGGCGGCCATGGGACTGGCCTTCCCGAGCATCAGCGTGCTCACCCTCGAGTACGCCTTACCTCGCGACCGGGGCTTCGCCGCCTCCGCGCTGCAGGTCTCCGACAACGTCTTCGCCGCCGTCATGGTGGGTTTCGGCGGCGTGTTGCTCACCACAATGGCCTCCGCGGCCGCGCCGACGGCCGCGGTGATCCCGGCAGACCTGCTGCTGGCGGGGGTGGCGCTGATCGGCGCGGTGCTCTACCGGCCGGCCCGGACCACACGGCCCGCGTAACGCCGATGCCGGCCGGGCACCGTGCCGACTACCCTGAGGGGTTGATGACCTATCTCGATCACGCGGCCACCACGCCCATGCGCCCCGAGGCCGTGTCCGCGATGACCACACTGATGGCGGAGGCGATCGCCGGCTACGGCAACGCCTCGTCGCTGCACGCCTCCGGGCGCCGGGCCCGCCGGGTGGTCGAGGAGGCCCGGGAGGAGATCGCCGCCGCCCTCGGTGCCCGGCCGTCCGAGGTGATCTTCACCGGCGGCGGCACCGAGGCCGACAACCTTTCGGTCAAGGGCATCTACTGGGCGCGCCGGGCGGCCGATCCGGCCCGGCGGCGGATTCTGGTCTCCGCCGTCGAGCACCACGCGGTGCTGGATGCCGCGCACTGGCTGGTCGAGCACGAGGACGCCGAGCTGACCCTGCTCGAGGTGGACGGGTTCGGCCGGGTGCACCAGGACACGCTGCGCGCCGCGATCGCCGCCGACCCGGACAGCGTCGCGCTGGTCAGCGTGATGTGGGCGAACAACGAGGTCGGCACGGTCAACCCGGTGCCGGAGCTGGCCGGAACCTGCGCCGAGCACGGGATCCCGCTGCACACCGACGCGGTGCAGGCGGTCGGCGCGATCCCGGTGGACTTCGGCGCGGCCGGGCTGAGCGCGCTGACCCTGACCGGGCACAAGATCGGCGGGCCGTACGGGGTCGGGGCGCTGCTGCTCGGCCGGGACGTGCCGTGCACGCCGCTGCTGCACGGCGGCGGCCAGGAGCGGGACCTGCGCTCGGGCACCCTGGCCGCGCCGGCGATCGTGGCCCTGGCCACCGCGGTGCGGCTGGCCACCGAGGCCCGGGCGGAGCGGGCGCAGTCGTTGGCCGGCCTGCGGGACGAGTTGGTCGAGGCGGTGCGGGCGGCGGTGCCGGACGTGGCGCTCAACGGCGATCCTGGCGGCTCCGACGTGAACGGCGCGCCGTCCCGGCTGCCCGGCAACGCCCACCTGACCTTCCCCGGCTGCGAGGGCGACAGCCTGCTGATGCTGTTGGACGCCAAGGGAATCGAGTGTTCGACCGGCTCGGCGTGCACTGCCGGGGTGGCCCAGCCCAGCCATGTGCTGCTGGCCATGGGCCTTGACCCGGCGGCCGCGCGCGGGTCGCTGCGGTTCTCCCTCGGGCACACCTCGAACCGGGCCGACGTGGCGGCCGTTGCCGAGGCGATCGGCCCGGTGGTGGCCAGGGCCCGCAACGCCGGGATGGCCGGCATGCGGAAGTCGGCCCCGCGGTGGGGGAGCTGATGCGGGTACTCGCGGCGATGAGCGGGGGGGTGGACTCCGCGGTGGCGGCGGCCCGAGCGGTGGCCGCCGGACACGACGTGGTCGGCGTGCACCTGGCGCTGTCGGCCAAGCCCGGCACGCTGCGCACCGGGGCCCGTGGCTGCTGCACGGTCGAGGACGCGCGGGACGCCCGGCGGGTCGCCGACATTCTCGGCATCCCGTTCTACGTCTGGGATTTCGCCGAGCGGTTCACCGAGGACGTGATCGAGGACTTCGTCGCCGAGTACGCCGCCGGCCGCACCCCGAACCCCTGCCTGCGGTGCAACGAGCGGATCAAGTTCGAGGCGTTGCTGGACAAGGCGCTGGCGCTCGGGTTCGACGCGGTGTGCACCGGGCACTACGCCCGATTGTCCATTGTGGACGGATCGCCGGAGCTGCGGCGCAGCGCCGACGCCGGCAAGGACCAGTCCTACGTGCTGGCCTCGCTGACCGCCGGCCAGTTGCGGCACGCGATGTTCCCGCTGGGTGCGTCGGTCAAGAGCGAGGTCCGGGCCGAGGCGGCGGCGCGCGGGCTGGCCGTCGCGGACAAGCCGGACAGCCACGACATCTGCTTCATCCCGGACGGCGACACCCGGGCGTTTCTGACCGGCCGGCTCGGCGAGCGGCCCGGTGCGCTGGTGGACGGCGAGACCGGGGCGGTGCTCGGCCGGCACGCCGGCGTGCACGGGTTCACCGTCGGCCAGCGGCACGGGCTGGGCATCGACGCGCCGGCGCCGGGCGGGCGGCCGCGGTACGTGCTGGCCCTTGAGCCGGTTTCCGGCACCGTGCGGGTCGGTCCGCGGGAGGGGCTGCTGGTCCGGGAGATCGTCGGCGGGGCGCCGGTCTGGCCGTCCGGGCGGGCGCTGTCCGGGCCGGTCGCCTGCGTGGCCCAGGTACGGGCGCACGGCGGGGTGGCGCCCGGGGTGGCATCCGTTGTGGACGGTGCGCTGACGGTCCGGTTGGACGAGGGCCTGCGGGGGGTCGCACCGGGGCAGACCGTGGTGGTCTACGCCGGGGATCTGGTGCTCGGCAGCGCCACGATTGGCACAACTCGCTAGTTGTTCAATTAATCGAGTTATTCAAATCAGCGTTCCGCCGAAAAGGGGAACCTGGGGGGCATTTGTGGCACTTTTTCCGGGTTACTGGGTAATTCTCGTCATGCGCCAAGGCGGGTTCCCTTGGTAGCAAGGGTGCATGACAAAGAACCGCGTTTTTCGCTCGCTCGCCTTTTTCGGTCTGCTCGGCGCGGCGGTCGCCCTGGTCGGTTTGACCCAGGGCGCGCCGCAGTCCGCCGAGGCGGCCGACGGCGGACGGCTCGCCCACGCCACGGTTCGCGACGTCAACGGAACCGCACTGGGCACCATCAACCTGGTCCAGGACCGGGGCAAGATCGCGGTGTCCGGTCGGCTGACCGGGATCGCGCCGGGGTTCCACGGCTTCCACGTGCACTCGGTCGGCATCTGTGACCCCAGAGCCACCGACGCGACCGGCGCCGTCGTTCCGTTCGCCTCCGCCGGGCCGCACCTCAACCCGGGCGGCGTCGGCCACGGCGGCCACGCCGGTGACCTGCCGCTGCTCTACGTGGCCGCCGACGGCACCACCATCACGACCACGTCGACCGATCGCCTCACCGCCGCACTGCTCTTCGACACCGACCGCAGCGCCATCATCGTGCACGCCGCCGCGGACAACTACGCCAACATCCCGACCCGCTACTCCGCGGCCGGCGTCCCCGGCCCCGACGCCGCCACCCTCGGCACCGGCGACGCCGGCGCCCGCTTCGCCTGCGGAATCGTCAACCGCGGCTGACCGAACCGGACTCTCGGCAAGCCCACGTCCCGGGAGGGGTGGCCCGCCCCGCGCGCCACCCCTCCCACCCACCACCCGAGTCGCGAATGGGGGTTCGGCGAGATTTGCCCGCGCGGGGTCTGAATTCGGAGTTCCGCGCACCCGAATGGGTATTTCGGTTGCCCAAATTTTGGCAACTCGCGGTCAGCGGGTGGGATCGAGGACGAGTTTTCCGGTGGTGCGGCGGGCGAGCATGTCCTCGTGGGCGCGGCGGGCCTCGGACAGCGGGTACTCGCCGCCCGGGATCACGTGCAGGGTGTCGGCGGTGGCGGCCTGCACCAGGTCGGTGAGGGCGCGCTGGACCAGGCCGGGCTTGGTGAAGGCGTGCGGGAGCCACAGGCCGGCGACGGTGGACGAGTGGCTGAGCAGGTTGCGCGGGTCGAGGTGGGACGGCTGCTCCCGGCTGGCCATGCCGAAGAACGCCAGCCGGCCGAGCGGGGCCAGGGCGCGCAGGCTCTGATCGAACACCCGGCCGCCGGTCATCTCCAGCACCACGTCCACCCGGTCGCCGCCGTTGGCCTCCCGGATGGCGGCGGTCAGGTCCTCGGCGGCGGGGTCGATCGCCGCGTCCGCGCCGAGGGAAAGGGCCAGTTCCCGCTTCTCCGGGCTGCTCGCCGACGCGATGATCCGCCCGGCGCCCATCGCCCGCGCCAGCTGCACGGCGAGCGAACCGACCCCGCCGGCCGCCGCGTGCACCACGACCGACTCGCCGGGCTCGAGGTGCGCGCTCTGGCGGAGCAGCAGCCACGCGGTGGTGCCCTGCACGATCAGACCCAGCGCGGTCACGTCGTCAATGGACGGCGGAACGTCGAACACGAACGGTTCGGGTGCGACGGCCAGTTCGGCGTAGCCGCCGTTTCCGGTCAGCGCCACCACCCGCCGGCCGTCCGGCGTGTGCCCGACGACCTCCCCGCCCGGCACGAACGGCACCGTGGCCGGGGCCAGGTAGGAGTTGTCGGCATTGTGCGTGTCGGCGTAGTTGATTCCGGCCCGGTCCACCGAGATCAGCACCTGTCCCGGCCCGACGGTTGGTTCCGGCAGGTCAACCGGGGTGAGCACCTCGGGTCCACCGAACTCGTTGATCTGGATCGCGCGCATCGGTTCACACTATCGGCCGGTCCGCTAGCCTCTTCGCGGCGCAACCCGTTACGTCATCCTCCCGATCTTCGACCTATGCAGTGCACAACTAACCAACTTTCTTTGGGGTGAGCGAGCATGGCTGAAGCCAGTCCGAACGGCGACTGCAGGCCCACGGACCCGCGACGCGCTCCGTCTCAGACCATCACCATCCCGGGAGACGTTCTGGCACGGCACGGGCTGCGCATTCTCGACCCGTCCACCTGTGTCCGGGACTGGAACGGGCGGCGGCCCGAGTCCACCGTGTACCGCGCCGACACCCTGCTGATCCCGGTGCGCGACGCCGAGTCGTTCCGTCCGGACCGCAACGACTACGACCCGGTGCTGGAGGGACTGGGCATCCGGCTGCGGCCCCCGGACGACCCGCGCTGGCGGGAACGGCTCGGCGCGCTGCCCAACCAGCGGTCGGTGCCGGTCCCGCTGGTGGCCAGGGATCCGATCGGCCGCGAGGCGCCGGACCCGTGGGCCGCGCTGGTGGCGCTGCGCACCAGGTTCCCCCGCGAGCGGGGCCAGGGTGTCGTGCTGGACCACGGCGTGTACTCCGCGGCGGTCCAGGGCGCGCCGTTCTCCGGCGGCGGCTCGGTCGGCACGCCGTTCTCCGGCGGTGGCGGGCTTGGCGATCCCCAGTCGATGACCAGCGGGCTCACCCTCTACACCGGCAGCCGCAACCCGGTGCAGTTCCTCGGCGCCCCGCCGGTCCGGCCGCCGGCGAAGTCGCTTGCCGGCGGGCGGCGGCCGGTGGTCGCGGTGCTGGACACCGGAATCGGCCGGCACCCGTGGCTGACCATCGGCGACCGGGGCAGCACCGGCTACGACCCGTACGTGCCGATCGGGGACATGACCACCGACCCGGTGGTCGAGGTCTCGCTGGCCTTCCAGCAGGCGCTGGCCGCCGCCGACATCGCCACCGCGACGGCCAGCGGCACCACGGCCACCGACCCGCTCGACTCGCCGTGCGAGGTGCGGGACTGGATCGACCCGCTGCTCGGCCTGACCGACTCGCACGCCGGCCACGGCACCTTCGTCACCGGCCTGATCCACCAGGTGTGCCCGCAGGCCCGGGTGCTGTCGCTGCGGGTGCTGCACAGCGACGGGTTCTCCACCGAGGGCTCGCTGCTGTTCGCGCTGGAGTGGCTGCGCCAGCGGGTGGCCGCGGCGCAGAGCAACAACCGTCCGGACGAGTTGGTCGACGTGGTCTCGCTGTCCCTCGGCTTCTACGCCGAGACGGCGACACCGGACGAGCTCGGCCAGGTGGCCGACGCGGTCCGACGGCTGACCGACCTCGGCGTGCTGGTGATCGCCGCGGCCGGCAACGACGCCACCACCCGGCCGTTCCTGCCGGCCGCGCTCGGGCTCGGCAACGAGATGCTGGCCGCGGTCGGTGCCCGCAACGCCTCGGGCATCACCACCGCCGCGTTCAGCAACTGGGGCGAGTGGATCAGCCGGTGGGCGCCGGGCAACGCGATGGTCAGCACGGTCCCGGTCTGGCAGGGACCACGGGAGGGTGGGCTGGTGTATCCGGACGCCGGCGGGCTCGGCCCGCGCTGGCGCACCGCGCCCGACGACGACGACCTCACCACCGGGTTCGCGGTCTGGGCCGGCACCTCGTTCGCGACCCCGGTGGTCTCGGCGACGGTGGCGCTGCAGATCGCGACCAGCGGCGGGCTGACCATGCCGCGCGGTTCGGTCGAACAGGCCATGGCGCTGATGAGCAAGGTCGACGAGCGGCTGATCGGCCACGGCTGGATGGACCAGCCGGACGTTCCGGCCGAGGTGTCCGCCGCGGGATTGTCCGGCTGACCCGTACTGTTTGCGCCATGTCGACCACGTCAGGCTCTCGGAAGCCTGCTGGTCGTGCCGCACAGCTGACCCGCGCCGCGGCGTTGCACCAGCGGGCCCGGGAGGCGGTCGGCGGCTACCGGTTCGGCCGGGGTCGGGCGCTGCTCGACGACGCGCTCGCGGTGCTCGACTCGCTCGGCGCCGATGACGCCGCCTCGGCCGCGCTGCGGGTCCGGATCCTGGTGAGCCTGGCCTACGCCGAGGCCGAAGCCGGCTCGCCTGCGGTCGGGCTGGACCGGCTGGCGAGCACCGGCGAGCACCTGGCCCGGCTGCCGCCCGGCCCGGGCCGGGCCGCGCTGGACGGTCTGGTGCTCACCCACCGCGGGCTGCTGCTGCACCGGGCCGGCCGGATCGGCGAGGGTCTCGCGCTGTTCGACGAGGCCATCCCGCGGCTGGCGACCGCGCTGGCCAGCGGGGTGGGCGATCCGGTGGTGCTGGCCAACACCTACCTCAACCGCGGCCGGGCCTACATCGACCTGTTGCAGACCGGCTCGGCGATCGACGAGTTCCTCGACTGCGTGCGGCTGTGCGAGCGGCACGGGTTGGACCAGATCGCCGCGAAGGCGCACCACAACATCGGCTACGTCGCCTACATGACCGGGGACATGCCGACCGCGCTGCGGCACTACGACGAGGCCGACCGCCGGTTCCAGGCGTTCGCGCCGAGCCTGTTGCCGACCGCCCGGCTGGACCAGGCCAGGGCGCTGCTGGTGGCCGGGCTGGCCGAGCGGGCCGCCCGGCAGCTGGACGACATGTTCCCGCGGCTGCGCCGGCAGCGGGTCAGCCAGGACCTGGCCGAGGCCGAGGTGACCAGGGCGGCCGCCGCGTTGCTGGACGGCGACGTGGCCGGCGCCCGGCGCTGGGCGCGGTCGGCCGAGCGCCGGTTCGCCCGGCGGGACAACGACCGGTGGGCGGCGATCGCGGCGCTGGCCGGGATGCGGGCCGAGACCGTGACCGCGCTGGCCTCGGGCCGGATCTCGACCACCCTGGTCGAGTCCCTGGTCAAGCTGGCCGACCGGCTCCGCGCGCTGCTGCTCGAGGACGAGACCGCGCTGGCACTGCTGCTGGCGATCCGGCTTGAACTGCGCCGGGACGACCGGCAGGCGGCGCTGCTGCTGCTCGACCAGGTGCCCCGGCCGCGGGCGACCTCGCCGGTGGACCACCTGATGCTGCGCAGGCTGTGCCGGGCCGAGCTGGCGGTGGCCGAGGGGAACACCCGGGCGGCGCTGGCCGAGGCCCGGTCCGGGCTGGCCGAGTTGGGTCGGGCGCGGGACCGGATGGGCGGGCTGGAACTGGTCTGCGGGACCGCGGTGCACGGCCGGGAGCTGGGCGAGCTGGCGATCCGGTTGGTGCTCGAGGCGCCAAGGACCAACGCCCGGGTGCTGTTCGGCTGGCTGGAACGCACCCGCGCCCAGGTGTACCGGTACGAGCCGATGCCGGAGATCGACGATCCGGTGCTGTCCGAGAAGGTGACCGAGCTGCGCTCGCTGACCCGGACGGTCCAGTTGGAACGGGTCGCCGGCCGGACGGTGGAGCGGGTGGCCAGGAAGGCCGCGTCGGTGGAGCGCGAGGTGCTGCGCCAGGGCTGGTACGCCAGCCGGTGGGGCCGGCCGCGGCCGGTGGCCGGGTTCGCCGAGGTGGCCGACGCGCTCGGCGACCGGGCGCTGGTGGCGTTCGCGACGCACGCCGACGAGCTGATCGCCGTGGTGGTCACGGCGTCCCGGGCCCGGCTGGTCCGGCTGGGTTCGGCCGGGCTGGCCGCCGAGGCCGCCACCCGGTTCCACGCCGACCTGGACGCGCTGGCCCCGGACGGGCTGCCGGGCGCGCTGGCCGAGGTGGTGGCCCGGTCCGCCGCGCGGACCGCGGGCGAGCTGGACCGGCAGCTGATCCGGCCGTTGTCGGCGGCGCTGGACCGGGACATGGCGGCCGCGGCGAGGGCGCTGGACACCCAGCTGCTCCGTCCTTTGTGGATGGAGACGGGCGGGCGGGAACTGGTGGTGGTGCCGACCGGTGCGCTGTACGCGATCCCGTGGGGCAGCCTGCCGTCACTGTCCGGCTGTCCGGTGGTGGTCGCCCCGTCGGCGACCGCGTGGCTGGCCGCCGAGCGCAGCCGGTCCAGCGGCGAGCGGGTGGTGCTGGCCAGGGGACCGTTGCTGACCGAGGAGATCGCCGAGGAAGGTCCACTTCAGACGGTCTACCCGAACGCGGTGCGGTTGAGCGGAACCGCGAGCACGGTGTCGGCGGTGCTGGCCGCACTGGACGGCGCGGACGTGGCGCACCTGGCCGCGCACGGGGCGCACGAGCCGACCAACGCGCTGTTCTCCCGGTTGGAGCTGGCCGACGGTCCGCTGTTCGCGCACGAGCTGTCCCGGTTGCGCCAGCCGCCCGGGCAGATCGTGCTGGCCGCGTGCGAGCTGGCGATGTCCCACATCCGGCCGGGCGACGAGGCACTCGGCTTCGCCGGGGCGCTGCTGGCCGGCGGGGTGCGCACGGTGGTGGCCGCGATCAGCCGGGTCGGCGACCTCGCCGCCGCGACCGCGATGATCGGCTACCACACGAAGATCGCCGCCGGCGTGCGCCCGGCGGTGGCGCTGGCCGAAGCGGTGGCCGAGGACCCCTTGCGCCGCCCGTTCATCTGTCTTGGCTCTGGGTGAACCGAAACAGCCGCCGGTCCGGCCGGTAGGGCAGCGCGGCGCCGGTCAACCGGTGCGTGCCGACGCCGAACCGGAAGCCCGGCTCGGTGTCGAAGGCCACCTCCTGGAAACCGCTTTCGGCCAGCCAGGACCGGATGTCCGGGGTCAGGTCGGGCCGCTCGGTGTGCCGGGTCCAGACCACCGTGCCACCCGGCGCGCACAGCCGAGGCAACTCGGCGACGGTGTTGCGGATGTCCGCGTCGGTGAGGTTGCCGAACACGCCGCACACGATGGCGAGGTGCACCGGAACCACGCCGTCGTAGGCGCCGCTGTCCCCGGCGTCGCCGGTCACCACCTCGACCCCGGGCAGCGCGGCGCGCCGGGCCGCGGCGGCGTTGTCCGGGTCCAGCTCGACCAGCCGGGCCCGCACGTCGGACCGGCGGGGGTGGCCGGGCAGCACGCCGAGCAGGTCGCGGCCCTGGCCGGCGCACATGGACAGCACCCGGATCGGGCCGGGCGGCGCGGCGTCCAGCGCCTCCCCGATCCGCCGTTGCACCCAGCCGAGCCTGCGGTGCAGCGGCGATCCCGGTGTGTCGTAGTCCTGATGCCAGTCCACCCAGTTCATACCTGCCGACGTTACCGCTACGGCAGCAGCAGGTTGCTGTCGCCGAACTCGTGCCACAGGTACCCGCCGCGCACCGCCTCGGCGTACGCGGTCTCCAGCAGGCGGGGCCCGGCGATCGCGGCCAGCAGGTCCAGGTGGGACGCCCGCGGCTCGTGGAAGCCGGTGAGCAGCCCGTCGACCGCCCGCACCCCGAGAGTGGGCGTGACGACGAGCTCGGTCCAGCCGGCCGCCGGGCGGACCACGCCGTCCGCGCCGGCCGCGGTTTCCAGCGCCCGCACGGCCGTGGTGCCGACCGCGATCACCCGGCCGCCGGCCGCCCTGGCCTGGTTGACCACCCGCGCGGTGTGCGCGCCCACCGCGAACCGCTCCGGGTAGGGCCGCTCGTGTGCCTCCGGCGAGGCGACGCCGGTGTGCAGCAGCACCGGGGCGAACTGCACCCCGGCGCAGACCAGGCGGGTGACCAGCCGGTCAGTGAACGGCCGGCCCGCGCTCGGCATCTCGGCGCTGCCCGGCGTGGTGCCGAAAACCGTGCGGTAGTAGGAAAGCGGCCAGCGCTGCCGGACGTAGGAGTACCGGATCGGCGCGCCGAACGCGGTCAGGTACCCGGGCATCGCCGTGTCGACGTCGGCCACCCACAGCCGGCCCGCGGAGAACGGCTCGCGCAGGATCAGCGTCGCGCCGCCGATCAGCGGGTAATGCTCGCCGGCGGCGGCGGCCGGGTACGGCTCGGTGGCCTTGCCGGTGTTGCGGCGCAACTCGACCAGCCACGACCCGTCCGGCCGCTCGGTGGAGAAGTGCACGGTCAGCGTGCCGCCGGCCACCGGCACCGCGGCCGGCAGCGTGGCCGAGGTGTTCACCACCAGCACGTCACCGGGCTCGAGCAGGGCCGGCAGGTCGCTGAACCGCTGATGGCTCACCACATTGCCGGCCCGCCGGGCCACCAGCAGCCGGACCCGGTCCCGGGTCAGGCCGCGCGCCTCGGGCGGTTCGTGCGCCTCCAACTCCGCCGGCAGCGAGTGGAAGCCGAACCCGGTGGTGGTCATTTCTCGCAGCTCCCCGGTCATGCCGGCACCGCCAGGTCGGCCAGCCGGATCCGGCCGGACTCGGGGCGGGACCTGATCAGTCTCAAGAACGCCGGGACCACGGTGTGCGGCTCCGGCCGGTCGCTGATGTCCTCGCCGGGGAAGGCCTCCTGGTGCATCCGGGTGCGCAGGTCGCCCGGATCCACCCACCACACCCGCAGGTCCGGCTCCTCGGCGGCGAGCACCCGGCTGGCCTGCTCGATGGCGGCCTTGGCCGAACCGTAGCCGCCCCAACCCGGATAGGCCTCGACCGCGGCGTCCGAGGTGATGTTGACGATCGCTCCGCCGCGTTCGCGCAGCACCGGCACCGCCCACTGGATCAGCCCGATCGGGCCGATCACGTTGACCTCGTACACCTCGCGCAGCACGTCCAGCGGGTAGTCGGCCAGCCGCGGTTGCGGGCTCGGCCCGAGGATCCCGGCGTTGTTCACCAGCAGGCTGGCTCCGCCGAGCGCGTTGGCGGTGCGGACCAGGGCCGCCCGGTGCGCCGGGTCGGCGATGTCGCCGGCGACGGCCGTGACACCGTCCAGGTCCGCCGTGGCGGCGGCCAGCGCGGCCTCGTCCCGCCCGTCGACGACCAGTCGCCAGTTCAGCTCCGCCAGCCCGCGGGTCAGGGCAAGGCCCAACCCCCGGGACGCCCCCGTGATGATCGCGACGCCCATCGCGTCTCCCTCCTTTTTTATCGCTACCACAACGAAGTTAGGCCGGCGCGCGGCGCATGCCATCGGGCCGCGGGCCGGCCGGTCCTCGGTCTTTGGACCTAGGACCTCGGCCCGATGGCGACCGGGCCGGCCTGCCGTACCGTGGTCGGGTGACCGGAATCGATCGCGACGAGCTGCGCGAGGTCAGCGCGGCGGTGCTGGCGGTCACCGCGCACCTGTCGGTTCGGGACGTGTTGCAGACGATCGTCACCACCGCACGGCGGCTGCTCGACGCCCGGTACGCGGCGCTCGGAATTCCGGACAAGAAGGGCTCGTTCCGCGAGTTTCTCGCCGACGGCATCAGCGACGAGCAGTGGGCGGCGATCGGGCCGGTGCCGCGCCAGCACGGCGTGCTCGGGCTGATGCTGTGCGACCCGAATCCGGTGCGGCTGAAGGACATTCGCCAGCATCCGCAGTTCGGTTGGTGGCCGGCGGCGCATCCGGAGCTGACCGACTTCCTCGGCATGCCGATCGTGGACGGGGACGAGATCCTCGGCGAGCTGTTCCTGGCCAACAGCTGCCGGCCGGGCGGGTTCACCGCCGAGGACGAGGAGCTGCTCCGGTTGCTCGCCGCGCACGCGGCCATCGCGCTGGTCAACGCCCGGCTCTACGAGCGCAGCCGCGAACTGTCCATTGTGGAGGAACGCAACCGGATCGCCCGGGACCTGCACGACGCGGTGACCCAGAAGCTGTTCAGCCTCCGACTGACCGCCGAGGCGGCCGCGACGCTGCTGACCACCGAACCGGCCCGGGCCGGGGCCGAGCTGGCCACGGTGCGCCGGCTGGCCGCCGAGGCCGTTGCCGAGCTGCGCGCGATCGTGGTCGGGCAGCGGCCGGTCGACCTGGCCGGCGACGAGCTGGATGTGGCCCTGCGCAAGCAGGTCGACCTGCTCGACCGGGTGCACGAGCCGGCCGTGCGGTTCGTGGGCGCGGCCGTGCCCCGGTTGCCGGACGATGCCCGGCAGGTGATCTTCCGGGTGGCGCAGGAGGCCCTGCACAACGCGCTGCGCCACGCGGAGGCGTCCGAGGTGGGGGTGGATCTGTTGTGCCGGAAGGGTTTCGTGGTGCTCGAGGTGACCGACGACGGCCGCGGCTTCGATCCGGCGTCGGCGGCGGCGGCCGGCCGGCTCGGGCTCGCCTCGATGCGGGAGCGGGCCCGCACGGTTGGCGGGCAGATCACCGTGGCGTCCGCGCCCGGTGCCGGGACGACCGTGCGGTTGGCGGTGCCGGCCGATGGGTGAGCCGATCAGGGTGCTGCTCGTCGACGACCATCCCGTTGTGCGGCAAGGGCTTCGCACGTTCCTGGATGTGCAGCCGGACATCACCGTGGTCGGCGAGGCCGGCGACGGCGCGTCCGGCGTGGCCGCCGCGGAGGAGCTACGCCCGGACGTGGTGCTGTTGGATCTGCGGATGCCGGGCTCGGACGGCCTGGCCGCGCTGCACGGCCTGCGCGCCGCCGCGAACCCGGCCCGGGTGCTGGTGATCACCAGCTTCACCGAGCCGGAGGCGGTGCTGCCCGCGGTCCGGGCCGGTGCGGCGGGCTACGTCTACAAGGACATCGACCCGCCCGCGCTGGCCGCCGCGATCCGGTCCGTGCACGCCGGCCACGTCCTGCTGCATCCGGACATCGCCCGGCTGCTGGCCGCCCACGAGCCGGCCGGCACCCAGCTCACCGCGCGGGAACGGGAGGTGCTGGCCGAGGTGGCCCGCGGCCGGTCCAACCGCGAGATCGCCCGCGCCCTCTCCGTGTCGGAGAAGACGGTCAAGACCCACGTCAGCGCGATCCTCACCAAGTTGGGTGTGCAGGACCGGACCCAGGCCGCCCTGCGCGCGGTCCGATCCGGCCTGGTGAACTGAACGCCACCATGCCGCCGCCGGCCAGGAGCAGCAGCAGCGCGGCCAGCGCAAGGCCGCCGACGTCCGTGCCGGTGGCGGCCAGCTCGGATTCCTCGCCGGCCCCCTCCTCGCCATCACCATCGCCGGTGGTGAGCGCGAGCGTGTCGGTGGCCACGACGTAGTCGCTGATCTCGGCAGTGCCGGACAGGTACTCGCTGTCGCCGCTGTAGGTGGCCGTGATCCGGTACGTACCCGTGGGCAGCGCCGTCGTGGTGCAACTCGCCTGTCCCGCGGTCAGCGGGACGGCCTCGCAGCCGATGACCGCGGTCCCGGCGACCTCGAATCGCACCGTCCCGGTCGGGGTGGGCCCGACGGCGTCGTCTTCGACGACCATGAACCGCGCCGCCCCGGCCGGGAGGGGCGGGGTGCCGTCCGCGACCAGCACGGTGAACGTCACCGCCGCGCCCGGCTCGGCCGGGGATGTCGGGGTGATCGTGAGCGTCACGGCCGGCGTCCGCAGACCCTTGACGGTCGACTGGGTCGAGGTGATGAACAGCCGGCTGTTGCCGCTGTAGACGGCGGTGATGGTGGCGGTCGTGCCCGGCGGCACCGTCAGCGTGCACGTTCCGGTCGCCTGGCCGGGGCTCCCCGCGACGGGCACCAGGGTCGCGACGCAGCTGGTGCGGCCCACCGCGGTGGGCGGGTCGGTCGTCAGGCTGAGCGTCACGGTCCCGGTCGGCGTGGTTCCGTCGCTACTGGTGACCGTGACGGTGAACGGCAGATCTCCCGATCCCTCCGGCGCGGTGATCGCCAGGGCCACGGTGGCCGTCGGCGTCTGGTACACGGTCTGCGCCGGGGCACCCGTGGTGTAGTTGGTGTCGCCCGAGTACGTCGCCGTGACCGTCGTGCTGGCGTTCGACGGGATCGCCGACACCTGGCAGGTCGCGGTGGCGGCGTCCCCGCTGCCGGTGAGGGCGACGCCGGTGCAGCCGGTGAGCCCGCCCGAGACGGCGAAGTCGACCGTGCCGGTCGGCGTCGTGCCACCGGAGCCGGTGACGGTGGCGGTGAAGGTCACGGTGCCGGCGGGTCCCTGTCCGGTCGGTTCCGGCGACGCGACGGTGACCAACGGAACCGCCAGGCTCACGTAGCTTGCGTTGCCGCTGGCACCGTTGTAGGTGGCGTCGCCGGAGTAGGCGGCGGTGACGGTGACGGTCTGGCCGGCGGCGACGGTGATGTTGCAGGTGGCGGTGGCGGTGTTGCCGGCGCCGGCGGTGAGCGCGACGGCGGTGCAGCCGGTGGGGCCGTCGGTGGTGAAGTCGACGGTGCCGGTCGGGACCGCGCTGGTCCCGGTGACGGTGGCGGTGAAGGTGACGCTGCCGGACGCCCCGGTCCCGCTCGGGGCGACGGTGACGGTGGGGGTGTCCTTGTTGGCCGCGTAGGTGGAGTTTCCGGTGGCGGTCAGGTAGGTGCTGTCGCCGGAGTAGGCGGCGGTGACGGCCACGGTTTGGCCGGGGTTGATGGTGATGTCGCAGGTGGCGGTGGCGGTGTTGCCGGCGCCGGCGGTGACCGCGACGGCGGTGCAGCCGGTGGGGCCGTCGGTGGTGAAGTCCACGGTGCCGGTCGGGACCACCGTGGTGCCGGTGACGGTGGCGGTGAACGTGACGGTGCCGGAGGCGCCGGTGCCGCTGGGCGCGACGGTGACGGTGGGGGTGGCTTGTTGGCCGACGTAGGTGGTGTTGCCGCTCGCGGTGGCGTAGGCGGTGTCACCGGAGTAGGCGGCGGTGACGGTGACCGACTGGCCGGGGTTGATGGTGATGTCGCAGGTGGCGGTGGCGGTGTTGCCGGCGCCGGCGGTGACCGCGACGGCGGTGCAGCCGGTGGGGCCGTCGGTGGTGAAGGTGACCGTGCCGGTCGGGACCACGCTGGTGCCGGTGACTGTGGCGGTGAAGGTGAACGTGCCGGAGGCGCCGGTGCCGCTGGGCGCGACGGTGACGGTGGGGGTGGCTTGTTGGCCGACGTAGGTGGAGTTTCCGGAGGCGGTGGCGTAGGCGGTGTCACCGGAGTAGGCGGCGGTCACGGTGACCGACTGGCCGGGGGTGACGGCGATGTCGCAGGTGGCGGTGGCGGTGTTGCCGGCGCCGGCGGTGACCGCGACGGCGGTGCAGCCGGTGGGGCCGTTGGTGGTGAAGTCCACGGTGCCGGTCGGGACCACGGTCGTCCCGGTGATGGTGGCGGTGAACGTGACGGTGCCGGACGCGCCGGTGCCGGTCGGGGTGACGGTGACGGTCGGGGTGTCCTTGTCCGCCGTGTAGGTGGAGTTTCCGGAGGCGGTCAGGTAGGCGGTGTCGCCGGAGTAGGTGGCGGTCACGGTGACCGACTGGCCGAGGTTGACGGTGATGTTGCAGGTGGCGGTGGCGGTGTTGCCGGCGCCGGCGGTGACCGCGACGGCGGTGCAGCCGGTCGGGCCGTCGGTGGTGAAGTCCACCGTGCCGGTCGGAACCACCGTCGTCCCCGTGATGGTGGCGGTGAACGTGATGCTGCCGGACCCCCCGGTCCCGGAGGGGGCCACGGTGACGGTCGGGGTGTCCTGCTGGCCCGTGTAGGTGGAGTTTCCGGTGGCGGTGGTGTAGGCGGTGTCGCCGCTGTAGGTGGCGGTGACGGCCACGACTTGGCCGGGGGTGATGGTGATGTCGCAGGTGGCGGTGGCGGTGTTGGTGGCGCCGGCGGTGAGCGTGACGTCGGTGCAGCCGGTGGGGCCGTCGGTGGTGAAGTCGACGGTGCCGGTCGGGACCACGGTGGTGCCGGTGATGGTGGCGGTGAAGGTGATCGTGCCGGAGGCGCCGGTGCCGGACGGCGCGACGGTGACGGTCGGGGTGTCCTGGGCCGCCTGGTAGGTGACCGAGCCGGTGTTGGGATCGTGGGTGCCGTCGCCGGCGTAGGTGGCGGTGACGGTGACGGATTGGCCCGGGGTGACGGTGATGTCGCAGGTGGCGGTGGCGTCATCGACCCCGCTGGGGGCGAGGGCGGCCGCGGGGCAACTGCCCACGTCAGGGGTGGTGGTGAAGGCGATCGTGGTGGTGGGGTTGCTGCCGGTGCCGTCGACAAGGGCGGTGAACGTGACCGAACCGGACGGTCCGGACGACGGCGTCACGGTGATCGTCACCGGCGTCAGCTGGTCCACGGCCGGGGGGGCGGCGGGCTGCTCGACCGCGGGTGCGGGCGCCGGCTCGACGGGCGGTGCGACCTCGGCGCCGGCCGGTGCCGGTTCCGGCACGGGCTCGGCGGCCGGTTGGTCGGGCACCTCGCTCGGCGGCGGTGCCTCGGCGGGGGCTTCGGGTTCGGCCGGGGCGTCCGCAGGCGACGCGGCGATGTCGCCTTCGGACGGCTCCACCACGGTTTCCACCACGGCCGGCGCCGGGATGGCATCCGGATCGGCGATGGCCGGGATCGCCATCGCCGTCAGCATTGTCCCGATCAGACAGACCGCCGATCCGAACGACGCAGAGCGAAAGAGTCTTCCGCGGTTTCCTGGTGCCCAAGGGGATGCCATGGCGACAACGACCTTCCCGGTTCAGGTGCTGTGCGGCCATGCAAGCACTGGTCCACTGTGGCCGCGTGGGCATTCACCTGAACGTGTTCAGGTCAGGTCATCCGCTCCGGTCTGGTCGCACCGGACACCACCAGGCCCGCGCCGGCCAGGATCAGCAGCAGCGCGGCGAGCAGCAGCCCGGCCACGTTCGCACCGGAGTCGGGCAACGAGGTGCTGAGCACCGAGCCGCTCACCACGTAGTTGCCGAACTCGGCGCTGCCGGCCAGGTACTCGGCGTCGCCGCTGTAGCCGACCACGATGCGGAGGGTGCCCGCCGGAAGCGCCGTCGTGGTGCACGTCGCCTGCCCGCCGCTCAGCGGCACGGCCTCGCAGCCGGCGATGGCCTGCCCGGCGACCTCGAACCGGATCGTCCCGGTCGGGGCGATGCCGCTGGCGTCCGCGCCGACCCGCGCGGTGAACGTCACCGCCGTGCCCACCGGAACCGGCGCGGTGGGGCTGGCCGTCAGGGTCACGGTCGGCGTCCGCAAACCCTTGAACGACATCTGCGCCGTGTTGATCAGATACTGGGTGCTGCCGTTGTAGGCCGCCTGGACGGTGAAGGTCGCGCCGGGCGGCACGGTCAGCGTGCAGGTGCCGGACGCCTGATCGGTTCGTCCGGGAACGGGCGCGAGCGTCGCCGTGCAGCTAGCGGCCTGGTCGGCCACGAGCGCCCGCAGTGCGGTCTGCGTGACCAGCGTCAGTGTCACGGTCCCGGTCGGCATCCCGCCGTCGCTGCTGGTGACCGTCACGGTGAACGGCACCTCCCCCGAGCCGGGCGGCGCGGTGATCGTGACGGTCACCGGGGCCGTGGCCGTCTGGTAGACGGTCTGCCCGGGGTCGCTCGGCAGATAGTCGGCGTTGCCCGAGTAGGTCGCGGTGACCGTTACATCGGTGTTCAACGGCATGCCCGTGATCTGACACGTCGCCTGCCACGACGCCCCGCTTCCGGTCAGAGCCACCGGATTCGAACAGAGGCTCCCGCCGGGAGCCACGGCGAACGTGACCATCCCCGAGGGCGTGGGGGTTTCGACGCCGGTGACGGTGGCGACGAAGGTCATGGTGGCCGGTCCCTGAGTCACGCCGTTCTGCGCGTTGACGGTCACCACCGCCACGAACTTGGCCCGGTAGTTGGTGGAGCCGGGAGTACCGGCCTCGTAGTTGCCGTCCCCGCTGTAGGTGGCGGTGATGGTGATGGCCGGGCCGGGACTGAAGGTCAGCTGGCAGGAGCCGACCGCATCGTCGGTGCCCGGGCCGGGGGTCAACGGGTTGGTGGTGCACGAGCCGATGTCGGGCATGGTGGTGAGGGTGACGGTTCCGGTCGGATCGATGCCGCCGCTGCCGGTCACCGTGACATTGAACGTCTGCGGTCCGGGCATACCGGGCGAGGTGGGACCCGTCACCGTGACCATGGGCATCGACTTCCCCGTGTAGATGGCGGTGCCGGGAGTGCCGATGTCGTAGGTGGTGTCGCCGGAGTAGGTGGCAGTGACCGTGACCGCCTGGCCGGGCGGGATGGTGATGAGGTTGCAGGTGGCGGTCGCGCTGCTGCCGGATCCGCTGAGAGCGACGCTGGCACAGCCGCCCACGGTGGGGGTGGTGGCGAAGCTGACCGTGCCGCCGGGGGTCCCGTGGCTGCCGGTGACGGTGGCGGTGAACACGACGTTGCCGGACGGGCCGATCCCGGACGGGGCGACCGTGATCGTGGGGACGGCCTTGTCCGCAAGGTAGGTGCCCGAGCCGGTGTTTGCGTCGTGCGTGCCGTCGCCGGCGTAGCTGATGTTGACGGTGATCACCTGGCCGGGGGTCGGGCCGGGGGTGAGGGGGCAACTGGCGGTCGCGTCATCGGCTCCGCTGGCGGAAAGGGGTGCCGAGGGGCAACTGCCCACGTCCGGGGTGGTGGTGATGGCGACCGTGCCGGTGGGGTTGGAACCGGTGCCGTCGACTAGCGTGGTTACCGTGATCGGGCCGAACGGCCCGGTCGTCGGCGACGACATCGTGATCGTCACGGGTGTCTGGTCCAGGACCGCGGAGCCGGCGGGTTGCCCGGCAGTGGGCTCGGGGGCCGGCTCGACGGGCGGGGCCGGCTCGACGGGAGGGACCTCCTCGGTGCCTCCCGGTTCCGGCGCCACGGGGTCCCCGCCGGTCGGAAGCTCACCAGGCGGGACGTCGTCGGGCACAACCTCGCCGGGGGCGTCGGGTTCGGCCGGCTCATCCGCCGGTGGCGCGTCGGTGTCGCCTTTGGACGGTGGGGTGGTGGCCGCGGCGACCGGTGGCTCCAGAAGGGGATCCGGGTCGGCGGCCGCCGGGACGGACATGGCCGTCATCAGGGTGCCGATCAGACACAGGGCGTAAAGCCGCGCCGCGGAACGAAACAGCCTGCCCTTTCGGTCTCTTCCCAGTGCCGTATGGGATGCCATGACCACCGACGACCTTTCCCGGAGCGGGTGTTGGTGTCGCCATGGAAGCACCGGTCCACTGTGGTCGCGTGGGCAATCACCGGAACGTGTTCACTCCGGGGACCAGTCGGTGTTGGAGCCGCTGAGGATCAGGCCGGGCAGCTCGCCGGGGACCTCGCCGGCCAGGAAGGCGGCGAAGGACGCGGCGGCGGCGGGTTCCACGGCGAGCCGGAACTCCTCCCACAGCCGGTCCCGGGCGGCGATGATCCGCTCGTCACTGACCAGGACCGAGCGCACGGCGCCGTCCCGCAGCACGGTGAACGGGACGTCGCCGACCCGGGTGGCGCCGAGGGCCGACGCGGCCACCGAGTCCACCATCGAGTCGACCGGGCGCCCGGCGGCCAGGGCGTGGTGCAGGCACGCGCAGTCGACCGGCTCCACCGCGACCACCGGCCGGCCGGCCGAGCCCAGCACGGTGCCCGCGGCCAGCCCGCCGCCGCCGACCCCGACCACCAGCGCGTCCACCTCCGGCACCTGCTCGACCAGCTCCGCGGCGCAGGTGCCCGCTCCGGCGACCACCAGCGGGTCGTCGTAGGCCGGCAGGCACAGTCCGCCGATCGCCACCGCCTCGGCCAGCGCCGCGTCCCGGGCCTCGGCGTAGAGCGTCCCGTGCCGGACCAGGCGCACGCCGGTCGCCGCGATCCGCCGGGCCTTGCCCTCCGGCGCGGTCGCCGGCACGAACACGGTGGCCGGCCGGTCCAGCAGCCGGGCGGCGGTGGCGACCGCGAGGCCGTGGTTGCCGCCGGACGCGGTCACCACGTGCTCCGGCCCGTCCCCGCCGAGCATGGCGTTGAGCGCGCCGCGCAGCTTGAACGACCCGGTTCGCTGCAGGTGCTCCAGCTTGAGCACGACCGGCCGCCCGTCCACCTCGGCGCGCAGCACCGGGGTGCGGCGAACGTACGGCGCCACCCGGCGTGCGGCACCGGCGACGTCGGACGGGGTGAGCATGATCGTGGAAGTCGTCATGGACCACACTAACGTGGTGTCGACCATGCCCTGGCCCGCCGGATCGGTCACCGGGATCGGCTCGATGCCGGGCACGGACCCGGCCGAGGCCGCCGCGATCGTCGTCGGGGAGCTGCCCAACCTGCCGCACCTGCCGGAGCTGCCGGCCCGCGGGCTCGGCGCCGACGTCATCGGCCGCACCGCCGGGCTGCTGGTCGACCTCGCGATCGAGGTGGTGCCGTCCGCCTACCGGGTGACCGCGCGGCCCGGTGTCGATCACCGGCGGACCATCGACCTCATGCAGCGTGACCTCGACGCCTTCCAGGAGGCGATCGACCGGACCGCCGCCGCGCCGGCCGCGGTCAAGGTCCAGCTGGCCGGCCCGTGGACGCTGGCCGCGGGGATCGAGCTGCCACGTGGGCACCGGGTGCTCACCGACCACGGCGCGCTCCGCGAGTTCACCGAGTCCCTGGCCGAGGGCCTGACCCGGCACGTCGACGAGGTCGCCCGGCGCACCGGCCGCCCGGTGGTGGTGCAGTTGGACGAGCCGTCGCTGCCGGCGGTGCTCGCCGGCGCGCTGCCCACCCCGTCCGGGCTCGGCACCGTCGCCGCCGTTCCTGCCCCCGACGCCCGGGATCTCCTGGCCCAGGTCGTCACCGCCGCCCGCACCGCCAGCTCCGGCCCGGTGATCGTGCACTGCTGCGCCCCCCGCCCCCCGGTCGCCCTGTTCCGCGCGGCCGGCGCCGACGCCATCGCCCTGGACGCCACCCTGCTGGACGGCGTCCCCGCCAAGCTCGCCGACGAGATCGGCGAATCCTGGGACGCCGGCTGTGTCTTCCTCCTCGGCGTCATCCCGAGCGCCGACCCGGAGCGCACCCCCACCCTCGCCGAAGCCGCCGCCCCCGCCCTTCGACTGGTCGACCGCCTCGGCTTCCCCCGCACCCTCCTCGCCGACCGCGCCGTGGCCACCCCCGTCTGCGGTCTGGCCGGCGCCACCGGCACCTGGGCCAAGAACGCCCTGCGCCTGCTCACCGACACCGGCAAGGCCTTTGTCGAACCCCCCGAGAGCTGGTGACCCGGCTCATTCGCCGACGGTGCCGTCCAGGCGCTCGCGGAGCAGGTCGGCGTGGCCGTTGTGCCGGGCGTACTCCTCGATCATGTGGGTGAGGATCCAGCGCAGGGACACCTCCCGGCCGTGGCGGTTCCTGCCGGTGGCGTCCAGGGTCGGGGTGCCGGCGACGATCTCCCGGGAGCGCTCGCACTGGGCCTGCCAGGTGGCGAACGCCTCGTCGACGTCGGCCGTCTCGACGTGGTCGAAATCGCCGTCGCGGTCGGCCTCGGTGTAGTAGATCGGCGGCGCGTCGGTGCCGGCCAGGGTGCGCTGGAACCAGCCGCGCTCCACCTCGGCCATGTGCCGGACCAGGCCGAGCAGCGTCAGGTTGGACGGCGGCACGGCGCGCTCGCGCAGCTGGGCGTGGTCGAGACCGGCGCACTTGTAGGCCAGCGTCGCGCGCTGCCAGTCGAGGAAGGACGTCAGGATGGTGCGCTCGTCGCCCTGGTCGGGCGGTTCGGGTCGCTGATCAGTCATGATCGCATGTTTACCGCATCCGCTCGACGCCGTCAGGCAGGTTTGCCTCGGCGAGGAAGTCGAACAGGGTGGTCCGGAACGCCCGGGCGGCGTTGGTGGGCGGGACGTCGCTGCGGTGCGCGAGGGCGATCGTGCGGCGCAGCACCGGCGCGGTGAGCGCGGTGGCGCGCAGGGCGGTGCGGCCGGGCAGGACCATGCTCGGGACCACGGCGACCCCGAGGCCGGCCTCGACGAATCTCAGCACGGCGTCCATCTCGCCGCCCTCGACGGCCAGCCGGGGCTCGAACCCGGCCCGGCGGCAGGCGGCCAGCGTGGTCTCGCGCAGGTCGTAGCCGTCCCGGAACATCACCATCCGCGTGTTGCGCAGGGCGGCGACCCGGGCCGGGCCCGGTGGACCGTCCGCGGCGGCGGCGACCACGAGCCGCTCGCGCAGGATCGGGGTCGCGGTCAGCGCGGCGTCCACCCGCTGTGGCCGCACGATGATCAGGGCCAGGTCCAGCTCGCCGCCGGTGAGCGCCCTGGTCAGGTCGCGCGATCCGCTTTCCTGCACCACGAGCTGGATGCCGGGGTAGGCGTCGTGGAACCGGCGCAGCACGCCGGGCAGGACGCCGACGCACAGGCTGGGCGTTGCGCCGAGCCGGACCCGCCCGCGGCGCAGTCCCACCAGCTCGGCCACCTCCAGCCGGGCACTGTCCACATCGGAGAGAATGCGTTTCGCCACCGGGAGCAGCGCCTCGCCGGCCGGGGTGAGCGCGACGTGTCCCCTTGCCCGGCTGAACAACGGCGCACCCAACTCGCCCTCCAGCGTCTGGATCTGTTTGGACAGCGAGGGTTGCGCGACGTGCGTGCGCCGCGCCGCCTCGGTGAAGTGCCGGGTCTCGGCCACCGCGACGAAGTAGAGCAGCTGTTGGAGCGTCATAGTCTCAGGCTATCGTCATGAGCACAACGATATATTGGACGACTCGACCGGTGCGCTCGTAGCGTGGGTCGGCATGGTGGTGTTGACCGGAACGACGGTCGGCCGGAAGGCCCTGATGGCCGGCACCGGGCTGGTGTTGCTCGGCTACGTCACGATGCACATGCTGGCCAACCTCAAGGCCTTTCTCGGCCAGGCGGCGCTGGACGGCTACGGTGTCTGGCTGCGTGAGCTGCTCGCGCCGGTGTTCGGGCACGAGGGCTTCCTGTGGCTGGTGCGCGGCGGACTCGTGGTCTGCGTCGTGGTGCACCTGGTCACCGCGACCCAACTCGCCCGGCGGGCCCATGCCGCCCGCCCGGTCGGCTACCGGCACCGCACCCCGGTCCGGGGCAGCTACGCCGCGCGCACCATGCGGTGGGGCGGCGTGATCATCGCGCTGTTCGTGGTGTACCACGTGCTCGACCTGACCGCCGGGGTGCTCAACCCGAACGGCGCGCCCGGCCAGACCTACCGGAACGTGACCGCCGACTTCCAGCACTGGTACGTGGTGCTGGCCTACACCGTGGCCGTGCTCGCGCTCGGTTTCCATCTGCGGCACGGAATCTGGAGCGCGCTGCGCAGCCTCGGCGCCACCACGGCCGCCCAGCCGGTGGCGCTCGGCTACGCCGTCGTGCTCACCGCCGGGTTCCTTGCCGTGCCCTACGGAGTCCTTTGTGGAGTGATCCAATGATCGGGTTCAGCATCGGCGAGCCGATCGCCGACACCAGAGCGCCGGACGGGCCGATCGAAACCCGTTGGGAACGAAGGAGGTTCGCCACCCGGCTGGTCAACCCGGCCAACCGGCGCCGGCTGACCGTCGCGGTGGTGGGCACCGGGCTGGCCGGCGCGTCGGCCGGCGCCAGCCTGGCCGAGCAGGGCTATCGGGTGCTGTCCTTCTGCTACCAGGACAGCCCGCGCCGGGCGCACAGCATCGCCGCGCAGGGCGGCATCAACGCGGCCAAGAACTACCGCAACGACGGCGACAGCGTGTGGCGGCTGTTCCACGACACCGTGAAGGGTGGCGACTTCCGGTCCCGGGAGTCCAATGTGTACCGGCTGGCCGAGCTGTCCACCGCGATCATCGACCAGTGTGTCGCGCAGGGCGTGCCGTTCGCCCGCGAGTACGGCGGGCTGCTGGACGCCCGCTCGTTCGGCGGCGCCCAGGTGTCCCGCACCTTCTACGCCCGCGGCCAGACCGGACAGCAGCTACTGCTCGGCGCGTACCAGGCGCTGGCCAGGCAGATCGACGCCGGCGCGGTGCGGATGTTCCCGCGCACCGAGCTGCTCGACCTGATCGTCACCGACGGGCGGGCCCGCGGTGTGGTGGTGCGCGACCTGGTCACCGGCCGGATCGGCACCCACCTGGCCGACGCCGTGGTGCTGGCCACCGGCGGCTACGGAAACATCTACCACCTGTCCACCAATGCCAAGGGCTGCAACGCGACCGCGGTGTGGCGGGCGCACCGGCGCGGCGCGTTGTTCGCCAACCCGTGCTACACGCAGATCCATCCGACCTGCATCCCGGTCAGCGGCGACCACCAGGCGAAGCTGACCCTGATGAGCGAGTCGCTGCGCAACGACGGCCGGATCTGGGTGCCGGCGGTGCCGGGCGACGACCGGCCACCGGAGGGGATCCCGGAGGCGGAGCGGGACTACTACCTGGAGCGGATGTATCCGGGCTTCGGAAACCTGGTGCCGCGCGACATCGCCTCCCGGGCGGCGAAGAGCATGTGCGACGCCGGGCGGGGCGTCGGGCCGGGCGGGCTGGGCGTGTACCTGGACTTCGCCGAGGCGATCGAGCGGCTCGGCCGGGCCGGCATCGAGGCCCGCTACGGCAACCTTTTCCAGATGTACCAACGGATCACCGCCGAGGACCCGTACCGGGTGCCGATGCGGATCTACCCGGCCGTGCACTACACGATGGGCGGGCTGTGGGTCGACTACGACCTGCGCAGCACGGTTCCCGGGCTGTTCGTGATCGGCGAGGCCAACTTCTCCGACCACGGTGCGAACCGGCTGGGTGCGAGCGCGCTGATGCAGGGCCTGGCCGACGGTTACTTCGTGCTGCCGGCGACGATCGGCGACTACCTCGCCGACGCCCCGTTCGGCCCGGTGGACCCGGGCGCGGTGGCCGCCGCGCAGCGCGACGTGGCCGACCGGATCCACCGGCTGCTGTGCGTGCGGGGCGAGCGCAGCGTGGACTCGTTCCACCGCGAGCTCGGCCGGCTGATGTGGGACTACTGCGGGATGGAGCGCAGCGAAGCGGGGCTGCGCAAGGCGCTGTCGGCGATTCCCGAGCTGCGCGCGGAGTTCTGGCGTTCGGTCCGGGTGCCCGGCGACGGCGACGGGCTCAACCAGTCGCTGGAACGGGCCGGCCGGGTGGCGGACTTTCTCGAGCTGGCCGAGCTGATGTGTCTGGACGCCTTGCACCGCACCGAGTCCTGCGGCGCGCACTTCCGGGTGGAGAGCCAGGCGGCCGGCGGCGACGCCCTGCGCGACGACGCGTCGTTCGGCTACGTGGCCGCCTGGGCGCACACCGGCGGCGAGCCCGTGCTGCACCGCGAAGAGCTGACCTTCGCCGCCGTCACCCCGAGCACGAGGAGCTACGCGTGAGGTTCACCCTGCGGATCTGGCGGCAGCCCGGCCCGCGCGCTGCCGGCCGGCTGGAGACCTACGAGGTCGACGGCGTCACCGGGGACATGTCGTTCCTGGAGATGCTGGACCTGCTCAACGAGCGGCTGACCGCCGAGGGCGCGGAGCCGGTGGCGTTCGACCACGACTGCCGGGAGGGCATCTGCGGCGCCTGCGGCGTGATGATCAACGGGGCGGCACACGGGCCGAACCGCGCCACCACGACCTGCCAGCTGCACATGCGCGAGTTCGACCCGCGTCGGCCGATCACCGTGGAACCGTGGCGGGCCCGCCCGTTCCCGGTGCTCAGGGACCTGGTGGTGGACCGCTCGGCGCTGGACCGGATCATCGAGTCCGGCGGCTACGTCACCGCCCCGACCGGCAGCGCCCCGGACGCGAACGCGCTGCCGGTGCCACGCGCCGACGCCGAAGCCGCGTTCACCGCCGCCGCCTGCATCGGTTGCGGTGCCTGTGTCGCCGCCTGCCCCAACGGCTCGGCCGCCCTGTTCACCGCCGCCAAGGTCACCCACCTCGGCCTGCTCCCGCAGGGCCAGGCCGAGCGCCCCACCCGGGCCCGCCGCATGGTCGCCGCCCAGGACGCCCTCGGCTTCGGCGGCTGCTCCCAGACCGGTGAGTGCACCGCCGCCTGCCCCAAGGAGATCCCGCTCACCACCATCGCCCGGCTCAACCGGGACACCCTCTATCCGCATCGGTGACCCGTGCCCGGCAACCGGCGACTCGCGCCGGTTGGTTGGGGCACGATGGGGGCGTGAAGTGGCGGCGACGGCGGCGGGTGGAGGCGGCTCCGGATCCCGGGCCGGAGGTCCTGGCGGAGCGGTTCTGGTGCGGGTGGCAGGAGATGCTGCCGGAGGTGGCCGCGGCGCTGGGGGACCGGGAGCCGGGGCGGGTGGAGGACCAGCTGTGCCGGCTGGTCGCGGAGCTGCATCCGCGGCTGCACTTCTCGTTGGAGCGCGGTCAGCGATCCGTCTACGCACTGGTGGTCAGCGGGCAGGAGGATCCGGAGCTGCGGGCGTACACCGACGCCTGGAAGGCGAGCGCGCCGCCGGACGACCCGATCTGGGAGTTCCACGACTCGGTGCCGCCGGTGCCGGATCCGACCCTGGTGACGGTGAACCTGGGACCGCACCGGATCGCGCTCGCCGACGTGCGGGTGGTGGCGCAGGTGGACGAGGCGGCCGGCGTGGTGGACGTGGCCGTGCACCATCCGACCATGGTCGACCTTGAGCCGGCGGCCCGGTCGGCGATGACGTTCCTGCCGCTGGACGCCACGTTGGGCGAGCGGCTGGCCGGTGAACGGCTGCGCCGGGTGGAGACCGCGGTGACCGAGCCGGCCGGGACGATCGGCTTGTTGGAGCTACGTGACCTGGTCCGGAAACTGGCTAGTCTGCAGCTGTGACCAGTGTTGATGAGGAAGCCGAGGGCATCGAGGACGTCCCCACCGACGTACGGGACCGGCACACCACCCTGTCCGAGGAGATCCACGCGCACCGCTTCCGGTACTTCGTGCTGGACGCGCCCACGATCTCCGACGCCGAGTTCGACACGTTGTGGCACGAGTTGCTGCGCCTGGAAAAGGACCACCCGGCCCTGGTCACCCCGGACTCGCCGAGCCAGCAGGTGGGCGGCACCTTCTCCACCGACTTCGCCACCTACGACCACCTGGAGCGGATGCTCAGCCTGGACAACACGTTCGACCCCGACGAGCTGAGCGCCTGGCTGGACCGGGTGGCCAAGGCGGTCGGCGAGGGCACCCGGTACCTGTGCGAGCTGAAGATCGACGGCCTTGCGATCAACCTGGTGTACCGGAACGGGCGCCTGGCCCGGGCCCTGACCAGGGGTGACGGGCGCACCGGCGAAGACGTCACGCTCAACGTGCGCACCCTGCGCGACGTGCCCGAGCAGCTCACCGGCACCGACGAGTACCCGATCCCGGCCCTGGTCGAGGTGCGCGGCGAGGTGTTCTTCCGGGTCTCTGACTTCCTCGATCTGAACACCGCTCTGGTCGAGGCCGGCAAGGTGCCGTTCGCCAACCCGCGCAACACCGCCGCCGGATCGCTGCGCCAGAAGGACCCCAAGGTCACCGCGAGCCGCAAGCTGCGCATGATCTGCCACGGCCTCGGCAAGCGCGCGGGGTTCGACCCCACCGCCCAGTCCGACGCCTACAACGCGCTGGCCGCATGGGGCCTGCCGGTCTCCGAGCACACCAGGGTGTTCGACTCCCGGGACGACGTGTTCGCGCACATCCGGCACTGGGGTGAGCACCGGCACGCCGTCGAGCACGAGATCGACGGCATCGTGATCAAGGTCGACGACGTGGCCCTGCAACGCAGGCTCGGCACCACCTCGCGGGCTCCGCGCTGGGCGATCGCCTACAAGTACCCGCCCGAGGAGGCCACCACCAAGCTGCTCGACATCCAGGTCAACGTCGGGCGCACCGGCCGGATCACCCCGTTCGCGGTGATGGAGCCGGTCAAGGTCGCCGGCTCCACGGTCACCAGGGCCACGTTGCACAACGCCAGCGAGGTCAAGCGCAAGGGCGTGCTGATCGGCGACACCGTGGTGATCCGCAAGGCCGGCGACGTGATCCCCGAGGTGCTCGGCCCGGTCGCCGACCTGCGCCCGGACGACGCGCGCGAGTTCGTCATGCCCACCAGGTGCCCGTCCTGCGGCTCGGAGCTCGGCTACGAGCAGGAGGGCGACGCCGACCTGCGCTGCCTCAACACCCGGTCCTGCCCGGCGCAGCTGCGCGAGCGGCTGTTCCACCTGGCCGGTCGCGGCGCGTTCGACATCGAGGTGCTCGGCTACGAGGGCGCCGACGCGCTGCTGTCCTCCGGAGTGATCTCCGACGAGGGCGACCTCTTCGACCTGGACGCCGAGGCGCTGCTGCGGGTGGATCTGTTCCGCACCAAGGCCGGCGAGCTGTCCGCCAACGGCCGCAAGCTGCTGGCCAACCTGGCCGCGGCGCAGGACCGTCCACTGTGGAAGATCCTGGTCGCGCTGTCGATCCGGCACGTCGGCCCGACCGCCGCGCAGGCGCTGGCCCGCGCGTTCGGCTCGCTGGCGGCGATCGCCTCGGCCACCGAGCAGGAACTGGCCGACACCGAAGGCGTCGGCCCGCGGATCGCCACCGCGATTCGGGAGTGGTTCGCCGACGACTGGCACCGCGAGGTGGTGGCGAAGTGGCGGCGGTCCGGGGTGCGGATGGTGGACGAGCGCGACGAGTCGATCCCACGCCACCTCGAGGGCCTGTCGATCGTGGTCACCGGCAGCCTGACCGGGTTCTCTCGGGACGAGGCCAAGGAAGCGATCATGGCAAGGGGCGGGAAGGCGTCCGGCTCGGTCTCCAAGAACACCGCGTTCGTGGTGGCCGGCGAGGCGCCCGGGTCCAAGTACGACAAGGCCGTGCAGCTCAAGGTGCCGGTGCTGGACGAGGACGGGTTCCGGGTACTGCTCGAGTCCGGCCCCGAAGCGGCGCGCGAGGTGGCCACGGTGGGTCAGGACGACGGTGGTGCCTGAGCCGCGGATCCGCCGGGCCCGGGTCGAGGAGCTGGCCGAGATCGGCGCGCTGACCGTGCGGGCCTACGAAGCGCACGGCTACTTCGCGGCCGGCGAGCTGTCCAGCTACGCCGATGTGCTTGCCGATGCCCGCGCCCGGCACGAGGACGCCGAGCTGCTGGTCGCGGTCGACTCGGCGGACCGGCCGATCGGCACCGTGACCATGGCCCGGCCGGGCACCAGGTTCAGCGAGGTGGGCGCGCCCGACGAGTTGGAGTTCCGGATGCTGGCCGTCGACCCGCGGGCCCGCGGCCGCGGCGTGGGCACCGCGCTGATCCGCGGCGTGCTGGACCGGGCCCGCGAGCTCGGCCTGGTCCGGGTGGTGCTGTGCAGCCAGAAGCGGATGACCGGCCTGCACCGCATCTACACCGACCTGGGCTTTCGCCGGCTGCCGGACCGCGACTGGGCCCCGGTACCCGGCGTGGATCTGATCGCCTTCGGCGTCGACCTGTAGCGCGCCGCCGGCTCAGTCGTTCAGCACGACCGCGATGATGCCGGCCAGGTGGGCCAGCCGGGCCACCTCGGCGGCGCGGAACATCGGGCCGCCCGGCCGGCCGACCAGCAGCACCCGGTCCGGCTTGCCCAGCGGGGTCGCGGCCAGCTCGGTGCCCAGCTCCTGCCAGGTGTCCGGCACCCAGCTCTCCTCGCCGTCCAGCACGGTGGCGCGGGCCAGCGGCATCCAGGGCAGGTTCAGGGTCTGGATCTCCGGGGCCGCCGTGCTCGCCGCCAGCCGGTGCGCGCCGGACGCGTCCGAGGCCACCACCAGCGCCCAGCCCGCGCGGATGATCTTCGGAACGCCCTCGGTGAAGATCGTCATGCCGTCGTCCGGCTGGGCCGCCACGTCCTCGACCAGCTCCAGCTCGCGGTGGGTGTCCAGCACCCCGGCGTACGGGCGCACCGCGTCCACCTCGACCCCGGTCACCGACTCCGCGGCCGTGATCAGCACGTCCGGCAGCCGGCCTTTGGGCAGCTCGACCACCAGGTCGTCGATCGCCACACCGGACCCGCGCTCGACCACGTCCACGCTGAGGATGTCGGCCCCGATGTCACCGAGGGCGGTGGCCACCGCCCCCAGGGTCCCCGGGATGTCCGGGAGCTGTACCCGGATCAGGAAGGACAAGGTGAACGCCTCCTGCTGCTGCCGTCGTCGGTGCGCGACACCTCGCCGTCCGCGCCTGGGCCGGCCGACGATTGTCGCATGTCCGCCCCCACGGGACTGGCTCCGGTGTACACCTCAGCCTCCCGGCAAAACAACCCGTTCGGGTCGCGGTGGGCGCTCGAAATAGACTCGGCGTGTGCCCACCATCTCGCGCGACGAGGTCGCGCATCTCGCCCGGCTGGCCAGGTTGGCAGTCACCGACGCCGAGCTGGACACCTTCGCCGGTCAACTGGATGGCATCCTGGAGTCGGTGGCCAGTGTGAGCGAAGTCGCAGCGGACGACATTCCGCCCACCTCGCACTCGGTGGAGCTGGTCAACGTGTTCCGGGACGACGAGATCCGGCCCGGGCTCGCCCAGCAGGAGCCGCTGGCCGGCGCCCCGGCCGCCGAAGAGGGCCGGTTCCGGGTGCCGCGGATTCTGGGAGAACCGGAATGACGACCGACCTGACCAGGCTGACCGCGGCCGAGCTGGCCGGCCGGATCCGGTCCCGGGAGGTGTCCGCGGTCGAGGTCACCCAGGCCCACCTGGACCGGATCGCCGCCGTGGACCACGCCGTGCACGCGTTCCTGCACGTGGATGCCGAGGGCGCGCTGGCCGCCGCCCGCGCGGTGGACCAGGCCGAGGAGCCGGCCTCGGCACTGGCCGGGGTGCCGCTGGCGCTCAAGGACGTGCTGACCATGCGCGGCGCGCCGACCACCTGCGGCTCGAAGATCCTCGAGGGCTGGCACCCTCCGTACGACGCGACGGTCACCGCCCGGTTGCGCCGGGCCGGGGTGGTGATCCTCGGCAAGACCAACATGGACGAGTTCGCCATGGGCTCCTCCACCGAGAACTCGGCCTACGGTCCGACCCGCAACCCGTGGGACCTGGACCGGATCCCGGGCGGCTCGGGCGGCGGGTCGTCGGCGTCGCTGGCCGCGTTCGAGGCACCGCTGGCGATCGGGACCGACACCGGCGGCTCGATCCGCCAACCGGCCGCGGTGACCGGCACCGTCGGGGTGAAGACCACCTACGGCGGCGTGTCCCGGTACGGGCTGGTGGCCTTCTCGTCCTCGCTGGACCAGGCCGGGCCGTGCGCCCGCACCGTGCTGGACGCGGCCCTGCTGCACGAGGTGATCGCCGGGCACGACCCGCTGGATGCCACCTCGATCGACGCTCCGGTGCCGCCGGTGGTGGCCGCGGCGCGCGAGGGCGCGGCCGGCGACCTGCGCGGCGTGCGGGTCGGGGTGGTGCGGGAGCTCTCCGGCGAGGGCTATCAGCCGGGCGTGCTCACCGCGTTCGACCGCGCCGTCGAGGAGTTGCGCCGGCTGGGTGCCGAGGTGGTCGAGGTGTCCTGCCCGCACTTCACCTACGGGCTGTCCGCCTACTACCTGATCGCGCCGAGCGAGGCGTCGTCCAACCTGGCCCGGTTCGACGGGATGCGGTACGGGCTGCGGGTCGGCGACGACGGGTCGGCCAGTGCGGAGCAGGTGATGTCGCTGACCCGGGAGGCCGGGTTCGGGCCGGAGGTCAAGCGGCGCATCATGATCGGCACCTACGCGCTGTCCTCCGGCTACTACGACGCCTACTACGGGCAGGCGCAGAAGGTGCGCACGCTGATCACCCGGGACTTCGCCGCGGCGTTCGAGCAGGCCGACGTGCTGGTCTCGCCGACCACGCCGACCACGGCGTTCCGGATCGGGGAACGGGTGGACGACCCGATGGCCATGTACCGGGCGGACCTGTGCACGATTCCGGCCAACCTGGCCGGCAGCCCGGCGATCAGTGTCCCGTGTGGACTGTCCGAAGACGACGGTCTGCCGGTCGGGCTGCAGATCATGGCTCCAACGCTGCAGGAGCAGCGCATGTACCGGGTGGCCGCCGCGTACGAGGTGGCCCGCAACGACACGCAGGGCGGTCCGCTGCTTGGCCGGGTGCCCGAGCTGGAGATGATTTCGCAATGAGCGAGCTTGCGAGCGAATCCTTGAACCCTCCCCGTCGCCGAGCTTGCGAGGCGGCGGGTCGATACAGCACCGAGCTTGCGAGGTGATGGGCCGATGACTTCCGTCAAGAAGTTGAAGGGTGTGTTCGGGCTGGTCGGCGCGGTGACCGCGACGGCGAGTGCGGTGACCAGCCTGCGCCGGGCGCGCACCGACAAGGACCGGCTGCTGCTGGCGAACGCGATCGCGAGCTTCGCGACCGCGATCACCGGCGCGCTGCTGGCCGTCCGCGCGGTCCGGAAGGACGACGACAAGTGACCGAGCTGCTGGACTACGACGAGGTCGTGGCCCGGTTCGACCCGGTGCTCGGGCTCGAGGTGCACGTCGAGCTGTCCACCAGGACGAAGATGTTCTGCGGCTGCCCGACGGCGTTCGGCGCCGAACCGAACACCCAGGTCTGCCCGGTGTGCCTCGGACTGCCGGGGTCGCTGCCGGTGGTGAACCGGGTCGCGGTGGAGTCGGCGATCCGGATCGGCCTCGCGCTCAACTGCGAGATCGTCGACTGGTGCCGGTTCGCCAGGAAGAACTACTTCTACCCGGACATGCCGAAGAACTTCCAGATCTCCCAGTACGACGAGCCGATCGCGGTGAACGGCTGGCTGGACCTGGAGCTGGCCGACGGCGAGGTGGTGCGGATCGGCATCGAGCGTGCCCACATGGAGGAGGACACCGGCAAGTCGCTGCACGTCGGCGGCGCCACCGGCCGGATCCACGGGGCGGACTACTCGCTGCTCGACTACAACCGCGCCGGGGTGCCGCTGATCGAGATCGTGACCAAGCCGGTGCCGGGCACCGGGGCGCGGGCGCCCGAGGTGGCCCGCGCCTACGTCACGGCGCTGCGCCAGTTGCTGCGCGCGCTCGACGTGTCCGATGTGCGGATGGACCAGGGGTCGCTGCGCTGCGACGCGAACGTGTCGCTGATGGCCAAGGGTGCGGCGGAGTTCGGCACCCGGACCGAGACCAAGAACCTCAACTCGCTGCGCAGCGTCGAGCAGGCGGTCCGGTTCGAGATGACCCGGCAGGGCGCGGTGCTGTCCGGCGGCGGCACGGTGTTCCAGGAGACCCGGCACTTCGACGAGGCGAGCGGGACCACCTCGGCCGGGCGGCGCAAGGAGACCTCGGAGGACTACCGGTACTTCCCCGAGCCCGACCTGGTGCCGGTGGCGCCGGACCGGGCCTGGGTTTCCCGGCTGGAGGCCTCGCTGCCGGAACCCCCGTGGGAGCGCCGCAAGCGGATCCAGGCCGAGTGGGGGCTGTCCGATCTGGAGTTGCGTGACCTGGTCAACGCGGGCGCGGTCGACCTGGTCGCGGCCACGGCGGACGCCGGCGCGGCGCCCGACGACGCCCGCTCGTGGTGGGTGTCCTACCTGGCGCAGCAGGCCAACAACCGCGGCGTGGAGCTGGCCGAGCTGCCGATCACACCGGCCCAGGTGGCCGCCGTGATCGCCATGGTCACCTCCGGCACCCTCACCACGGCCCTGGCCCGCAACGTGGTGGACGGCGTCCTGGCCGGCGAGGGCGAACCGGCCGAGGTCGTCGCCAACCGCGACCTCGCCGTGGTCTCCGACGACACCTCGCTCTATGCCGCCGTGGACGAGGCCCTCTCCGCCCAGCCCGACGTCGCCGAGAAGATCCGCGGCGGCAAGCACGCCGCCGCCGGCGCCATCGTCGGCGCCGTCATGAAGGCCACCAAAGGCCAGGCCGACGCCAAACGCGTCCGCGAACTCGTCCTCGAACGCTGCACCTGACCTGACCCGACGACCCGAACCGGGTGGTCAGTCCACGGAGCCGCCGGGGCCGCCTGCGGGAACGATGACGACGGCGCGGTCGTCGCTGGAGACGGGGGTGCCGCCGTCCTTGTTGACGGTGCCGGCGACGGCGACGCTCTGGTTGATCAGGTCGATGCCGGACAGCCGGCCGAAGCCGTCCTGGTTCTGCAGGGTGATCTGGGGCTTGCCGCGGAACGTGCCGTCGGCGGCGAGCGGGAGGCCCTGCAGGTTGGCGGCCACGGACGCGGTCACCCAGACGGTGTCCGGGGTGGAGGCGCAGCCGGTGATGCCGGGGCGGTCGGGCCAGGTCCAGGCCGGTTCGCCGAGGGGCCGGCCGTACTGCAGCCGGAACAGCAGGTCGCGGCGCTCGTCGCGGTCGGTGAGCCAGATGCGGGAGCCGTCCAGCGAGGCGCAGACGCCGCCAGGGGCGTGCAGGCCGCTGGCCACGACGGCCGAGTCCTTGACCGGGTTGTCCTCGGCGGGCTTGCCGGCGGCGGACAGGCGCAGGACCTTGCCGGCCAGCGAGTTGGGGTCCAGCGGGGCGGCCGGGTTGCCGGCGTCGCCGGTGGCCAGCAGCAGCGCGCCGCGGTGGTCGAGGCCGAGCGCGCCGCGGTTGCCGGTGGCGCCGCGCGGGATGCCGGTGAGGACCGGCTTCGGGGTGTCGCCGGGGGCGATCCGGACCAGGCGGTTGTCCGTTGCCGTGGTGATGTAGGCGAAGATCAGCCGGTCCTCGAGGAAGTTCGGGGACAGCGCGACCCCGGTCAGCCCGCCGTCGGTGCCGGTGTCGACGGGCAGCGTGGCGACCACGACCGGCTCGGTGTTCTTCCGGACCCGCAGGATCCGCCCGGTGGTGCGCTCGGCGACAAGGGCGACCGGGTCGGACCCGTCCCCGGGCAGCGCGGCGACCGCGGCCACCGGGTTGAGGCAGGTGGCGATGACCGCCGGATGGAAGTCGGTGCAGCCGTCCGGCGGCGGCACCGAGGTGGGCGCCGCCTGGTCCTGGGCCCCGTCCTGCGGCGCGGTGCCCTCGCCCGGCACCTGCGGCTCCGGCCCGGCCTGGGGGGTGAACGAGTCCGGTGGCCGCCAGCTCTCCGGCGGCGGCTGCGGCGCGAACGTCGCGCAGCCGGCCAGGACCAGGCTGCCGACGAGACAGCCGGCCAGCACAACTCGTCGTCCGGACACGTCTGTCAGGCTAGGCAGCAAGCGGTGCGGATAGTGTGAACCTCATGGCGATCACCGTCCTGGTGCCGGACGACTACGGCATGTCGGTGCTGGCCGGGATCGAGAATATCGAGCTGGTGCGCTACGACCTCGCCGCCCCGTTGCCGCCGGAGGCGGCCCGCGCCGAGGTGCTCGTGCCCGGCTTCCTGGCCCAGAAGAGCACCGTCCGGCTGCTCAAGCAGCTGCCCAACCTGCGCCTGATCCAGCTGCTCTCGGCCGGTGCGGAGGCCTGGAACGGCCTGGTGCCGGACGGCGTGCGGCTGTCGATCTGCCGCGGCGCGCACGGCGGCAGCACGGCCGAGTGGGTGATCGGCGTGCTGCTGGCGATCTACCGGGAGCTGATCGAGTTCGAGGCCAACCGGGCGGACCGGCGCTGGCACCAGCACGTCACCGAGACCCTGCAGGACAAGAAGGTGCTCGTGGTTGGGGCCGGGGACCTCGGCCGGCAGCTCAAGCGCCGGCTGGACACCTTCGACGCGCACACCACGCTGGTGGCCACCCGCGCCCGCGAGGGGGTGCACGGCCGCGACGAGCTGCCCGATCTGCTGCCCGGGCACGACGCCGTGGTGCTGATGGTGCCGGTCACGCCGGCCACCACCGGCATGGTGGACGCCGCGTTCCTGGCCCGGATGCCGGACCGGGCGGTGCTGGTCAACGCCGCCCGCGGCCCGGTGGTGGACACCGACGCGCTGCTCGCCGAGCTGCGCTCCGGCCGGCTGCGCGCGGCGCTCGACGTGACCGACCCGGAGCCGCTGCCGCCCGAACATCCACTGTGGACGGCCCCTGGCCTGCTGCTCACCCCGCACGTCGCGGGCAGCGTGCACGGCCACTTCAAACGCTCCTACGCCGTCGTCGCCGCCGAGATCGCCCGGTTCGCCGCGGGCAAAGAGCCGGCGAACCTGGTCCGCGGTGATTATTGACGTGCCGCGTAGGCATTCGGCCATGTATCGCCTAACCTGCCCTGCGTGACTACCGATGACGACCGCACCCGGCGCATGGGCGGCGACTACCCGGACGGCGGCGCGTATTCGAGCGGAACGTACCGCGGCGCCGCGGCGGACCCGTTCGACGACAGCGGCTACTCCAGCGACACCACCGCGATGCTGGGCACCCAGCAGCCCTATGACGCGACCACCGAGGAGCTGATGGAGCGCCCGGTCGCCCGGTGGCACGGCGGCGCCGACTTCGGCCTGCTGGTGCTCCGGCTGGTGGTGGGCGCGCTGATGGTCGGGCACGGCCTGCAGGTGCTGTTCGGCTGGTTCGAGGGCGCGGGCATCTCCGGCACGGCCAACCAGCTCGGCGAGGCCGGGTTCACCAACACCACGCTGCTGGCCTGGGTGACCGGCATCAGTGAGCTGGTCGGCGGCACCTTCCTGGCGCTCGGCCTGTTCACCCCGGCCGGCGCGGGCGCGGTGCTGTTCGTGGTGGGCACGATGGCCTGGGTCCGGTTCGACGGCAACGCCTTCGCCGGTGCCATCGAGTTGGAGGCGGTCTACGGCGCGGCCGCGGTGGCCGTCCTGTTCGCCGGGCCCGGCCGGATCTCGCTGGACCGGCCCACCCCGTGGTACCGGCACGCCCCGGCGTACGGCTTCGTGTTCCTGCTGCTCGCCGCCGGTGCGGCCACCGCCGTGCTGCTCGTGCTGCGTTAGGGCACCTGGCGTACCGCTCCGGTGGACGCGTCGGTGGTCAGCGCCGCGTAGGCGCGCAGTGCCGCGGACACCGGGCGGACCCGGTCGGCCGGCTGCCACGGCCGTTCGCTGGCCTCCATCTTGGCCCGACGCTCGGCCAGCACCTCCGGGTCGACCAGCAGCTCCAGCTTCCGGGCGGGCACGTCGATCAGGATCTGGTCGCCGTCCCGCACCAGCCCGATGGTGCCGCCGCCGGCCGCCTCGGGCGCGACGTGGCCGATGGACAGCCCCGAGGTGCCGCCGGAGAACCGGCCGTCGGTGACCAGCGCGCACTTCTTGCCGAGCCCGGCGCCCTTGAGGAACGCCGTGGGGTGCAGCATCTCCTGCATTCCGGGTCCGCCGGCCGGACCCTCGTAGCGGACCACGAGCACCTCGCCGGGCTGGATCTGCTTGCCAAGGATCACCGAGACGGCCTGCTCCTGGCTCTCCACCACCCGGGCCGGGCCCTGGAACCGGAACAGCTCCTCGTCGATCCCGGCCGCCTTGATCACCGCGCCGTGCTCGGCCAGGTTGCCGCGCAGCACGGCCAGCCCGCCTTCGGCGGTGTAGGCGTGGCCGGCATCCCTTATGCAGCCGTCCGCCGCGTCGGTGTCCAATGTGGACCATCGGTTGGTGGTGGAGAATGCTTTGGTGGTACGGACTCCGCCGGGCGCGGCGTGAAACAGCTCTACGGCTTCGGTGCTCGGCGCCGCGGCCCGAACGTCCCATTCGGACAGCCAGGCGGACAGCGACGGGCTGTGCACCGCGTGCACCTCGCGGTCGAGCTTCCCGGCCCGGTCCAGTTCGCCGAGGATGGCCGGGATCCCGCCGGCCCGGTGCACGTCCTCCATGTGGTAGTCGGAGTTCGGCGATACCTTGCACAGGCACGGCACCCGGCGACTGATCGCGTCGATGTCGGCAAGGGTGAAGTCCACCTCGCCCTCGCGCGCCGCGGCCAGGATGTGCAGCACGGTGTTGGTCGATCCGCCCATCGCCATGTCCAGCGCCATCGCGTTCTCGAACGCCGCCCGGGTGGCGATCGACCGGGGCAGCGCGGCCGCGTCGTCCTCGGCGTACCAGCGCCGGGCCAGCTCGACCACCGTGGTTCCGGCCCGGGTGAACAGATCTCGCCGCGCGGCGTGCGTGGCCAGCGTGGATCCGTTGCCCGGCAAGGCAAGTCCGAGCGCCTCGGTCAGGCAGTTCATCGAGTTGGCGGTGAACATGCCGGAGCACGACCCGCAGGTGGGGCAGGCCGAGCGCTCCACCTCGGTCAGTCCGAGATCGTCCACCGACGGGCTGGCCGATGCGGCGATCGCGGTGATCAGGTCGGTCGGGGCGTGCGCCACCCCGTCCACCACGACGGCCTTTCCGGCCTCCATCGGTCCGCCCGAGACGAACACGGTCGGGATGTTGAGCCGCATGGTGGCGTTGAGCATCCCGGGGGTGATCTTGTCGCAGTTCGAGATGCACACCAGCGCGTCCGCGGTGTGCGCGTTGACCATGTACTCCACCGAGTCCGCGATGATCTCCCGGGACGGCAGCGAGTAGAGCATTCCGCCGTGCCCCATGGCGATGCCGTCGTCCACCGCGATGGTGTGGAACTCGCGCGGCACCCCGCCGGCCGCGCGCACGGCCTCGGCGACCACGTCGCCGAGATCACGCAGGTGCACGTGGCCGGGAACGAACTGGGTGTAGGAGTTGGCGATCGCCACGATCGGCTTGCCGAAGTCGGACTCGGTCATGCCGGTGGCCCGCCAGAGCGCGCGGGCCCCCGCGGCGTTGCGGCCCTGGGTGGTGGTGCGGGATCGGAGCGCAGGCACGGCTCCTCCTCATGGGGACGTCTCGGGAGAGTTCAGGAAAGGTCGCCGGACCCGCGCGGGCCGGCCGCCAGCGGGTCGTCCAGCCGGCCGCCGCTGATCAGGGCGAGCGCCGGCAGGTGGCGGGTGCGCACGTTGGGCAGGTGTACCTCGGTGCCGTCGTTCAGTACCGCGTACACGGCCGACTTCGGGGTCAGCCGCAGGCCCTTGAGCGAGGACCACGGCAGCGCACGGCTGGTGAACACGTGCCGAACCGTGAGCCCGTCCGCGGTCGCGGTGGTGCGGGTGCGCAGCGTCCAGACGATCGCGGCGATGGGGACCAGGTAGATCACCCACAGCCCGGGGGCGCCGAAGGCGAACGGGGTGGCGCCGACGGCCAGCAGCAACGCGGCCAGCACGGCGACCGGGGGAACCCGGAACACCAACCGGCTCGGCAGCCGCTCCTCTGACACGCCCCGATCCTTCCATATTCCACGATCCGGGAGCCGCGTCCCATAAAAGTTGACGCTGTACTACGGACGGACTAACTTCAGGGGCGTGCCCATGCAGACCGGCCTCGTACTTCTCAAGCGCGTTCGACGCTGAGAAGTCTCGCTGCGTCGAACGCGCGACCCTCGTACGACCTACCACGGTCGACGGGGGTTTTTTCTTGCCCGAAGCGACAGAACCGTCCACCAGCCGCCCGCCGACTCCGAACCCACGAGGCAGAAGATGACCAGCGCGACATCGCGACCCGCCCCGGTCGCCGCATCTCCCGGGCAGAACCGGCCCGGTGCCCAGGCCCGTCCCAAACCCGCTCCGCCGGCCGGCATCCCCGTTCGAGTGACCGGGGCCCAGTCCCTGGTGCGCTCGCTCGAAGCGGTCGGTGTCGAGGTGGTCTTCGGCATCCCGGGCGGGACGATCCTGCCCGCCTACGACCCGCTGCTCGACTCGACCAGGCTGCGGCACGTGCTGGTCCGGCACGAGCAGGGCGCCGGACACGCGGCCAGCGGCTACGCGCACGCCACCGGCAAGGTCGGAGTGTGCATGGCCACCTCGGGACCGGGCGCGACGAACCTGGTCACGCCGCTGGCCGACGCGTGCATGGACTCGGTGCCGGTGGTGGCCATCACCGGCCAGCAGACCCGCGCGCTGATCGGCACCGACGCCTTTCAGGAGGCGGACATCTGCGGCATCACGCTGCCCATCACCAAGCACAACTACCTGGTCACCGACCCCGCGGAGATCCCGAGGGTGATCGCGGAGGCCTTCCATCTGGCCAGCACCGGCCGACCCGGCCCGGTGCTGGTGGACATCCCCAAGGACGTGCTGCAGGAGGTCACCTCCTTCTCGTGGCCGCCCGAGCTGCGGCTGCCCGGCTACAAGCCGACCACCCGGCCGCACGGCAAGCAGGTCCGCGAGGCCGCGAAGCTGATCGCCGGCGCGCACCGTCCGGTGCTCTACGTCGGTGGCGGCGTGATCAAGTCGGGGGCCTGCGAGGAGTTGCGCCAACTCGCCGAGCTGACCGGCATCCCGGTGGTGACCACGCTGATGGCGCGCGGGGCGTTCCCCGACTCGCATCGGCTGCACCTCGGGATGCCGGGCATGCACGGCTCGGTGGCCGCGGTGGCCGCCATGCAGCGGGCGGACCTGCTGGTCGCGCTCGGCGCCCGGTTCGACGACCGGGTGACCGGGCAGCTCGCCACCTTCGCGCCGGACGCGCAGGTGGTGCACGCCGACATCGACCCGGCCGAGATCTCCAAGAACCGCAAGGCGGACGTGCCGATCGTGGGCGACTGCCGGGAGATTCTGGTCGAGCTGATCGCCGCGGTGAACGCCGAGCGGACCGATGGCGCCGCGGGCGACCTGGCCGGCTGGTGGGAGCAGCTGAACACCTGGCGGGAGACCTACCCGCTCGGCTACGAGTGGCCGACCGACGGAACGCTGTCCCCGCAGTACGTCATCGAGCGGATCGGCAAGATCGCCGGGCCGGACGCGGTCTACACCGCCGGGGTCGGGCAGCACCAGATGTGGGCCGCGCAGTTCATCTCCTACGAGCGCCCGGCCACCTGGATCAACTCCGGCGGCCTCGGCACCATGGGCTACGCGGTGCCGGCGGCGATGGGGGCGAAGTTCGGTCAACCGGACAAGGTGGTCTGGGCCATCGACGGCGACGGCTGCTTCCAGATGACCAACCAGGAGCTCGCCACCTGCGCGATCGAGGGCGCGCCGATCAAGGTCGCCGTGATCAACAACGGCAACCTCGGCATGGTCCGGCAATGGCAGAACCTCTTCTACTCCGAGCGTTATTCGCAGACCGACCTCGGCACGCACAAGCACCGGATCCCGGACTTCACCCTGCTGGCCGAGGCGCTCGGCTGCGCCGGGCTGCGGTGCGAGACGCGGGAGGACGTGGACGCGGTCATCCACCGGGCCATGGAGATCAACGACCGGCCGGTGGTGGTCGACTTCGTGGTCGGCAAGGACGCCCAGGTGTGGCCGATGGTGGCGGCCGGCACCGGCAACGACCACATCATGGCCGCGCGCGGGATCCGCCCGCTGTTCGACGAGGACTGATCGCCATGAGTACGCATACGTTGAGTGTTCTGGTGGAGAACAAGCCCGGTGTGCTGGCCCGGGTGGCCGGACTGTTCTCCCGCCGTGGCTTCAACATCGAGTCGCTTGCGGTCGGGCCGACCGAGCACGTGGACATCTCCCGGATGACGATCGTGGTCGCGGTCGCCGACCAGCCGCTTGAGCAGGTCACCAAGCAGCTCAACAAGTTGGTCAACGTGATCAAGATCGTGGAGCTGGAGCCGACGGTGTCCGTGCAGCGGGAGCTGTTGCTGGTCAAGGTGCGTGCCGACGCGACCGTGCGCAGCCAGGTCCTGGAGACCGTGCAGTTGTTCCGGGCCAAGGTGGTCGACGTCTCGCCGGAGGCGCTGACCATCGAGGCCACCGGCACCGCCGACAAGCTCGAGGCGCTGCTGCGGATGCTCGAGCCCTACGGGGTCCGAGAGATGGTCCAGTCCGGCATGGTCGCCATCGGCCGCGGTCCCCGCTCCATCACCGCGACCGGCGTGCGCTGACCCAAACCCCTTTTCCCTTTCGAGAGGAAGTACACGAGAGCAATGGCAGTCGAGATCTTCTACGACGACGACGCGGACCTGAGCGTCGTGCAGGGCCGCAAGGTCGCGGTCATCGGGTACGGCAGCCAGGGGCACGCGCACGCCCTGAGCCTGCGGGACTCCGGCGTCGACGTCCGGATCGGTCTCCCGGAGGGGTCGAAGTCCCGGGCCAAGGCGGAGGAGGAGGGGCTGCGGGTGGTCACGCCGGCCGAGGCCGCCGCCGAGGCCGACCTGATCATGATCCTGGCGCCGGACACCAAGCAGCGGGCCATCTACGCCGCGGACATCGCGCCGAACCTGAGCGACGGCGACGCGCTGTTCTTCGGGCACGGCTTCAACATCCGCTACGGCCTGATCACCCCACCGTCCAATGTGGACGTAGCGATGGTGGCCCCGAAGGGCCCCGGGCACCTGGTCCGCCGGCAGTTCGTGGACGGCAAGGGGGTGCCCTGTCTGATCGCGGTGGAGCAGGACGCGTCCGGCGGCGCGACCGCGCTCGCCCTGTCCTACGCCAAGGGCATCGGGGGCACCCGGGCCGGCGTGATCAAGACGACGTTCACCGAGGAGACCGAGACCGACCTGTTCGGCGAGCAGGTGGTGCTCTGCGGCGGAACCACGGCTCTGGTGCAGGCGGGGTTCGAGACCCTGGTCGAGGCCGGCTACGCGCCCGAGGTGGCCTACTTCGAATGCCTGCACGAGCTGAAGCTGATCGTGGACCTGATGTACGAGGGCGGAATCGCGCGGATGCGGTACTCGGTGTCCGACACCGCCGAGTACGGCGACGTGTCCCGCGGCCCGCGGGTGATCACGGACGCGGTCAAGGAGGAGATGCGCAAGATCCTCGGTGAGATCCGGGACGGCTCGTTCGCCGAGGAATGGGTGGCCGAGGACGACGCCGGCCGGCCGAACTTCGAAAAGCTGCGTCAGGTGGGTGAGCAGCACCCGATCGAAGAGGTCGGTCGTAAGCTGCGTGGGCTAATGTCTTGGGTCGATCGACCGATTACCGAGACCGCCTGAGAGGACACGATGAGCGACGAGCAGTCGCGAACCAGTGCGCCCATCCACGACGACAAGGCTCACGTCCGCGGACATCTGGACCTGACCAACGCCGAATGGCAGCGGGCCGCCGAGCCGGACGCGGATCCGGACGGCGAGTACGTCGAGATCGCGTTCGTGCCGCACACCGATGGCAAGACCTACATCGCCATGCGCAACTCGAAGTACACCGGCCCGGACGACACGGTTCTGGTGTTCACCGAGTCGGAGTGGGACGCGTTCGTCGAGGGCGCCAAGGCCGGCGAGTTCGACGAGCCCTGGTAATCGGCTGGGGTACCGCTCGGGGCGCGATAGCGCGCACATGTCGGGTCACTCACTAGGACACGGAAGGGTCCGGCGCAACCCATAGACTGCGTGCAGCGTGGTCCGGTTACACCGCCGTAACCGCCGGAGCGCCATTCCCTTCCGAGCCTGTGGAGCATCGTCGTGACCAAGTCGAGCCGACCCGTCGTCCTGATCGCCGAGAAGCTGGCGCCGTCCGTGCTGGACGTGTTCGGCGACGAGGTCGAGGTCCGTCACGTGGACGGCACCGATCGCCCGGCCCTGCTGGCCGCCGTCGCCGACGCCGACGCGCTGCTGGTGCGCTCGGCCACCCGGGTCGACGCCGAACTGCTGGCGGCGTCCAACCGACTGAAGGTGGTCGCCAGGGCCGGGGTCGGGCTGGACAACGTCGACGTGCCGCCGGCCACCGACCGCGGCGTGCTCGTGGTCAACGCGCCGACCTCGAACATCGTCTCGGCCGCCGAGCACGCGGTGGCGCTGCTGCTCGCGGTGGCCCGCCGGGTGCCGGCCGCGGACGCCAGCCTGCGCGGCGGCGAGTGGAAGCGCAGCGCGTTCTCCGGCATCGAGCTGAACGGCAAGATCGTCGGCGTGGTGGGGCTCGGCAAGATCGGCCAGCTGTTCGCGGCGCGGATGGCCGCGTTCGGCACCGTGCTGATCGCCTACGACCCGTACGTGTCCCCGGCAAGGGCCGCGCAGCTGGGCATCGAACTGGTCGAACTGGACGAACTGCTCGAGCGGGCCGACATCATCTCCATCCACCTGCCCAAGACCCCGGAGACCAAGGGTCTGATCGGCGCGGACGCGCTGGCCAGGACCAAGCACGGCGTGCTGATCGTCAACGCCGCCCGGGGCGGCCTGATCGACGAGGAGGCGCTGGCCGAGTCGATCCGCAGTGGACATGTCGGCGGCGCCGGGGTGGACGTGTTCGTCACCGAGCCGACCACCTCCAGCCCGCTGTTCGAGCTGCCGAACGTGGTGGTCACGCCGCACCTGGGCGCGTCGACCGCCGAGGCGCAGGACCGGGCCGGCACCGACGTGGCCCGATCGGTGCTGCTGGCGCTGCGCGGCGACTTCGTTCCGGACGCGGTGAACGTGGCCTCCGGCGGGGTGGTCGGCGAGGAGGTGCGGCCGTACCTGCCGCTGACCCAGAAGCTGGGCAAGGTGCTCGCCGCGCTGTCCAACAAGGCACCCGACTCGATCACCGTCGATGTTCGCGGCGAACTGTCCACAGAGGACCTTTCGGTGCTGCCGTTAGCCGCGATGCGCGGGGTGTTCTCCGGGATCGTCGAGAACCAGGTGACGTTCGTCAACGCGCCGCGGCTGGCCGAGGAGTTGGGCGTCGCGGTCGAGCTGACCACCGAGCCGGAGAGCGCCGCGTACCGCAGCCTGGTCCGGTTGCGCGCGGTGTACCCGGACGGTGGCGTGCTCTCCGTCGGCGGCACGCTCACCGGCCTGCAGCAGGTGGAGAAGCTGGTCGAGGTGAACGACCGGCACTTCGACCTGCGCGCCGAGGGGTACGTGCTGCTGCTGGAGTACCAGGACCGGCCGGGCGTGATGGGCCGGGTCGGCACGTTGCTCGGCGAGGTCGGCATCAACATCGAGGCCGCGCAGCTGTCCCAGACCACGGACAAGACCGAGGCGATCATGCTGTTGCGGGTGGATCGGCAGGTGGATCACGCCGTGCTGGCGTCGATCGGCACCGCCGTCGGGGCGCGGCTGGTGCGCTCCATCGACTTCAGCTGACCCGCGCCACGCCGCGACATCACCTAGACGGGTGGCCTCGATGATCGCCCGCGTGCGTTCCGGGTAGCCTTCCCTGGTCTGTTTTACGAGGGAATCACCCTGGAGGTGTACATGCGGCTCGCGGTCATCCCCGGAGACGGGATCGGGCCCGAAGTGACCGCTGAGGCCCTCAAGGTGCTTGGCGAGGTGGCACCAACCGCCGAGATCACCCGGTACGACCTCGGCGCGGCGCGCTGGCACGCGACCGGCGAGTTGCTGCCCGAGTCCGTGCTCGGCGAACTGCGGCAGCACGACGCCATCCTGCTCGGCGCCGTCGGTGACCCGTCGGTGCCCAGCGGCATCCTGGAGCGCGGCCTGTTGCTGCGGCTGCGCTTCGAGCTCGACCACCATGTGAACCTGCGCCCCGCCCGGTTGTACCCCGGGGTGCACAGCCCGCTGTCCGATCCCGGCGAGATCGACATGATCGTGGTCCGGGAGGGAACCGAGGGCCTCTACGCCGGCAACGGCGGCCTGTTGCGAAAGGACACTCCACACGAGATCGCCACCGAGGTCAGCGTGAACACCTCGTACGGCGTCGAACGGGTGGTCCGGGACGCGTTTGCCCGCGCGGCCGCGCGCCCGCGCAAGCACCTCACCCTGGTGCACAAGACCAACGTCCTCACCCATGCCGGCTCGCTGTGGTCCCGGGTGGTCGAGGAGGTCTCCCTCCAGCACCCGGACGTCACGGTCGCCTACCAGCACGTGGACGCCACCACGATCCACCTGGTCACCGACCCCGGCCGGTTCGACGTCATCGTCACGGACAACCTGTTCGGCGACATCCTCACCGACCTCGCCGCGGCGGTGACGGGCGGCATCGGCCTGGCCGCCAGCGGAAACCTGGACAACACCCGGCGCAACCCCAGCATGTTCGAGCCGGTCCACGGCAGTGCCCCGGACATCGCCGGTCAGGGCGTCGCCGACCCCACCGCCGCCGTGCTGTCGGTCGCCCTGTTGCTGGACCATCTCGGCGAAGCCGAAGCCGCCCGCCGCATCGAAGCCTCAGTCGCCTTCGACCTCGCCACCCGCGACCACCCCTCACCCGGCAACACTTACGCCATCGGGGACCGCCTGGCCGCCCTCGTCTCCTCGAGCACCCGCACGGAGGCCTGAGGTTCGTCCCATGAACTGGGAAGAATCGACCGCGAGTTGGTACCCGCACGTCCACTGTGACACCATGCATCCGTGCTCAACTCTGTTGTGATCATTATCGGCGAGCGCGCTGGGTAGCTGTTCCAGACCCGGCGCGCTGACCTCCTGCATCTTCGCGGGGGGTCTTTTTGTTTTCCGCCAAAGCCTGACCCGAGGAGACGAGTCCCGTGGTGAGTCGCACCGCCCCCGCCGGCACCCCGCTCGGCGACGAGTTCCACGTCTACGACACGACGCTGCGCGACGGGGCTCAGCGGGAGGGGATCTCCTACTCGGTGGCCGACAAGCTGGCGGTGGCCCGGCTGCTGGACGACCTCGGCGTCGGGTTCATCGAGGGGGGTTGGCCGGGCGCGCTGCCCAAGGACACCGAGTTCTTCGCCCGGGCGGCGGCCGGCGAGTTGGAACTGCGGCACGCGGCCCTGGTGGCGTTCGGGTCGACCCGGCGCGCGGGCAGCACGGTCGCGGAGGACCTGCAGGTGCGGGCGCTGCTGGAGTCGCGGGCGCCGGTCGTCACGCTGGTCGCCAAGTCCGACCGCCGGCACATCGAGCGGGCGCTGCGCACCGACGTCGACGAGGCGTGCGCGATGGTGCGGGACACCGTGGCGTTCCTGGTCGGGGAGGGCCGGCGGGTGTTCCTGGACGCCGAGCACTTCTTCGACGGCTATGCCTACGATCCCGACTGCGCGCTGCGGGTGCTCGACGCCGCGGTCACCGCGGGCGCCGATGTGGCCGTGCTGTGCGACACCAACGGCGGGCAACTTCCGCTCGGGCTCGCGGACACGGTCGGCGAGGTGATCGCGCGCACCGGGTTCCGGGTCGGCATCCACTGCCAGGACGACACCGCGTCCGCGGTGGCCAACAGCCTCGCCGCCGTGCAGGCCGGGGCCACGCATGTGCAGTGCACGGCCAACGGCTACGGCGAGCGGGCCGGCAACGCCGATCTGTTCGCCGTCGTGGGAAATCTGGTGACCAAGCTCGGCAAACCGGTGCTACCCGCCGAAAGTGTGCCGGAGCTGGCTCGGGTCTCCCATGCCCTCGCCGAGATCGCGAACATCGCGCCCAACACCCACCAGGCCTATGTCGGGTCGTCGGCCTTCGCCCACAAGGCGGGGCTGCACGCGAGCGCGATCAAGGTGGACCCGTTGCTGTACAACCACATCGACCCGACCGTGGTGGGCAACGACATGCGGGTGCTGGTGACCGAGATGGCCGGCCGGGCCAGCCTGGAGCTCAAGGGTCGGGAGCTCGGGGTGGACCTGGCCGGCCAGCCGGCGGTGCTGAACGCCGCCGTGCGCCGGGTCAAGGAGCTGGAGGCGCGTGGCTGGTCGTTCGAGGCGGCGGACGCCTCCCTCGAGCTGCTGCTGCGCGCCGAGCTGTCCGCAATGGACGGTCCGCCGTTCGTGCTGGAGTCCTACCGGGTGATCCTGGACCACCGGCTGGACGGCGAGGTGGTCTCCGAGGCCACGGTCAAGGTGCGCGTGGCCGGCGAACGGGTGATCGCCACCGCCGAGGGCAACGGTCCGGTGCACGCGCTGGACGCCGCCCTGCGCGAGGCCCTGCTGCCGCATCTGCCGTGGCTGAACGAGGTGCGGCTGGCGGACTACAAGGTCCGGATCCTGACCGACCATCCCGGAACCGACGCGGTCACCCGGGTGCTCGTCGAGTCCACCGACCACGAGCGCGAGTGGACCACCGTCGGCGTGCACGGCAACATCGTCGAGGCGAGCTGGCTGGCGCTGTGCGATGCCTTGGCACACAAGGCGATGCGCGTACGGTCCGGGGTGGCCGGAGCGCACCGGTAGCCCGGCTCTACGCTGTCCGCCATGCGCGGAACTGTGGGGCTGGTGGGAATCGTGCTGCTGTTGGTCGCCGGGTGCGGCGACGACGAGGCCGGAAGCGGGCCGTGGTCGGACGGCGTCGAGCCGGCCGCGGCGGCCGGAAAGATCGGTGGCGACCAGGTGTGCCCGTTGCCGGTCACGATGGACACCGCCGACAAGTGGCAGGCGGAGGCCGTGGACAGCGGCACGTTCCGGCAGGGTGGTCTGGACCTGGTCTGCGAGATCGACGCCAAGCCGGCCGGGTCGGTCGGTTTCATCCGGGTGTGGACCGGGACCGTGGCACCGCGCGCCGCGCTGGAGGCCTACGTCGCCGAGGCGCAGGACACCGGCGAGGTCACCTACCGGGACACCGAGGTCGGGTCCGGTTCGGGCACCGAGGCCACCTGGACGGAGGGCGACTCCGGCCGCAAGCGGGCGTTCGCGGTGGCCGCGCCGGGCGGCGGCACCGTGGTGGTCGTGGTCGGCGGGCTCGACGACGAGGAGTACGCCGGCCTGTTACCCGCCTACCTGCTGGCCAAGCGGAGCCTGGCCTAGGCTGGCCGGCGTGCGTATCGCTCGTATCGCCCATCCCGAAGGGGTTGCCTTCGTCGCCGTCGAGGGCGACGGGGACGACCTCGTCGCCGTCGAGATCGCCGAGCATCCGTTCGGGACCCCGACGTTCACCGGCCGGCGCTTCCCGTTGACCGACACCCGGCTGCTGGCCCCGATCCTGCCGAGCAAGCTGATCGGCGTCGGCAAGAACTACGCCGACCACGCCCGCGAGATGGGTGGCGAGGCGCCGGCCGATCCGGTGATCTTCCTCAAGCCGTCCACCGCGGTGGTCGGACCCGGTGCGGCCATCAAGCTGCCGCCCGAGTCGTCCCGGGTGGACTACGAGGGGGAACTGGCCGTGGTGATCGGGACGCCGTGCCGGGACGTGCCGGCCGGGCGGGCCGCCGAGGTGGTGCTCGGCTACACGATCGGCAACGACGTGACCGCGCGGGACCAGCAGCAGTCCGACGGCCAGTGGGCCAGGGCCAAGGGGCACGACACGTTCTGCCCGCTCGGCCCGTGGATCGAGACCGCGGTGGCGCCCGGCGACCTGGCCCTGCGCACCGAGGTGGACGGCGAGGTCAAGCAGGACGCGCGTACCTCGCTGCTGCTGCACGACGTCCCCAAGCTGATCGAATGGATCACCGGGGTGATGACCCTGCTGCCCGGCGACGTGATCCTCACCGGCACGCCGGCCGGCGTCGGTCCGCTCTCCGCCGGGCAGACCGTCTCGGTCACCATCGAGGGCATCGGCACCCTGACCAACCCGGTCACTCCGCGCTAGACCGCCGGGCGAACGCCGGTGCGTGCTCCGGCCGCGGCCCGATCGCCACGATGTAGGCCGGCAGCGCCCGCAGGAACGGCAGGTGCCTGGTCAGGAACACCGGCCCCGCCGGGAACGTGGTCCGGGCACCGCCCAGCACCGGTTTGATGACCAGCCGTTGCAGCACCCGTTGCAGACCCTGGGTGATCACCGTCGGGAACCACCGCCGGTGCCGGACCCTGGCCAGGTCGGACGGCCGCACCCGGTGCCGGCGCAGCGGCCCGGCCAGCAGGGTCGCGGTGGCCACGGCGTCCTGCACGGCCAGGTTGATGCCGACCCCGCCGACCGGCGACATGGCGTGCGCCGCGTCGCCGATCAGCAGCAGGCCGTCGGTGTGCCAGCGGTGCAACCGGTTGAGCCGCACGTCGAGCAGCTTCACGTCGTCCATGTCGGTGAGCGTGTCGACCCGGTCGGCGAGTTCCGGCGCGATGTTGACGATCCGCTCGCGGAATCGGTCCAGGCCCTCGGCCCGCAGCCGGGCGTCGTCGCCCTTCTTGAAGAAGTAGGCCATCTGGAAGTAGTCCCCGCGGTTGATCAGCAGCCCGAAGTCCTCGCCGTTGATCCGCGGCGAGAGCCCGCTGACCTCGCCGCCCCGCTCGTAGCGCGGCATCCGGAACCACCAGACGTCGAACGGCACCGGGAACTCCTTGGGCCGCAGGCCGGCCTGCTCACGGAGCACGGAGTGGCGCCCGTCGCAGGCGATGGTCAGCTCCGCGTGGAGGACCCCGGTCTCGCCGCCCGCGGTGCGGTAGTGCACGCCGGTCACCCGGCCGGCGTCCCGGACCAGACCGGTGGCCTCGGTGTTCATCCGCAGGGTGAAGGTCGGCTCCCGTTTGGCCGCGTCGGCGAGCAGGTCCAGGAAGTCCCACTGCGGGACCATCGCGATGTAGTTGTACGGCGGCCGCAACCGGTTGATCTCACCGATGGTGGCGAACCCGCCGTCCGGCGTCGGCACGCCGATCGACTCCAGCTTGCTCTGCGGCAGCCGGCGGAACTCCGGGCCGAGGCCGAGCTCGTCGAGCAGCCGCAGGGTGGACGCGTGCACGGTGTCGCCGCGGAAGTCGCGCAGGAAGTCGTTGTGCTTCTCCAGCACGGTGACCTCGACGCCGGCGCGGGCCAGCAGCAGTCCGAGCACCATCCCGGCCGGGCCGCCACCCACCACGAGGCAGGTCGTTCGTTGCTTGTCGGCCATCACTCTCACCTCTATTTCAACAACAGTTGAATACTGTCAGGATGCCCCGCGGCACCGGCTGCGTCAAGGGGGAACCGCGTGGATACGCTGAACGGACCATGGTTACCGCACCCGCACCGACCGGCGTCCGCACCCGGTTCTGCCCATCGCCGACCGGAACGCCGCACGTCGGGCTGATCCGCACCGTTCTCTACAACTGGGCGTTCGCCCGGCACAACGGCGGCACCCTGGTGTTCCGGATCGAGGACACCGACGCCGCGCGGGACAGCGAGGAGAGCTACCAGGCGCTGCTCGACGCGCTGCGCTGGCTCAACCTCGACTGGGACGAGGGGCCCGAGGTCGGCGGCCCGGACGGCCCGTACCGGCAGAGCCAGCGCGGCCGGATCTACACCGACATCGCCACCCGGCTGCTGGTCGCGGGGGAGCTGTACGAGTCGTTCTCCACCACCGAGGAGGTCGACGCCCGGCGGCGCGCGGCCGGCCAGGACCCCAAGCTCGGCTACGACAACGCCGACCGGGACCTCACCGTGGAACAGAAGGAGGAGCTGCGCGCGGCGGGCCGGGAGGCCGTGCTGCGGCTGCGGATGCCGGACGAGGACATCACGTTCACCGACCTGATCCGCGGTGAGATCACGTTCCGGGCGGGTTCGGTGCCCGACCCGGTTCTGGTCCGGGCCAGCGGCGCTCCGCTCTACACGCTGACCAACCCGGTCGACGACGCGCTGATGCGGATCACGCACGTGCTGCGCGGCGAGGACCTGCTGCCGTCCACGCCGCGGCAGATCGCGCTGTACCGGGCGCTGCGCCGGATCGGCGTGACCGGGCACGTCCCCGAGTTCGGCCACCTGCCGCTGGTGCGCGGGGAGGGCAACAAGAAACTGTCCAAACGCGACCCGGAGTCCAACCTGTTCCACTACCGGGACCGGGGGTTCCTGCCCGAGGGGATGCTGAATTACCTGGCCCTGCTCGGCTGGTCGATCGCCGACGACCGCGACGTGTTCACGATGGCGGAGCTGGTCGAGGCGTTCGACGTGCGCAAGGTCAGCTCCAATCCGGCCCGGTTCGATCCGAAGAAGGCCGAGGCGATCAACGCCGAGCATCTGCGGGCGCTGCCCGGGGCCGAGTTCGTCGACCGGGTGATCCCGTACCTGATCACCGCCGGAACATTGCCCGAATCGCCGTCGGAGTCGCAGTTGGCCACCCTGCGGGCGATCGCGCCACATATTCAGGAACGCCTCGTGGTGCTTTCCGAGGCGCCCGGAATGGTGAATTTCCTGTTCGTTTCCGAGGACGATTTCACGCCCGATCCGGAATCGGTGGCGAAGGCGCTCGGCGAGGACGCGAAACCGATTGTCGACGCCAGCATCGCGGCCCTTGAGGCATTGCCGGAATGGTCGACCGCGGCGATCGAGCAGGCGCTCAAGTCGGCGCTCATCGACGGCCTGGGGCTCAAGCCGCGCAAGGCGTTCGCTCCGGTCCGGGTGGCGGTCACCGGGCGTACCGTGTCGCCGCCGCTGTACGAGTCGATGGAACTGCTCGGTCGGGACCGGTCACTGTCCAGGTTGCGCCGAACACGGGCGTAACGCCGGGCGCGCGGCGAGCGATGTACACCTTTCAGGTCCGGTGTGGACGGCCTGTTCTGGATCGAATCAGAAGTAGGACTATACCCTGAAAGGCCGAATCGCCAGGGGTGTCCAGCGACCTAGCCTCTCGGGGTGACTTCTGCGCTCGTGCCGGTGCATGTGCATGACCACCCCCCGGAGGACGCCCACCTGCTCACCCCGATCCAAGCCGTCTGCCTCGACATCGACGACACCCTGGTGGACTTCACGACCTCAGCGCGGAGGGCACTGTCCAGCATGATCGGTCGGGACGATCTGTGGCCGATCTGGCAGCGAACGACCGAGGAGCACGTCAAGAAGGTCGTCGCCGGTGAAATGGATTCCGACACCATGCGGCGGGCCAGAACCAAGGCGTTTCTGGCCGAGCTAGGGACCCCGCTCGACGATGACGTGGTCGACGAGCTCGAGGCCCGAAGATACGCCGAGATGACCGGGGATTGGCGGCTGTTCGACGACGTGGTGCCGTGCCTCGACTGGCTGCGCGCCGCAGGCCTGAAGGTGGCGGCCGTCACCAACGCCTCCGGCCCCCAGCAGCGGGCCAAGCTCATCGCCCTCGGCATCGCCCGGTTCTTCGACACGATCGTCATCGCCGGCGAACTGGGCGCGGCCAAACCCGATCCGGTGATCTTCCAGACCGCCTGCCAGCAACTCCACGTATCCGCCGACGAGACCCTGCACGTCGGCGACCGCTTGGACACCGACGCGGTCGGTGCCCGCGACGCCGGCCTGCACGGAGTGTGGTTGCACCGCCGCGGCCCCCTCCCCACCCCCGACGCCGGCGTCCACGTCATCGAAACCCTCTCCGACCTGCCCGCCCTCATCGTCAGCGAGTACCTCACCCCCACTGCCACCGCCCCCGCCGCGGTACCCACCCAACGCCCCCCGGATCCGGTTTCCGGTCCCCCTCGCGCGTGGTCTACCATCTCTGGACGGCACTCCGAACAGTGATCCCACGAGGTCACGGTCCGACGGTGCCATTGGGGTATGGTGTAATTGGCAGCACGACTGATTCTGGTTCAGTTAGTCTAGGTTCGAGTCCTGGTACCCCAGCGGAGTGAATCAGGTAAGCTTTCGTCTGTCTCTGGCCCCGTCGTCTAGCGGCCTAGGACGCCGCCCTCTCAAGGCGGTAGCGCGGGTTCAAATCCCGTCGGGGCTACGCGGTCTGACCAGCCCGTTCCATGATGGAGCGGGCTGGTTTGTGTTGTGCGTGACATGGTTTCGTGTCATCACCGGCTCGGTAGTGAATGTCGGGTATAGGTCGCTGCGTCGTGGTGGGAACTGGCGGTTGGGGCGTGGTGGTGGGCATTTGTGCCCACCGGCTGCGAGGTTTGATCGGTCTCTTGTGGGCGCGGCGTGTATGTCTCGCTCTACAAGGGTCTTGAGGGCGTGTGTGGTGCGGTCCTGGCCGGCGACGAACGTTTCGTTGCGACCGCCCAGGTGTGGCGTTCCCGCCTGGGCGGTGCCATCCCGGACGCCTGGCCCCTGGCCGTGCTCGGGCTGATCGGGCTGACCGACCTGCTGCCCCGGATGCCGGTGTTCTGGGCGGGCCATCCGGTGGGCGGCCGAGTGCCGGTCTGGTACGCCTTCCGCGACTCCCGGGCCCGTCGCCGCGCGGTCGAGTGGCTGGCCGACAACTCGCTCACCGATGACAAAGCGGCCACGGAGTACCTCGCCTAACATCCCGACCCGGACATTCGACTCCGACACAACTGTCCATTGTGGAGTGAACAACAAGGTCGCCCAAGCGTGCGGATCGCACGTGTCCTTTTGTGACAAACGAGGGATTTATCGCACCGCACCGACATCTTATAGTGACCTTTGCAACTGTCCAGATGCGAAAGGATGTTTAGTGATGCCGTCATACTTAGGACGGGCCTGGATTTCGTTGCTGGGTTGTGTGGCGCTCGGTGTGGTCACGACCGGCACCGCCTCGGCCACCAGCCCAGCTCTCCAGGCCATCACCGCCGCCAGCCCGGCTGTCGGCGCCCAGCTCCAACCGTACGACGCGCTGCTGACCGTCCCCACGTCGATCACCACCCCGCTCCCCGCCGACCCGGTCAACGCTTTGATCACGGCTGTATCCGCACTGTCCTCGGCGGTGGGACTGCCGCAGAACCCCGCGCCGGCCGTCAACTCCTCCGGCATATCCGGTGCCATCGCTGGACGGATCGCCAACCTGCTGACCGCGATGAGCACCTGCCAGCAGGTGAGCGAGACGCACTTCGCCGCCATCGCCCCAGCCGCGCTGCCCGCCGTGGTGACAACCGGTGGCGCGCTCAACCCCGCCACGCACGCCGACATCCGCGCGTGCGCTCCCCAGGTGTGGCAGCGCACCGTCGAGCTGGAACTCGCATTGGACGACCTGCTCGCCTCGCCGGGGGTGGCCGGTTGCGGCATTCCCGGCAGTGCCGACCTGGACATCTGGCCGGTGCTCCGGTTCGACGGCAACACCTGTGGCGACAACACCTATCCCAATGACTACCTGCTGATCGTCGACGCCGGCGGCAACGACACCTACCGCAACAACGCCGGTGGCAACCTCGTCGATCTGAACTTCTCGCCCGCCGGCTCGGCGGTCCCCGGCCTGCGCGGCACCGGTCCCGCCCGCGGCTGTCAGCGCGCCATACCCGGGCTGACCGCCGCCGATTGCGTCCCCGCCGTCGGCGTCCTGCTCGACCTGCAGGGCCAGGACACATACGGCGTCAAGGAAACCCCGGACCACGACACCGGCTGCACCACCGATCTCGTGGTCCGCCGGATGATGACCGGCGGCGCCGGCTTCCTCGGCGTCAGCGTGCTCCGCGACTCCGGCGGCAGCGCCGACGCCTACACCGGCAAGACCGGCGCACTCGGCGCGGGGCACGTCTTCGGCGTCGGCCTGCTCTCCGACGACGCCGGCAACGACACCTACACCGCGGTCCGCAACAGCCAGGGCTTCGCCCTCGTCGGCGGGTTCGGGCTGCTGCACGACCAGGACGGCGCCGACGGCTACGACTACTACATGCCGGCACCCATCAACCCGTCCGCCCCCAACCAGACCGAGGGAGCCGGCGGCGTCCGCGACGACGAGGGCGAAGGGCTCTGCGACCGCATCCCACGGTTCGTCCAGGGCACGGCCAACGTCCTGCCGGGCAGCATCGGCATCCTCATCGACGATCTCGGTGCCGACACATACCACGGCGCGTTCGCCGGCGACTTCATCGCCCCGATCCAGAACCCCAGTACCCGCGCCGGCAGCCTCGGCTTCGGCAACAACCAGGGCATCGGTGTGTTCCTCGACCGCGCCACCACCAACGACACCTACCAGGCCGACAACGAACCCGCCGTCCCCGGCGTACCCCCACGCGGCAACAACGTCACCCTCACCCCGGGCAACGACTCCACCAGCGCCGGCGCCGGATCCGGCCTCTTCATCGACCAGTGACACCCTAGACCGCCCGGGCGTCCCGCTCTCCCGGGACGCCCGGGCGGAACCGGCACACTAGCCTCCCGGTGTGGCCGACATCGCGGTGTTCCATTCGGTGCTGGGGATGCGGGCGGGGGTGCTCGACGCGGCCGAACGGTTGCGCGGGCAGGGCCACCGCGTGCTGGCCGTCGACCAGTACGAGGGGCGGGTGTTCGGCGACTGCGCCGAGGGGATCGCGTTCGCCGAGCGGATCGGCATCGGCGAGTTGCGGCGGCGGGCGGTCGAGGCGGTGCGGGAGGTGCCGGACGGGTTCGTGGGGCTCGGGTTCTCGATCGGTCGCAGCGACGACCGGTGGAAAGTCATCCGGAACGAAGCTGGCGGCGCACTGGAGTACGTACTCGATGCGGCGACCGGGTCGGGTTCGGGTGGTGCTGGGGTGCGTCGGCGGGCGCGGGGGTCGATTGCGCGGGTGCCGAGTGGGGCGTTGCGGGTGCGGGTGTATGCGGTGCGGATCCGATCACGGCTCTCAAGGCGGTAGCGCGGGTTCAAATCCCGTCGGGGCTACATATAGTGACCAGGCCGTTTCCTCCGGGAAGCGGCCTGGTGATCGTTCGTGTGGCATGAATTCGTGACATGACGGGTTCGATTTCGAGTTGGCGAGTGCAGTGGTCCGCGGCATTGGGTGGTCCACTCGGCCCCATGCGATTTTGTTGTGGTAGACAGTTGAACTGTTCGGGATTGAGAGCGTTGCCGGATGTGTTGGTCGGGCCGCGTGCGAGCGGCACGTGTCATCGACCCTGTCATCATGGGATGCGGACTGATGGAGCTCGGCCACGAGCTGGCGGCGGCGACGGGTCGAGAACCCCGCACTCAACCGGACGGCGCCGAGCCCTCTTCTGTACGGATCGCTTCTGCTTGACACCCTCGGCGACCCCAATGGCACCGTCAACGCCATGGCGCCACTGAAGGCCAGAGGGTTGGAGTGGGACTGGAATCGATGAAGGAACGCTGCCAGGATCTTGGCGGCGAGTTCCACATCCAACGATTGACCCAGTACCGCATTACGGCGCGCTTCCCGTTCGGATCGACGTGACCGGCAGGCGTGAGGCGAGGGGACCGACTGTCGCCGTGTAACTCCTGTTGGGAGCGCACTATGACGGACACCGGATACAGGGTCCTGGTCGTCGACGATCATCCGATCTTCGTCCGGGGCGTGCGCAACGAACTCGACGACGCCGGGGACATCCAGGCGATCGGCGAATGTGCCAATGGCACGGAGGCCGTCGCACTCGTGGAGCAGAAACGCCCTGACGTGGTTCTGATCGACCTCAGAGTACCGCCGGCGGTCGGCGACGAGGCGGAGTTCTGCTGGCCGGACGTGATCCGCCGGATCGTCGAGCAGGCACTGGACACCAAGATCCTTGTTCTGTCCATGCTTGAGGAACCGGAGTACGTACGGGCGGTGCTCAACGCCGGGGGCGCACGGCTACCTACCCAAGCAAGAGAAGCACGTCCTGCAGGCCGTGCGCACGGTGGCCGAGGGCAAGATGGTTCTCGACGTGCGTGTGCGCAGTGCGTTGAACGAGCAGCAGGATCACCTGGCCGGCGGCGATCTGCTGTTCGGCCTCACCAGGCGGAGTACCGCAAGCTGGTGCTGATGGTGAACGGACTGACAAAACCGCAGATCGTCGCAGAATTGCGCCTTTCGCCTAAGACGGTGACCAATCGAACGCTGGACATTCAGAGGAAGCTCAAGGTGCGCAATTGGAACGAAGCCGTGGAGAAGGCTCGGAAGAACCGCATCGGCGCGAGGTACTGCACACGGGAATCCGGGACGCGGCACCACTTGTTCCTGGGGACAGCGGGACCGTTCGCCCATGGTCAACGCGCACAACAGCCACCCTTTCTATCGCATCGCCCTCGGCCCGCTAGCGGGTACTGTTCGCCGCGTCGGTACGTGTAGATCAACTCCACCGATCCAGGTCGGGTAAACGGCCAGTCAGGAATGGATCCGTGTTTGATTTTGCGCACCATGGCTTTGGTATTGGTGGGTCATTCGGTTCGTCGTGTCGAACTGTCGACGCATGCGAAATCGGTGAGCGAGCGGGCTGTTCTGCCGTGGCGGTCGGCCGCGGAGTGGTCGCCGAGGTGATGGAGGATCTTCTCCAGCAAAGTGTGGGTGTCTGCTTCGCCGAGTCGGTGTCCGGTTTGCCGGTGGTTGGTCAGCGCGCCCTGGGCCTGGTCGAGGGCGCGCGGGGTGTCGCCCAGGTCGTAGTGCAACCGGCCGAGGGCGGTCAGTGTGCGGCCTTCGATGACCGCGTATCCGGCTCGTCTGGCGAGCGCCAGGCTCTGGGTCGCGTGGTCGATGGCTGCTTGGTGGTCGCCGTTGGCGTGGTGTGCCGTGGCCAGGCCGAGCAGGGATTCTCCGGCGGCGTGGCAGAGACCGGCCTGCTCGGCGATGGTGAGCGCGGCTTGGTGGAGCCGGATCGCGCGGGTGTAGTCGGCGCAGGTCTCGTGGACCAGACCCAATGTGTGGCGGGCGATGGCCTGGAGCCGTGGTTCGCCGATCTGGTCGGCCATCTCGAGTGCGGATTGGGCCGATTCGTTCGCCTCGTCGAGCCGTCCGGTGTCGCGGTGGATGCGTGCGAGCCAGGTGTGGCAGTGCACCTCGCGGTATCGGTTGCCGAACTCATGGAAGATGGTGAGGGCCGAGTCGAGCAGGTGTGCGGCGTCGTCGAGCTGTCCGGTAAGGGCGTACAGCTGACCGAGCGTGGCTGTGGCGAGGGCTTCGCCGCGCCGGGTGCGGCCGTCTTGGTACAGGGCGCGGGCGCGCAGGGCAAGTGCGCAGCCTTCGTCCAGCCTGCCGACGTCCCGGTATGCGTCCGCCAGGATGTGCATGGCGCGGGCCCGCCCCATGGGCCAGTCGATGCGTTGGTGGATGTGTACGGCGTGTCGCAGGTGCTCGATGGATTCGGTGGTGTGGCCCTGTAGGTGCAGCGCGATGCCGAGGTTGCTGGATACGGCGGCCTCTGCGGACGTCCACCCGATCTCGGCGGTGAGTTTGAGCGTGCGGCGCAGATATGTGGTCGATCGGCGGTAATGACCGAGGCAGAAATGCGCCTGGGCCAATCCGAGGTAGGCGGACGCCTGTGCATGTGGGTCGCCGCCGGCGCGAGCGGCGGCGACGGCGGCACGCGAAGTACTGAGCCAGTCGGTGAGGTTGCGCCGTCGCGTGTGGTAAAGGCGCAGTGCGTCGGCGCACTGCCACGCGGCGCGGAGTGGGCCGTGCCGCGCCGCGTGATGGATCGCGGCGACAAGGTTGTGCCGCTCGGCGTCCAGCCAGGCCAGGGCCGATCCGGTGCTGGTCAGACCGGACACGGTGACGGGGGCACCCGGAGGTGGCGGCAGTCGCAGTGCCTCTGGGTAGAGCAGGCTCGTGGCGGCGGTGCTCATGGTCACCAGCCAGTCGTAGAGCCGATGCACGGCCGCGGCGCGCCGCGCCGGGCTGTCTTCGGCGGCGGCATTGTTCGCCGCGTACTGCCGGAGCAGGTCATGCATGGTGTAGCGATCTGCGCCGGACTGGACGACCAGGTGTGCGGTGGCAAGCTTGTCCAGTGCCAGCCGGGCCTCGGGATCGGTACTCCCGGCGAGCATGGCCGCCGCGCTGACGGTGAAGTCCGCGAGGGGCACAAGGCCGAAGCAGCGGAACATGCGCTGGGCCGGTTCGGGCATCGTGCGGTACGACAGGTCGAAGGCGCTTCGCACCGTGATGTCCGCATCGATCGCCAGCGTGGCCAGCGGGTCCCGCGCGGACAGGTCGGCGGCGAAGCCGGCGACCGTACGGTGCGGCTGGTCGGCGAGAACCGCTCCAGCGATGCGCAGTGCGAGTGGCAGGTGGGAGCACCGGCGAGCCAGCTCGGTCGTGGCGGCCGGTTCGGCGACGACGCGCTCGGCACCGAGGAGGTGACCGAGCAACTCCGCGGACTCGGCCGGGTTGAGCACATCGAGCGGGACCTGTCGCGCCCCGTCGTGGGCGACCAAGCCGGTCAACCGGTCGCGGCTGGTGATCAGGACCAGGGATCCTGGACCGGCCGGCAGCAATGGCCGGACCTGTGCGGCCGATCCCGCGTTGTCCAATACGATCAGCGTCCGCCGTCCGGCCAGCAGCGACCGGAACCTGGCCGCGGCCGCGGCCACGTCGATCGGCACCTGCTGGGGCGGGATCCCCAGCGCTTCGAGCAGCGTGGTCAATGCCTCGCCCGGGCCTAGTGGCCGACCGGGCGCGTGGCCGCGCAGATCGAGGTACAGCTGGCCGTCCGGGAACCGGTCTGCGACCCGGTGCGCCCAGTGCACCGCCAACGCGGTCTTGCCAACACCCGCGGTGCCCACGATGGCGGCGATGACCACCGGTCCAGCCCTGACCGTCGAGCCGGTGGGCAGCATCGCGTCCAACTCTCGCAGCACCCGGATCCGGCCGGTGAACCCATGAACCTCTGGCGGCAACTCCTGAGGTATGCGGCTCCTCGCCGGCCCGGGGCCGGGTCTCGCGGTCGAGCCGGGGTCGTCATCGCCGCGCAGCATCGCCTCGTGGAGCCGCCGCAGTTCGGGGCCGGCTTCGATGCCGAGTTGGTCGTAGAGCACAACGCGGGTCTGGTGGAAGGCATCGAGAGCTTCGGCTTGGCGGCCGCTGTGGTAGAGCGCGAGCATGAGCCGAGCGCACAGGCTTTCCCGGTACGGGTGTTCGCGCATCAGTTCGGCTAGTTCGGTCACGATGCTCGAATGCCGGCTCAGGGCCAGTTCTGCTTGTGCCCACCGCTCATAGGCGTCCAGTCGCAGCTGTTCCAGGTTGGTGGCCTCGTGGGCCACGGCCGGGCAGTCGAGGAACTCGGCGAAGGCCGGGCCGCGCCACAGGTCCAGCCCGGCACGCAACGTCTGGCTGGCCAGTTCGGCATCGCCACCGGTCAGCGCGGCGTCCCCGGCGGCGCACAACCGACGGAAGCAGACCGTATCCACCCCGTCGTCGGCCACCACCGAGTAGCCGTCGCCGCGCCGCACGAGCCGGTCGGCGCCCACCGCGGCACGCAGTTGCTGGATGTACTGCTGCAGGTTGCGCCGTGCCGACTTAGCGGGCCAGTCGCCCCACACCGCCGCCACCAGCGCGTCTGACGACACCGTCTGTCCCGCCCGCGACACCAGCACCGCCAGCACCAGGCGAGGTTTGCGCCCCGTCCGCAGGTACACCGGCATCCCCGCACACGTCACGAGCAACGGCCCCAACACCAGGATCTCCACCCACACCCCCTGCATATCCGCGGGGACTGTTTCAGATCGGCACCCCTATGTGTCAAGCAGCTGGGGACCGAGAGGAAACCGATTCTTTGATCATGGTTCGGTAGACGATGTCGGCGAGTGGATCGCGGCCGGCCGCGACGACGACCTCGGCACGATGCCGGACGGCTGGACGGTGTGTTCCTGCTTGCTGCACACCACCGGTCGCGGCCACGCAGTGATGGGACCGTGGTAGCTCCGGCTGGCGGGAGTGTCGGTGCGGTCGCCTAGCCTCATTGTTGGTAGTCGGTGCGGTTCTACCTAGTGCCCGTTCACTTCGACGATCCCCAGCACCTTGATTACGGCCCGTCAACAGGAAATCACAGTTCGCGTTGTACGTTATTTATGCAGGACGTCCTTATGGTTCAGGTCGGCCCAGGCAAACAAAGCCATCGATGGGCAATCAGACCTACGACAGGCAATGGGAGATCGTCGTGCAGTTGCGAACCCGGGTTCGAGGCAGACGCGCCGTGACACGCGTACTGGCCGCACTGCTGAGCGTGGCCGCGATCGTGCTGGCACCAGCCCCGGCGGTGGCGAGCCATACGAGTTCCACCGCAGCAGACCCGTGCGGCGGGGAACAGTGGCCGGGAGTGCCCGGTACGCGGGTCAAGTCCCCGAATTCCGCCAGGGTGTATCTTGTGGACCCGAATGGCTACCGTCGGTGGATCGTCAGTGGTTACTACTTCGACCTGTTCGGGAGCTGGAACGGCATTGAGGTCGATCCCTACCTCCAGTGCATGCTCCAAGGACCGGACCTGAAGACGTTCGACCTTGACAACCCTCTGGTGATGGACAGAGGCTCCTACCTCGCCAAGGAAATCGATGATCCGGCGGTCTACCTGCTCGACGGCGACCAGGCGAGATGGATCACCACGCCGCAGGTTTTCGACAAGTACCATTTCGACGCGAGAAAGATCGTCATCTTCGCTGATACGGAATTGTCGCGCCACTATTACTTAGGCCCGAACTGGACCTGAATTCAAGGCGGCGTGTTCGCCGCTGGCGTCGGTGTGTTGGCCTGTGGCGTCGTGTGAGCGTCAACGACCGGTGCCGGTTTTGGGATCGTTGCCGACCTGCAACCTCCGGGCCGCCGTGGGCGGCCAACACCCCGACGGGTTTTTACAGATGAGAGGAGATCGTCATGCGAATCCGGACCACGGCGCGAGGCAGACGCGCCCGGATAAGCGTACTGGCCGCTCTGCTGAGCGTGGCCGTGGTCGTGCTTGCACCGACCCCGGCGGTGGCGAGCCGCACGGACTCCGCAGGAGCGGCCGCTATTTGCCCACCGGGTGGGTATCCCGGGCAGCCTGGTATGCGGGTCAAGTCCCCGGATTCCGCCAGGGTGTATCTTGTGGACCCGGATGGCTACCGTCGGTGGATCGTCAGTGGTTACTACTTCGACCTGTTCTCGAGTTGGGACGGCATCCGCACCATCCCCGACCTCCACTGCATGCGGGCAGGTGCGGACCTGATGACCGCCTTTGGGACGGAGGTCATGGGCTCTTTCCTCGTCAAGGGTCATTTGACTGCCCACGTCTACATCACCGACGGTCCCTACCGGCGGTGGATCACCAGCGAGGAGACGCGCAAGAAATACCAATTCAATGCTCCGATCCAAGTCTGGGACCAGAACGTACTGATGCACGGCTATCTGCCCGGCCCGGACTGGACGTGATCAGGAGGACCGGTGACCGTACCCGTCGCGACGGTCACCGGCTCCACAAGTACGGCTGCCGCACCTTGATGATCTTGGCTGTTCTCATCGGCGGCGTCGGATGGTTGGCTTATCCGCGCGGTTCTCTTGGTGCAATGGGCTTTCGGGGTGGCTGACAGTCGAAGGCCGCATGCCGGCATGACCTCGCCGAGCGGGTATGAGCAAGATCGAGTATGGGGCGGTGCGGGTCCGCTTCCGGTGTGGGTTGGCCGTCGACACACCCGACAACCGCGCCGGGGTGGCGGCGTGTCCAATAGTGATGAATTGATCAAAATGTGTGGGTGGCATTGATCGGAATTGTCCCGTTGACGGGACGCCCGACCAGAGCGCGAATTCTCTGTACCTTTCGGTTCGTCGGCTCGCCGTGCTAACAATGAGAAAGTCCAATTTTCGGACGAATCCCCGGGCGCGCTGCGCCGCGGGTCTGACGGCACCACGACCAGCAGAGGAGAATTGCATGCGCGCACGCCATGTCTTGGCAGGCCTGGCCCTGGGGGCTGCGTTCGCCCTGGGCGGCACACCCCTTGCCGCCCAGGCGACCGAATCCACGCAATCGGCGAAGGCCAACGACACCAACGCCGACGAGCCCAGTTGGCACTACCACAGCACGTACTACAACAACCCCTCATATTGCACGGACGCCGGAGAAGCCACGGGCCTCCCCTACGAGTGCTGGATGGGCCTGCCCGGCGCGGTCTTGCCCTTCTATCTGTATCTCTGGTACTGACATCCAGCAGATGGAGCCCCTGGTTCGACGATTCTCTAAGATCGTCCGCTGCGAACCAGGGGCTCCATTCGGATTCGCCATGACGGCTCAACGCCAGAACGATCAGCCGGTCAGTCCGGCGTCGTGGGCGAGCAGGGCGATCTGGGTGCGGTTGTTGAGGTCGAGCTTGGTGAGGATCCGGGACACGTGTGCCTTCACGGTCGCCACGCTCATGAACAGCTCGCCGCTGATCTCGCCGTTGGACTTGCCCTGACCGACCGCCACCGCGACCTCCCGTTCGCGCGAGCTCAGCCGGCCGAGCAGGGTATGCGCCTGTCGTTGCCGGGCATCCGCGCCGGTCACGCTGAGGTGGGCGATGAGCTGCCGGGTCACCGCCGGGGACAGCATCGGCTTGCCCTCGGCGACTCGGGTGATCGCCCGCAGTAACCGACGCGGCGAACCGGGCCCGCCAGCAGGCTGCACATGCGCGGGCCGGCCACGGTGCGGACGGCCGGCCCGATCCAACGGACAGGGGCAGGGAAATGACCACGGACACGAAGGCGCCCACCGCGATTGACGTCACGCT
>NZ_DASUCC010000035.1:0-138119 GCF_035762905.1 Actinophytocola sp.
CTGCGCTCAAGGACAATGCCGCGGTGAACGCGCCGGCGAGCGGCGGCGGAGACGACGGTAAGGACGAGTTGGTCATGCTGGAGGAGGAGATCGAGGGATACCGGGTGGTCCGGGCGATCGTGTGCAGCGAGGTTCCCACCGGTCGGATCGTCGCGCGAGATACCAAGAGCTACTTCGGCATCCTGCTCGACGACAACAATCGCAGGCCGATCGCCCGGCTGTGGTTCAACCGGACGAAGAAGTATCTCGGCATCTTTGACGAGCACAAGGTCGAGACCCGCGTTCCGATCACTGGGGTCGAGGACATCTACCTGCACGCCGACGCACTGCGAAAGACGGTAGGCAGATACCTCAGCAACGCCGGCCCAGCCGACGAGCCAATGCCGGCCGACCATCCCGTGCCGGACCCGAACCCGGTGCCGATCCAGGTGCCGTGAACCAAGCCGTAGGCATGACCCTTGAACGCACTGTGATCATCCCGTCACGCAGTGAATCGGATGGTGGATCATGGCGAGCACGGTTTTGGCCGGCGCCGTTCCGGACCGGGATGCCCGCCGCGATCGTCACGATCTGTACACAGTGGACACTGCGGCTGGTTCCCGGCCAGCGGGTCCGGGAGGTCGCCTCGGACACCCTGCGCCCCGACACGCTGCTCAGGACCGTCTCGGCCACCATGTGCGATCGCGGTCCATGTGGGACGGGCCGAAGGTGTGCGAGGATGGCCGGCATGACTGAACAGGAGCGGGCGGTCCGGGTCGGTGACATCGCGGCGTGGGTGTTACAGGTGGCACTTGCCGCGTACTTCGTCTACAGCGCGTTCTCCCTGTTCGGCGACGATTTCGTGAAGAAGTTCGAGGAGATCGGCCTCGGGCAGTGGCTGCGGTACCTCACCGGCGCGCTGGAACTGGCCGGCGCGATCGGCCTGCTCATCCCGCCGCTGTGCGGCCTGGCCGCGCTGGGCCTGGTCGGGATCATGGTCGGCGCGATCGGCACCGAACTGTTCCTGCTGGACAACGGGGACGCGAAGCTCCCCTTCCTGCTGCTCATCCTCGCCGCGGTGGTGGCCTGGTACCGCTGGGACACCGTGCGGACCCTGCCCCGGGTGCTCAGCCGGTCCTAGCCGGCCGTCACTCCCGGAAGGAGGCGGCGGCCACCAACGGGATCTCGGTCGGGCCGCCGGCGGGTCCCGAGACGAGCGTCCCGTTGACGGAGGTGGCGACGCCGTCGGCGGTTGATCCCATCGCCCACACGGTGCCGGTGTCCGGCGTCGTGCTCAGGTCGTGCAGGGAGCCGCCCCCGGGGCCGGTCGGCGGGCCGTCGATCCGGGTCCAGGCCGATCCCGTCCAGCGGGTGACGAGGGCCTTTCCGGGCTCACTGCGGTCGTCGTCGTCGCATCGCCGGATACAACCCCACCTACCCGCGGCCAGAACTCCACCGGTCCCGTCGGGGGCGAGGGTGTAGAGGTTGCTGTAGTCCGGTTCGGGAGGCAGGAAGTCCTGCCAGCGATTGCCGTCCCAGTGAAAGAACTTGTCCGCGGTGATGGCCCACACGTCGTCAGGTGCCAGCGCGACGACATCCCTCAACTCGCCCACTTCGGTCGTCACCGGAAGGACCGACCACTGGCGGCCGTCCCAGTGCAGGGCGAGCGGCGAAGACCCGGGGGCGGCGTCGGACACCCCGACGACCCAGACGTCATCGGCGGTTCGGGCGTAGATGTCGTGCAGGATCATGTTCTTCGCGCCGGGTACCGCCGGGGTCGGCGCCGTCCGCCACTCATTCCCGTCCCAGCGCACGATGTACGGGTGTGCGGCCTGTGGGTCGGCCGGGTCGACGCCACCGATCGCCCACGCGTCGTCCGCCGCGACCGCCGCCACCTTCCACAGTCGCCCGCCCATCCGGTCGCGCGGCACCGACGCGCTCTGCCATGCGCGACCATCCCAATGCATGGCAATGGGTTTCGGGTCTTGGGCCGTGCCGACCGTGCCGACCGCCCACACGTCGTCGGAGGCGACTCCGGACACACCCGTCAGCGGTGGCAGGTCGAACTGCTGCCACCGCTGCCCGTCCCAGTGCGCCGCCTTGGTGGAGCTGTCGTTGACGCGGCGGTAGCCGACGGTCCACACGTCGGAATCGCTGATCGCCGCGATAGCTGACGGGCGCTTGTTGTGAATACCCGGTGGGCGCAGCGTCCACTCGCTGGGAGCACCGGAGCCGACGTTCCCACCCCGTGCGGCAACCGCGGGGGTATCGCCGGTGTCCTCGAGGGAACCGACGGTCAGAACCAGGCCGGCGATCACGGCGCCAGTGGCCGCCATCGCGCCGGCCACCTCCCAGCGGCGCCTGCGCCGGAGCCTGGCGGTGGCGATGACGGCGTCCAGATCCACCCGGACGCTGCGCTGGTGACCGGGCGCCGCCAACCGGGAAATCAGCTGCTGCTCATTCATGACTGACTCCTTCCCGCGGCACCCGCGGTGGACTCCCGGTCCAGCCGGGTCAGCGCCGCCCGCAGGGTTTCCAGGCCCTTGGCGGCTTGGCTCTTGACCGTTCCCTCCGAGCAGCGCAACAACTCCGCCGTCTCGGACACGGACAGTTGCATCCGGTAGCGGAGAATCACGGTGGCGCGTCGTCGCGGCGGAACCTCGTCGAGCGCGCGGCGGAGCAACTCTTCCGAGCCGTCCCACTCCACCGACCCGGCGGGATCGGCCCGCTCGTCGCCGACCTCCGGCAGGACGCCGCTGCGGCTCTCCGCGCGCCGCCAGGGCCGGCGCTGCTCGTTCAGCCAGCACCGCAGCAGCGTCTTGCGCACGTAGGCGTCGGCGTAGTGCGGCCGCCGGATCCTGGGCCATACCCGGTAGACCCTGATCAGACAGGTCTGCACCAGGTCCTCGGCGAGGTGGTGGTCGCCGCACAGCGAGTACGCCAGCCGGCCGAGCGGGTCCATTCACCGCCTCGGCGAACTGGCGAAACTCCTCGTCGCCACCGGTGTCACGCAGGCTCACGGTTCCTACACACGCTCGACGCCGGCGCGGTTGCCCGGTCGTTGACACGGTTGCGCCACCGACTTACGTTCGAGGTACAGTCGAACAATGTTCGAAATATCGAACAGGGGAACGCCATGTGGCAGTTGTCCCGACGGAACGCGATGCGACTCGGCGCGTTGACCGCCGCCGTTCCGTCCGCCCTCACCGTCACCGGAACCGCGACCGCGGCGCCGCCGGCCCGGACTCCGACCGCCTGGGTGGTCAGACCCTTCGGAAACCATCAGGTGAGTCTCGCGCCCAGCCTGTTCGCCGCCAACCGGGACCGGATCGCCGAGTTCCTCCGCGGCTATCCGGCCGACCGGATGCTCGCCGTCTTCCGCGCCAACGCGGGCCTGGACACCCGGGGCGCCAACCCGCCCGGTGGCTGGGAGACCGCGACCGGTAACCTCCGCGGCCACTATGCCGGGCACTACCTCAGCGCGCTCGCCCTTGCCTACGCGGGCTCCGGCGACACGTTCTACCGGGACAAGCTCGACTACCTGGTCGGTGCGCTCGGCGAGTGTCAGGACGCGCTGAACGAGCAGGTCGGCCAGCCGGCGCCGCCCACTCCCCCGGTGAGCCGAGCGCCGGGCCGGTTCGGCAACGCGGTCCGGCTGTCCGGAACCGGCCAGTATGTCGCGCTGCCAACGGGAATCGTGTCCGGTCTGGCCGACTTCACGGTCGCGCTGTGGGTGAACCCGGCGGCCACGACCACCTGGTCGCGGATCTTCGACTTCGGCACCGGAACCACCCGGTACATGTTCCTGGTTGCGAGCGCCGGATCCGCGCCCCGGTTCGCGATCACCACCAACGGTGTCGGCGCCGAGCAGCGGATCAACGGCACCGCTGCACTGCCCACCAACCAGTGGACCCACGTCGCGGTCACCTTGCGGGGCAATACCGGCACGCTCTACGTCAACGGCACGCCGGTCGCCGCCAACGACGCGATGACCAGCACGCCGGCGAGCCTCGGCGCCACCGACCGGAACTGGATCGGCCGCTCCCAGTTCGGCGACCCGTTCCTCAACGCCGCCGTGGACGACCTGCAGATCCACGACCACGCCCTGACCGCGGCCGAGGTGCGCACGCTCGCCGGCGGGCAGCTCGGGGCGGGCAACGTCGCCTCGTACCGGTTCGACGAGTCCACAGGGGACGGTGCCGGCGACTCGTCCGGCAACGGGCGGGACGCCACCCTTGTCGCCGAACCGACCGGCGCCCCGGGTCCGAGCCATCGCGGATACCTTGCCGCATATCCGGAAACCCAGTTCATCCTGCTGGAGCGGTTCGCCACGTACCCGTCGATCTGGGCGCCCTGGTACACCTGCCACATGATCATGCGGGGCCTGCTCGACGCCTACCAGCTGGCCGGAAACCAACAGGCGCTGGACATCGTGCTCGACATGGCGGACTGGGCGCACAGCCGGCTGGCCCACCTGCCCCGCCCGCAGCTGGACCGGATGTGGCGGCTGTACATCGCCGGCGAGTACAACGCGATGGCCGCCGTACTGGCCGAACTGCACGCCCTGACCGGAAACCCGGCCCACCTCGAGACCGCCAGATGCTTCATCAACACCTACCTGTTCGAGGCGGCCACGCGGAACGAGGACATCCTCGACGGGCTGCACGCCAACCAGCACATCCCCCAGTTCCTCGGCTACCTGGCGATCTTCGAGCAGACCGGCGAGCGTGAGTTCTACGACGCGGTGGCCAACTTCTGGGATATGGTCGTCCCGCACCGGATCTACACCGACGGCGGCATGGCCGGCACCGGCGAGCTGTTCGGGGCCCGCGACGTGATCGCCGCGACCATCCAGGAGACCAACGCCGAGACCTGCCCGTGCTACAACATGCTCAAGCTGAGCCGAAACCTGTTCTTCCACGACCCGGACCCCAAGTACATGCAGTACTACGAGCGGGCCCTGTACGGCCAGATCCTCGCCTCCCGGCAGCACGCCAGAAGCGGCACGAACCCGCTGCTCACCTACTTCGTGCCGATGAGCCCCGGCACCCGGCGCAGCTACGGCAACCTGGGCACCTGCTGCGGCGGAACCGGCCTGGAAAGCCACGTCAAGTACCAGGACTCCATCTACTTCCAGTCCGCGGACGGCGACACGCTCTACGTCAACCTCTACCTCGCGTCCACTTTGGACTGGACGGAGCGGGGGTTCACCGTCGAGCAGACCACGGACCATCCCACCGATCCGACCGGTACCACCACCATCACCGTCAACGGCACCGGCCAGCTGGACATCAAGCTGCGGGTGCCGTACTGGTTGACCGGTGGTTTCACGGTCACGCTGAACGGCGTGCGGCAGAAGGTCGACGCGAGCACCGGCGACTACGTCACGCTGCGCCGGGACTGGCGGCCCGGTGACCGGATCGTGCTCACCATGCCGTTCACCCTGCGGGCCGAACGCGCGCTGGACGATCCGGCCAAACAGAGCCTGGCCTACGGCCCGGTGCCGCTGGTCACCCGCGCCGCGGAGACGACGTACCGGGAGTTCTCCTTCTACCGCGACATGGACCTGCGCGGCGACCTGTCCCGGGCTGTCGTCCCCGGTCCGGAGCCGATGACCTTCAGCACGCACGGCTACCCGGTCACGCCGTTCTACCTCGCCGACACCGCCCCCTACCACGCCTACTTCACCCGGCACGAGCCTCGGGTGGTGTTCGGTGCGGTCGACAGCGGCGTGCCGAACCTCGCCCGGGCGGACGGCCGGACCTTCCTCGACCAGGTCTGGGCCAACGCCCCGTTCCCCACCGGGGACCGGTTCCTGCGCACGGTCGACCGGGCCGGCACGCAATGGCGGAACCTCGGCCTGTTCACCCCGGAGCAGCACCAAGCCGTCCTGGCCGCCGCCGAGGCGGCGCACCTCGAACGCTGAGCCGTCCCGGCTCAATAGTCCACACGGTGCGCGTGATTGTCCACGCGACCGTTCCTAGCCTGGAGATTCATGATGCGATGGCAAGCGCTCCTTGCGGGCACGATCCTGCTGACCGGTCTGGTACTGGCGACGCCCGCGGCGGCCGTGCCACCGCACCTGGAGGCCGAGGATCCGCCGGCGATCTGCACGGGCACGATCGACAGCAACTGGCCGGGGTTCTCCGGGGCCGGGTTCTGCAACGGCACCAACGCCACCGGCGCGTTCGTGCAGTTCACGGTCGTCGCCACCGGCTCCGGCGCCGGGATGGCCACGGTCCGGTTCGCCAACGGCGGCACCACCGGCCGGCCGGCCGACCTGATCGTCAACGGCACCAGGCTGTTCTCGGTGCCGTTCGAGCCCACCGGCGCGTGGTCGACCTGGGCGTCGAGGAACGTGGGGTTCTTGGTCCCCGCGGGCACTTCCACGATCCGGCTCAATCCGACCACCTCCGGCGGCCTGCCCAACATCGACTACATCGACTTCGTGTGGGAGAGCCCACCGCCGCCCGGGAACTCGTTGTACGTGGCCCCCGGCGGTAACGACAGCAACCCCGGCACGCTGGCCGCACCGCTGCGCACCGTGCAACGGGCGGTCGACCTGGCCCAGCCCGGCTACACCATCAACCTGCGCGGCGGCACCTACGCACCGGCGACCAACATCCAACTGATCAAGAACGGCACGCCGAGCCAGCCCATCACCATGCGCAACCACAACGGTGAGCGGGTGATCATCGACGGCGAGAACATGCCACACACCCCGGCGCCGGTGGACGGGAGCATCCCGCGTCCGGAGCGCGGCGCCATCCACATCGAGGGCGACAACTGGCGGCTGATCGGTCTGGAGATCATCAACGGCCCGTACGCCATCTTCGGTCTTGACACGAACAACAACGTCTTCGACCGGCTGATCACCCGGGACAACTATGAGTCCGGACTGCACATCCAGGGTGCGTCGAGTAACAACCAGGTGATCAACCTGGACAGCTTCGGCAACCGCGATCCGCGCAACAACGGGGAGAGCGCCGACGGCCTGGCCATCAAGGAGGGCTCGGGCAGCGGCAACGTGGTGCGCGGCGCCCGGCTGTGGAACAACTCCGACGACGGCCTCGACTTCTGGGAGTTCCTGTCCCCGGTCACGGTCGAGAACAGCCTCGCCTGGGGCAACGGGTTCAACCGCTGGAACCTGCCCGACTACACCGGCGACGGCAACGGCTTCAAGCTCGGCGGCGGTGACGAAGACCTGCCCGCGGCCCACATCGTGCGCAACGGCATGGCGTGGGACAACTCGGCCGGCGGGTTCATCGACAACGCCAACCCGGGCCAACTGGTCACCGACCGCAGCACCGCCTGGCGCAACGGGGGCACCGGGTTCGACTTCGCCGACGCCGACGGAACGCTGACCAGGAACCTGGCCGTTTCCAACGGAACCAACTCCTCGCTGGGCGGAAACTCCAGCGGCAGCGGCAACTCCTGGGACCTCGGCGGCTCCTGGTCGTTCGTCAGCACGGATCCGGCCACCATCACCGGCGCCCGGAACGCGGACGGCTCGATCCGGTCCAGCACGTTCCTCCGCCCGACCAACGGCGCCGACGTGGGCGCCCGCTTCTGAGGTCAGACCTCCCGCCACTCCTTCTTGTGCAGGTACATCGGCGAAATCAACTCCTCGACGTCCTCCACCAGGACGGCCCGGCGCGGCGCGGCCGGGTCGTAGGCGATCGTCGCCCGCAACCCGATCACCGGCGGCGCCGTCGCCCGCTCCACCACCCGCACCGGCCGGTCGAGCGCCCGCGACTCGAACGTCAACCGGTACACCCGCCGACCGTTGATCCGGGTATTCGTCCCCGCGACCCCCACCAACTGCGCCGGAATCCGCAACCCCTCCGCCACCAGCCGGTCCCGCTCCACCGACCGCCGACGCCACCGCACCGCCAGCCACCCCACCCCCACCGCCATGGCCACCCCCAACCCGCCGAACACCAACATCAGAACCAGATACGTCGTCGGCCCGCTGTAACACGTGGCTCCCCCACGACACGGATAGCTCCGATCCACCTCATCCGTGGTGCGCCACAGAAACCCCAGGTACAACGCCGCCGGCAGCATCCACGCCACCTGCGCGACCAGCACCCACACAATCACCTTCCGAGCAGACCGCGGCATGGCCGCACGATAACCGCCGCACCCGCCCCGACCGCCCGCTCCGCCCCAACGACCGCCCCAAAGGACATCCGGCTGCTCACTGCAGGCGACGACGCACCCAGTTCACGAACAGCCGGATGGTCATCGCGAAGAGGATCAGGAAGCCGATCGAGCGGACCAGGTCGCCGGTGTCGCCGCTGAGACCGGTGTAGGCCGTCATGCCCCAGACGAACCACGCGATGTCGATGACCAGGAGAATCAGCAGCACCTTGGTGTCACGCTGGATTCCCTTGGGCCGCACGGGCGTAGCGTGGATGGTGTTGTTCGCGTTGATGGTGTTGAAGGTCTGGCCGCCCTGGTAGACGTTCTGGGTGCCCTGGTTGGCATTCACGACGCCGCCCGGCCCCGGCGTGCTGTGCTGATTGTTGTACACCCGCCCGGGAACGTTCCGGCCGCTCGGCGTTGTCATGGCCGCGGGACTCCTTCCGTTGCGGGGTAGATGTTCTGGGTGCCCTGGTTCGCGAACACCGTGCCGCCGGAGCCGGCCATGTTGTGTTGATTGTGGACACCCGTCGGGTTCGGTTCGGCAGCGAGATCGGATGACCCCAGGCCCGGCACAAGAGCGGTGAGGTGTTCCACGAGCGCGTCCAGGTCGGTGCGAAGCTGCCGGTGCCGGACCCGGTGTGCCTGGGTCAGGCCAAGTTGCCTGATGTCGTCGGGAAGTTCGCCGGGAGCCGGCGGAGCGGCACCGTCGAGAAGCACCGGAACGACCGGAACCTTGTGGCCGAAGGCGAACTTGAGCTCGCGGCGGACCCAGTCCCTGGTGTCGTCGAGGCGCCGGCGGCCGGACCCCGCGGTGGCGGTGAGCCAACCCGGGCCGATGACGACCACCAGCACGCGGCAACTGGCCAATGCCGCGCGGATGCTGTCCGGGTAGACCTGCCCCGGTCGCATCGAGTCGCAGTCCCGGAACACCCGGTGACGACCGAACCGCACACCGAGCACCGTGTGGAGCTGGGCAGCGACATACGGGTTGTCGTCACTGCGGTAGCTGACGAAAACGTCCACTGACGGAAAATCGCCCACCTGCCGACATGCATTTCGACGCGTTGTCACCGCACCTCCGACGATTGCCGACACACCTTTTAGTCGATCGTCGGTGCCAACCGTTACCACGGCCGGCTGGTGACCACTTTTTGTCCTCGTAACGCGGCCGGTGCCGTGATCGATGCGTCGTCATGACGATACGGACCCGCGGCCTTGACCAGCGGACCGTATCCCTCGAATGGAGGGAAGAGTGTCGCCAATCCGTTCCGTTCTCGCCTCGGATTCATGCCTTACATGTGGCGCCGAAACGGCCTCCGAGGACAGGTTCTGCGACCAGTGCGGGTCACCGGTGGCGCACGGCCGTGCCGACCCGACACCGACCGTCCACACGGAACGGAAACGCACGCGGCGGCGCCCCGAGGTCCAGACCAGTCCCGGTCCCGACGTTGCGACCGCCGCCGCGCTCGCCGGCCGGTCGACTCCGCTGCCACTTGCTCAGGTCCACGGCGGCCAGCCGGACATGTGCGTGGTGTGCGGAGCCGACATCGCGGTCGGTGCGGCCGCGCAGTCCTGTCCCGCATGCGGAAACTCGCTCGTCCTCGTTCCGGACCGCGCACCACCCGGCGGTCAGGCGGTCCTCGGCACGCTTTTTCGGCGCCGCACAGGACTGCGCCGGAAATGGGCCATGATCGTCGGGCATGCCACGGCCGGGCACAACCTGCTGCTGCACGACGGACAGGTTGTCGTGCTGCCCAACGACGCTCTGCCCGCGCCGGCAGAGCCCGAGCTGACCGGAATGACCGCGCCCGACCCGCTCAGCCCGGCCGGGCGGATACTGCTCTACGCCACAGCCGTCTCCGCCGGCGCGGTGTCACTGCCCTGGACTGCGGACCTGCTGCTGAACCACGCCTTCACCGTGATCTCCGCCGCGCCGTGGTTCAGTCGCGCCGCGGCGATCGACGTGCTCGAACTGGGCCGGCCCGACCTCTTGGCCCGCTGCGGTCTGAACCGAACCGAGATCATCTGGTTGACCCTGATCCATGCGGCGCGGCGGGACGACCCGGCCGCGGTCGTCGACGCCGCCGCCGCGCTCCCGCCGGACCGGTACCGCCGCAAGATCGCGGTGCTCGCCGCGTTCACCGGTCGAATCGAGCACCTACCCGGTGCGGCCGAAAAGCTGTCCGGCGCCCTGCGGGCATTCGCGCCATCCGATCCGCTGGCGGCGGCGCTCCGCCGCCGGCTCGGCACCACCGACACAAACCCGGCACAGCGGTTGGACGACCTCGCCCTGATCAGCACGCGGCTCTGCGCACCCCGCCAGATCATCCAGCTCACCGGGCTGGTCAGCGCGGTGCATGCGGATCCCGATGCACTGGCCCTGCTTGGCCCGCGCGGCCGGCTCGCGGTGACGCACGGCGGAGGTCACACGCCGGGCAAGGACTGCGGTCCCGTCGCGGTCGACACGGCACCGCTCGCCGTGCTCGACGACCTGATCGACCGTGGCACGCTCAAGGCGGAAACCCTGTCCGGCACGACCCGCCGGACACCGGAGCGGATCTACCTACTCGGCCGGCTGGCTCCGGAACAGCTCACCGGCGAACAGTTGGACAGCCTCGGCCACCGGGACGAAGCGATCCGGCGCACACTGGCCACCGGCCAGACCCAACTGTCCGATGAGGACCGGGCGGCTCCGATGGGCAGGCATGTCACGGCGCTGGACCTGATCCTGCGCAGACGGCACACCGCGGTGTCCGCCGACGACGTGCTGCCGGCGCACCGGCAGGCCGCCGAGCGGTTGGTGCGGATGCTGCGCGGGTCGGATGACGGCCAGGATCCGGCGACCCTGCTCGACGAGGCCCTGTTGTCCGACCGCAGCACCTGGCTTCCGCTGATCGGCCTGTTCGGGTCCGACCGGCTGCACACCAACGATCCCGGGTCGGCCGAGCGCTGCTCCGAGTTCTACGAATGGCTCGCCCTGGTCGCCGCGCGCGAACACCTGTTCCTCGCCGACTGGGCGGCCGGAGTGGCGGCCGCGCGCCGGTGCCTCGACCTCGCCACCGCCGAGCCGATCCGGGACGAGGCGCAGAACCTGTTGGCCTGCGGGCTGCACCACCTGGGTGACCACGCCGGTGCGCTGCGGGAGCTCGAGTCCGCGATCGAGGGGGAGTACTCGGTGGCGCTGCTCGCCAACATCGGCGTGGTGGCGGCACGACTCGACCCGGAGCGCGCCGCCGGGCACCTGGCCAGGATCGTCCGCGAGGCACCGACCGCCGCGATGCGCGTGAACGCCGCGCGGCGGGCCTTGGACATGTGGCGCAGCGACGCCACGAACGTCTGGCAGGGCGAGGAAGGTGCCCAGCTGCAACTGCCGACGGTGTTGCGGGAGCCGTTGCGGGCGGTGGTGACCGAGCGGATCGACATCGACGACTTCCGGGCGATCGCGGAGGCGATGGCCCTGTTCGATCCCGTCTGGCTGCGCGCACCCGGCAGCCTGGCCGGCTCACCGCACCGCAACTCCCTCGAGGCGCGGTACTTCGTCGCGCGCGCCGAGGACGGCCTGCTGCCGGTGGTCGAGATGTTCGGCACCGTCAAGGCCTGGGACACCGCACCGGCCTGGCTCGGCGACGCCCGCGACAAGCTCGTCGACGACACCATCGAGTTCCTCATCGATCACATCAACGATCCGGACAACGCGGCCGGCGTGATCGCGAAGGCGCTCGTGGAACAGGTCCGCGGCCTGGCCCCGCGGGCCAGGGTGATCCTCGCCCTGCTCGCGGTCGCGACGCTGACCTACCATCTGTCCGAACAGGACCTCGAGATCTCCGACCTGATCATCGAGCTGTTCAACACCCACGAGCGCAAGATCCCCGCGTTGGAGCCCGACGAGGGCAAGGTTCCCGCGAATCTCGCGGAGCTGTGTGTCCGCCGGATCGCGCTCAACCTTCAGCAGGCCAGGGGCAACGAGCTGGAGTCGATGCGGGAGCCCTACAACACCGCGCTGACCGTGCTCGACCGGGTACCGCGCGGCACGCCGCCGTGGTTCCAGGCGCGGGCCCAGGTGGCCGAGTTCGTCGCGGCATGCCAGCGCACCAGAACCCAGCTCCGCCCCTGGCTGCGCCGGTTGGCGGACGCCGATGTGCGGGAAACGGTGATGGATTTCCTTGAGCGTTGCCACGAGGTCGAGCTCAGGGCCGACAGAGTCCTGCAGAACTGAGGAGTCATGGCCGATCGCAACCCCTACCTGCTGCTCGGTGTCGACTACGGCTGCCCGCCGGACGCCGCGCGCAAGAGCTTCGCCAGGGCGGCCCGCCGGATCAGGCGAGCGGGCACCACCGAGATCACCACCGAGGATCTCACCTGGGCGCTGCACGAGATCCAGCACGAAGACGGCGACCCGTTCGACGCGGTCGACCTCTTCCGGGTACCGGCGAACCCGGACGTGTTCACGCCGGCCGGAACCGGGCTGTTCGCCCCGCCACCGGTACCGCTGCCCCGCGCCACGGTCACCACGGCCGCCGATGTGGACACGCTGGTGAGCGGTCTCGCCGACGACGTGTCGGCCCTGCTCGGCGCGGCCGCGGCCCACCTCGTCCGATTCGACTACGGCTACCAGACTCCTGGAGGAACCCGGATATGACGCGATACAAACGCGACCTGCTCGCCCGGCTCGACCGGCTGGAGAAGGCGGTCGACGCAATCGTCCGCTCGATCGAGAAGATCGAGGTGGCGACGATCGTGCGGGACCCGTCCTCGCAGCTGTCCGTCGACGCCTACGACGGGTTGCGCCGGCAGATCGTCGCCGCGGCCGGCGAGCGGATGGCGCATCTGTACCAGCTGGCCCGGTTCGCCGAGGCGGCGTCGGCGGCCACGCCCGCCGACGAGCTCGCCCCGCTGATCGACGAGTGGATGGGACAGGCGGGTCTCGAGCGGGTGACCGATCCGCACGACACCCGCTACTACGACGTGCTCGGCGGCGACGGTCCGGACTTCCGGGTCCTGCGCCACGCGTACCGGGACACCGTGACATCCCGGGCGGTCGTCATGGGCCAGACCGAACGGATCGGCGTGCCCGCCGGCAACGGGGAGGTCGTGGCGTGAACCCGTTCGGTATCGACTTCGGGACGACCAACTCCGTTCTGGCGCAGTGGAACGGGGTGGAAGCCGAGGTGCTGTCGATCGACACGCCGCCGGGCCAGTGGCAGAACATGGGCTTCGACCGGGTCCTCCCGTCCGTGCTCGGCATCGGCGACGCCGGCGAGGCACTGTTCGGCTGGAACGCCAAGCGTGCGACCGGCGGAAAGCTGAACGCGGTGAAGCGGCTGTTCGCCACCGAGAACACCGTGGACATCAACGGTCACGTCGTGTCGGTCGAGGAGGCCGCCGCCCTGCTGTTCGCGCACATCCGCAGCGCATCGGCGGGAGTGACGGTGAACCGCTCGGTGGTTACGATTCCGGCCAACAGTCGGGGGCTTGCCCGCTACCGGACCAAGGTGTCCGCCGGGCTGGCGGGGATCGAGGTGCAGGCACTGGTCAACGAGCCCACCGCGGCCGCCATGGCGTTCTCCATCGACGCCACGCACGACCAGAACGTCCTGGTCTTCGACTGGGGTGGCGGCACGCTGGACGTCACCGTGCTGGAGACCATCGAAGGGGTCTTCATCGAGCGGGCGTCCAAAGGGATTCCGCGCTCCGGTGGCATCGATCTCGACGAGGTCTTCGCCAACGCCATCACCGCGCAGCTGCCGTCGGCGCCGTCCTGGAGCCCGGCGGAGGAGGCGCAGTTCCGGCTCGAGGTGGAACGGGTCAAGATCCTGCTCTCCGACCAGCACGAGACCAATCTCCAGCTGCCGTCCGGTCGCTACGTGCCGGTCACCCGGGAATTGTTCATCAAAGCCATCAGCGGCAAGCTGCACGAGGCGATCCAGCCGATCAGGCAGTGCCTCTCCGACCTGTCGATCGATCCCAGAGGGATAGACCAGCTCGTGATGGTCGGTGGCAGCAGCAAGATCCCGGCCGCCCGGCAGCTCGTCTCCGAAGTGCTCGGCCGGGAACCGGCCACCGGCGCCGATCCGATGACGGCCGTCGCCCAGGGTGCCGCGATCGCGTCGGCCATCCTGCTCGGCCAGCTGGACAAGGACTTCTTCGTGGCGACCGAGCACGCGCTGGGCACCGTCGTACACAACGACGGTAGGCCATCCTTCAGCGTGCTCATCCCGCGCAACCACCAACTGCCGGCCAAGGCGACGGACAGCTACGTGCCGGCCGCGGAGGGACAGAGCTCCGTCCTGGTGCGGGTGATCGAGGGCGATCCGACCAAGCCGGTCGAGCACGAGGACAACGTCGTGCTCAAGGAGTGGCCCATCCCCGTCGAGCCCACCCGGAGCCAGGCCGACGCCTCGTTCACCATCACCTACGAGTACAACGTGGACGGGATCCTGCACATCACCGTGGTCGACCAGCTCACCGGCCGGCAGATGCTCCGGGACGACGTCTCCTTCGGCGTGACCAAGGACAAGACAGCGCTGGTGGAACTGGCCAAACGGGTGCACGCCACGATGCAGACCGGTACGGTGAACGGCTCCGGGCGCCGGGTGCCGGTCCCCATGGTGGACGCCGAGGCCGCCCGGCTGGTGGATCGGGCCAGAAACAAGGTGATCCCGTTCGTCGACGACGAGGAAGCCAAGCGGTTGGAGGCGATCTGCGGCGACCTCGAACACGCGTCTGGCGACGGGCTCGTTGAATGCAAAGGGGCGCTCACCGAGGCGCTGCGGCAGTACGCGTACCTGATGGTCTAGGTGAGTGGCCGTGCACCGGACGGATGCGATCACCACCGAGCACGCCGCGATCCTGCCCATCTACCTGGTGTGCGACCTGTCCAGCTCGATGCGGGAGGACCGGCGGGTGGAAGCGTTGCGCGACGCGCTCACCGGGCTACGCGACGCCGTCTGGGCCAACCCGGTGGTGAGCGACTGTGCCCGAATCGGCGTGATCGGTTTCGCCGGGCGGGCCTGGCTCTGCCTACCGCTGTGCGACATCGCGACCGTCGGCGACCTGCCCGTGCTCGAACCGGACGGCCTGACCAGTTACGCGGCGGCGTTTCGGCTGCTCCACCGGACCGTGCGGAGCGACGTCGAGCAACTCGCCGCGGACCAGTACCGGGTCTTGCGGCCGCTGGTCTTCTTCGTCAGCGACGGCGAACCGACCGACCGGACGGCCGAGTGGGTCGCGGAACTCGCGATCCTGCGCACCGCCGCCGTCCGCCCGGAGATCATCACGTTCGCGATCGGCGAGGCCAGCGCGGCGACGCTCCGGCAGGTCGCCACCGCCCGGTGCTTCGTGGCCAGCGTGGGTACCGCGGTCCGCGACGCGATCGCCGAGATCGGCGCGGTGGTGATCCGCAGCGTCGTCGCGTCCAGCACGTCCGGACAAGCCGCCGTAGCCGGTCCGCCGCCGGACGGCTTCGACGAGTTGGACTTGTTGTGACGCAACCACTCGCAATCGACGGCGCCGGCCTGCGGGCGGGTGCGGAGCTGGGCAGGGGCGGGCAGGGTCGGGTGGTCGAGGTGCTCGGCGGCGCGGGCCGGCCGGCCGGCGAACCGCTCGTCGCCAAGTGGTATCTACCATCGGTCGACTTGGATGCCGCGGCACTCACCCGGCTGGTGGCCTGGCGGCGCTCGCTCGCCGACGCCGATCGATCCACTGTGGACGATATCGCCGCATGGCCGCGGGCGGTGCTGCTGCGGCATGGTCGAGCCGCCGGCGTGCTGCTGCCCCGGGTGCCGCCACGGTTCTCGATACCGGTCCGGCTGCCGTCCGGATCGGCCGGCCAGGTGCTCAGTGAGCTGCAGTTCCTCATCGCCGGTCCGGATCTGCTGACCCGGCGCGGTATTCCCGACCTCGACCGCCCGGTCCGGCTGCGGGTCCTGGCCCGGTTCGCCGCCGCCGTCGCCGTGCTGCACAACCATGGGGTGGTCCTCGGCGACCTGTCGGTCAAGAACGTGCTCTGGTCGGTTGCCGGCGGCGAGCCGGCGGTATACCTGTTGGACTGCGATGCCCTGCGACTGACCGGAACCAACCCGGCGGTGCGGCAGCCGAACTCGCCGGGCTGGGACGACCCGGCATTCCCCGGCACCCAGAACCAGCAGTCCGACCGTTACAAGGTGGCGCTCACCGTGTTGCGCGTCCTGGCCCGTGACTTCCATACCAGGGACCCGGAGCGTGCCAGGGCCGCGCTCGGCCGCGAGTTCCTGCCGTTGCTCCGTGCCGGGTTGAGCGGCCGTCCGGACGTCCGGCCGGCCGCCTCCGCCTGGCGCGAACCGCTGTCCACGCTGTCAGAAGAAGGGATGTGACCGATGGGTGAGGAAAAGGCGAAGCTCCTCCCGTTCTATCTCGTGATCGACGTGTCCTGGTCGATGGACGGGCCGAGCATCGACGCGGCCAATGACATCGTTCCCAGCCTGCTCGAGGCGCTCGAGCAGAATCCGATTCTCAGTGACAAGGTGCGGTTCGGCCTCGTCGACTTCTCCGACGACGCCCGCGTCCAGCTGCCGCTGTGCGATCTGCTCGAGCCGAATCTCTTCGTGCCGACGCTGTCCACCCGGGGCGGAACCTCCTACGGCGTCGCGTTCCGGTTGCTGCGCAAGCAGGTCGAGCTGGACGTGATGCAGCTCAAAGCGGACAACTACAGCGTCCACCGGCCGGTGGTGTTCTTTCTCAGTGACGGCGCTCCGACCGACGAGGAGCACGACTGGCGCAGCGCCTTCGCCGAGCTGACCCAGTACGACCGGCAGAGCAAGGTCGGATTTCCCATGTACCCCAATGTGATTCCGTTCGGCGTCGACAACGCCGATCCGGTCATCCTGCAGTCGCTCATCCACCCGGCGACCGGCAACAAGCAGATGCGTATGTTCCTTATGGACAAAGGGAACACTCCGGCCGAAGCGATCAAGGCAATGGCCGAGATCCTGATCTCCAGCGTGCTCAGCTCCGGTATGAGCATGGCCAACGGTGGGCCGGGCGTCGTCCTGCCCGATCCCGGCCAGCTTCCGGCCGGTGTCTCCTCGTTCACCGCCGATGACGAGGACTTCCTATGAGCGGCACGGTTTCGGGCGGCAGGCACGCGTTACGCGATCCGCGACCGGAAGTCGAACCGGTGGCGATCGGCGATCCAGGGCGGGCAGCCAGGGCGGTGATACCCCAACCGGACCGACGATTTCCGTTCCGCCCCGCCATCGTGCTCGACGGCGTACGGATCGAAGGATCATCCGACGCCGGCGGCCTCGAGGTCCGGGCGGCCAGCCGGCGCGGGCTGTCCCATCAGTACTACGGCACCACCCGGCAGGACGAGTTCGGGTTCCTGGTCACGCAGGATCGCCGGTGGCTGGTCGTGTCGGTGGCCGACGGCGTGTCCGCAGGCGAGTACTCCCACCGGGCCGCGGAGATCGTCACCCGCGAAGGCTGCACCCGGATCGCCGGGCTGCTGACCGGCGTGGCACCCGCCGCGCTGGACTGGAACGCGGTCCTCGGCGAGGTGTCCGCCGTGGTCGTCGGTCAGGTCCGGGCGGAGCTGGACCTGCCCGGCGCGGATCTGCGGCAGGTGGCCGACCGGGCGGCCGCCACCGCCCTGTTCGCGGTCGTGGCGGTCGATCCGGACGACGGTGGCGGACGCACCGTGCACGTGATGTCCCTCGGCGACACGTCGGCCTGGCTGCTGCACTCCGAACGGGAGACCCGGTGGACCCCGCTGCAAGCGGTGAAGAACGCCGGAGCGGCGGTCGCTTCGTCGGCGACCGCGGCGGTGCCGCTGATCCCGCGGGAGCTGCCCCCTCCGGTGGCCGCCCGCCTCGACCAGGACGGCGTCCTGGTGCTGATGACCGACGGGGTGGGCGACGCACTCGGCGGCGGAACCGGTGAGGTCGGCGACCACCTCGCGCGGGCGTGGCAGCGGCCCCCCGATCCGCTGAACTTCGCCGCCCAGGTCGGTTTCGCCCGCCGCAGTTACGACGACGACCGCACGGTGGTCGCCGTCTGGCCGACACCGGCGCCGTCGTGAACGACGAGCTGGACCGGTCCGAGCTCGGCAACCTGGGCGCCGAGCTTGGTCAGGGCGGCCAGGCCGTGGTGTACCTGGTTCCCGAGCTGCGCCTGCCCGACGCGACCGGACAGCTCGTCTTCAAACGCTACAAGGGAAACCAGGTGTCGCCGAACGGACTCCGGGCCATCGTCGGAGTGCGCAGCCGGCTCGAGCCGCGAACCCGGGAGGCGCTCGACACGGTGGCCGCTTGGCCGGTGCGGGTGGTACGGGACAACGGCACGGTGTGTGGCGTGATCATGCCGCTGATCCCGGACACGTTCTTCCAGGAGCGTGTCCTGCCGTCGTCGGGCCGGCGCACCCGCGATCCGCGGGAGGTGCAGAACCTCTTCGTCGACCCGACGCTGGCGAACCGGCTCGGCATGCCTGATGTGTCGCTGCGTGACCGGTTCGCGATCTGCCGCGACCTGGCACTCGCGCTCGCGCTGCTGCACCGCAACGGCGTCGTGTTCGGCGACGTGAACGCCAAGAACGCGCTGTTTCGGCTCAACCCCGAGCCAACCGTGATGCTGGTCGATTGCGACGCGGTGCGGATTCGGGGCAACGCACCGGTCGTCCGGCAACTGAACGCGCCCGACTGGGACCCGCCGGAGGGACGGGTGCTCACCCAAGCGACGGACCTGTACAAGCTGGGACTGTTCGTCCTGCGGACGCTCAACCCCGGCCCGCGGGCCTCCACCGCTCGGGACCCCGGCCGGGTAGTGGGTCAGCTGGATACCGAGGGCCGGGCCATGCTGACCGCCGCGTTCGGCCCGCCGGCGACCCGCCCCGCGGCCGCGGCCTGGCGTGCCTACTTCGCCAAACGCGTGGTCCCGGCCGGTTCGCCAAACCTGGTGGCGGCCGTGCCGGTCCGTGGTCCGGCAGTGCCGGCCAGGTCGTCCGGTTGGCGTCGGGACCCGGCCACCGGCAAGTGGATCGCGATCCGGTGAGCCGCTTTCCGCGTGCGCCGGGTGGCCTCCCCCGGTGTGTCGTCTGCGACCGGGCCCCGTTCGGGCCGGTGGCAGAGTCGTTGCGGGGGGAGCTGACCTGCCTGTCGCACCCCGTATCCGGCCACTGCGCGTTCTGCGCGGCCGTGGCAACCAATCCACGCGGTCCCGGCTGGCAGGACGTCGGCGCGGGCCGGCTGCGGTGCCCCGGCTGCGCGGCCGAGGCGGTGAACACGGTCGAGGACGTCCGGGCCCGGCTAGGCGGCATCCGGAAGGAACTCGCGGATCTGGGATTCGCGCTGCACAGCCGGGTGCGGGTGCTGCTGGCCACCGCGGCCGAGCTGTCCGGCACACCGGTCGGCCGCCAGCACGGTCAGCCGCTCGGCGTGACCGAGCTGCGCCCGACCGGCGGCAGAACCGCCGACGTGGCAAGGATCCGCGTGCTGGCCGGACTGCCCGGCACCATGTTCGGCCGGGTCATCGCACACGAGCTCGGCCACGCCTGGCTCGCCCAGTTCGGCGCCCGTCCGCTCGAACCCACCATCGAGGAAGGTGTCTGCGAGCTCATCGCCTACGCCTGGCTCAAACGCGCCAACACCCCGTTCGCGCTCGCGTTGCGTGGGCAGCTCCTGACCAACCCCGACCCTATCTACGGCACCGGTGCCCGCACCGTCCACGCAGCCACCCGCCGCCACGGCCTCGAAACCGTCATCACCAGCCTCGCCACCTCCGGCCACCTCCCCAAGTGAGACTCCCATGGCCGGCGTCACTTCGGGCGGAGTTGGGTGGAGCCCTCGTAGGGTTGGGTGTGGGAGATGAGTTTGGCATAGCAGTCGTCTCGGGGGATCAACTCCGCGTTGCACCAGGTGTTGGCGGACGCTCCGTCCGGATAGGTCGACGATTGGATGGTGATCCAGAAGTCCGGGTACTTGAAGCTGGTGAAATCGCCGGACCAGAGTAGCTTGGCTCCGGGGTAGCGGGCCTTGAGTGAGCGGTGGTCACGCAGGATCTCCACGTAATTGTAGGTGATCCCATTCGCCACCAGACCCGGGCGTTTGCCGGACAATTGTGGAACCCAATACCCGACAAGCGATTCGACGGCAGGCCGGTCGGCCACCACCTGCCGTTCGAGTTCCGCCTTCGCCGTGGCGGCGTCGGTCACTTCGGGAACACGGGACGTGGTCGTCGTCGTGGTGGGCGTGGCCGGCGGTGCCACCACCGCGTTGCCGGGAGCGGGGATCACGGGTGGGACGGCCTGGGGTGTGGGCGGTGCCGACGTCGACGTTCCACTTCGGCCGATCATGATGGCCATCATGATCAGAACGAGCACGGCTCCGGCCGCGATGGGGCCACGTAGCTGACGCACGGGGCGTGGCCGGCGCGGCGACGACGTCGGCGGCGGTGTCCTGAGCGCGGCCGGCGGATTCGGCCGGGCGGGGGTGACGGACGGCTCCGGCCGCACCGGAGCGGCGGTTGGAATTGTGGCGCCACAATGTGTGCAGAACCGGGCCCGCGGACGGCCGGCGTGACCGCATTCCCGACAAGAAGCCATAACCCACCTCTTTGGCAGCGACTCACCCGGTTCTACAGGATAGGTGTCGCGCCGGCCCGGCAAGTGTTACCCGGAAACCTCGCGGAGGACAACATCTCAGGCGGTTCGAGCGATACACCGGTAGGCTGCACACCGCGAAACAGAAAAGGACAAACATTGTCACCGTCGCAGATATTCGTTGTCCACTTGCGGCCGCACCGGGACACCAATCCGTGAGCCCCCGGAGCGGCCGAACCGGGCCGCAAACACCGCTTCTCCTGTTGGCCGTGTTTCTTGGCGGATTCCTGGCCTCGGGGATCAGCGTTCCCACGCAGGTGTCCGGGTCGGCAGAACCGGTCGCGGCGGAGCCGCCCCCGAGGGCCGTCCCCGCGGCCACACCTCCACGGCCGACGACCGCGGCTGCCCGGAGCTGCGCCGAGGTGATCGCCACGCTCTCCGTGCGGCAGAAGCTGGGCCAGCTCCTCATGGTCGGGGTGAACCCGGCCAGCGCGGACGCCGCGGCAGCCGTGGTCCGCACCGGCGCCGTCGGCGGCATCTTTCTCGGCGGCACGGCTACCGACCTGCTCACCGAGAACGGCCTCGGCCCGGTCCGCGCCGCCGCGAATCTCCCCCTGGCCGTCGCCGTCGACGAGGAGGGCGGTCGGGTCCAGCGGATCGACGCCGTCGACGGGAAGATCCCCAGCCCGCGGACGATGTCCCGCACCATGAACCCGGACCAGGTCCGTGACCTCGCCAGGACGCGTGGCAGAGCCCTCCGCGCCAGAGGCGTCACCATGGATTTCGCGCCGGTCGTCGATATCACCGACCAGCCCGACGGCGCGGTCATCGGGGATCGCTCGTTCGGGTCCGATCCCGCCGTCGTCGCCACCTACGCCCTGGCGTTCGCGCAGGGCCTGCGCGAGGCCGGCATCCTTCCGGTGGTGAAACACTTCCCCGGCCATGGCCGCACGTCCGGCGACTCCCATCGGGGTCCGGTCACCACGCCGCCGCTGGCTCAGCTACGCACGCTGGACCTCCTCCCCTACCGCGCGATCCAGCCCACCCGACCGACCGCGGTCATGATCGGCCACCTCGACGTGCCCGACCTCACCGGTGGCCGGCCCGCCTCCCTCGCGCCGGCCACCTACCGCCTGCTGCGCACCGAGTACGCCTTCACCGGTCCGGCCATCACCGACGACCTTGGTGGCATGCGGGCCGTCACCACCCGTCATCCCCTTCCCGAAGCCGTTCTGCTGGCGCTGACCGCAGGTGCCGACATCGCTTTCTGGTCCTCGGGCGATCGGTTGCCCGAGGTGATCACCACCCTCGAGCAGGCTTTCACCTCCGGCCGGCTCCCGCTCGCCCGAGTCGACGAGGCACTCCACCGGACCCTGCGGGCAAAATCGATCTGCTCGGGTTCGTGAGCGCGAAAAGTTCGCTCTGCGAACTGAGGGTAGGCTGGGACGGTGCGAAAGGGCGCTGGGCAGGTCGGGGTGGTGACCGGGTTGGTGCGCACTTCGTTTCTGGTGAGTGCGGTATATGCCGAATCGGCTCGGGAGCATGGGTTGACCGCGCAGCAGGGGCAGTTGCTGTGTGTGCTGATGGCGCAGCCGTACGGAATGGGAGAGCTGAGTACCGTATTGGGGCTGGCCAAGTCGAGTTTGACCGGGTTGGTGGACCGGACCGAGCGGAATGGGTTGGTGCGTCGGGAAGCGGATCCGCGGGACACCCGGGCGGTGCGGGTGGCGCTCACCCGTCAGGGCAGCCGGCGGGTGGCGGAGTTCTATGCCGAGACCTGCCGGCGGGTCGACCGGTTGGCACAGGGGTTCGGGGCCGGCGACCGGACCCGACTGGCGGCGCTACTCGGCCGGATCGTGGCGGACAACATGGTTCCGCTGGTCTTTCTCGACCTCGACGAGGACTCCGATACCCGTTCATAGTTCGTTGCACGAACTAGTATTGTTCGTGATACGAATGGTTTCGGAGGAAACTCGTGCGAGTGATTTTTGGTTTCGGGGCGCACCCGAGCATCGGGGGCAGGGCCTAGTTGGTGCGCATGGCACGGCAGGCGGACCAGGACGGGCTCGATCTCTTCTCGGTGTCCGACCATCCCTACCTAGGTGAACGGTTGGACGCCTACGCCGCCATCGGGTTCGTGCTCGGCCGGACCCAGCGCATCTCGGGCCTGGCCAACGTGACCAACCTGCCGACCCGGCCGGCTCCCCTGCTGGCCCGGGCGGTCACCTCGCTGTCGGCGCTGTCCGGTGGGCGGATCGTGCTCGGCATGGGAGCCGGCGGGTTGTGGGACCGGATCGTCGATCTCGGCGTGCCGCGGCTCGCCCCCGGCGCGGCGGTGGACGCCTTCGAGGAGGCGATCATGCTGGTACGGAAGCTTTCCGGGGGCGGCCCGCCGGTCACCCACCACGGCCCGTACTACCGGGTGGACAAGATCGAACCGGCGCCGGTGGCGGCGCCGCCGGTGTGGACCGGGTCGGTCGGCCGGAAGTCCCTTGCCGCGACCGGACGGGTGGCCGACGGCTGGATTCCCGGCCACGCGGCGGACTGGCGCAGCCAGCGGTACCGGACATCGCGGCCGGTCATCGACGAGGCGGCGGCCGCCGCGGGCCGTCCGCACGGTGTTCAACCTTCCCGGCCGCATCACCGACCGGCCGCTGCCCGCCCCCCGGGACGACACCGGCCGCTGGATCGGCGGCTCGGTCGAGCAATGGGTCGCCGAGCTGACCGAGGCCGCGCTCGAGCACGGCGCGGGCGGCTTCACCCTGTTCTCGCCCGGCGGCGGCAGCCCGAGCCCGACCTCGCTCGGCCGCTGGGCCGCCGAGATCGCCCCGGCGGTCCGCGCGGCGGTCGCCGATGTGACCGAAACCGCTTGACCGCAAGGTTATGGCCCGGCTCGCACTACCGCGGTGGCGAAGCCGGCCGCGACCGGTTGGGTCGGGGTCTCCCGGCCGAAGGTGCGGTGCTCGGTCAGGGTCAGGCCGAGCGGGGTGAGGAACCGTTCGACCTGCGAGCGCGCGGGGGGCGGGAGGTCCAGTCCGAACATGAACGGCTCGCGAGTGAGCTGGACCATGGCCCTGGCATACCGCATGACCGGGTCCTTCGAGGCGATCAGCGCGGCGTTGAAGTAGTCGAAGGCCACGACGCTGCCGGGCGCGGTGCCGGCGATGGCGCGCAGCGTCTCCTCGACCGAGCGGCGGTCCAGATACATCGTGACCGCCTCCCACAGGAAGAACGCCGGCCGCCGCGGGTCGAAGCCGGCGGCGGTCAGGTTGGCCAGCCAGTCGTCGGTGCGGAAGTTCGCCGGCACGAACGTCACCCGGTGCATGTCCAGCCCGGTGCGGGCCAGCAGGTTTCGTTTGGTGCGCTGGGTATCCGGCTGGTCGAGCTCGAAACACCGGATGTGGTCGGGGATCCGGAACGCCCGGGTGTCATAGCCGGCGCCGAGCACCACGAGTTGATCGACCTCGGCCAGGTGCCGGTGCAGCGCGGTGTCGAAGAAGGTGGTGCGCGCGGCGGACTGGTGGATCATCGGCGGCACCCCCGGATACGGGTAGCGGTACAGCCGCTGCACGTACCCGGTGATCCGGTGGCCGAGCATCGTTCCGCCGGTGGTCAGCGTGAGGCCGACCCGGGAGGCGCCGGGCAGCACGGCCATCAGCCGCGCGCACGGCACGTCCGGCCTGGTGCCCAGCCGGTGCTGCATCCACCGGGTGTAGAGCGATGCCAGCGTGGTGGCCGACGTCCCGGATTCGCGGGCGAACACCAGCATCCGCACCAGGATCAGCACGTACCCGACGAGCGCGATCGGCAGCCAGGCGAGCTGGATCGCCCGGAACAGCACTGCGGAACCCATCGCCTCATGGTGGCACGGCGCCCCGCGCTTGGCGCGGGGCGCCGGCCGGGCTTCACCGGGGCGCGCTCGGCTCCCGGGCCAGGGTCTCGATCAGCTCCGCCGCCGCCGGCCACGGCCCGTAGCCCGAGGCCGGGTTGAGATGGCCCGCGGGGCCGATCGGGACCAACCGGCTGCCCCAGTCGCGGGCCAGGCCGGTGACGCGGTCGAGCGTGGCCAGCGGATCGTTGGTGCTGGCCGCGACGATGCTGGGGAACGGCAGCGGGTTCCGGGGAACCGGCAGCCAGCCGTTGCGATCCAGTTCGTCGAGGGTGGGATAGCCGTCGGGCAGCGGGGTGTCCAGATCCGGCGGGGTGGCCAGCAGCGCGCCGGCCACCGGACGGTCGTGCCGCCCGGCCCAGTGCACCGTGATGATCGCCCCGGCGCTGTGCGCGACCAGGATGACCGGACCGGTGACGTCCGCGAGCACCCGGTGGAGCGCGGCCACCCTTGCCGGCAGGGACAACCGGCCGTGCGCGAGCGGCGGCACGGTGCGGGCGCGGTCCGCCAGCCGCTGCGCCAGCAGCGTCTGCCAGTGGTCGGCGACGTGGTCGCGCAGGCCAGGGACGATCACCACGGTGGGACTGTTCATCGGGACTCCAGTCAGGCCGGCGGGCGTCCGGTCAGCTCGGCCAGCCGCCGCACCGCCGCCGGGTAGCAGCGCCTGCCGACCAGCAAGGCGACGATCGCCCCGAGGTAGATCAGCGGGGTCACCCGCAGGGCGCCGAGCAGGCCGATCCGGTCGGCGAGCACGCCGACCACGACCGGGCCGAGGGCCAGCCCGAGCAGGCTGTTGACCAGGGTCAGCGAGCCGAACCCGGTCGCCCGGATGCTCGGATGGGTCAGGTTGGCGACCATGGCGGTCACCGGACCGGACGCTCCGGCCGAGAAGAACGCGCCGAGCCCGATCAGCAGCAGCTGCGGGGTACCGGGGTCGAGGGCGAACCCGAGGCCGAGAGCCACCATCGCGATCAGGCCGTAGACGATCGCGGTGGTCCACTTGCGGGTCTGCGCCGCCCGGCTGACCCGGTCGGTGATGATGCCGCAGCCGACCATGCCGGCGCCGATGAGCAGGACGAAGATCGCCGCCACCGCACCGGCCCGGTCCGGCGCCATGCCGTAGTAGCGGTTGAGGAAGCTGGGCAGCCAGGCCAGCAGCACGGCCGCGACGAACAGGTTCAGCGCGCTGCCGACGTAGGCGAGGTTCACCGAGGCGATCCTGAACAGGCTGGACAGCGGGGCGCGGTAGCCGGTCTCCGGCGCGCCGACCGCGGCGCCGCCGTCGTCGATCTGGTGCCGGTTCACCCGGCGCTGGCTGACGAACGCCCCGAACAGCAGGGCCAGCACGAAACCGAAGATCGCCATGACGGCGAACGACCAGCGCCAGCCGAAGTTCACCGCGATCACGCCACCGAGCGCGACGCCGATCACGGAGCCGAACGACCCTCCGGCCATGAACGCACCGCTGAGGGACGCCCGGAGGCGGGGCGAGAAAACGCTGAGCACCACGGCGATGCCGACGCTGCCGTACGCGGCCTCACCGACGCCGACCAGGAACCGGGCGCCGAGCATCTGCCCGTAGTTCATGGCGACCGCGCACAGCAGGGTCGCCACGCTCCAGATGACCGCCATCAGCACCAGGCTCTTCACCCGCCCCCACCGGTCGGCCAGCAGGGACAGCGGGAAGGTGAGCAGGCCGACCATCAGCGCCACGACGCTGTTCAGCGCGGCGAGCCGGGAGTCGGACAGTTGCCACTCCCCCTTCAGCAGCGGAAAGACCGCGCTGAGCACCTGCCGCGACATGTAGTCGGACAGCAGCAGGGCGAAGGCGAGGCCGAACACGACCCAGGGGTAGATCCGGCGCCGTTGGGTCACGGTTCCGGATTCTCGCGCGACTCCGTCGACGGGTGGCGATTGCACTGCCATGGACTACTCCTCAGGCTGAACGGGAACTGACCTGCGTGAAACGAAACCCCCTGGGTGACACCGGATCCGGGGGCATGGACGGCCCCTGTGCCATGCCCCCGGCCCGGTATGACGGCGTCCGAAGTGGATGGTGCCGTCAGGCGTGGTGGGTGAATCCGACCTGACCCGGCTTGCGGTTCGGCGCGAAGCCGAGCTTGGCAAGGGCCTCGTCGGTGTCGGAGTAGTACTCGCCGATCTTGTAGATCTCGAAGGCGTCCTTACCCGTGGCCACCTCGCGGCCGAGCTCCCCCGCGATCCGGACCAGCTGCTCGACCTGCTGCACCGAGGTGAACTTCTGCCCCTTGCGGCCCCACAGCGTGTCCTCGTTGCCGCACCGGGTGTGCAGCCCCATGGCGATGGCCATCGTGTTGATCGGCAGCACGCTGCGCATCAGGGTCTCCAGCGTCAGGATCGCGCCGTCGGGCACCCGCCGGATGAACTCCATCATGTTGTACGGGTTCGGACCGTCGAACCCGCCGCCGATGCCGACCCAGGTGACGTTGAGCGGTCCGGTGTAGACACCGCGCCGGACCAGGCGCTCGACGGTCTCCAGCTGAGCGACGTTGGCAAGCTGGAAGTGCGGTTGGATTCCGTTGGCGCGCAACCGGCGCAGGTGCTCGGCGACCCACTGCGGCCCGGCCGGGACGTACATCTCCCGGTAGGCCTCGGCCAGCTCCGGCCGCTGCATCGAGGTGCCGGCGATGTCATCCGGAGTCATCAGCTCCATGATGTTCATCTGGTTGGTGTTGATGGCGATCGTCACCTGGTCCGGCGCCGGGTCCAAAGTGGTCAGCAGGTGCCGCGCCTCGTCGTCGAGCCACTTGGCCGACTCGCCGTCGTTCTCCGGGGCGAACGAGATCGAGCCGCCGATCTGCAGGATCATCTCCGGAACGGCCTCCCGCAGCCGGCCGAGCAGCTCGTTGAACTGGGACAGTCGCTTGGAACCCTTGCCGTTCAACTCCCGCACGTGGATGTGCAGCACGGTGGCACCGGCGTTGAAGCAGTCGACCGCCGCCTGGACGTGCTGGTCCATGGTGACCGGAAGGTCCTCCGGGAAGTCGCCCGGCTCCCATTCCGGGCCATACGGCGCCGCCGTGATGACCAGCTTCTCCTGGTTCTCCGGAAACAGTGCGTCGTCATGGAAATGCATGGTTGCCCTCCGGTCGAGTGTTCAGAATGGACGGTCGCCGACGATGCCCGCGCGCTCCATCTTGCGGACCGCCGGCCAGTAGTCCTGCACCGCGTAGTGCTGGGTGCACCGGTTGTCCCAGATCGCCACGCTGTTCGGCGTCCACTTCCAGCGCACCTGGTACTCCGGGATCGCCGCCTGGCTGATCAGGTAGCCGAGCAGGTCGGCGGCGCCGGGCGCGTAGTCGATGCCGTACCGGACGTTGGCCGGTGTGTGGAAGTTGGTGAAGTGCGTGGTGAAGGCGTTGACGAACAGCGCCTTCTCCCCGGTCTCCGGGTGGGTGCGCACCACCGGGTGCTCGGCGTCCGGGAACCGCTCGTGCAGCGCGTGCCGCTGCTCGATCGGCATCGCCGCACCGAAGCTGGCCTCGATGCTGTGCCGGGCCCGCAGCCCGTCGATCCGCTCCTTGATGTGGTCGGGCAGCTTCGCGTAGGCCTCGACCATGTTGACCCAGATGGTGTCGCCGCCGACCTTCGGCGTCTGCACGCACCGCAGCACGCAGCCCATCGGCGGGCTCTCCCGCCAGGTGGCGTCGCAGTGGTAGGCGTTCTCGTAGTGCTCGGCCGGGCTGTCCAGGTCCTTGTAGATCCGGACCAGGCCGGGGTGTTCCGGATCGCTGCCGGCCACCGGGTGGTCCTCGAGCTCACCGAACCGGCGGGCGAAGGCGACGTGCTCGGTGCGGCTGATGTCCTGGTCGCGCAGGAACAGCACCTTGTACTCGAGCAGCAGCAGCTTCAACTCGTTGAACAGCACCTCATCCCTGGCCACCTCGCCCAGGTTGACGTCGAACAGCTCGGCCCCGATCGAACAGGTGAGCGCCTGGTACCGGATGGTGGGCGCCACCGTGGCCGGCGGGTCCTGCAGTGCAGCGGTTTTGGACATCACGCACTCCTGTCGGGGATGGGGTTACAGCGAGAAGACCGAGGAGCCGATGCTGCGGCCGGACTCCAGGTCGCGGTGCGCCTGCACGGCGTCGGCCAGCTCGTAGCGCTGGTTGATGCTGATCCGGATCCGGCCGGCCTGGACGTGGTCGAACAGCTCGCCGGCCAGCTCCGCGCGGTCGGCGGGGTCGGCGATGTAGTCGGCCAGCGCGGGCCGGGTGACGAACAGCGAGCCGCCGGTGACCAGCTCCATCGCGTCGATGGGCGGCACCGGCCCGGACGCCGTGCCGAAGCACACCAGCAGGCCGCGCCGGGCCAGCGACTTGAGCGAGGTGGCGTAGGTGGCCGCGCCGATGCTGTCGAACACCACCGGTACGCCCGCGCCGTCGGTGATCTCCCGGACCCGGGCGGCAGTGTTGTCAGGGGAGTCCGCCCGCGGGCACACGAGCACGTGGTCGCAGCCGTTGGCGTGCGCGACCGCGGCCTTCTCCTCGGTGGACACCGTGCCGATCACGGTGATGCCGAGCAGCTTGGCCCACTGCGTGAAGATCAGTCCGACCCCGCCGGCCGCGGCGTGCAGCAGCACGGTGTCACCGGGCTTGAGCGGGTGGATTCGGCGCAGCAGGTAGGCGCAGGTGAGCCCGCGCATGGTCATCGCGGCCGCGGTGTTGCAGCCGATCCCGTCCGGCAGGGCGATCAGCGGCGCGGCCGGCATCACGCGCTCGGTGCTGTAGGCGCCGAGCGGGCTGCCGGTGTAGGTGACCCGGTCGCCGGCCCGCACGTGGGTCACGTCCGGGCCGACCGCCTCGACCACGCCGGCCGCCTCGACGCCCATGCCGGCCGGCAGCTGCACCGGGTAGAGGCCGGTGCGGAAGTAGGTGTCGGCGAAGTTGAGGCCGACCGCCTCGTGCCGGATGCGGACCTGGCCGGGGCCGGGATCGCCGACCTGGATGTCTTCCCAGCGCAGCACTTCCGGGCCACCGGTCTGGTAGTAACGAACGGCGTTTGGCACGGTGTCTCCATCCGTGTCGACGGCTGTGATGACGCCCACGGTAAGCAGCGAAAACCTCGATCGCTTATCCTCAAGTGACAAAGTGCTATTCATTCTGGGACAGGAGGGCAGCTGCCGATCATGAAGACCTTGGCCAGATACGCCGCCCTGACCAACTACGTGGAGGTGTGCCAGGGCCTCGGCGTCGCCGACCCGGCCACGCTGATGCGGGATGCCGGCCTCGACCCGGCCGGGCTCGACCTGCAGGACCGCTGGATTCCGGCCACGGCGATCGCCCGGCTCCTCGAGCGGACCGCCGCCGCCTCCGGGCGCCAGGACTTCGGCCTGCTCCTGGCCACCCGCAGGCGGCTGGCCAACCTCGGCCCGCTGAGCCTGGTCATCCGCGAGGAACCCGACGTGCGCAGCGCCCTGACCCTGCTGGTCCGGCACCAGAACATGTACAACCAGGCACTGCGCAGCCGGCTGTCGACCCACAACGGGCTGGCCACGGTGCGGCTCGGCTTCGACTTCGGCGAGCCGACCCCGGCCCGGCAGGCCATGGAACTGGCCGTGGGGGTGCTGCACCACCTGCTGCGCGGCTTTCTCGGGCCGGCGTGGAAACCGGTGTCGGTCTGCTTCACCCACACCGCACCCGACTCCGTGGCCACGCACCGGAAGTTCTTCGGCCCGACCGTGAAGTTCGACCACGAGTTCAACGGGATCGTGTTCTACGCGGGCGAGCTGGACACCCCGAACCAGATGGCGGACCCGCAGCTGCGCACCTACACCCGCCGGTTCCTCGGCTCGTTCGGCCCGGGCCGGGACGAGACCACGATGGACCGGGTCCGGGAGCTGATCGAGCTGCTGCTGCCCACCGGCCGGTGCTCGGTCGAGCAGGTCGCCCGCAGCCTCGGCATGGACCGCAGGACCGTCAACCGGCACCTGGCCCGCGCGGGCGAGTCGTTCTCCTCGATACTCAACACGGTCCGGATCAAGCTGGCCACCCACCTGGTCGGCGGCCGGCGCTACTCGCTGACCGAGGTCGCCGAGCTGCTCTCGTTCTCCTCGCCGAGCAATTTCTCCCGCTGGTTCCGTGGCGAGTTCGGCATGCCGCCCAGCCGGTTCCGCGCCCGGTCAGCCGAGCAGGAGCAGGCCGCCGAGCGCGGTGCCGGCCACCAGGAGGGTGGACAGCAGCCCGAGCAGCAGGGCGCGCGGCCCGGTACGCAGAACCGACCGCAGGTCCACCGCGCAGCCAAGGCCGAACAGCGCCGCGCCAAGCAGCGCGGTGGTCGCGGTCCTGGCCACGGCGAGCGCCGGGTCGGGTAGCCACCCGGTGGTGCGCAGCGCCGCGGCGGCCAGGAAGCCCAGCACGAACAGCGGCACGAGCGGCGGCCGCCGGGTGGTCGAACCACTGTGCGCCCGCCGCTCCACCAGGCTCATGCCGGCCACCATGGGGGCGAGCAGCACCACCCGGCCCAGCTTGACCACGGCGGCGACGGCCACCGCCGCGGCCCCGGCCGGCGCGGCCGCGGCCACCACCTGCGCCACCTCGTGCACGGCCAGCCCGGCCCACCGGCCGACCAGCGCGTCGCCGAGGCCGAGCGCCGATCCGGCCAGCGGCACGGCGAAGATCGCCAGCCCGCCGTAGAGGGTGACCAGGGCGATCGCGGTGGCCACCTCGTCGTCCCTGCGGCGCACCACGCCCTCCATCGCGGCGATGGCCGACGCGCCGCAGATCGAGAACCCGGTGGCCACCAGGACGGTCAGCCCGCGCGGCAGCCGGAGCAGCCGGCCGAGCGCCATCGTGCCGAGGAACCCGACCGCGACCGTGACCGCGATCGCGGCGATCGTGCCGGCGCCGAGGCCGAGCAGCTCCGGCACGGCGAGTTGCAGGCCGAGCAGCACCACGCCGGACCGCAGCAGGGTGCGGGTGGCCGAACGCAGGCCGGGTCGGGCCGCGGCCGGCAGCACGGGCAGGTTGCCGGCCAGGATGCCGAGCAGGACGGCGGCGGTGAGCACGCTCACGGCGGGCACCGCCAGGCTGACCAGATAGGACACGGTCAGGCCGGCGGCGATCACCCCGGCAGCGGGCAGCGCCGTCCGCGCCGGAGCGGTGGTGGTCATGGCTCCACGATCGGTTGGGCGGCGCGTCCTGGGTAGGCGTGATTTCGCCGCACCTCATACCCTCTGGCTATGAGTCAGGTCCCGGACCTCGAGTCGCTGCGCCTGCTCGTGCTGATCGGCGAGTGGGGCAGCCTCGGCAAGGCCGCCGCCGAGCTGCACATCGCCCAGCCGTCGGCGAGCAAACGACTGTCTACTTTGGAGCGCCGGTTGGGCCTGGCACTGGTGGACCGGACCCGCCGCGGATCCACGCTCACGCCGGAGGGCAGCGTGATCTGCGGGTGGGCGCAACGGGTGCTCGAGGAGGTCGACGGGCTGATCACCGGCGCGGAGGCGTTGCGGGCCCGGCGCCGCGCGGAGCTGCGCGTCGCGGCCAGCATGACCGTGGCCGAACACCTTGCGCCGGCATGGATCGGCGAGTTGCGCCGGGCCGATCCCGAGCTGTACGTGGGATTGCAGGTGACCAACTCGGAGACCGTCGGCGAGTTGGTGCGCTCCGGCGAGGTGGACGTCGGGTTCATCGAGTCACCCACCGTTCCAGCCGGACTTTCCACCCGCCGGGTCGGCGTGGATCGGTTGGTGGTCGTGGTTCCGCCGGCCCATCCGTGGGCCCGCCGCCGTCGTCCGGTGAGCACCGCCGACCTGGTCGCCGTGCCCCTGGTGGTGCGGGAACGCGGATCGGGCACCCGGGAGACGCTGGACCGGGCACTGCACCGGGCCGGGGCCGCGGCGGTGGCGCCGGTGGTGGAACTCGGCTCGGTGGCGGCGATCCGCGGTGCGGTGGTGGCCGGAGCCGGGCCGGCAGTGCTGAGCGAACTGGCGGTGGCGGTGGACCTGGCCGAGGGGCGGCTGGTCGAGGTGACGGTGGCGGACCTGGATCTGCGGCGAACACTGCGGGCGGTGTGGCCGGCCGGGCGGCGGCTGGTCGGCGCGGCCGCGGACCTGGTGGCGGCGGCGAGCCGGGCACGAGGTGATGTCAAGAAAGCTTGACATGGTGTCCGCACCGCTTTACATTGGCCCATGTCAACTTTCTTTTACATGGGGAGCGGCCGTGGCCTTCGAGGAGAAGCGCACGTGGATCATGCTGGTGATGGCGATCGTCACCTACGTGATCTACGCGATCATCGTTCTCGGCCGGATCGGCGACTACCCGATCAGCGAGCTTCCTTACGCCGCAACGCTGTTGTGGACGCTGGGGATCTCCATCGTGGTCTCGATCGTGCTCACCATGGTGGCCGGGATCACCTCGCCCAAGGGTGACGTCGGCCGGGACGACCCGAGGGACCGGGAGATCAGCCGGTTCGGCGACCACATCGGCTCGGCGTTCGTGGTGATCGGCGCGGTGGCCGCGCTCGCCATGGCGATGCTGGAGTGGGACTACTTCTGGATCGCCAACGAGATCTACCTGATGTTCACCCTGTCGGCGGTCCTCGGCTCGGTGGCCAAGATCGCCGCGTACCGCAAGGGTCTGCACCCGTGGTGAAGCCGACCAAGGTCACCAACTCGATCCGGTCGCTGCGCTTCGCGCACGGCGAGATGACCCAGGCCGAACTGGCGGAACGCATCGGCGTGACCCGCCAGACGATCATCGCCATCGAGCAGGGGCGCTACTCGCCCTCGCTGGAGATGGCCTTCCAGATCGCGCGTGTATTCGACGTCGGGCTGGACGACGTGTTCCAGTACCCGCAAGGAGAGGCAGAGGAATGAAGGCTATCGTCCAGGACGCTTACGGTTCGTCCGACCGGCTGGCGCTGCGGGACATCGACCCGCCGGTGCCCGGCGCAGGCGAGGTGCTGGTCAAGGTGCGCGCGGCCGGAGTCGATCCCGGCGTGTGGATCCTGATGGCCGGTATCCCTTACGTGGTCCGCCCGTTCGTGGGGCTGCGCACGCCACGCACCCCGGTCCGGGGCCGAGAGGTCGCCGGGGTGGTCGAGGCGGTCGGCCCGGACGTCACCCGGTTCAGACCGGGCGACGAGGTGTTCGGCATCGGCGAGGGCACCTACGCCGAGTACGTGAAGGTGCGGCAGCGGAAGCTCGCGCCGAAGCCGGCGAACCTGAGCTTCGAGCAGGCGGCCGCGGTCCCGATCTCCGGCTGTACCGCCCTGCAGGCCCTGCGCGACGCGGGCCGGATCCGGTCCGGACAACGGGTTCTGGTGATCGGCGCCGCCGGCGGGGTCGGCACTTTCGCCGTGCAGCTGGCCCGGCACTTCGGCGCCGAGGTCACCGGCGTGTGCAGTACGTCCAAAATGGACCTGGTGCGCTCGCTCGGTGCCACGCATGTGATCGACTACACCACCACGCCACTCACCGGAACCTACGATCTGATCATCGACACCGCCGGCAACCGCCGCCTGTCCCACGTGCGCCGCCTGCTCACCCCGCGCGGCACCCTGGTCCACGTGGGTGCCAGCCTCGACGGCAAACGCTGGTCCCCCGGACTCGGCCGCCCGTTCCTCGGCATGCTGCTGTCCCCGTTCGTCCGGCACCGCATGCCGTGGTTCCTCGCCCGCGAAACCACCGAAAGCCTGACCACCCTCGCCGACATCATCGCCACCGGCGCCGTCACCCCGGTCATCGACCGCACCTATCCCCTACCCGACGCCCCCGCCGCCATCGACTACGTGCACAACGGCCACACCGCGGGCAAATCCGTCATCACGATGTGACGAGAAGTCGCCCACTGAGTCAAAACCGGCCGGAGGCCGGCGCCTGCGGCGTCGGCCTCCGGCCGGTTGTGCGTGCGCATAAGTACGTATTACTCGTAGATTGTCCGTGGCTCGCCTGCTGGCGTTGCTCGCGACGTTTGCGCAGGCCGGCACCATGTTCACGGGTCTGGGCGTCGCGTCGGCAGCCGGAAACACCGCCACCACAGCGGCACCGGGCGTCCAGACACTTGAATTCCAGATTCGCTCGCGGTACCGCCCGAGCAAATGCCTCGACAACTCTCAACCCGGCGCCGTCACGCTGCTCACCTGTGCCGACCCGTCCCCCAACAGCCAACGGTGGCAGGTGGTCGGGTCGGGCGCGCCGCGCTGCCGCCGGATGGGAAACCCGGGGGTCAACGGAATCGCCTCGCCATCCTTGATCTTCCCCAGTCGCTCGACCAGCCCGCCGACCAGATCGGCAACGCTGGAGAACTTGCGACAATGCACGATCGCGTGCCGGTCATCCGGATCCCAGCTCAGGTAGGTGATCTCCACCAACTGATCCATCAGGCCGATCGCGGCGAGGAGTCCCAGCGGCTCGTCGCCGGTCAACCCCGGCAGATCCACCCGGTGCACTGCGGTCACGCCGGAACATTACGCTACTGACGCTGGACGACGATCGCGTTGACCCGCCAGAACTCCACGATGTCGATGGAGAATTGGAGGTCGAACGTGGTACCCGCGGTTCCGCCGTCGAGGGTGAACTGTTCCCAGGCCCATTGGTTGGCGGCCAGCGGAATGCCGCCGTTGACCAGACGCTGGCCGTTGACGGTGACGATCAGCGGGCGGGCCTCGAACTGGATGTCGCCGCGCAGCAGGGAAACCAGGTGCCGGCCGGCCGGGATCCGCAGCCGCAGTACCGCGGGTTGCTGCCCGGTCGCCATGTCCCGGCGCAGCGCGTCCGGTCCGCCCCGGTCCCGGGACTGCGGTGCGGTGCCGACCCAGCCGAACCCGGTGGTCGCGGAGTACGCGGTGGCCGGCTCCAGCCTGCGGTAGCCGGCCAGCAGCGAACTGGTTGCGCTGCCGGCGTCCAACGCATATACCGCGTCCTGGCCGGCGGGAACCAGATAGCTGCGGGCCAGGGGCACCCCGCCGGCCACCTGGCCCGGCACGGTCACCCGGGCCGTGATGTCCACTTCGGATAGTCGGCCGGGGAGCGACGTGCCGGCCGGCGGGGTGAGCGGGACGGCGGCGGTGGCCGTGGCGTTGGCACCGATCTGGACGCTGACCGGGGAAGTCGTCCAGCCGGCTGGAACCCCGAGGGTGACCGTGGCGGTCACCGCGCTCGCGGTTCGGTTGGCCACGGTCACCGCCGCCGTGGACACGCGCCCGGCCGGCAACGGAACCGGCACCGACAGCGCGGTAGCCTCGATCAGCGGTGCGAACTCCAGCCAGTCCACATTGAACAGATCTGCGGTGCTGGAGGTGTTGCGAGCGACCAGGAACAACTCACCGCTGCCACCGGGATCGGTGATGTCTGCGGTCACCGTGGTCCAGGTGCGCCACCCGCCGGTCACCGGCACGGCCACGCTGGCCAGCAGCTGCCCGGTCGGGCTTCCCCGGCGGATGTCGAGGAAACCGCCGGCGCCGGCGCTGGCCACCCGGAGCCGCAGGGCATCCACGCCGGCGAGGTTCACCGGCTCGAAGCTGATCCAGTCGCCGTTGGCGACGCTGCCGACCAGTTTGCCCGCGGTGCCGTCCTGGAGGTCGAACAGGTTGGTGCCGCTCTGCCTGGTGTAGTGGTCGGCCTCCTTGTGTCGCGGTTGCAGGATCGCCGAGTCGCCCCCGGTCAGCCGGGACACGCCGGCCGCGCCCCGGTCGGTGTACCGGGTGTCGACCACGTAGAAGATGTTGTCGTTCGACGTGTGCCCGTCGTCGACGATCGTCTGGATCACCCCGGAGCAGCCGCGGTACTGCTCGAGCGGATGCGCGTGCTGTGCATGGCCGAGCGCCGGCTGAGTGATCACCTGCTGGCAGTCGACGGTGCCGTCCTCGGGATCGGTCACCGTCGCCGAGAAGCCCACCGGGCCGCCGAAATCGAAGATCTGCCCGTCGACCGGCGTGGTCAGCACCACGCTCGGCGCGGTGTTCCCCACGGTGACCGGTACGTTGGCGACCGTGGACCGGCCGGTCGGGTCGGTGACGGTCAGCCGCGCGGTGTAGTCGCCGTTGGCGGGGTAGGTGTGGCCGGGGTTGGCCGCGGTCGAGTCGGTCGTGCCGTTTCCGTCGAAGTCCCAGGCGAACCGGATCGCCTGGCCCTGGTCGGGATCGGACGAGCCCGCGCTGGAGAACGCGACCGCCAGCGGCGCCCGCCCGGACGTCGGGTTGGCGGTGGCCCGGGCCAGCGGCGAGCGCTCCCCCGGCCGGACGTAGTTGATTTTGTACAGACCCGAGTCGAAGTTCGGGTCGCCGCGTCCGGACCCGCCGTAGTTGCTGCCCCACTCGATGACGTACAGCGCGCCGTCCGGGCCGAACTCCAGGTCGATCGGGCGCAGGAACTGCATGTTCGGCAGCACCCGGTTGATCGAGAACGGCTGCCCGTTCGCGTCCGGCCGGACTTCGAAGATGGCGTTGCGGGTCCAGTCGGCGACCAGCGTGGCGCCGTCGTAGTAGGCCGGGAACTTGTTCTCCGAGTTGAGGTTCGCGTCGTAGGGGTAGGTCGGGCCGCCGATCGCAAGGCGCCCGCCGCTGCCCAGCTCCGGCCAGGTGCCGGACACGCCGTACGGGTAGGGCAGCCAGGCCGGTCGGGCCGGTGGCAGCGTCTGCCGGCCGGTGTTGTTCGGCGAGTTGTTGGTCGGGCCGGCGGCACAGTTGAACGGCGCGCCGGACGCGCCGGTCGTGAAATTGAAGTCCACATAGGACAGGTTGGCGCCGATGCAGTACGGCCAGCCGAAGTTGCCGGCCGCGCGGGCCTGGTTGAACTCGTCGTAGCCCATCGGACCCCTGGCCGCGGAGTCGGTCTGGGCATCCGGGCCGACCTCGCCCCAGTACAGCCAGCCGGTCCGCTGGTCGACGTGCAGCCGGTAGGGCTGGCGGTTGCCCATCACGTAGATCTCCGGCCGGGTCTGCGCGGTGCCGGGCGGGAACAGGTTGCCGGCCGGGATCGTGTAGGTGCCGCCCGGCTCCGGGTGGATCCGCAGGATCTTGCCGCGCAGGTCGTTGGTGTTGCCCGAGGAGCGCTGCGCGTCGTTGGACTCCTGCCCGGGCCGCTCGTCGATCGGCGCGAAACCGTTGCAGCACGGGGCGGAGTTGTCGCCGGTGCCGATGTAGAGGTTGCCGGCGGCGTCGAAGTCCATCCCGCCGCCCTCGTGCGCGTTCACCTGCCGTTGCGCGGCGAAGGTGAGCAGGATCCGTTCGCTTGCCCGGTCGATCGTGCCGGTCGCCTCGTCGAAGGTGAGCCGGGAGACCCGGCTGGCCGGGTCGCCGAGCGGCGAGTAGTACAGGTAGAGCCAGTGGTTGCTGAGGAAGTCCGGGTCCAGCGCGATGCCGTGCATGCCATGGGTGTGCTCGACCAGCACGTCGAACCGGGCGGCCAGCCTGGTCAGCCGCGCCGCCGGGTCGTACACCTTGACCGCGCCGCCACGCTCGACCAGGAACACCCGTCCGGTCCGGTCGATGTCCATGTCCAGCGGGTCGTCGGTGTTGCCGTCCAGCTGGATCTTCTCGTAGCGCTCGTTCTCGGTCGGTCCGCAGTCGCCCGCCGTGGCGCCCGCCGCCCACTCGATGCCGCCGAGCAGGTGGGCCCGGAACAGCGGCTCGGCGTAGGCGGCGATCTCGTGGCCCAGCCCGGTGTACCAGGACCGGCCACCCTCGAAGTCCTGGCACCAGGAGATCGGGTGGTCGGCGCCCATCTGGTGCCCGGCGTAGCTTCGGGTGTCGAAGCTGGCCAGCACGTGCACGCCGCCCCGGGGGTTGACGTTGAAGTCGTAGGGTTCCTCGGTGCGCACCCAGTTCTGCGGCAGGTTCCGGGTCGACGGGTGCACCCGGTCGTCGACCTGAACGCTCACCTGCGCGATGGCCGGGTGCGTGGTGAACTTCGCGCCGAGCATGCTGTCGTACCACGGCCAGTCCCGGTCGCTGCCGCTGGCCGAGTGGATCCCCACGAACCCGTTGCCGGCCCGCACATACCGCTGCAGGGCCGTCCGCTGCGCGGTGTCCAGCACCGCCCCGTCCCGCCCGTTGGTGTTGTTGAAGATCACCGCGTCGAACGGGGCCAGCCCGGCGTCGGTGAACAGCGCCGCGTCGTCGGACACCGTGACCGCGAAGTCGTGCTGCGTGCCCAACTCGGCGATCGCCGCCTTCCCGGCCGGGATCGAGTCGTGGAAGAACCCGTTGACCTTCGAGAACACCAGCACGTTGAACCGCGGCGCTGGCTGCGCCGACGCCGGCAGGACAGCCAGGCTCATCAACACGGTCAGGCAGACACCCAGCACCCGAAGAGATCGCCCCATCGTCGCCACCCCGGTCTTGGCAAACGGCTTCCGGCAACGGTATTGCGCCGGGACCCGACCGGGCACCGCCGATCGGGTAGCTCAGTTCGGCCGCCGGGCCAGGCCGGCGGCGATGACCGACTTCTGGATCTCGGTCGTGCCCTCGTAGATGCGCAGCGACCGGATCTGCCGGTACAGGCGCTCGGGCACGCTGCCGGCGACAAGGCCGGCGGCGCCGAAGATCTGCACGGTGGCGTCGACGATCTCCTGGGCGGCCTCGGTGGCGTGCGCCTTGGCGATGCTGGAGTGGTGGGCGAACCGGCGCTGGCCGGTGTCCGCGGCCCAGGCGGCCCGGGCGACCAGCAGGGCGGCGGCGTTCAGCTTGATCTCGATGTCGGCCAGGCCGGCCCGGATCGTGGGCAGGTCGAAGAGCCGGCCGTCGCCGAGCGGTCGGGTTCGGGCCCGGGACAGGGCGGCGACGGCGGCCCGGCGGGCGAAACCGACGGCCGCCGCGCCGACGGTCATCCGGAACCGCTCGAGCACGTCCATGGCGAGCACGAACCCGGCACCGGGGCGGCCGAGCACGGCATCGTCCGCAACGCGGCAGTCCTCGAACGTGAGCTGGGCGCAGGACCGCGGGGCGAGCAACGCGATCGGCTCCGCCCGGACGCCGGGCGTGCCGGCCGGAACCAGGAACGCGGTGAGGCCGAGCGGGCCGGGACCCTCACCGGTGCGGGCCACCACGCAGTGCAGACCGGCGATGGTGCCGTTGGCGACCCAGGCTTTGTGTCCATTGAGGACGTAACCACCCGGGACCCGGTCCGCCCGCACCGTGAGGCCGGCGAGGTCGGAGCCGCGATCCGGCTCGGACAGGGCGAACGAGCTGACCAGCTCGCCGGCCGCGATGCCCGGCAGGTACCGCCTGCGCTGCTGCTCGGTGCCGTACCGCAGGATCGGCCGGGCGGCCAGCGCCTGGATCGCGAAGGCGTTGTCGGCCAGATCGTCGTGGTAGGCCAGTGCCTCGCGGATCAGGCACAAGGACCGAAGGTCCACTTCGGACTCGGTGTCGGCGTCGAGGAACGCGAGCCAGCCGTCCCGGCCGAGGGCCCGCTGGATCGCCCGGCCGGTGTGCGCCTCGTCCCCGGCCGGCTCGTCCCAGAGCGCCGTGTTGGTCGCGCACCAGTCCTGGATCCGCTTGGCGGTGTCCCGGTGCCGTTCCTCGTAGCACGGCAGCGCCAGGATCTCCTCGTCCAACGACATGGTCAGATCGCCAGCTCGGTGTCCGCGGCAGCGGCCGTGCCGGCCAGCTCGCGCCGGAGCCGGTGTTCGGCGAAGTAGGCGAACGACGCGTAACCGCGCCAGATCCGCCGCCACTCGCCGGGCACGGCCGCGGCCCCGAGAGTGCGCTGGACGTCGTCGAGATATGCGGTGATCACGTCGGTGGCCTGCCGCGAGTGGCCGGCGGAGATGTTGTCGATGGACAGGTGCGCCTCCTCGTAGGCGGTGTCCAGGCCGTGCCGGCGCAGCTTCTCGATCTCGTGCATGCGCAGTTCGCCGAGGCCGTACATCTCGATGGCCAGGTTGTAGCCGAGGATCTCGTTGTAGAAGGTGTCCGGGAACAGCGACAGGCAGAGCTGGTGGATCGCGGACTCGTACTGGCCGTGGGTCTCCGGCAGCAGGTCCTGGTCGCGGAACGCGGCGTCCCGGATGTGCGGCAGTGGGACCGACAGGTTGTGCAGCACCTGGTGGATCAGCGTGAGGTGGTTCTTGCGCAGATCGCCGCGACCCATCTCGTCCAGGTAGATGGAAAGCAGCAGCCCGTCGCTGCGCCGGTGGTAGCGGCCGGCGTTGCCCATCCGGTGGGCCCAGGCGCCGTCGATCAGGTTGCCGAGCGCGAACGCGGTCTGTCCGAAGATCACCTCGTCCCGGTCGGGGATGTCGGTCAACGGCCGGTACGGGCCCATCAGCTTGTCCCAGTAGATCCGCTCGACCCGGTCGAGCAGCGCCGCCGGGGAGTAGTCGAAGAAGCTGGCATCGGTGTACCGGCCGCGTGCGCCGTGCTCGAACAGGATCTCCGCGGCCAGCAGGCCCTCGATCGCCCGCTGCCGGGCGAGCGGCAGCGTGTTGGCGAAGTGCTCGATGTTGACCAGCCGGTAGAGCAGCTCGCGGTCGCCCTCGGGCTCCGCATCGGTGAACCGGACGTCGGCCGGCCGGGCGGCGGCGACCGCCGCGCGCCAGGCCGCGGCCCGGTCGTCCCCGACCTCGTTGCGGCACAACCGGATCGGCGGCAGGTCACCATCCTGCGCGCGGCGCACCCACTGCGCGAGGGTGGCCGCCTCGTGCTCGTCGAAGATGCCGAACATCGGGCCGCCGAACCGGATCGAGTCGAGGAACCGGCAACTTCCGGTGCGCAACGGCTTCACCTGGCGGGACCGGCGGAACTCGTCGAGAAACGCGGCCACGTCGAACTCGGGATCGGCGAAGGTCTCGGTGAGCAGCCGGCCGCGCACCCGCACGCCGCGGTGGTGGTCACCGGCGAACGGCGCGTGCCGTGCCACGATCGCCGCGACCCGGGTGTCCAGCGGCAGGTCGTCGTGCCACTGCGCCAGTTCGGCCAGCATGGCGACGTGTGCACGTTCCAGGCCGAGCACCAGCCGGACCGCCGCGCGCAGCCGGTTCCGGTCGGCCGCACCGGTGACCGAGTCCCTGGTCAGCTCCAGGTACTCGGCCAGCGCCGCGCGCAAGGCCGGCTCCGGCAGCGGCCCGGGCGTGCCGGTCAGCAGATCGTCGGTGCCGAGGGCGAGGAAGGCGTAGTGCACGCCGACCACCTCCGGCAGGAACGCGGCCGGCAGCCGGGACAGCGCGAGGTAGCAGCACGCAAACGCGGCGGTGAGCGGCCGAACCTCGGCCCGGCGCAGGAAGTCCTCGGCGCCGACCGGCGGCAGGTAGATCCCGGACTCCGCCAGTTCGCGGTGCCGAACGTGCTGCACCGAACGCTGGATGTTCCCCTCCCCCTTCAGCACGAAATGGTCCTGGAGCAACCGGTTGACGATCACCGAGGGCTGGGTTGCCGGCTGGGACAGCATGTCCAGCCAGCAGCCGGCGAGCAGGGCGAGCGGCGCGCGCTCGCGCAGCAGCATGCGGCGCCGGGACTCGTCCGGCACCAGCTCAGCCGCCGTCGCGGCGAGCTCGGCGCGGGCGGCGAGCACCTCGGCGGCGATGCCGTCCGCCGAGTCCGGGCCGGCGCCGTCCGCTTCGCCCAACATGGCGTGCAGGATCTGGCGCGCGGCAAGAAGAACCGGCTCGGACTCCTGGTCCCGCATGATCCGCTGGAAGGTCTCCGCCGGGCCTCCGGAAAGGATCTCGGCGGCCTCCACCCCCGCCCCCGGGCTGAACTCGAAGGCGGCCAGCGCCGAGGAGGTGATCCGGTCCGGCAGGCGGAAGGTGGCCAGCGCCATGGTGTCCCCTCTGGTCGACACGTCACAGACTCCGCAGCAGCACGCCGATCCGGGACCCGGGCACGCTCGCCGCGAGCAGGTAGTGCCGGCCGGCCAGCACGTGCCCGGCCGCCGTCCGGTCGACCAGGTTGATCAGCGGGTCGGCGGCGAAACAGTGCCCGACCCGCGTGATGTTGTCGGTGTACAGCTGGGCCGGCGTGCAGCCCGCCTGCATCTCCTTGAGCAGCACCACCGGCGTGAAGATGTTGGCGTGCATCAGCCCGGACACCTGGTCCAGCGTCAGGCCGAACGGTTTGAGCAGCTGATCGTTGACCCGCCGGGCCAACTCCACGCTGATCTCGTTGGACCAGTCCAGCTCCCGGACCCGGTTGGCCGCCGCGCAGGCCAGCAGCTCGAATCCGCCGGCCGGGCCGGGATCGTCGACCACCAGGCAGCTGGCCGCGCCGTCGCTGAACAACGCGAACTTCTCCATCCGCATGGCCTCGTCGGTGACCCGGTCGGTGGTGACCACCAGCACCCGGCGGTGCCGGCCGGCCCGCACCAGCGCATCGGCGACCTGCAGGCCGGCCAGCAGGTTGGTGCACCGGTTGATGCCCACGCCGAGGTAGTCCGCGTCGTCGGTGCCGATGCCGGTCAGGACGGTCTGCGCGAAGCTCCCGTGAATCCTGGTACCGACCGGAAAACCCGTCGAGCACAGCACGACCGCGTCCACCGAGACCGGGTCGAGCCCGGCGGCGCGCAGCGTCGCCGAACCGGTCTCGATCGCCAGTTCCTCGATGCTCCGCTCGGTGCGGCGCACCGTGCCCCACCCCCACAGGTCCGGCTTGGGCAGCATGCCGAACTCGGCGATCCGCTCGGCGAGGTTGACGATCGCGGTGTGCTCCTGCTCGATCTCGCCGAGCACGTAGTGCGGCGCGGTCAGGAAGACGGGTGCCGTTGGCATGGTCATGGCTAGATGACCTCGACGTGCTGATCGAGCGATTCGTCCAGTTCGGACACCAGGGTGGCCAGCAGTCGCGGCACGGCGGTCGGGTACTCGTCGAAGTAGAAGTGCCCGCCGTCGTGCCAGTGCTGGGCCGGCGGGGTCGTGAACTCGGCCCGCCACGGTTCGAGCAGGTTCTCCGCCACATGCCAGTCGTCGCGCCCGTTCACCAGCGTGGCGCCGATCGCGAGCGGGGCGGCCGGCCGGTACCGGTACCCGGCGATCAGGCGCAGGTCGGCTCGCAGACCGGGCAGCAGCAGCTCCTGCAACTCCTCGTCGGCGACGATCTCCGGCGCCAGACCCTCGTACCGGCCGGCCGCCTCGGCGAACTCACGCCCGTCCAGACCGGCGGCCCACACCAGGTACTCGGTCGGCAGCAGTGCCGGCGCGACACAGCCGGACAGCACCACATGGCGCGGGGTTGCGGTGTCCCGCAGCAGCCGGGCCACCTCGAACGCGACCAGTGCGCCGAAACTGTGTCCGAACAGGACGATCGGCGCGTCGGCGTGGCCGGCGATCGCATCCGCCGCACCGACGGCGAGCTCACCGATGCTTTCCGGCGGCGGCTCGGCGAACCGGTGCCCGCGTCCCGGGGCGCAGACGGCGAGCAGCTCCGCGTCCAGGCCGGCCTGCCAACCCAGGTAGCCGCGCGGATCGCCGCCGCCGTGCGGAAAGCAGAACACGTGCGCGCGCGGGTGTGCCGGCCGGTTGCCGGTCCGGAACCAGGAACCCGTCATCGGCCGCTATCCCTTGTCCACCGAGGCGACCGGCGCGGCCGGGCGCTCCGGTTGCCGCACGGCCGGTGCCGGTTGCCGGTCCCGCATCCGGGAGACCGCCACACCGGCCAGACACAGCAGGCCGCCGGCGACCGTCAGAGCACCCGGTACCTCGCGCAGCACGATCCAGGACAGCGCGACCACGAGCACCGGAACCACGTAGGTCGTGGCGCCGAGCGTTCCGGCCCGCAGGCGGTGCAGCGCGTACCCCCAGGTGGTGAAGGCGAGTGCGGTGGGAAACAGGCCGAGGTAGACCATGTTCAGGACGGCCGGGGCCGGCGCGGCCCCGACCTCCGTGACCAGTTGCCCGGCGAACGGCAGGCAGGCGACCGAGGCGACGACGCAGCCGAACGTGGTGACCTGCACCGCGGACGCGTGCCGCAGGGCCGGTTTCTGCGCCACCACACCGCAGGCGAACGCCGCGGCCGCGACCAGGCAGAGCAGCATCCCGGCCACCGAGCTGCCACCGCCGTCGGACACCGAGATTCCGATGACCGCGGTGCCGGCGAACGAGACGGCCAGTCCGATCAGCAGGAAGCGCGTGATCCGCTCGTGCAGCAGCCGAGCGCTCAGCAGCGCGATCAGGATCGGGCCGACCCCCATGATCAGCGCGGCGGTTCCGGCGTCCACGCTTTCCTCGCCCCAGTTCAGGGTCACCATGTAGAGCCCGAACCACAGCACCCCGGAGGCGATGATGCCCGGCCACGCGGCGCGGGACGGCCAGCCCTCGCGGCGGATCAACAGGATCGCGCCGAGCACGACCGAGGCCACCAGCATCCGGCCGAGCGCAAGCGCACCGGGTGAGAAGTACGGTGCGGCGGCGCGAATGGCGACGAACGCCGATGCCCACAGCAGCATCGTGGCTCCGGCGGCAACCAGGGCGGCCTGCTCGGTCCCCTTGGTACGGTTCATGTTCGCACCCTCCTGACGGTGCCGAATCTAACCCCGCGGCCGGCGACACACCCGCGTGCGAAGGACGTTGGCAACTTCATGCCATCCGAGCCGGTACGGCTCGGAATTCCGGCTTCCGGCCGTAGATTTCCGGTGCCCATCGAGCCAGGGAGGTCGAGCGCCGTGACCGTTGTCGCCGAGGAGCGCAGGAACGAGATCCGCACGATCGTGTGCGCGATCCTGGAGATCGACCCGGACGAGGTTTCCGACGCCAGCCTGTTCCGGGAGGACCATGGCGCCGACTCGTTGCGGGCCATCGAGATCCTGGCCGCGCTCGAGGAGGAGCTGCGGATCAGGATCGATCAGAGCGAGCTGGCCCGCATGGTCAACCTCGACGGTGTCTACCAGGTGGTCGCGGCCGCTCCGGCCCGGACGTGACCGGCGCCGCCGGCCGGCGCGTGGTGATCACCGGGCTCGGCGTCGTCTCCAGCATCGGCGTCGGGGCCGTCGAGTTCGGCGCGGCACTGCGCGCCGGGCGGAGCGGGGTGCGGCCGGTCACCGCGTTCGACACCACGGGATTCGAGCATGCCGTCGCGGGTGAGATCGTCGGGTTCGACCCGGCGCCGTGGATCGAGCGGCTGGCCCCGGCGGAGCTCGGCCGGGCCGGCGGGCTCGCGGTCGCCGCGGCCCGGATGGCGGTGGCCGACGCCGGGCCGCTGCTCGACGGGTTGCGCGCCCGGCACAGCCTGGTCGCGGTCGGCACCACCAACGCCGAGTCCCGCGACTTCGACCAGTTGGTGGCGCAGACCGTCGCGCACGGACCCGTTGGCATCGCGCCCGAACCGGCCCGGCGCACCAACGCCGGCCGGCTGTCCACGCTCATCGCCCGCGAGCTGGGGCTGACCGACGTCGAGGCGCTGACCATCCCCACCGCGTGCGCGGCCGGCAACTACGCGATCGGCTACGGGTTCGACGCGGTGCGCGCCGGTGACACCGACGTCGCCCTGTGCGGCGGCGCGGATGCGTTGTGCCGCAAGACGTTCGCCGGGTTCTACCGGATGGGCGCGATGGCCCCGGAGCGCTGCCAGCCGTTCGATGCCAACCGGAAGGGAATGCTGACCGGCGAGGGCGCGGGCATGCTGGTGCTGGAGAGCCTGGACCATGCGCTGGCTCGCGGAGCGCGGATCTACGCCGAGGTGCTCGGGTTCGGCCTGAACTGCGACGCGGACAACCCGGTGGCACCCAACGCGGACAGTGTGGCCCGGTGCATGCGGCTGGCGCTGGACTGCGCCGGGATCAAGCCGGACGAGGTCGACCTGATCTCCGCGCACGGCACCGCCACGCGGGCCAACGACCTCGCCGAGGCGCGGGCGATCCACCAGGTGTACGGCGACCGCCCGCCGCGCACCGTCGCGATGAAGTCGATGCTCGGGCACACCCTCGGCGCCGCCAGCGCGCTGGCCGCGATCGGCTGCATCCTGGCCATCGTCGGCGGGTTCATCCCACCCACGATCAACCACGAGGAGACCGATCCGGACTGCGCGGTGGACTGCGTCCCCAACACCGCGGTCGCCGCCGACCTGCGCGTGGTGCAGAACAACGCGCTCGCCTTCGGCGGCAACAACGCGGTGCTCATCCTCGGCCGGTACCGGGACGAACCGTGAGCGTGCGAGTGGCACCAACGCGGCACCGCCCGGCGCCCGCGGCGCCGGGCGCCGCAGGCGCCCGGCAACCCGGGCCGGCCCGCCCCCCGACACCCACGCGCCGCACCCACCAACACAAGCCCGGCGCCCACGGCGCCCGACCCGCAGAACCCTGCACCGCCCGGCGCCCGCGGCGCCCGACCCGCAGAACCCTGCACCGCCCGGCGCCCGCGGCGCCGGGCGCCGCAGGCGCCCGGCAACCCGGGCCGGACCGCCACTCGACAACGCCCACCGCTACAAGACCCGACTCCCCAACAACGACACCACACCCCGCGCCGCACCAACAACACAACCGGCCCGCACGCTCGGCACCCACGGCATCGACGCGGCACCGCCCGGCGCCTGCGGCGCCGGGCGCCGCAGGCGCCCGGCCAACCCGGGCCGCAGGGCATCACCCGGAGCCGTTGCTTTCCTAGGAGCACAACGTGACGTTGCTTTCCCACCGGAGCGTGATCTCCCGGTTCGCTGCCGTGTCGCCGTACGGGATCGGGGCGGCCGCGTTTGATGCCGGGATGCGGGAACGGCGGTCGTGTGCGGCTCCGCTGGACCCGGACCGCTGGGCGGTGCCGTTCGAGCAGGCCTGCCTGGTGCCCGGGTTCGACATCCAGACAGTCCTCGGCGCGAAGGGAACCCGGTCGATGGACCGGATCACCGGGCTCGCCGTGGCGGCCACGGCCGAGTTGCTCCGTGGCGACGACGGCGAGCGGCTCGACGGGGTTGGCACCGACGCAGCGCTGGTGCTGGGGGTCAACATCGGCAGCGCGCAGAGCATCATGGACTTCACCAGGGATTCGCTCGTCAAGGAGCTGCCGTACCTGGTGAACCCGGCGCACTTCCCGAACACGGTGATGAACTGTGCCGCGGCCCAGTGCGGCATCCGGAGCCGGTTGCGCGGGCCGAACGTCACGGTGTCCGGCGGCCGGTCCTCGGCGCTGCTCGCCCTGAACTACGCCCGCCGGTTGCTGCGGGCGGGCCGGGCCGGGTCCGTACTGTGCGGCGCCGCCGAGGAGTTCTCGGTCACCCGCGCGTGGCTCGAGCACCACGCGGCACCGAACCGGCCGGCGACGGCATCACTCGGCGAGGGATGCGCGATGCTGCTGGTCGAACCAGCCGGTCGGCGCTCCGGGCTGGCCGAGGTGCTCGCGATCCGACTCGGTGTGTTCGGTGCGCGTCCGGAACTGCCCGGTGTGCTGGCCGGCTGTGTGCGCGGCGTGCTCACGGAGTCAGGCACCGCGCCGGCGGAGGTCTGGGCGATGGCGGCCGCGCACGATCCCGAGCTGGCCGCCGCCGACCCGGATCGGATCGTGCTGGAGTCACTGGGTTGCCGGCCGCCGGTGCAGCTCCCGGTGACCGACCTGGTCGGTGACACCCAGGCCGCGTCCGGGGCGTTCGGGCTGGCCGGCGTGCTCGCGCTCGCGGCGCACGAGCCGGCCGCCGCCGGGCGCACCGCCCTGGTGTCCACTGTGGACCGGGACGGCACCGTGGGCTGCGTGCTGGTGCGGCTGGCATGACCGGGGTGACCGAGCGGGCGTGCGGTCCGTGGGTGGCCGCGACCGGCGGCTGGGACGTGGCCCGCGCCGGCGACACGGTCACCGCCGTGCTGCCGGTCCGGCCCACCGAGCCGGTCTTCACCGGTCACTACCCGGGTTTCCCGGTGTTCCCCGGCGTCTGTGTGATCGAATGTGTGCATCGCACCGCGCTCGCCGCACCGCCCGGCCGGATCGAGCCGGCGCTGGTCGCGGTGCGGCAGGCCCGGTTCCTCGCGCCGGTCCGCCCCGGTGACGAGTTGACCATCACCCTCGCCTGGTCGCCCGCCGGCGAAGAGTGGTGCTGCGCGGCCGAGGTGGCCACGGCCCGCGGCGTGGTGGCCCGGATGCGGCTGACCTACCGGGAGACCGGTGAGCCGGCCCCACCGGCCGCCGAGCCGGAGCGGCCGGTGGGTGGGCCGGCGTTCGGCCTGGACGGCATCGCCCGGCTGCTGCCGCACCGGTACCCGATGCTGCTGCTGGACCGGGTGACCGGTCTGGTTCCCGGCGTCCGGCTGACCGCAACGAAGGCGGTCAGTGGCAACGAACCCTGGTACGCGGGCGGCGGACCGGGCTTCGCCTACCCACCGGTGCTGGTGGTCGAGTCCTGGTGCCAGGCGGCCGGCGTGCTCACCGGATGGGACGACCCGGCCCGGGTGTTGCTGCTCGGCTCGATGACCGGCGTTCACCTTGCCGGACCGGTGCTTCCCGGCGACGTGGTGGAGCACCGGGTCCGGATGGTCACCGCCGCCGGCGGAGCGGCGGTGTTCACCGGTGAGTCCATTGTGGCCGGCCGGACCGTGCTTTCCGTGCGGCGGCTGGTGGTGTCGATGCGGGACGAGGGAGGCGAAACGCCGTGACCAGGCGGGTGGCGCTGGTGACCGGAGGTTCCCGGGGCATCGGCCGCGCGGTGGTGCTGCGACTGGCCGAGGACGGCTTCGATGTCGGGTTCTGCTACCGCACGGACGCGGACGCGGCCCGGATGGTGGCGAAGGAGGCCGGCGAGTTCGGCGCCCGGGTGCTGTGCCGGCCGGTGGACGTGACCGACCCGGACGCGGTGGCCGGCCTGGTCGCCGACACCGGCACCGAACTGGGACCAGTGCACACCGTGGTCACCTCGGCCGGCGTGGTGCGCGACGGACCCCTGGTGATGATGAGCCGGCCGGACTGGGACCGGGTGCTCGACACCAACCTCGACGGCACCTTCCACGTGTGCCGGGCAGCCGTCTTCGAGATGATGAAACGCCGGTCCGGCAACGTGATCACCATTTCGTCGGTGGCCGGCGTGCACGGCAACCCGACGCAGACCAACTACTCGGCGGCCAAGGCCGGCATCATCGGGTTCACCAGGGCGCTGGCCAAGGAGGTCGGCCGGTACGGCATCCGCGCCAACGTCGTGGCGCCGGGCTTCATCACCACCGACATGACCGCCGGCCTCGGCGACGCGGTGGTTTCCGATGCGGTGCACCGCATCCCGCTCGGCCGGTTCGGCCGGCCCGAGGAGGTGGCCGGGCTGGTGGGTTTCCTCGCCTCGGACCGGGCCGCTTACATCAGCGGCGCGGTGTTCCAGGTGGACGGTGGCATGGGCTGACCGTCGTCCGGCGCGCCGTGCAGCAGGCGCAGCTCGGCGGCCCGCGCGCCGGCCTGGAACCGGGACGCCGCACCCATGTCCCGCATGATGTCCGCGACGTAGCGCCGGTAGGTGCGCACCGAGACGCCGAGTCGGCGCGCCGCGACGTCGTCCTTGTAGCCGGCGCCGAGATAGTCCAGGATCCGCCGGGTCAGCCGGTCCCAGCCCGAGGCGGCCGGCACGTCCGGGTCCGCGGCGGTGCTGGCCGCCCGCCAGGCACCGGTGAACAACGCCCGCAACACCCGCAGGATGGCCGGGGTGTGGGTGAGGATCGCCGGCTCGTCGGACGTCGGATCGGCGTACACCAGGGCGACCCGGTCGTCGACCAGCACCAGTTCGTGCAGCGGCGCCTCGGCCACCCGGACCTGGACCCCGCTGCCGGCGGCCTCGTCCAGGAACCGCCTGCCAGCGGCGGAGAGCAGCGCGTCCGGCGAGCACAGCATGCGTACCGGTATGCCCGCTGCCGGCAGCCGGGCCATCTCGGCCAGCGCGGCCCGCGACTCGTCCGCGCGACACCGGGCCAGCGACGGGACGCACACCAGTTCCGCGCGGGTGAGCGCTACCAGCCGGTGCAGCGTCGCGCCGACGGTGTCCTCGTCGAGAAGTTGGTCGATCATGATCGCTGCCCTGCCACGCTCGCCATGCGGTGCAACGAAAACGACCGCGGCGCGCCGGTCGGGTCGCCGCCCGGACGAACGTACAGCTCACCCGACGCGGGCAGCAGCACCACGGTCGCGACCGTGCGCTCCCTGGTGATGTCGCCGTGGTCGGGCACGTGGACCGGCGGCGTGGACAGCACGGCGAGGTGGTCGGACACCCGCGCGGAGTCGGGCAGCGCCGCGACACCGGCCCGGCAGGCGGCCAGCCGGCGCACCGAGGAGTTGCGGGCGAACACGTTCAGCTCGTCCAGGGGCACGAGGTCGGGATGCAGCAGATGGTTGGTGTGCGCGGTCCACCGGGCCCGCACCACCCGGCGCCGGTCCCCCACGATCTCCAGCACCGCCGCGCTCGTCCGGTCGCACAGGGTGATCGACCGGGAGCTGGCCAGGCGCAGACCGCGTAGCACCGCGAGCGCACCGTCCACATCGGACGCGGTGTCGAGCACGTGCCGGATGGCCAGGTACGGCGGCAACCCCGGACCCCACCGGCCGCCGAGCACCAGGTTCAGCCCCACCGCCAGTCCGTCCGAGTTGACCCCGAGATAGCCGAGCAGTCCGGCGAAGCTGAGCACCAGCGCCCGGCGGCCCGACCCGGCGCGAGCCACGTCGAGCACCGCGATCTGGTCGTCCAGGTTGCCGTTGAGATCGATCGTCTGGGCCAGCACCGGTTCCGGCCCGGACACCGCGTAGGTGGTGCAGTCGCCGCCGGCCGGCACCCGCCGGTAGCCCATGATCTCCCGGCGCAGCTGCAACAGCAGCGCCTGCTCGTGGCTGATCCCGGCGCCCTCGGCCAGACCCCGGATCTCCGCGGCCAGATCCGGGGTGGCCGCCTCGATCTCGACCGCATGCGCCGCGATCGTGGCGCTGAGCCCGGCCATGATCAGCTCCGGGCCGGGCACCACGTGGTTGAGCCGGGCCAGCCCGTCGTCGAGGAACGCGCGCAGGTCGGACGCCCGCGCGGCGCCGTGCTGCCGGCCGATCGCGAACGGATCGCCCTCGGCGCGGACGAACGCGACCGGGCCGGTCATCCCGCGCCCATTCGGACCTTCGGCGCGGCCGCCAGCGCCCGCTTGACACCCGGCCACTCGGCGCGCAGCACGCTGTAGAACACCGCGTCGCGGCGCCGGCCGCCGGGCATGTAGTTGAAGCTGCGCAGCACACCCTCCTCCACCGCGCCGATGTTGCGCAGCGCGCGGCGGGCCGGCTCGTTGCGCTGGTCGGTCTTGAACTCGACCCGCTCGGCACCCAGCCGCTCGAACGCGTGCTCCAGCATCAGGAACTTCGCCCAGCGGTTCACGCCCCGGCCGCGGAACTCCCGGCCCAGCCAGGACCAGCCGATCTCGATCCGGGCGTCGGCCTCGGCCATGTTGCCGAAGCTCATGCTGCCGGCGGCCCGGCCGGTGTGCTTGTCGGTGATGTGGAACACGGCCCGGTGGCCGGCCATGTGGTCGGCCAGCGTGGCCTCGAAGTAGGCGTCGTACTCGGCGTCGGTGCGGACCAGCGACACGAAGTACCGCCAGATCTCCGGATCCATCGCGATGGCGCGCAACGAGTCCCGGTCGGCATCGGTGAGCGGCCGCAGCCGCACGTGCACGTTCTCCAGCGTCACCGCCGCCAGATCGGTCCAGGTCATCGCGCCGCCGCCTCGCCGGCCAGTGCATGCCGGGACAACGCGGCGACGACGTCGCGCAGCGTGCGCAGCGCGGCCAGGTCGTGCTCGGTGAAGTTGCCGACGCCGACACCGGTCGCGTCGCACACGGCGGTCACGAACAGCACCTTGTTCAGCGAGGACAACCCGTACTCGTTGACCATGTCGAGGTCGAGCCCGATGTCCGCGGGCGCGATCCCGGTGTCCAGCGTCCGGGCCAGACAGCTCCGGGCGGCGCGCTCGATCGCGCCGGTGTGGTCATCGTGCATGGATACCCCTTCGGTGGTCCTCGATCTCCGAGCGGTAGAGGTCGAAGATCCGGTTGCGTTGCGGTTTGTACTGCGACGTGAGCGTGTTGTTCTGGATGCTGAACCGGGGCCGGGCGATGACGATCTTGCGGATCCGCTCGTCGCCGCCGAACGCGGAGTTGGTCTGCCGCAGCGCCGCGGTGATCGCGTCCTCGTCGGCCGGATCCTGCGCCGGGGACACGACCGCGACCAGGTTCGTGCGATCCGCGCAGAGCACGACGCACTCCTCGATCGCCGCGCTCGCCTTGAGGTGCTCCTCGATCGGCCGCACCACGATCTTGCGCGCGTTGTCCAGCACGATCACATCGTCGGCCCGCCCGCGGATGTAGAGGAAGCCGTCCTCGTCGAGATAGCCGAGATCACCGGTGCGCACCACGCCGTCGGCGCCGAACACCCGCTCCGACTCGCCGGGCGCGGCGTACTCGTAGCGCCGGTTCACCGGATGGTCACTGCGCACGCTGATCACGCCGCCCGCGTCGAACAGCACCTGCTTGCCCGGCAGCACCTTGCCCACGCTGCCCTCCCGGTGCGCGCCGGGGTGGTTCTTGCTCACGATGCAGGTCTCGTTGAGCCCGTAGCCCTCGTAGAGCGGCAGCCCCGCGTCGGTGAAGAAGCGCAGCACCTCGGCGCTGGCCGGCGCAGATCCGGTCCACAGGTACCGGATCCGGTCGCCGAACAGGCCGCGCGCGGCCTCGACCCGGCAACCCGGCCTGGTCTCGATGTGCTTGCGGGCCGCCTCGTAGAACCCCGGCACGCCCATCACCACGGTCGGCCGGGTCTGCCGCAGCGCGACGAACGCGGCCTCATAGGTGCTGACCGTGACGTCGTGGCCGAAGCACAGCGCCGAGTAGATCCAGTACCGCTGCTGCAACAGCGACAGCGGCAGGAACACGAACAGGTCGTCCGCCGCGCCGTGCGCGAACATCTGCTGCACCGCGCGCAGCGAGCCGTCGATGCTGCCCACGCTCGCCGCGAGCGCCTTCGGCTGCCCGGTGCTGCCCGAGGTGAACTTCAGCGTGGTCACGTCGTCGACCGCGTACCGGGCCGGCGGCAACGCTTCCGGCGCCGGCCCTGCGGCCAACTCGCGGACCATCCCGATCGGACGGACGCCAGGTGCCCCGGCCGGCCGGTCGGTGAACAGCAGCCGCAGCCGGTAGCGGGCAAGCAGCTCGCCGTCCGCCGCGAACTTGCCGGACTCGAACCCGGCGGTCACCGCCATCAGGCGCAGGGCGGCCAGATCAAGCAGGACCCACTCCAGGCAGTTCGGGGCCAGGATGCCGATCCGGTCCCCCGGCCGGACACCGAGCCCGCGCAGCCCGTGCGCCACCCGCCCGGCCATCGCCCACAGCTCGGTCAGCTCGAACGACTCCGTGGAATCCAGCCGCACGAAGCGGATCCGGTGCCCGGCCTCGGGTGCGGCCGTGACGATCCGGTTGACGATCGAGTACGTCATCGGTCCCGCTCCGGCCGCTCGGCGTCAACGTACCCGGCCATCGCGCGGGCGGTGACCAGCTCGGTCAGCCGTTGCAGGGGGATGCTCACCCCGAACTCCTTGCGCACCCGGGTGACGATCCGGGCTGCGTCGATCGAGTTGCCGCCCAGCTCGAAGAAGTTCTCGTCCGGGTCGACCCGGTCGGTCCTGAGCACCGCCGCCCAGAGCCGGGCCACGCGGTGCGCGGTCTCCGACACCGGGCCGCCGACCGGTGCGGCGGCCGGGCGGTCCGGCGCGGCCCGGGCGGCCAATGCCCCCCGGTCGACCTTTCCGTTACGGGTCAACGGCAACCGGGCGTGCCAGACGAACGTGGCCGGCACCAGGTAGGCGGGCAGCACGGCGCCGAGCAACTCACGCAGCCGGCCGTCGGCCGGGCGCTCACCGTTGTCCGGCACCAGATGCGCGACCAACCGGTCGCCGCCGGCGCGCTCCTGCCGGACCACCACCGCCTGCCGCACGGCGGCCAACCGGGCGAGCTGGGCCTCGATCTCCCCGGCCTCGACCCGGTACCCGTTGACCTTCAGCTGGTGGTCGGCGCGACCGAGGATCTCGATCTCGCCGTCCGGCAGGTAACGGCCGATGTCCCCGGTCCGGTAGAGGCGCTCGCCCCGGCGCTCGTCGAACGGGAACTTCTCGGCGGTGCGCGCCTCGTCGGCCCAGTAGCCGCGGGCCAGACCGGTTCCGGCCGCGCAGATCTCGCCGGCGACCCAGTCCGGGGTGTCCAGGCCGTCCTGGTCCAGCACGTAGGCCCGGTTGTTGGCGTTGGGCCGGCCGTACGGGATGGTGCCGCGGTGCTCGTCGCCGGGAGCGATCGGATGCAGGATGTTCCAGATCGTGGTTTCCGTTGGGCCGCCGAGCGAAACCAGCTCCAGGTCGGGGTTGAGCGCGCGCAGCGCGGCCGGCAGGGCCGGCGGGATCCGGTCCCCGCTCAGCATGATCAGCCGGAGCGTCGCCAGCCGCTCCGGCCCGTCCGCCGCGGCCGCCTCGTGCAGCAGCGTGGCGATGGCCGGCACCGAGTTCCACACGGTCACACCGGCCGCGCCGCACAGCCGCACCCAGTGCGCGGCATCCGCCGCCCGGTCGGCGTCCGGCAGCACGATCGCCGCGCCCGCCGACAGCGCGCCGAACACGTCGTAGACGGACAGGTCGAAGGTGAACGCGCTGATACCGAAGAACCGGTCCGCCGATGTGACGGCGAACCGCGCGGTGCAGTCGGCGATCACGTTGACCGCGCTGCGATGGCTGACCATCACGCCCTTGGGCTCGCCGGTCGTTCCGGAGGTGTAGAGCACGTAGGCCAGGTCGTTCGGTCCGGCGCCGGGCAACGGCTCCAGGTCGGCCGGATCGCCGTCCGGCACCGGGCCGCCGCAATCGAGCCGGAGCACGGAAAACGTCTCGCCGGTCCAGTCGGTGTTGGTCAGCGCGTATCGAACCTTGCCGTCCCGCAACAGGAATTCACGCCGGGCGGCGGGCAGGTCGGCGTCCACCGGCAGGTAGGCGGCGCCGGCCAGCAGCGTGCCGAGCATGCCGACGATCTGCTCCGGCCCCCGGGTCATCACCAACCCGACCAGCTCGTCGCGGGCCACCCGTCCGGACCGCAGCCAGGCGGCGACCTGCCGGGCCCGGCGCAGCAGCTCGCCATAGCTCATGGTCCGGTGTCCGGTGATGATCGCCGCGGCGTCCGGGGTGCGTTCGGCGGCCGCGACGAAGGCGTCGGCCAGCATCGCGCCGGCCACCGGGGTGGCGGTGTCGTTGGCCGCGACCCGCCGCGCACGCTGCCCGGCGGGCAGCAGGTCGAAGTCCCGTGCCGCCCAGTTCTCCGCGTGGCACAACAGGTTCAGCATGGCCCGGTAGCCCGCGACCAGGTCTTCGACCAGCCCCGCCGGGAACAGCTCGTCCACCGCGTCGATCTTCACCAGCAGGCCGTCCGGCCGCTCGGCGGCGAACACGTTCACCCACACCTGGGGGGTCTGGCTGACCGAGTAGACCTCCGGCCCGAACAGCTCGAGGCAGGAACCGTCCAGTCCGTCCGGTGTGTTGCCGATGGTGCAGTTGAACGTGAACGGCATCCGGGCCGCTGTCGGGTCGGCCCGCCTGCGGGCCAGTTCGCGCATTACCTCGATGCCGGAGAAGTGCCGGTGGTCGAGGTCGCGGTGCATCCGGTCCTGGAGGGCCGTTGCCCGGTCCGCGAAGGAGATCCCGCGATCGACGGCAATGTCGACCAGCATGGTGTCGGAGAAGTTGCCGATGGCGTCGGCGATCCGCGGGTGGATCGGCAGCCGGTGCGCGACGGTGGTGGTGACGGTGAACCGCCGGCCGGCGCCCCATACGGACAGGGTCTCCGCGTAGGCGGCGAGCAGCGCCGTGGCCGGGGTCAGCCCGGCCCGGTGCGCCTGAGCCTTGAACGCGGCCCACGCGGTCAGGTCGAGGCGCACCGCCCTCGGGACGAACCGGGGGTGGGTGATCGCCGCGGGATCCTTGGCCAGCGGCAGGTTCGGGTGCGGTGCGAGGTCGTCGATCCGGTCCAGCCAGTAGCCGCGCGAGCGCCGGGCCGGGGCTCTGGTCGCGGCGTCCCGCAGCGCGGCGACGAACTCGGCGAACGGCAGCTCCGCGGTGTCCGGGAGGTTCTCGGGTCCGTCCCGGTACGCCCGCCACCAGTCCCGGTAGAACAGCAGGAAGCTCATGCCGTCGGCGACCAGCCCGTCCAGGCCGATGTGCAGCACCATCCGGTCGTCGGCCAGGATCGTCACCCCGACGGCCAGCAGCGGCGCGCGGTCGGCCGGCAGGATCCGGTGGGAGCGCTCGTGCCGCAGCCGCAGCCGGTCGGCCCGCTGCTCGGCCGGGGTGCGGTCGCGCAGGTCGAGCCGCTGGATCCGCACGTCGATCGGCCACGGTTGCTCGATCTGCGTGCCGTCGACGAACCGGGTGCGCAGCATTCCGTGCCGCCGCACCACCGACCGCAGCGCGGCCGCCAGCCGGTCGATGTCCCAGACGCCCTCCACCTCGGCGTAGGCGTGGTTCGCGACGTTGCCCAGCTCGAAGTCGCCGCCGCGGCCGAGCAGATAGCTCTGCTGCAACGGGGTCAGCGGGAAGCCGGCGGCCGGGCGCTCGGCGCCGGGCGTGCTCAGATGGGCGATCAGCTCCGCCTTGTGCGTCTTGATCGTCGCGATGAGCGCGGGATCCATCCGTTCCCGCGGTCCGCGCAGCCGGAGCTCGCTGCCGGCCGCGGAGATGCGCAGCCCGCGCGCCTCGATCTCCCGGATGACCTCGGTGGGACTACTCATACCGTGACGCCCTCCGCGGCCACTCGTTGCTCGAGGATTCCGGCCAGCCCGGCCACGTTCGTGCCGAGCAGCTCGGGCAGCGGGAGGTCGACGTCGGTGTGCCGCAGGATCTGGAACTGCACCGCGACCGCCTGCAGTGAGCCGGCGCCCAGCTCGGTCAGGGTGCGCTCGTCGACCGCCGCATCCTCGGCGAGTTGGAGCGTCTCGCGCACCAGCGCGCGCAACCACGGCAGCGGCGTGGATTCCGGCGGGTCCGCGACGAAGAACACCTGGCCGGACAGGTGAACCGCGGTCCCGGCCGACACCGGATCGACCCGGTCCGGCCAGACCGCCGGTGGCGGATCGCCGAGCGCACCGGCCAGCCGGGCGGCGAACCGAGGCATCACCGGCGTGGCACAGCGGGCCAGCAGCCGGGCCGCGGCCAATTCGAGCCCGATCGCCGCGCGGGTCTCGTCCCGCCAGGCGGCGCTGTCCGCCACCGCGCCCTCCAGCCGGGCGAACGAGACGGTGTCCTCGACGATGCCGTGCAGCTCGGCCGCGGCCCGGTTGAGCGAGAAACCCTCGGCTCCGAGGCTGTTGGTGAGCGCGGCCAGCCGGACCTCGAGCCGGCCGAGGAAGGCGTTCTGTTCGGCGGTACGGGCCGGCGTCTCCGGTGCCCGGCCGGCGCAGTGCCGGGTGACCCGGTCACCCAGGTCGGTGAGCCACCGCTGCCAGGTGCCGATCAGCACGTCCCCCAACTCCGCTTCGTACGCGGCCCGCTCGAAGTTCGTCCGGCGGCCCTCCGGGCGGGTGCGCGACAGGTAGAAGCGGACCGCGTCCACGCTCTGCGGGCCGAGGATCTCCTTGCCCCAGATGGCGTGCTGACGACTCGTGGAGAACTTGGCGCCGTCGAGCAGATAGAACTCGTTGACGTGGTAGTCGATGTCCAGCGTCAGGTCCGGGAAGGCCAGCCGGTACAGCACCGGGTAGAGGATGGCGTGGTAGAAGCTGTTGTCGTAGCCGAAGAAGTGCACGATCTTCCAATCCGGCCGGGGTTGCGCGGCGTCCCAGCTCCGGCCGGTGCGCCGGCCGAGCGCGGCGATGCCGTGCAGGAAGCCGTAGGCCATCTCCGGCCACACCCAGATGACCTGTCCGTCCACGTCGGATTCGATGGGCGGCACCCCCCAGTCCGACGGGTGGCTCACCGCGATGTCCAGCCGGTCCCGGGCGAACAGTCGCTCGGCCAGCTCGCGCAGTCGGGCCGGCACCCGTCCGGCCCGGTGATGTGCGGCGACCTCCGCCCGGAACTCGTGCAGTGGCAGGGAGAACCGGGCCACGGTGCCCGGCTCCGGCGGTATGTCGGACCGGTTGGCGACCGGGTCCACGAGATCCGCGCAGGAGTTGGGTTCGCCGCACTCCTCACAGATGTTGCCGCCCGTCGGCTCGCCGCAGGTGGGACACCGGCCGCTCACCCAGGTCTCGTACAGGTACGCGCCGCTCAACCCCTCGAACAGGGCCGGCGCCGGCCGCGGGGCGACCGAACCGGACTCGACGAGCCGGCTGAAGAACGCCTGCAGTCCCTTCGGGTAGCCGGGATCGGCGTTGGTCACCGTGTACTGGTCCGGCTCGATGTCCATCAATCGCAGGGTCTCGGCGATCTCGGCGCTGTAGTGCGCGGCCGTGTCCGCCGGCGTGCGGCCCTCGCGCCGGGCGCATTCGACGACGTAGCTCTGGAAGTCGTCGCTGCCGGTGAGGTGCCAGGCCGCCGTGCCGTTCATCCGCTGGAACCGGACGAATGCGTCGGCACCGAGGTACGGCCCGGACAGGTGGCCGAGATGCAGGTCGCCGTTGGGGGTCGGCGGGGTGGAGAAGACGAAGACGGGTCGCGCGCCGAAGCCCGGCCCGGTGCTGCTGGTGGTCACGGGTGCCTCCTTGGGCGGGCTGGAACCGACGGCGCGCAACGCTTCGCCGGCAAGGGCCGGCGCGAGCCGGACGCCGGAGCCCGAGCCGCCTCGGATGGCGGCGAGCCCGGGGATGCCCGGATCCGACACGACCACCGGCAGGCGCGCGTCGGTATAGAGATCGCAGAAGGCCCGGCCGCCGGTCACCGCCGCGGCGGCGGCCGGGCTGCGCCGCCGCAGTGCCTCGGTGCCGAGCGTCAGGTCCGCGCGGTTGGCCACGCCATCCACCGTGGCCGGATCGGTGTCCCACTCGTCGCGGTAGTAGCTGACCAGCGCCGAGCCGGCGGACATGGGCAGCAGGAACAGATCGTCGTCGACGAAGTACACCAGCGGATCGCCGGCCACCACCGGCAGAGCGGCGTGCACGGCGGCGATCCGCTTGCGCCGGGCGCCCGGCGGGTCGGGCAGCGGTGTCGGCACCGACCACGGCCCGGAGGCGACGACCACCCGGCGGGCCAACCATTCCGCTCGGCCGGTGGCCAACCGGAAGGCGTCGCCGAGCGACTCGACGGTCTCGACCTGCGCGCCCAGCCGGACCTCGACCCGCTCGGCCACCAGCGCCTCGGAGAACTGCTTCGCGTCGACCGCGAACCCGGCTCCGTCGTGGGTCAGCAGCCGCTCGTCCGCGCCCAGCCGAAGGTCGGGCAGCATCCGCGTGACCCGGTGGCGCTCGTCGCCGGAGACCTCGCGCAGTTCGGCGTCGACCACCCGGTCGCGCAGCGCGGCGAGCCGCTCGCCGGAGACCACGTAGATCATCCGCACCGGACGGAGGAACCGTTTCGCGGTTGCCGGCAGCGCGGCGTATTCGGCGGCGCTGGCCCGCACCAACTCGCGATGCCGTGCCGTGGCGGCCAGCGGGAAGCTGACCCCGGCCGACCACCCGGTGGCGCCCGCGCCGATGGCGGACCGTTCGAGCAGCAGCACCCGCCAGTCCGGATGCGAGCGGATCGCCTGGTATGCGGTGCAGCAGCCGAGCACGCCGGCACCGACGACGGCCAGATCGTGCATCATGCCGGGGCGCCGTTCCACCACACGCTGAACAGCCGCATCGCGTCCGCGCCGGTGTTGGTCACCTGGTGCGGCACCCGGCCGGCGAAGTACACCATCTCGCCGGGGCCGACCTCGAGCGTGGTGCCGCCGGACCTCACCGTGCCGTGCCCGGACCGGACCAGCCACAGCTCGGCAACGTCGTGGATGTCCAGTTCGGTGGTCGCGCCCGGCGGCACCTCGAACCGGGAGGCCCGGAACGGCCAGTGCGGCGCGCCCGGCGTGGCGTCGGCGGCCACCTCCTCGATGACCATTCCGGACTCGTACGGTTCCGGTTCCTGGTAGGCGATGCGTGTTGGCCGGGTCATGGCAGGTTCACCCCCGCGGTGTCGGGCAACAGTTCGTCCTCCGGCCGGAACGCCTGGCCGGTGCCCCGCCACGAGATCGTCGACCGGGCGTCCTCGATCCGGTACGCGGGGCGGCCACAGATCGCGTTGACGATCCGAGCGCTGCGCCACGCGGCGAGGCTGAGGTTGGGATCGGCGATGCCGTGGGTCTGTTCGGCCGCGTTCTGGACGTAGATGCCCAGCCCGGGCGGCGCGTCCCAGTCGAGCGAGTAGTCCCGCCGGACCCGCAGCCCGCCGGAGCCGTCCAGCAGGCGCCCGCGCAACGGTTCGAGGTAGTCCGGGAACCCGCTGCGGTAGCCGGTCGCGCAGATCACGATGTCGGCGTCGGCGGTCTCGATGGTGTCGGTGTCCTCGTCATGAATCGTTGCCACCAGGCGGTTGTGGTCCAGGGCGAGGTCGATCACCCTGCGGCAGACCAGCAACCGGTGCCGCAGCCGGCCGGACTGCAGCGTGTCCAGGTCGTAGAGCCGCCGGTAGATCTCCCGCAGCAGCGACTCCGATACGCCGTCGCTGGCCAGCCGCTGCCGGTCGAGCAGGGCCCTGCGCCGCCCGGCGGGCAACCCGTAGAAGTGCTCCACATAGTCCGGTTGGAACCACTCGTTGGAGAACGGCGAGTCGTCGAGCGGGAGAAAGCCGAGCCGGCTGGAAACCCAGGTGACCGAACGGGGCAGGCCCAGTTCGCCGCCGAGCAGATGGTTGACCACCTCGGCGCCGCTCTGCCCGGCGCCGATCACCAGAATGTCCTGGCCGGCCACCGGACGGCGCATCATCCGGAACTCCGCGCTGTGCAATACCGTGCTGCCGCGCAGCTTCGCGGCGAACCCGGGCAGCTGCGGGGTGCGGCCGGAACCGAGCACCAGGTTGGCGGTGCGCACCGGATCTCGGCCGGCACAGCGCACCTCGAGCAGATCGTCGCGCAGCTCGACGGACTCCACCCGGTGATCCCAGGCGATGTCGGGCAGCCGGCTCGCCGCCCACTGGTAGTACTGCTCGAACTCCTGGCGTGAGCAGCGGTCGCCGTGCGCGATCAGGAAGCGGTAAAGCCGGCCCTGGCTGGCCAGGTAGTTGAGGAAGGAAAACGAGCTGCTTGGGTCGACCAGGGTCACCAGGTCCTTGAGGAACGAGACCTGCAGCTCGGCACCGGGCACCATGATCCCGCAGTGCCATTGGAAGGTGGACCGGGCCTCGACGAATCGGGCGCGGATCTCGGTGAGCGGCTCGAACAGGGCGGCGAGGCTCAGGTTGCACGGACCCAGTCCCACGCCGACGACGTCGAACCGGGCCGCAGATAGTTGTTTCGTCACAGATCGCCTCTCCGCGCGGTCAATGTCGCCTACGGCAGCGTTCAGCGTCACTTAATGCGGCTCGATGGTAATTTGTTTGCGGGGGGAACAAACTATCGCATTCGGACAGATCGGTCCCCAAACCCAACGAAGCCAACGGTTACCGACGACGCCCCCGTTTCCGACAGTGGGACATTAGATCGGGCAACGCGACGCCGGTCAAGAGACTCTCAGCAGGCGCCGGGCGCATAACAGCGCGGAGACTGGGCCACGCGGCCGAATCAGATGCGTCGGCTGATCGGCGCGGAACGGCCCCACCAGCAATTATCACCGCCAATGACCGAACATGACCGCACCGTGCGGCATCCGAGTGGAGTAACCCATGTGGACATAACGGCGGACCTTCTCGCGACACGCCGGTTGCGGTACGTTGTTGCCTTCCTGCGGTTATCCATCAACACAGTCCATAATAGACATTCGGGTCGCGTCCGTTTGCGCAGCCGATGTGTCCGTTTGTGCAGCCGGCGTTCCAGCGCGGGGCCCGGGCTGCCTAGCGTGCGCCCATGGCGATGGCGTGGCGCCCCTTCGACGGCGCGGTGATCGACCCGATATTGGCCCTCGCGCGGGCCTCGTGGGACCGCGCGGACCTCGACGCGACCTGGGCGGCCGCGGGTTGGCCGATGCCCTGGGGCAGGTCGGTGGCCACCGGGGTGTTCGAGAACGGGGACTATGCGTTCGGCGTGGGGAGCTACGTGGTCACGCTGGCCATGCGGTTCGAGCCCGTCGAGGAGATCACCGGCTTCGGCGTGGCGTACGCGACCCTCTGCGACGAAGCCGATGTCGACGATCCGGACGTGCGCGAGTTCGTGTCGGCCGCGGTCGGCGAGGGATGGTCGGGCGACATCGGCGCACTGCGGCCGGAGTTCGATGACAACTGGCGGACCGCACTCGGCCGGCTCACCGGGCGGCTCGGCCAACCCGATGTGACCGGGACGCACAGCCCGGAGTGGCGGCACGCGGTCTGGCGCCTCGGCGACCGGCTGATCGCTCTGGTGCAGGGCGAGAACTTCGACAGCTATGGCTGGCTGGACGACGCCAGCCTCTGGGTGCTGCACCACCCGGCGGCGGCCGAAATCCCCCGGGGCGAACGGTTCTACGCGTTCCTGTGCGGCGACACGGACCCGAATGAACTGGCCGGTTCGGCGCACCCGCCGTAATCTCGCCAGCCGTGAGCACATGGACTGACTTCATCGAGCACGCCCCCCGCATCGCCGCCGTCTTCACCCGCCGGCACGCCGCCACGGGCAAGCTCTGCCTGATGGCCACGCTGCGCTCGGACGGCTACCCCCGGATCAGCCCGATCGAACCGAGGGTGTTCGAGGACGAGTTGTGGCTCGTGGGAATGCCGGACACCACCAAGTTCCGGGATCTTGGTCGCGATCCACGATTCTGCCTGCACACCGCCACGGTCGACCCGAACGTCGCCGAGGGTGACGCGAAGCTCTGGGGCCTGGTCCGCGACGTCCGGGACAAGGCCCTGCACCAGCGGTTCGCCGAGGCGCTGTTCGAGGAGATCGGCCTGGACCTGCGCGGCCAGGAGTTCGACCACTTCTACGCGGCCGACCTGACCGGCGCATCCTCGGTCGAGATGAACGACGGCCACATGGACGTCACGATCTGGAAGCCGGGCGAGCCGGAACGCGTGGTCCGCAAGCACTGACCGCCGTTCCTCGCTACCCGGCCGCCACGGCGTCGCTCGCGACGCCGAGCGGGCGGAGCTCGGGAATGACCTGCGCGGCGAACAGCTCCATGCTGGTGCGGGTCTGTTCTGCGGTGATGTCACCGAGCGCGAACAGTCCGATCACCTGCCCGAAGCCGAGCGCGCCGTGCAGCTCGCCGAGCCGGTTGGCGACCGTGTCCGGGCTGCCGACGACCGCATACCCCTCGGTCACCAGCTCCTCGTAGGTCAGCTCGGGGAACGGTTTCATCCCGGCCGTCAGCAGCCCACGCATGGACGAGGAGGTCATGTACCCGGGCGGGAACATGATCTCCGGTCCCTGCTTGAGTCCCTTGTGGAACAACCACATCAGGTGCGGCTCGGCCTCGCGGTGGGCCCGATCGTCGGTCTCCGCCACGTAGATCGGGATGGACAGCCCGATCTTCTCCGGATCGGGCACATAGCCGAACTCCTCGGCCGCCTGCCGATACCCGTCGAACCAGCGGGCGACCACGGGCGTCGGCGCGTAGACCGACATGTACGTGTAGCGGTGCTCGGCGACGAACCGCATGGTCTCGGTGCTGCCCGCGCCGGGAATGTAGATCGGCGGGTGCGGCCGCTGCAACGGCCGGGGCCAGACGTTGACATAGCGGAACTCGTAGTTCGGGCTGATCCACTGGAACGGCTCGGTCGAGGTCCATGCCTTGATGATCAGATCGTGCGCCTCGTCGAACCGGGCCCGGGACCGGGTCGGGTTGATGCTGTGCGCGAAGTACTCCCAGCCGATGCCGCGGACGAAGCCGGAGACCAGGCGGCCGTCGGCGAGGTGGTCGAGCATGGCGATCTCCTCGGCCACCCGCAGAGGGTTGCCGCGGATGCCGATCGCGTTGCCCAGCACCATGATCTGTGCCCGCTCGGTACGCCGGGCAAGGGCCGCCGCCATGATGTTGGGCGAAGGCATCAGCCCGTAGGCGGTCTGGTGATGCTCGTTGACCGCGATTCCGTCGAACCCGATCCGCTCGGCGTGTTCCAGTTCGTCGAGGTAACGGTGGTAGAGCCGGTTTCCGCGCTCGGGATCGAAGTAACCGTTGGGGAAGTTCAGTGACGGCGACGGGAACCGCTCGTCGAAGTCGTCCGGCAGGTACGGGTAGGGCATCAGGTGGAAGAAGACGAACTTCATCGGCTCGCTCCGCTCAGCTCGGCGCCCGTCGCGAGGAAGTCCGCGGTGAGCCGGGCGAACTCGGTGGGTCGTTCGAAGTACATGGCATGCCCGCAGTCCTCGACCACCGCGAGCCACGCGTTCGGGATCTTCTCGGCGTAGCGCTCCCCGTGGGCGATCGGGATCAGCTTGTCCTGCGCCGGCCACACCACCAGGGTTGGCGCGCTGATCCGGCCCAACCGGCGCTCGAGCTTGGGATTGCACATGAACGGGACCCAGGAGAACCGGGCCAGCGCGGTCATGTCCCGGTAGATCGCCAGGATCGCGTCCACGTCCGGGTCGGGTGGGAAGGCGGCCGACGCCTTGGTGACGTCGTGGAACAGCACATCGACGACCTGCTCGGGGGTCATCAGGAACAGGTCCGCCACCGGGTGCGCCGGCAGCCGCAGCCCGGCCGCGGACAGCAGCACCATCGAGCCGACCGCCTGCGGGGTGTGCACGGCCAGTTCGGCGGCGAGCCAGCCGCCGAACGACCCCCCGACCACGTGCGGGCGGTCCAGGCCGAGCCGGTCGATCAGGTCCAGATAGTGGTAGACCAGATCGTCCATGCCCTCCACCTCGGGCAGTTCGTCCGAGCCGCCGAAGCCGGGGTGGTCCGGCGCGATCACCTCGAACCGCCGGGACAGCAGCTCGTGGTACTCCAGCCACCGCCCGGCGCCGCCGGCCGCGTGCAGGAACAGCAGCGGCGCGCCGGTTCCCCCGCGCAGCACATGCACCCGCCCACCGGAAACCTCCAGGTACTCCTCGGTGGGTCCACTGGCCGTCACCGCGCCACCTCCCGCTCGCCCGCGTCGACACCGACGCGCTCGAAGCTAGGAGACCGGCACCCCGGCGACGATCCACTTTCCGCACCGGCCGGCCGGTTTCCGCATCAACTTGACGTTGTCCCTGGCCGGCAGGATTCTGGTGGGACAGGCGTCTTGCGGGTGGAGGTGGGCCAATGCGCGGCCCGTCGGTGTTGCTGGCGGACGTGAACCTGCCCGACGCCAGGCTGCTGCAGACCACGGACCCCTACGAGGCCCGGGTCCGCACCCAGGAGCTGCTCCAGTGTCCGCACCGGATGACGGTGCTGGAGCGGGGCACGCCGTTTCTCGCCCGGGTGCAGCACCGGACGGCCGGCGGGCTTGGCCTGATGTCCTCCTCGTACGGCCCGGCGGTGGAGATCGGCTGCTCGCCGCCGATCGACAAGGTGACGGTCAGCTTCGTGCACGGTGGCCGGTTGCTGATCGACGACGGCGGGCGCACCGCGGTCGCCGATGCCCGGCACGCGGCCGTGTTCTGCTACCACGAGGATCTCAACCTGCGTTGGACGCCCGGGTTGCGCCAGCTGATGCTGACCGTCCGGCGCTCACACCTGGAGCGGTTCCTGCAGAACCTGCTGCACCAGCCGCTGCACCGGCCGTTGCGGTTCCAGACCAGGGTCGACCTCGGCAACGGCGGCCAAGCTCTCGCCGCGGCGGTGCTGACCCTGCGCGGCGCGCTGGAGCGGTGCGGCAAGGCCGGACCGTCGCCGGTGCTGGCCAGCGAGATCGAGCACACCGTGCTGACCACGCTGCTGCTCTGCCTGCGGCACAACTACACCGACGCCGTGTACGCCGCGCCCACCCTGCCGGCCCCTCGGGTGGTCCGCCGGGTGGTCGAGCTGATCGACTCCACCCCGCAGACGGCGTTCACCGTCGCCGATCTCGCCGGCCACGCCGGGGTCAGCGAGCGCTCCCTGCACGCGGCGTTCCGGCGCCAGCTCGGCGTCTCACCGATCTCCTACCTGCGTGGCCGCCGGCTCGAACAGGCCCACGACGAGCTGCTGCACAACGACTCCGGCACTGGTCTCACCGTCACCGACGTCGCCCTGCGGTACGGTTTCGCCCACCCCGGCCGGTTTGCCGCCGCCTACCGTCAGCGCTTCGGCGAGCCGCCGTCGGCCACGCTGCGCCGCTGACTCCTCGTGCGCAGGATCAGCAGTCCGGCCAGCGCGGTCTCGATCACGACGAGCGGGACCACCGCCCACAGCGGGAAGTTCAGGTAGAGCGGCACGCCGGCCAGCGCTCCGGCCGGCCAGGCCACCGGCAGCATCAGCCCGGCCGCAATGCCTGCCACGACGGCGATCCGGCCTGGTCCGAAGTAGACACTCACCGCGATCAGGCCGAATACGGCGGCGGCCAGCACGTGCACCAGGCCGCGGACCGGCGCGGCCGGCCATTCCACCAGCGCGGCGGCCAGGTGGCCGAGCTCGGCGCCGAGCGCGAGCAGCGCGGGCGGGTACGGGCTGGCGAGCCACGCCGGCGGCCGGGAGGTGCGGCGCGCGGCCACGGCGCGGTCGTGCAGCCGGGCGGTGTAGGAGCGGCCCGAGGAGCGGGACCGGGTGCGGGTACTCATGTGATGTCCAGCGTGGCCATCATGCCGGTGTCGCCGTGCTCGAGGTTGTGACAGTGGAAGACATACCTGCCGCGGTGACCGCCGAACTCCACCGCCAGCCGCATTCCCCCGTCGGGCAGGAACACCGTGTCCTTCCAGCCGGCGTCCTGGGGCTCGGGTACCGCCCCGTTGCGTTTGAGGATGCGGAACCGCGCGCCGTGCAGGTGCACCGGGTGGATCGGGTCCGCGGTGAGGTCCCAGATCTCCGTACTGCCAGCGGCCACGCGGGCGTCGATCCGGGTCATCCCGAAGGCCTGCCCGTTGATCATCGCGGGTCCCCTGACCCCGGGCGCGCCGCTGAAGAAGCTGAACCGCCGGTCCGCGGTCCCGGTGGTGCGCGGCGGCGGGGCCGGCTCGGGCGTGAGGACGGCCGGGATGCGGGCGTCGTCGGCGACCTTCGCGCCGACGTCGAACCGCATCACGTAGCCGGGGTCGCCCTCCGCCACGTTGTTCCTCAGCACCACCCGGGTTCCGGACGGGTAGCGGGAGAAGTCGATGAGCACGTCGTAGCGTTCGCCGGGCGAGAGCACGAACATGTCGTAGTGCGCCGGGCGGGGCAGCAGCCCCAGATCGCTGCCGATCTGGACGAACCCGCTGCCACCGGGCGGCGGCGGATCCAGCTCCAGCCGGTAGGGCCGGGCGTTGGAGGCGTTGAGGAACCGCAGCCGGTAGAGCGCGGCGTCCACCTCCAGATACGGCCAGGCCACGCCGTTGACCGTGACCGTCTCACCCACCATCCCGCTGTGGTGATACAGCGCGGTCACCCCGGGTTCGCGGCCGGTCGGGTCCACGGCCGGGTAGAACAACGAACCGTCGTCGGCGAACGCCCGGTCGGCGACCAGCAGCGGGACGTCGCGCCGCTCGCGGGGCAGCGGCAGGGCGTCCTCGACCTCGTCGTGGATCAGGTAGAAGCCGGCAAGGCCGCGGTAGACCGCGGGACCGGTGAACCCCATCCGGTGGTCGTGGTACCACAACGTGGCCGCCGGCTGATCGTTGGCGTAGCGGTACTCCCGGCTGCCGGTCGCCAGGCCGGCCACGCCGTGCCTGGCGTGCGCGGCGAGTTCGGCGTCGGCCGATCCGGCCGCCGGCAGCACGTAGTCGAGCGGATGGCCGTCCTGCTCCGGCGGCACCGCGCCGCCGTGCAGGTGCACCACCGTCGGCACCGAAAGCTCGTTGCGGTGTGCCAGCACCACCGGCCGGCCGCGCCGGGCACGGACCGTCGGGCCCGGGAACATCCCGTTGTAGCCCCAGATCTCGGTGTCCGAGTCCGGCAGGAGCCGCTGCCGCCCAACGGTCTGCCGGATCTCGTAGCGATCCACCCCGCCGTCCGTCGACTGTGGACTCAACACCGGCGGCACCGGCAGCGGTCGGGTGAACGCCCCGGCCGGCGGTCCCGCTGGCGCGCTCGCGCCGGCCGGGGTCACCCGTGGTCGCATTCCGGCCAACACCGCCGTTCCGGCGGGCAACGCCAGGCCCAGCGTGCCGGCCAGCCCCCACCGCAACACCGCACGCCGGTCGGTCAACCGTCCCACCTCCGGAGATCTCGATTCCTCCCATCATCGTCGGGGCCGCCGTGCCCTCACCATCCGTTGATGTGCCTAGGAACCCCACACACCACCTAGGTGGACCGGCATCCGATCGTCCATAGTGGACAAAATGAATCACCCCCTAGGGGGTTTGTGCACCCGTGTCACAGTTGGGCAACGGATCCGGCGGGTGGTGTCACACCTATGCAGGATGGTGCGGAGATCCATCACGCCACCGGGAGAGATCATGGCTCGTTCCCGGGCTCGCGGAGGCGCGCGCCTGCTCACCCTCATCGCGGCCGTTCTATTGGGGATCACCGGCTGTGCCAGCATCGACAGCCCGCAACAGGAAGGATCCGGGGACACCGGCGCGGACAACCGGGCGATCAAAGCCGGTGGCACGCTCCGGGTCGCGCTGTCCGCCGAACCGGACCGGCTGGACCCGACCCTGGCAAGAACCCTGGTCGGCCGCACCGTCTTCAACGCGATCTGCGAGAAGCTCTACGACCTCAACGACAAGCTCGAGATCGTGCCGCAGCTCGCCGCCGCGCTGCCGGAACTGTCCGGCGACGGCCGGACGGCCACCGTGAAGATCCGCACCGGGGTGAAGTTCGCCGACGGCACCGCCCTGGACGCCGCGGCGGTGAAGACCTCGCTTGACCGGCACCGCACGCTCGAGGGCTCGGCCCGGCGCAGCGAGCTGACCAGCGTCAAGGAAGTGACCGTCAAGGACCCGAGCACGATAGACATCCAGCTCAACGAGCCGTTCGCACCGCTGTCCGCGGTACTGGCCGACCGGGCCGGCATGATCATGTCGCCGGCCGTGGTCGCGGCCAAGGGTGCCGACTTCGCCACCGGGCCGGTCTGCGTCGGGCCGTTCAAGTTCACCACCCGGATCGCCCAGGACCGCATCGAGGTGGAGAAGGACCCGAACTACTACGACGCGGCGAACGTCAAGCTGGACAAGGTGATCTACAAGATCATCGCCGACCAGACCACCCGGTTCAACAACCTGCGTTCTGGCGACGTCGAGGTGCTCGACCGGGTCAGCCCGGTCAACGCCGAGGAGCTTGCCGGGACGCCGAACCTGCGCCTGATGTCCACCCGATCCCTTGGCTACCAGGGCATCACGGTCAACGTCGGCAACGTCAGCGGCCTCGGCAAGCCACCCGGCCCGCTCGCCGCCCCGTTCGCCGGACCGCTGGCCACCGAGGCGACCGTGCGCCGGGCGTTCGCCATGTCGATCGACCGGGATGCGCTGGTCCGCTCGGTGTTCCGCGGTCAGTTCGAGCCGGCCTGCGGACCGATCAGCCCGGCCAACCCGCTGTCCTCGGACGCCGCACAGGCCTGCGCGCCACATGATCCGGCCGGAGCCAAGAAACTGCTGTCCGACGCCGGCCTGACCACTCCGTTGCAGGTCAGCCTGATCGCCGCCAACACCCCGGACGGCACCCGGATCAGCGAGGCGATCAAGTCGATGGCCACCGAGGGCGGGTTCGACGTCCAGATCCAGCCCACCGAGTTCGCCAGCTCGCTCGACCTGACCGATGCCGGCAAGTTCCAGCTGTTCCAGATCGGTTGGTCCGGCCGGGTCGACCCGGACGGCAACATCACGCCGTTCGTGCAGACCAGGGGCTCGCAGAACATCTCGGGCTACTCCAGCCAGCAGGTCGACGACTGGCTCAATCAGGCGCGCGCCGAGCGGGACGCCAGCAAGCGCAAGGACCTCTACGGCAAGGTGGTGGGCACCCTGCAGCAGGACTCGCCGCTGATCTACCTGTGGCGGGAGAAGAACCTCACCGGGGTCAGCGACAAGGTCGGCCAGGTACGTGAGTACGGCGACGGCCTCGTCAGACTCGGTACCGCCGGCTTCTTCGAGTAGCGCCGATGAGTCGGTACCTGCTACGCCGGCTCGCCGAATCGGTGGTCACTCTGTGGCTCGCCACGGTCGTGGTGTTCCTCGGCATCCGGGCACTGCCCGGCGACCCGGCCAGGACCCTGGCCGGCGAGGAGAGCGACCCGGAGACGGTCGCCGAGATCAACGCGGCGTACGGGTTCGACCAGCCGCTTCCCGTGCAGTACCTGCGTTATCTCGGCAAGGCCGTGACCGGCGATCTCGGCGTGTCACCACGCACCGGCCTACAGGTGACCGACGCGATCCTGCACGCGCTGCCGGTGACGCTGGAGTTGGCCGTGCTGGCCATGCTGATCGCGGTGCTGATCGGGCTCGTCGCGGGCACGATCGCCGCGGTGCGCCGGCGCGGGCCGCTGGCCTGGGCGTCGAACTCGGTGGCCTTGATGGGACTGTCGGTGCCGAACTTCTGGTTCGGCCAGATGGGCGTGCTGCTGTTCGCGATCGTGCTCGGCTGGCTGCCGGCGTCGGGTTTCGTGCCGTTCTTCGAGGATCCGGTCGAGAACCTCAGTCACATGATCATGCCGGCGATCGTGCTCGGCACCGGGCTGGCCGCGCTGATCATGCGGCAGACCCGGTCGGCGATGCTGGACGCGCTCACCGCGGACTACGTGCGCACGGCCCGCGCCAAGGGCCTGCCCGGCCATCACGTGATCATCGGGCACGCGCTGCGCAACAGTCTCATCGTCGTGACCACGATCGTCGGCCTGGAACTGGGTGTGCTCATCTCCGGCGCGGTGGTCACCGAGTCGATCTTCGTGCTGCCCGGTTTCGGCCGGCTCACCCTGGACGCCGTGTTCACCAGGGACTACGCGATGATCCAGGGCGTGGTGCTGTTCACCGCCACCGCCTACATCGTGCTCAATCTGGTGGTGGACCTGCTGTACTCGGTGATCGATCCGCGGATCCGGGTCGGAGGTGGGGTGCCGTGAGCGAGCTTGCGAGCGAACAAATGGACACTGGCGGGGTCCAGCGGCACCGAGCTTGCGAGGCGTCGTCGTGACAATGGTGGAGCCCACCCCGGTCGTCCGGGCGCCCAGCCGTCGGCGGATCCTGCGCCGGCTGCGGCGCAACTCGATGGCGATGACCGGCGGCGTGATCGTCATCATCGCCGTGCTGGCCGCGCTGCTGGCCCCGATCATCGCGCCGTATCCGTTCGACGCCACGGACTTCACCGCGCCGGCTCCGCAGCCGCCGTCCCTCGAGCACTGGCTGGGCACCGACGAGTTGGGCCGGGACCAGCTCTCCCGGGTGCTCTACGGGCTGCGCGCGTCGCTCTCGGTCGGGGTGCTCACGGTTCTGCTCGCGGTGCTGCTCGGCGTGCCGCTCGGCCTGCTCGCCGGGTTCTACGGCTGGCTGGACCCGTTCGTCTCCCGGCTGACCGACCTGCTGCTGGCCTTCCCGTTCCTGATCCTGGCGGTCAGTCTCGCGGTGATCCTCGGTCCGTCGCTGTTCACCGCGGTGATCGCGATCGCGATCGGCGCCCAGGTGCCTGGCATGATCCGGATCACCCGGGGGGAAACGTTGCGGTTGCGCGACATGGACTTCGTGGCGGCGGCGATCGCCGGCGGCGCGCGGGACGGCGTCCTGCTGCGCCGGCACATCCTGCCCAACTCGGTGAACGCGATCATGGTGCAGGCCACCGTCTACGTGCCCGCGGCGATCATCGGCGAGGCGGTGCTCTCCTTCCTGGGTCTGGGAATCCGGCCGCCGACCCCGTCGCTCGGCGTGCTGCTGGCCAGCGCGCAGCCGTTCTACCGGCAGGCCCCGTGGCTCGCGGTGTTCCCCGGCCTGGTCATCGTCGCGCTCACCCTGGCGCTGAACCTGTTCGGCGACGGCATGCGCGACGCCCTCGACCCGCGGCAGGTCGACACATGACCCCGACGCTGCTGGAGGTGTCCGGGCTGAGCGTCCGGTTCCACACCGAGGACGGACCGCTGCTCGCGGTGGACGCCGCGTCCTTCACGATCACCGACGGCGAGGTGGTCGCGCTGGTCGGCGAGTCCGGGTGCGGCAAGAGCGTGACCGCCATGGCGCTGACCGGACTGCTGCCGCGCAACGCCGACGTCGAGGGCTCGGTGCGGTTCGCCGGGCGGGAGCTGACCAACGAGTCGCACCGGCGGCTGGTCTCGATCCGCGGCCGGGACATCGCCTACGTCTTCCAGGAGCCGATGAGCTCGCTCAACCCGGTGCTCACGGTCGGCCGGCAGATCGGCGAGGTGTTGCGCCGGCACCAGAACGCCTCCCGCGCGGCGGCCGAGCGCCGGGCCAGGGACCTGCTGGTGCTGGTGGGAATCCCGGAGCCGGCCCGGCGGCTGCGGGAGTACCCGCATCAGCTCTCCGGCGGCATGCGGCAGCGGGTGATGATCGCGATGGCGCTGGCCTGCCGGCCCCGGCTGCTGGTCGCCGACGAGCCGACCACGGCCCTGGACGTGACCATCCAGGCCGGCATCCTCGACCTGCTGCGCTCCGCGTCGGCCGAGACCGGGGCGTCGGTCCTGCTGATCACCCACGACCTCGGCGTGGTCGCCGACATCGCCGACCGCGTGGTGGTGATGTACGCCGGGCGCACCGTCGAGGAGTCCACTGTAGACAACCTGTTCGCCGCGCCGTCCCACCCGTACACCCGCGGCCTGCTCGGTGCGGTGCCGAATCCGGCCCGGCGGGCCTCCGGCGGGTTGCGCGAGATTCCCGGGCTGGTCCCGGTGCTGCGCTCGGCGGTGGACGCCTGCACCTTCGCCGATCGATGCCCGTCCGCGGACGACCAGTGCCGGACGCACCGGCCGGAGTCGCGGCCGGGCCCGGCCGGACACCCGGTGGCCTGCTGGCACCCGGCCACCGACGATGTGCGGGCGGAGGCACATGACTGATCCCGTGCTGGAACTCGTCGATCTGGTCAAGCACTTCGGCCCGGTGCGCGCGGTGGACGGCGTGAGCCTGGCCATCGAACCGGGCGAGGTGCTCGGCCTCGTCGGCGAGTCGGGCAGCGGCAAGAGCACCCTCGGCCGGTGCGTCGTGCGCCTGGTTTCGGTCACCTCCGGCCAGGTGCTGCTCCGCGGCCGTGATCTGGTTCCCTTGTCCCGCAACGAACTCCGCCGGCTGCGCCGGGACGTCAACATCGTCTTCCAGGACCCGTCCGGCTCGCTCAACCCACGGATGACCGTGGCCGACATCGTCACCGAACCCCTGCGGCTGCACCGGATCGGCAGCTCCGCGAGCCGCCGCGACCGGCTCAACGAACTCCTCGACCAGGTGGGCCTGCGCGCCGAACTGGCCCGCCGCCACCCGCACGAGCTTTCCGGCGGCCAGCGCCAGCGGGTCAGCCTGGCCCGGGCCCTGTCCGCCGGCCCCGCGCTGCTCGTCGCCGACGAACCCACCTCCGCGCTGGACGTCTCCGTCCAGGCCTCGGTGCTCAACCTGATCGCCCGGCTCCAGTCCGAGCTCGGCTTCGCCTGCCTGTTCATCACCCACGACCTGGCCGCCGTGGAGTTCCTCGCCCAGCGCATCGCCGTGATGTACCTGGGCCGCCTCGTCGAGGTCGCCGACCGCGCGGAGCTGTTCGCCACCCCCCGGCACCCCTACACCCAGGCCCTGCTCTCCGCCGCCCCGGTCCCCGACCCCGCCATCCAGCGCACCCGCAACCGCATCGTCCTCACCGGCGACGTCCCCAGCCCGGTACACCCCCCAACCGGCTGCCGCTTCCACACCCGCTGCCCGGTTGCCGAACTCGTGTGCAGCGTCGACCAACCCCCGCTCCGCCCGGTCGGCCCCGCCAACACCCTGGTCGCCTGCCACCTCGTCGCCGACGACGGCACCGGCCCACAGCTGACCAAGCCCTGAGCGGTGGAACGCAACCTGACGTCGCGTTCCACCGCGGCGGGTCAGCGGACGCGGCCGCCGTTGGGGGTGATGGGGTCGATGGTGGTGTCGGCCACGGCTTCGGCGTCGGCAACGGCTTCGGCGGCGGCTTCGGCTGCCCGGGCGGCGTCCTGCTCGGCCTTGGCGGTCAACTCGGAGACCGGCGCGGGCGCCTCGGTTGCGGCGACCTTGGGCAGGTTCTCGGTGAAGGCGCGGGACACACTCTGCAGCGCGGAGGTGACCTCACTGGGGATGACCCAGAACGTGTTGCCGCTCTGCGCCAGCGTGGGCAGCGTCTGAAGGTATTGGTAGGCAAGGAGTTTCGGGTCAGGATCGTTGCGGTGCACGGCCTGGAAGACCTGGTCGATCGCCAGCGCCTCGCCCTCGGCCTGGAGGATCTGGGCGCTCCGCTCGCCCTCCGCGCGCAGCACGGCGGCCTGCTTCTCACCTTCCGCGGTCAGGATCGCCGACTGGCGCTGGCCTTCGGCAGCCAGGATGACGGCGCGCTTGTCCCGCTCCGCGCGCATCTGCTTCTCCATGGCGTCCTTGATGGTCCGCGGCGGGTCGATCGCCTTGATCTCGACCCGGTTGACCCGGATGCCCCACTTGCCGGTGGCCTCGTCGAGCACCCCGCGCAGCTGGCTGTTGATCGTGTCGCGCGAGGTGAGCGTGCTCTCCAGATCCATGGAGCCGACCACGTTGCGCAGCGTGGTCACGGTGAGCTGCTCGACCGCCTGCAGGTAGCTGGCGATCTCGTAGGCCGCCGCCCGCGGGTCGGTGACCTGGAAGTACAGCACCGTGTCGATCTCCACGACCAGGTTGTCCTCGGTGATCACCGGCTGCGGCCGGAACGAGACCACCTGCTCGCGCAGATCCAGCGCCGGGTACACCCGGTCGACGAACGGGATCACGAAGTTCAAGCCGGGCTTGAGCGTCCGGCTGTACCGGCCGAGCCGCTCCACGTTACGGGCCCGCGCCTGGGGCACGATTCGCACCACGCGCATCACCGTGACGACGGCGAACAGCGCAATGAGTAGGCCGACGATCGCAAGGGCAGAGATATCCATGACTACTCCCTCGGGTAGACCAGCGCGGTGCTGCCGGTGATCTCCATGACGTCGACGACCGATCCCTCGGGGATCACGAGGGAGTCGTCGTACGCGCGGGCCGTCCACTCCTCGCCGCCGATGCGCACCAAGCCGTCCATCCCGGTGACCTCCCGGAGCACGTAGGCACGCTTGCCGACCAGGGCGTCGACCCCGAACCGCTCGACCTGGGGCCCGTGCATGTGCCGCAGGGCGATCGGCCGGACCAGCACGACGCCGATCGCCGAGGCGGCGGTGAACACGAGCAGTTCCACGAGCAGCGGCGCCCCGAACGCGGCCACTCCGGCGGTGACCAGAGCGGCGGCACCGAGCACACCGAGCGCTGCGGTGAGGGTGACGATCTCGGCAAGACCGAACACCAGCGCGAGAATCAACCAGATGACCCAGTCGTCCATCGCCAGACCTCCTGACCACTCGGGAGGCGTTCCCCACTGGCACCATCCTCTGCCGCGCCGCCGAAGGATTCAAGTCGGGTGGCCGGAAGGGCGCCGTTCGCTTCATTGCCGGAACCCGGCAATGAAGGGGATAACATGACATATGGCAACCACCGGACTGGACGTCACCCGCCTGGCCAAGCGCGCGGCGCAGGATGTGGGCGACATCGCGCCGGACCTGGTCGGCGGCTACATCGCCATGCTGGACGCGGTCAGCGCCACCGGTCGCCGGCTGATCCGGACCGAGCTGGACTCGCTGCGTCGGCTCGGCGCCGGCGCGGCCGAGGACGGTGTGCCGCTGCGCGCGCTCGTCGACCTGTATCTGAGCGCGAACTGGGTGGTGTGGCGCCAACTGCCGGCCGTCGCCGCCGCCGCGGACCGGGACCGGATGCAGACCATCGCCGAGGTGGTGCTGCATGCCGCGGACGACGCGGTGGTGGCGCTCGCCGAGGGCTACGACCGGGCGCAGCGGCTGATCCTGCGTCAGGAGGAGGCCGTGCGGCGGGAGTTCATCGACGATCTGCTGCACGGCCGGGGCGATCTGGGCGAGCGGGCGGAGCGCTACGGCCTGCGGCTGACCGGGCGGCACGTCGTCGCCGCGGCCCGCGCCGAGACCCGGTTCACCGACGGCGACTCCACCACGCGGCGGGTGGAGTCCGCGCTGCTGGACCGGTTCGACGCCCGCGAGGTGCTGATCACCACGAAGGACGGCCTGCTGGTGTGCATCACGTTCGGGGCCAACGCCGGGGCGCCCGCCGAGTTCGCCCGGCAAGTCGGCCTGCTGCCGTTGGGCCGGTCGGTCCAGGTCGGTGTCGGCCGCCCGTTCCCCGGCGCCGGCGGCGTACTGCGCTCCTACGAAGAGGCGCGCGGAACCCTCGAGCTCGCCACCCGGCTCGACCTCACCGCCCCGGTGCTGTCCGCCGCCGACCTGCTCGCCTTCCAGGTCCTGTTCCGCGACCGCACCGCCATCACCGACCTCGTCGCCACCGTCCTAGCCCCCCTGGAACGCACCCGCGGCGGCGCCACCCCCCTGCTCGACACCCTCTCGGCCTACTTCGCCACCGGCCAGGTCACCGCCGAAACCGCCCGCCGACTGTTCCTGTCGGTCCGCACGGTCACCTACCGCCTGGACCGCATCCGCCACCTCACCGGCCACGACCCCCGCGAACCCACCCAACGCTTCACCCTCGAAGCCGCCGCCCTCGGCGCCCGCCTCCTCGGCTGGCCCACCCACCCCCTCACCCCCCAAACCTGACCACCCCACCCCTCGGCGAGTCCCCTCCTCCGGCAGCCGAGCCACCGGTTCCAGCCCGGCGAATCCCCAATACGTGCGCGAGTCCCCAATCCCAGCACCACGATCCGCCACCGCACCCACCCCGCCGCACCCCGCAACGCCGCGCAACGCCGCCCCGCGCGCGACGGGCGGCGCGATGTGCACCCCGGCCGCGCGGCGCGCGCAGCGCGCCGCGCCGGCACGGTCCCGAACCAGGAGTCCGGTTACCCGACCCGGGGACTCGCCGAAGAATCGGCCCGACACCCGGCGAGTCCCCACCTCCGGCAACCGAACCACCGGCTCCAATCCGGCGAGTCCCCACCCCTCGGCGAGTCCCCTCCTCCGGCAGCCGAACCACCGGTTCCACCCGGCGAATCCCCAATACGTGCGCGAGTCCCCAATCCCAGCACCACGATCCGCCACCGCACCACACCTCGCCGCGCAACGCCGCGCTGCGCGCGGCGCGCGCAGCGCGCCGCACCGGCGAGGTCCCGAACCAGGAGTCCGGTTGCCCGACCCGGGGACTCGCCGAAGAATCGGCCCGACACTCGGCGAGTCCCCACCTCCGGCAACCGAACCACCGGCTCCAGCCCGGCAAGTCCCCAGCACATGCGCGAGTCCCCAAATCCAGCACCACGATCCGCCAACTCACCGCACCCCGCCGCGCGCTGCGCGCGCCGCGCGCTGCGGTCCCGAACCAGGAGTTCGGTTGCCCGGCTCGGGGACTCGCCGACGGTCAGGCGGTGATGGGGCGTAGGCCGGCCGGGGCCTGGAGGGCGGTGATCACCTCGGGGACCGTGCGGGTGGCGCCACGGTTCGCGGCCGCGCGGCGTTCGGGGTCGGGGAGGCAGCGGCGCAGGCGGGCCTGGGTGCGGGACCGGCCGGGCTGCTCCTGCGCGGGGACCGGCACGGCCAGAACGTCCCGGATGGCGGTGGCCAGCCCGGCGAGTTCGGCCGCACAGCTCGCGCCGCCGCCGGCCAGCACGGCTTCGGCCAGATGATCGAGCACCCCCGCCTGCCGCCACCGGTCGCCGATCGCCCAGTGTAGTTCGAGGCTGGTCCGCAGCGCGCCGACGGCCGCACAGCTTTGGTTGCGGCGCAAGGCGATCAGGCCGATCACGTTCCACGCCCAGGCGATGTGCTCCTTGAGGTCCAGCTCGGTGGACCGGGCCAGGCCGTCGCGAGCCAGCCGGTCGGCCCGGCCCAGTTGACCGCGGTGCAGGGCGACGGCGGCCAGGTGCGTGCTGCCGGAGGCCAGCCCGACGGGATCGCCGAGCGACTCGGACCAGCGCAGCGCCTCGGTCAGCGAGCGCTCGGCGGCGTCGAGGTCGCCGGCCAGCCAGTGGGTGAAGCCGATCTGGTGCTGCACGGCCGCGGTCGCCGGAATGTCGCCCGGCTCCACCAGGTTCATCGCCCGGTCCAGCTCGGCCAGCGCGCGCCGGTACTCGCCGCGTTCCCGGGCGACCGAGGCCAGCAACCGCAGGGTCCGCGCCTCGCCGATCCGGTCGCCACACTGCCGCAGCAGCCCCAACGCCCGCTCCCCCAGCCGTTGCGCGTCGTGGTAGTCACAGGTGAGCAGCGCGAAACCAGCGGTGGCCCAGAGCGCGCAGCCGACCAGCGACCGCGGACCCGCCGACTCGCGCGCCAGCGCGGTCTCCAGCCACCGCCTGCCCTCGCCGTAGCGGCCGCGCAGCTGACAGTACTGCGCGAGCGCGACGGCCAGCCGCAGCTGCGCGCCCGGATCGCCGCCCCCGCCGGCGAACCAGGCCAGCGCCGCGCGCAGGTTCTCGTGCTCGGCCGCCAACCTCGCCAGCCACCCGCCGGTCTCCGGCCGGCGCAGCTGACGATCGGCCTCCTCGGCCAGCGCCAGGTAGTAGCCGGCATGCGCGTCCCGGGCGGCCCGCTCGGCCGCCGGCACACCGGAAAGCTTCCGCGCCGCCCAGCGGCCGATCGTCTCCAGCAGCCGGTACCGCGCACCGGCCGCGGTGTGCTCCACCACCACGAGGGATTTGCCGACCAGGTCGGCGAGTTGGTCGACCGCGGCCGGATCCCCCCACACCGCCTCGGCCGCGGCCAGGGTGAACCCGCCGGCGAACACCGCGAGCCGGCGGAACCGGTCCTGCGTCGGCGCGTCGAGCAGGTCGTAGCTCCATGCGATCGTGCTGTGCATGGCCTGGTGCTGCGGCCGGTCCGGTTGGCACGAGGTGCGCAGCAGCGCCGGATCGTGCAGTCGGTCGGTGATCTCGGCGACGGTGAGCACGGCGGTGCGGGCCGCGGCCAGCTCGATGGCCAGCGGCAGGCCGTCCAGCCGGGCGCACAGCGCGGCGATGTCCGGCGCGTCCCCGTCACCGAGCGCGCGCACCGCGGAAACCGCCGCGCGGTCGAGGAAGAGCCGAACCGCGTCGTACCGGCTCAATGCGGCGAGGCCGGGCGTCCCGGTGACCGGCGGGGTGGACAGCGGCGGCACCGGCCAGGCCAGCTCGCCGGGCACGCCGAGCGTCTCCCGGCTGGTGGCCAGCACCCGCAGGTCGGGGCAGGCCCGCAACAGTGCGCCGACCAACCCACCGCAGGCGGCCACCACGTGCTCGCAGTTGTCCAGCACCAGCAGGCAGTTCCGGCCACGCAGCGCGTCGGCCGGCGCCAGCTCGGCGGCGACCAGCCCGGGATCGGCCAGCGGCGCCAGGTCCACGAACTGCACGCCACCGGGGAACCGGCCGGCCACCCGCTCGGCCACGGCGACCGCGAGCCGGGTCTTGCCGCACCCGCCGACCCCGGTCAGCGTGATCAGCCGGCGCTGCGCGAGCAGCGCGCTCAGCTCGGCGATCTCGGCGTCCCGGCCGATCAGCGTGGTCAGCGGCGCCGGAACCCCGCAGCCCACCGGTTCTCCGCCCACCGGAACGGATTCCGACGCCGCCGGCAGTTCCCGGCCGGCGAGGATGGCCGCCTCCAGCCGCTGCAGCCCGGCTCCTGGCTCAACCCCGATCTCAGTGACCAGCCGGGCCCGGGCCCGCCGGTAGGCGGCCAGCGCGTCACCCTGCCGCCCGGCCCGGTACAGCGCGAGCATGAGCAGCTCCCAAAGCCGCTCGCGCAACGGGAACCGAGCCACCAGCGACTCCAACTCCGGTGTCGCGGCCGCGTGCCGGCCCACCGCCAGCTCGGCGGCGAGCAGGTCCTCGGTCGCGCCGAGCCGCAGCTCCTCCAGCCGGGTTGCCTCCGCCCGAACCCAGTCCCCCGCTTGACATCCGGCCAGCACGTCGCCGCGCCACAGGCCGAGCGCGACCCGCAGCGTCTCGGCGGTGGTGCCGGCGGCCGGGGTCGCCCGGGCCCGGTCGAGCAGCTCCTGGAACCGGTGCACGTCGATCCGCTCGATCGGGACGGTCAGCGCGTAGCCGGGCGCCCGGGTGGTCACCAACTCGCCGAACCCGCCCGCGCTCAGTGCGCGCCGCAGGTAGGCCACGTGGGCCCGCAGGGTTTTCGCCGCACCGGGGGGAAGATGTGTGTCCCAGACGGCTTCGGCGAGAGCGTCCCGGGAGACCACGGCCGGCGCCCGCAACGCCAGCGCACCGATCAGCGTGCGCGGACGCGGACCGCCGAGCGGGGCGGTCCGGTCGCCATCGACCACTTCGACCGGGCCGAGCACCCGGATCTCGATCGACGCGACGGTCATCGCCCTCGCCTTCGCCGTCATGAGGACACGATGATACGCAGGGCGTGTTCGTCCGGACACTGTCCGTTCAGGCTAACTTGGCCGCCCATCGGGGCAATGTCCACTGCGGACACTTCGGCAGCCGGACGAACACCGTAGGCCGCTGGGACGAATTGCCCAACGGTTTCCGGGCGATTGTTTTCCACCGCATACTAATCTAATCTGCAAATTACGTTCGCGCGGACGTGCACATCCCTGACCCTGCAACCAAGGGAGACCCCTGCCATGGGACGTGTCCGCGCGACCTCGGTCCGGCGCCTGGTCGGATTGGGAACGGTTGTGGTAACGGCAATTGCCCTGACCGCGACCGGTACCACACCCGCCGCGGCCGAGGGCGAGATTCTCGGCACCGCCAACCCAACCGCCATTCCCGACAGTTACATCGTCGTCTACAAGGACGGCGCCGCGGTCCAGGACGTTGACACCCGCACCACCACATTGGCCGGGAAGTACGGCGCCACCGTGGACCACACCTACCGGCACGCGCTGCGCGGGTTCGCCGGATCCCTCAGCGAGAAGGCCGCCCGGCAGCTCGCCGCCGAGCCGGATGTGGCCTACGTGCAACAGAACGGCACGGTGACCGCGTCCGACATCCAGCCGAACCCGCCATCCTGGGGTCTGGACCGGATCGACCAGCGCAACCGCCCACTGGACAGCAGCTACACCTATCCGAACACGGCAGCCGCCGTCACCGCCTACATCATCGACACCGGAATCCGGATCACCCATCAGGACTTCGGCGGCCGGGCGGTCTGGGGCACCAACACCACCGGGGACGGCAACGACACCGACTGCAACGGGCACGGCACCCACGTCGCCGGCACCACCGGCGGCACCGCCCACGGGGTGGCCAAGGGCGTGCGCCTGGTGGCGGTGAAGGTGCTCAACTGCGCGGGATCCGGCAGCTTCGCGGGGGTCGCCGCCGGAATCGACTGGGTGACCGGGAACCACACCTCCGGCCCTGCGGTGGCCAACATGAGCCTGGGCGGGCCGGGTTCGGACGCGGCGACCGAGAACGCGGTGCGCAACTCCATCGCCGACGGCGTGACCTACGCGATCGCGTCCGGCAACTCCAGCTCCGACGCCTGCAACTTCACGCCGGCGCGGGTGGCCGAGGCGATCACGGTGAACGCGTCGGACATCAACGATGCCCGCGCGTCGTTCTCCAACTTCGGCACCTGCACGGACATCTTCGGCCCTGGCGTCAGCATCACCTCGGCCTGGAGCACCAGCGACACCGCCACCAACACGATCAGCGGCACCTCGATGGCCACCCCGCACGTGTCCGGCGGCGCGGCCCTGATCCTCGGCGGCGACCCGAGCCTGACCCCGGCCCAGGTGACGGCGGCGATGATCGCCAATTCCACCCCGGGCGTGGTGTCCAACCCGGGTGCGGGATCCCCGAACCGACTGCTGTTCGTCAACACCGGCGGCGGGCAGCCGGGCGATCCGGCGGTGACCAACCCGGGCAACCAGACCAGCACGGTGGGCAGCCCGGTAAGCCTGCAACTGACCGCGTCCGGCGGCACCCCGCCGTACTCCTGGTCGGCCGCCGGCCTACCGGACGGCCTGGCGATCGACGCCGCAACCGGCCTGATCTCCGGCACGCCGACCACGGCGGGCTCGGCCACGGTGACCGCGACCGCCACCGACACCGGCGGCCGGGCGGGCAGCGCCACGTTCGGCTGGACGGTCAACCCGCCGGGTACCTGCGGCAGCCCGGGCGAGAAGCTGGCCAACCCCGGCTTCGAAAGCGGCGCCGCCGGGTGGGCGAACGCCACCTGGACCATCGCGCCGTGGACCGGTGACGCCACGCCGCGCTCCGGCGCCTGGTCGTCGTGGATCAGCGGCTACGGCTTCACGCAGACGGAAACTCTGCAGCAGACGGTGTCCATTCCGGCCGGCTGCACCAACTCCACCCTGTCGCTGCACCTGAAGATCACCACCGCCGAGTTCGATCCGATCGTGTTCGACACGTTCCGGATCAGCATCGGCGGCACCACCCTGGCCACCTTCAGCAACCTCGATCCGTCCCCGTACACCCTGCGATCGTTCAACATCGGCGCCTTCGCGGGCCAGACCGTGACGATCAGCTTCACCGGCACCGAGGACTGGTCACTGCAAACCTCGTTCATCCTCGACGATCTGTCCCTTACCGCGAACTAGGCACCGTCCACACCGGACATCCCGGCCGGGCACCGACCGCCGCCTCGCATCGACATCAGTCTTGTCGTCGATTTCGGCGTGCGGCGCCCGGCCGGCGTGGTTTGATGGAGGGCTGCCCACCAGGGCCGCGAATGGGGGAAGAACCATGCCGCGGTTGCTCGTTCTGGTCCTGACCACGATCTTCCTGATGACCGGAACCGCGGCGGCGGACCCGGCCATGGCGGATCCGCCGCCGCTGCCGCCCGGCACACCGCTGCCGTCCGATTCGGTCGCGCCGGACCTGGACTACCAGGTGAAGACCCGGTGCGTCCAATCCGCGCCGGGCACCGAAACGCTGTTGCAGATGCCATGGGGTCAGACCCGGCTGCGGGTCGACGAGTTGCACCGGTTCGTCGAGCACCCCGGTGCCGGGCAGACGGTGGTGGTGATCGACACCGGGGTGCACCCGCACGACTTCCTCGGCGATCGGCTCTCCGGCGGCGGCGACCTCGTCGTGCCCGCGGACAACGGGTTGGCGGACTGCGACGGGCACGGCACGCTGGTGGCCGGGATCATCGCGGCGAGCCCGCCGGAGGGCAGCCGGATCGGGTTCCGGGGCATCGCACCGGAGGCACGCATCATCAGCATCCGGCAGACCAGCAAGCACTACGAAGGCACGCCGGCACCGACTCCGGACGACCCCCGCCCGCAGGCGCGCCCCGCCGGCACCGTGCCGACCCTGGCCCGGGCGATCATGCGCGCGGCGAACCTGGCTCAGCACGGCGTACTGACCATGTCGGTGAACCGCTGCCGGTCGGCGGCCGAGGGACCGATTCTCGCCGAGGAGCGCCAGGTCCAGGCCGCGCTGCGGTTCGCAGTCGAGGACCGTGACGTGGTCGTGGTCGCCTCGGCCGGCAACACCGGCGAGGGCGGCTGCCCGGCGCAGAACCCCGACAGCGATCCGGATCCGAGCCGGCCGTCGCGCATCGTGATCCCGGCCTGGTTCGACGACCACGTCCTGTCGGTCGCCGCGATCGACCGGGACGGCAATCCGGCGTCGTTCAGCGTGGCCGGACCGTGGGTGGGCGTCGGCGCGCCGGGCACCGAGGTCACCTCGCTGGATCCGGGCAACTCCACGACCCTGGCCAACCGGCTCTACGACAAGGAGGGCCGGCCCACCCAGATCCAGGGCACCAGCTTCGCCGCCCCGTACGTCGCCGGCACCGCCGCACTGGTCCGGCAGCGGTTCCCGACGCTGACCGCACGGCAGGTGATGCACCGGATCAAGGCCACCGCCGTGCATCCGGCCACGGCCACCGGCCGGGACGACCGGGTCGGCTCCGGGATGATCAACCCGATGGCGGCGCTGACCGCGATGATTCCCGAGGAGCACGGCATTCCGGCCGATCGGCCCACCACCATCACCGCGACCCTGCCGCCGCCTGCGCACCGGGACCGGACCCCCGCCGTGGTCGCGCTGATCGGCGCGGCCGGCGGCGGCGTTGCGCTGCTGGTCACGCTGTTCGTGGTGCACACGGTCCGGCGCACCCGGCGCCCCGGCTAGGGCTTGTGGAACACTCCGGCTTGCTGTTACATCGGATGGATCGGTCCCGGCACCAGGGCCGACCGACCGTCCACTCGGGAGTGTCGACATGCCGCAACGCAGCGCGCTGAACTGGCCACCCGGATTCCCCGAATCGCTGGACTACCCGGAGGTACCGGTCGGTGCCATCGTGTTCGGCGCGGCCAACCGGTTCGGCGACCGGACCGCATTCGCCAGGGGCGGTGCGGAGCTGAGCTATGCCCGGCTCGCCGGCAGCGCGGCGCAACTGGCCAACAGCCTGGTCGCGGCCGGCGTGCGGCCCGGCGACCGGGTGGCCCTGCGGATGCCGAACTGCCTGGAGTACCCGGTCGCCTACTACGGCGTGCTGCTGGCCGGCGCGGTGTTCGTGCCGGTCAACCCGCTGCTGCCGGAACCGGCGGCCGTCGCGCAGATCGCCGACGCCGGTGCGGTGCGCGTGATCCTCGCCGCCGACGTGGCCGGGCTGTGCGAGGGTCGCTCGGAGACCCCGCCGAACGTGGCCATCGACGTCCACAACGACCTGGCGCACCTGGCCTACACCGGCGGAACCACCGGTGTCTCGAAGGGTGTCCGGTTGCCACACCGCAACGTGGTGGTCAACGCGCTGCAGTACGCCTGCTGGGGAACGGGTTCCCTGCCGGCGGTGGACTCGGCGGGCGGCGTGCTGGTCGATCAGGTCGGTCCGGCCGAGGAGTGGCCGGTCCGGCACGGCTCCGGCATCGCGATCAACCTCACCCCGTGGTTCCACGCCATGGGCACGATCGCCGGGCTGAACGCCCCGATGCTGACCGGAACCACCCTGGTGCTGCACGACCGGCTGGACCCGGCCGCCTATCTGGCCGACGCCGAGCGCCTGCGGGTCACCTCGATGGGCGGCGCGCCGGCCCTGTTCGCCGCGCTGCTGAGCTGCCCGGACATCGACAAGCGGGACCTGTCCTCGTTGCGCGGCATCGGATCCGGCGCGGCGCCGATGCCGATGGAGATGAGTAGGCGGCTCTACGAGCTGGCCCCGGACGCGGTGATCACCGAGGGCTACGGGCTGACCGAGGTGACCATGGGCGCCACCAGCGGGCCGAGCCACCGGTCCGGCGTGCGCAAGATCGGCACCGTCGGAGTGCCGGTGTTCGACACCCAGGTCCGGATCATGCCGGCGGACGAGTCCGGCGGCGACCCGCTGCCCGCCGGCGAGCGCGGCGAGGTCTGCATCAGCGGCCCGCAGGTCATGCTCGGCTACCACAACCGGCCGGAGGCCACCGCCGAGGTGCTCGCCGACGGCTGGCTGCGCACCGGCGACATCGGCGTGCTGGACGACGAGGGCTATCTGTCCATTGTGGATCGCAAAAAGGACATGCTGCTCTACAAGGGTTACAACGTCTACCCGCGGGAACTGGAGGAGCTGCTGGCGGCCCACGACGGCGTGCTGGCCGCGGCCGTGGTCGGCAAGCCGGACACCGCGGTCGGCGAGCTGCCGGTGGCGTTCGTGGTGCCGGCCCGCCCGAACCTCACCGCGGACGAGGTGCTCAGCGCGGTCAACGACCAGGTGGTCGCCTACAAGAAGCTCCGCGAGGTGTACTTCGTCGACCAGATTCCGGTCTCGGCGGCCGGCAAGATCCTCAAGCGGGAGCTGCGCGCCCGGCTGACCGGCTCAGCCGGGTAGCCGGAACCGCGCGGCGAAGATGTTGTAGACGCCGTACGCGGCCAGCCCGAACGCGACGACCAGCAACATGATCTGGCCGTACGGTTGCGCTACAAGGGTTTTCAGTGCGGCGTCCAGGCCGCGGGTCTTGCTCGGGTCGGCCTGCACCGCGGCAGACACGATCAGCACGCCGGCGATGCCCCAGGCCACCCCGAGAGCGATGTGGCCCACCTGACCGATCCTGGTCACCCCTCGCCGGAGCGGCATGCCGGCCGAGGACAGGTCCAGATCGTGCAGGAACTTCTTCTTCAGCCCGCGGTAGAACAGGTACGCCGCGCCGCCGAGTACCGCGATGCCGGCGGCGCCCACCAGCACCCTGCCCCAGGTGTGCGTGAGCAGCCCGCCGACCTGCTGCTGTTGCTGACTGTCGGACGCCGCGCCCGGGCCGCTGGCCGCGACCTTCGCGGCGGAGAACGAAAGGTAGCCGTACATCAGGGTCTTGAACGCGCCGACCGCCCGGTCCGACCACTCGTGGGCCTTGCGCCCCCAGATCACCTCGTAGATCCGCCACAGCGCCATCGCGGCGAGTCCGACCGCGATGACCCACAGCAACCAGACCATGCCGCCGGACGCGATCGTCTGCAGGGCTCCGGCCTTGTCCGGCTGGCCGCCCGCGCCGAGCGCCACCTGCGCCGCCAACCAGGCGATCAGCAGGTACACCAGCCCGTAGGCGACCATCCCGATCCGGGCCACAAGCTGGAACGGTGCGCTTTTTGCGACCCGGTGCGCCGTGCGGTCGCCGCTGTGCAATGCCACGCCGAGGAGATACCCGGGGTCAACCTCCCGAAACGTCGTCGCCGACGGCGCCGCCGAGCAATGCGTCGGCCGGGTTGTTGCCGGCTCGCCGGGACCAGGCGGCGGCCTCTTCGGCCCGCCCCGCTCTGGCCAGGTGCGCGGCGACGTCGAACACCCGGGTCCGGTCCCGCGTCGCGATCGGAATCATCGCGTCGGCGATCCGGCCGTGCAGCGCGGCCCGCTCGGCCGGACCGAGCGACACGTACGCGGTCTCCCAGATCAGGTCGTGGACGAACGAGTGCCGGTCACCCCCGACGCCGCGGCGCAGGATTCCGTCCTGTACCAACCGGGCGAACGTGGCCAGCACGGTCTGCTCCGGGACACCGAGCACCGCGGCGAGCACGCCCGGGTCCAGGTGCCGGCCCAGCCCCGCCGCGACGTCCACGGTGGACCGTTCGTCCGCATCGAGCCGGCCGAGCATCTCGGTGAGCACGGCCTCCGCGCCGACCGGGATGTCGTCCACACTGGACGATCCAGCCCGGGCGCGGACCAGAGCGTTGATCACGAACGGACTGCCGCCGGAGCGTTCGGCGATCGTCCGGGCCACCCGGGGCGGCACCAGCCGGCCGAGCGCCGCGACCACCTCGTCCGTCCCAACCGGACGGAGGTCGATTCGCGGGCCGTCCGGCGCCGACGTGAGGTCCCGGCCGGCGACCCAGATCAGCACCCGGGCCGCGCCGAGCAGCCCGGCGACCGAGCGCAGCAGCCGTGCCGACGGCCGGTCCAGCCACTGGAGGTCGTCGAACAGCAGCACCAGCGGCTCGGCCCGGGCCAGGCTGCCGAGCAGCCCGGCCAGCTCGGCCGGCTGCGGTACCGCGACGGGCACCTGCGCGTCGGCGTCCGGCCGGATCTTCCGCAGGGTGGCCAGCAGACCCCGCCAGGCCAGCAGTTCCCGGGCACCGGCCCCGGTACCGCTGCGGGCCCACAGGGCGAGGAAACCGCGCCGGACGGCCAGCCGGGCCAACTCCTCACCGAGCCGGGTCTTTCCCGCACCCGCGGGCGCCAGCACCTGCACCACCCGGCCGCGGCCGGCCTCGGCGTCATCGAGCATTCCGCGCAGTACGGCCAACTCCGCGTGCCGGCCGATCAGCGGCAGCGGTTCGGGCCGCCGCCGGGTCAGCCGCTGCGCGGTGTCCGCCCGGTCGTCGATGGCACCGCGGCGCAGCTCGTCCAGCCGCGCCGCCTCCCGGCCGGCCCACGGCGTGTCGGCGAACCCGGCGTAGCTGGCTCCCCGCCAGCGCGCCAGGGCGTCGTCGAACACGGCGAGCGCGGCGCGCGGCTCGCCGGCCGCGCGGGCGGTCGCGATCAGCTGCTCGGCCAGCCGGCTGTCCAGCCCGTCGCCCGGACGCAGCACGAAGCCGTCGGGCTCCTCGGCGAGTACCGGCGCGAGCAGGCGCCGCAGGTCCGCGAGAACCTCGAGGAGCGTGGCCCGCTGGCCCCCGAGGTCGGCGAGCAGCAGGTCCGGCGGGACGACCCGGTCCGCGTCGACGAGTAGTCGGGCGAGCACCCTGCGCGGCACCGGATCCAGCCGCACCTGCGCTCCGTCCCGGCGCACGTCGAGGTCCCCCAGTACCCGGAACTCGTACGTCCCAGCCGGCCGTGCGGCTACCACGGTTGCCGAATGTACGCTCCCCCGATCGGATGCTCAGACCGACTCCAGGAGTGCCGTGCCGATCTTCCTGTCGCGATTGTTCGCCCACTTCGCCAAGCCGCGCAGCTGGGCGACGCCGGTCGCGCTGATCGGGTTCGTGTTCGCCACCAGCTGGCCGCTGATGACCCTCGCCGAGCCGGACAGTGACCTGGTGGCACCGCACAACTACTGGTGGTACTTCGTGGTCACCGCGGCCACCGTCGGCTATGGCGACTACTTCCCGAAGACGGGCACCGGGCACGTGGTCGGCCTGTACGTGATCTTCGGCGGGATCGCCACGCTCACCACGGTGTTCACCCGGCTGGCGACAGTGATGGACAAGGCGAAGGGGCGGCGCATGCAGGGCGCGATCTCTACTACGGCGCGCGACCATGTCGTGCTGATCGGTTACACGGCGGGCCGCACCGAGCGGATCGTCGCCGAGCTGCTCGCCGAGTCCGGACCCCCGGTCGTGCTCTGTGGCTGGGACGAGGTGCCGGCCCATCCCATGCCCGAGGAGGGCATCGACTTCGTCCGCGGCGACCCGTCCGACGAGGCCACGCTGCGCCGGGCCGGGCTGGCCACCGCGCGCACCGTGCTGGTGGACGCCCGGGACGACAACGAGGCGCTCGCCGTCACGGTCACCGTGAACCACGTCAACCCCGGCGCGCACGTGGTCGTGGCCCTGCGCGACCTCAGCCGCGCCGCGCTCGTGCACTACGTCGACGCCGCCATCCGCTGTGTGCAGTGGCACAGCCCGTGGATGGTCACCGAGGAGCTCACCTCCCCCGGCATCGCCGAGGTCTACACCGAGCTGATGACCCCCGGCGGCGTCAACACCTACTCCATGCGGCTGCCGGCCGACCTCGGCCCCGTCCAGGTCGGCCGCTGCCAGACCGCGCTCGGCCGCCACCACGGCGTCACCGTGCTCGCCGCCCGCACCGAACACGAACTTCTGGTCAACCCCACCTGGGACACCGAACTCCCCGCCGGCGCCGAGATCTACTACCTGGCCGCCGGCCGCCTCACCCCCGACCAGATCACCACGGCTGTCCGCCACACTGTTCCGCCTCTCCGGGATTAACTGCTGTTGTTGCGTTCCAGCGAGAAGTGCGGTTGGCGGGGTGATTGTGGCTGGGTTGCGTCACGGTGCCCCTGAGGTTGCGTTGGGTGGGGCGAGAATTTGTCTCAGTGATCCAGTGTGAGGGGTCAGGCCTACTCCTCATCCGCCTCAGCGAGTCCCCGGGCCGGGCACGCGAATTCCGCGTTCGGCCACCGCGAGTCCCCGGGCCGGGAACTGAGTCGCGCGTTCGACCACGCGGGAGTCCCCAGCACCAGTCGGGTTACTCGGCGCCCGCTTCGAGGACGACTTGGCGTCGGCATTCGCGGGCCAGGTCGTCGAGGCGTTCGGCGAGTTCGGTCCAGGTTCCGGCGCCGCTGATCACCTCGGCGAGGAGGCGGCGGGCGCGCAGGACCATGTCCACCTGTTCCGGGGTGATCGAGGTGCTCGGTGCGCGGGGCCGGGACCTGGCGAGCGGCAACGCGGTCGCGGTGAGCAGTTCGGCCAGTTGGTCGGCGGATCGTTCCTGGGCCCGCTCATCCATGGCAGCGCCGCCGGTGCCGCACCAGCCGGTCGATGGCCTCGGTGCGCGAACCGCCGAACACCGTTGTCGGGCACCGTTCACAGTCCAGCGGCACCCGCGGGCCGGACGGCACCGGATTTGCCGGCCGAACCCCCGTTCCCGCAATGATTTCCGCGCCCCGCACCCATTCGCAGAACAGTCTGAGCAGACCGCTGTCCTTCGGGACCTTTTGTTCACTCACGATCAGACACCCCCCCGGGCTCTTCACCAACAAGTTCGGAGCCGCCCCCTTCTTGTATCGCTCTGGCCGCCGAAAATATGCCCAGCTCCCCTAAGTGGGTTCCGAGAGATCATTGACGGCCCTGTGATGAAGCCATTACCGTCAGCGCATAGCGGCGCGCTCGAACTGTGTTCGAAATACCGAACATCCTCGTCGGGGAGGAGCAACGGTGGGCAGGCTCAGGCGAGTGGTCGCCGCTTTCGCGGTGGTTCTGTTGGCCGCGACGTTGTCCGCGCCACCCGCGGCGGCGGCGCCCGGCCGGCCGTTCAGCAACCCGATCAAGGCACAGAAGGGCGCCGATCCCTGGCTGGTCTTCAGCAACGGCAACTACTACCAGATCTCCACCACGTTCACGAACTCCCTGCTGATGCGCCGGTCGCCGACCCTCGCCGGAATCGCCACCGCGCCGAGCATTCAGGTCTGGCAGGACACCACGCCGTCGCGCGGCGCCAACTTCTGGGCGCCGGAGCTGCATTTCCTCAATGGACGGTGGTACCTCTACTACTCCGGCGCCCAGACCGGCGCACCGTGCTGTGACACCCAGCGCACGCACGTGCTGGAGAGCGCCGGCAGCGACCCGCTCGGCCCGTACACCTATCGCAACATCCTCACCCACTCCAGCCTCGGCATCGGTGGCTGGCTGATCGACGCGAGCGTGCTTCAACTCAACGGATCGCTGTACCTGTTGGGCAGCGGGTTCATCAACGGCAGCACGCAGAGCCTGGTGATCGCACCGATGGCCAACCCGTTCACGCTCAGCGGCGGGTTCTCCCTGATCTCCAGCCCGACCCAGGCCTGGGAACGACAGGGCGGCACGGTGAACGAAGCACCGGTTGCCCTGCAACGCAACGGACGGACGTTCATCATCTACTCGGCCAGCGCCTGCTGGGGTCCGGACTACAAGCTCGGCCGGCTGACCCACAACGGCGGCAACCCGCTGGCCGGGTCGTCGTGGAGCAAGACCGGACCGGTGTTCCAGCGCAGCGACGCGAACGGCGTCTTCGGTCCGGGTCACAACGGGTTCTTCACCTCACCGGACGGCACCGAGAACTGGATCGTCTACCACGGCAACGACTCGGCCGGCGACGGCTGCGACAACGGCCGGACCACACGAGCCCAGCGGTTCACCTGGAACTCCGACGGCACACCGAACTTCGGCACCCCGGTACGGCTGGGGACCACAATGGACGGTCCGGCCGGCGAGACCGCGGCGACCCCGACCGGCTACCGGATCGTCAACCGGAACAGCGGCAAGTGCCTCGAGGTGGCCGGCGGGTCGACGGCGGACGGCGCCAACATTCAGCAGTGGGCCTGCACCGGCGGCGCCAACCAGCGCTGGCGGATCGAGGACTTGGCCGACGACACCAGCCGGCTGGTGAACGTGGCCACCGGCAAGGCGGCCGACGTGACCAACTGCGGCACCGCCGACGGCGCCGACATCCGGCAGTGGGCCTGGCTGAACAACACCTGCCAGCGGTTCCGCCTGGTGTACACCAACACCGGTGGCTGGGTGCGACTGGTCAACGTGAACAGCGGCCGGGTCGCCGACGTGGCCGACTGCGGCACCGCCGACGGCGCCGACGTCCGGCAGTGGGCCTGGCTGAACAACAACTGCCAGCAGTGGAGCCTGCAACCCGTCTAGGAGCGACCGATGCGCGCGATGCTCGTGGTGGCCGGCCTGGTGCTGACGCTGGTCGTTCCGGTCGGCGGTGCGACGGCCGCGCCGGCCGACTACCCCGACCCGGGCCGGGTCACCGGTTCGGTCAACGGGGTGCACGATCCGACGATGCAGAAGGCCGCCGACGGCCGCTATCTGTTGGTCTCCACCGGGAACAACCTGCCGATCCGCACCTCGACCGACCGCGTCGCGTACCGCACCGCCGGCTCGGTGTGGCCGAACGGCGCGCCCTGGGCGCACCCGTTCACCAACGGCACCAACACACTCTGGGCACCCGACCTGTCGTTCCGCAACGGCCGCTACTACCTGTACTACTCGGCGTCCACGTTCGGCTCGCGCAACTCGGCGATCTTCCTTGCCACCAGCCCGACCGCCGCGTCCAGCAGCTGGACCAACCTCGGGATCGTGTGGCAGACCAACAACTCCAACGACTACAACGCGATCGACCCCAACCTCGTCGTGGACGCAGCCGGGGCCTGGTGGCTGTCCTTCGGTTCGTTCTGGACCGGCATCAAGATGATCCGGATCGACCCGGCGACCGGCAAGCAGCACGCCACCGACCGGACGCTGTACAACCTGGCCCGCAGGCCCACCGCCGGCGGCGCCATCGAGGCGCCGTTCATCGTGCGGCAGGGTGGGTTCTACTACATGTTCGTCTCGTTCGACCTGTGCTGCCGGGGAACCAACAGCACCTACCGGATCATGGTCGGCCGGTCCGCGTCGATCACCGGCCCGTATGTCGACCGCGCGGGCGTGGCGCTGAACTCGGGCGGCGGCACCGAGATCCTGGCCGCGCACGGCAGCGTGGTCGGTCCCGGCCACCAGGCGGTGTTCCAGGACGCCGACGCGTGGGTGCTGGCCTACCACTACTACACCAGCTCGGCCCAGGGCGGCCGGCTCGGCCTCAACCTCATCGACTTCTCCGACGGCTGGCCGAGAGTGTTCTGACCCGCGCGGCCATTTCCGTCCCTGCCCTGCTCAAAACTGTCCACCTGACAGATCCTGGGCGATCTTTCCTCCGCCGTAACACGACGTCAGGCCGGGCAGATACAGAAGTCAACTTTCGGGTAGACGATCAGCAGGCGGGAGGTGTGGACCATGGGCGTGCCCGGCCACGGCTCCACGCAGCAGCAGGTCCGGGTGATCAGCGTCTATGCGACCACCTGGCGGCACCGGTGGGAGGGTGTCGACGACAGCGAACCGCCCGTGGAGCTGGGCCGCCTTGCGGAGTTCTACCAGCTGTTCCAGGGTCAGCTGCCGCGCCGGTTGCGTCGGGTGGAACAGGACCCGCGGACCGTCACCCTCGCTCCGATCGGCGCAACCTCGAGCGCCCCGGCCAAAGCGCCCGAGATCGAAGCGACCAGAGCGGTTCTGTGGCTCTTCGCGCTGCCTTCCGACCGGGTGGTCGCGGCACTCGATCTCGTCTTCGAAAGCCCGCCGCTCGACGTCGACGTGACCCGAACCACCAACGTGCTGGAACACGGCGCATACGGCCAGATCGAGATCGACGGCATCGGGATCGAGGCGGTCATCGCCACGCTGGCCAAGGAAGCCGGTGCCGTCAGCGCGGACGGCACGATAACCGGGCTTCCGCCGGAACGGCACCAGATCGTCTTCGCCCCGCCCATCCGCGGCGACGCCGACCAGGTGGAGGAGACCATCGGTCTGTTCCTCTACCGGTCCGACCCGCCGTACCGGCCCGAGTTCATGAAGGTCAGGCGTCCGTCCGGACTCAACACCGACGGCGAGATCGGCGCGGTCACCCCCTACGTCAGCCTGATGTCCGGCCATCCCACCTATGTCGAGAACAGCGTGTTCCTCACCGTCGTCCAGGCGGTGGGCACCGCCGCGCGGTTCCGGCAGATCTGGCATCAGGCGCATGGCCGGGTGCGCGACTTCCGGTACCGGGGCCAGGCGAAGGTGGTTGGCCTACAACGCAAGACGGCCATGGAGTTTCTCGCCGACGAGTTGGGAAACCTCGAGCTGGACCTGAGCTTCAGCGTGGAGGCCTCCGCCGATCTCGGCCTGCTGATCCCGGTGCTGCGGATCGAAAGCTTCCACAAGGACCTCTACGAGGCGATGGAGTTGCGCGAGCGGGCCCGGACGGTCAGCCGGATGTTCCAACGGCTCGACGCCAGCATCCGCTCGGAGCTCACGGCGATCGAGATTCGCGACCAGCACGCGGAGGAACAACGACGCCTGCGCCGCGGGGCCGCGGTCAGCGTGTTGAGTGTCATCGCGGTGCCCCTCGGTTTCCTGCTGACCTTCTTCGGGATCAACGCCAAGCAGGTGGAACAGGACTGGTCGATGTTCGACTGGAACCACTACCTACCGGTGTGGCTGACCGCGGGTGCGCTCGCGGTCACCCCTCTGATCGTGTTCCTGGCCCTGAACGGACGCGCCTGGCTGCTCAGCCGGCGCGAGCGGAAGGACCGCAACGAGCGCTTTCAGCGAGAGCTCGACTTGGTTCATTGACGAATGCGCGGCTTGTGATATCCTGACGCCGGGTTGACTGACAACCGCAACTGGGGATCCATCGCTGATTGACGGGGTTTCTTCGCTGACCGTGGCGTACGCCATCGAAACGGCGCCGTGGTCATTTACTTGGGGGAGTAAACAATGTTATTTCGTGCGCTCTGCGTCATTTTATCCGTCTTCACCATGCTCATTTCCGGTATTTTGGCCAACACTGCGACCGCATCCGCCGCGCCCACGGGAAATTACTGCACCGGGTTCGCGGAGCCGGTCGCGCCGGGCAGTCGCGACCTGGTCATCACGGACGTGACCTGCAGCGACACCCTGACACAGGTCGCCGTTCCGGCAGTCAAAATCGCCGAATTCTACGAACACGGCGGCTTCGGCGGCCGTCGATTCGACCTTCTGGTCAGCGTTGCGTGCGATGGCGCGGGTTACAGTGTCAACAATATGGACGGCGTCAACGCGCAGATCGGCGGCATGTCTTCCTATCGGTTGATGGGCCAATGCTCGCGTTCCACGATTTACACGGGCCTGAGCAAAACCGGGAGTAGTTCCGGCACTCTGTACGGTGACCAGTCACAGGTTTCGGGAACGTTCAACGATAGAACCCGTTCCTTCCGAGCCTGGCGGGGGTAACCGGCGGATCCCCTTTCCGAGGAACGTCACGTTCACCGGGCAGCGGCCCATGAACGCGACGTTCCTCGGAATCCGGCGGCTTCAGCGCGCGAGGTTAGGCGCGGTGCCGCCGCTCGGTGCGCTGCCGGTGGTCGGCACGGTTCCGGTGGGTGTCGGTGCCGGCTGAGTCGAGGTCGGCACCTCGCGCGGCGGTGGCGCCTGGGCCGGGCGCTCGGACGGGAAGTTGCGGCAGGCAGGGTTGTCCGCGATCCGCCTGCGCTGATCGGCGATGCGCTGCTCGGCCTGCTGCCGCTCGATCGTGGCGACCTGCGCGGCCAGCCGCAGCCGCTCCAACTCCTGCTGCGAGATCGCGTTCCGGCGGGCCAACTGCAGGCCCACGTTGTACTCCTCGATGGCCAGCCGCTCGAGTTCCCGGCGCAGCGGCAGCTCGTCGATGAGCCGGTTGAGCTCCAACGCCAGCGCGATGCACGCCTTGTTCGCGGCGTTGCCGAGGTTGTTGCGGCACGCCGCCTCGGCGTACTTGGCCGCGTTGAGCCGGATGCCGGCCTGGTGCAGGGCCCGCTCGGCGGCGCGCAGCTCCGACATCGATGCGGCACCGCGCGCGACGAGTTGCGCGGTCCGGTCGTAGTCTCTTCGGGCCTGGTCGAACTCGAGTTGCTGCCGCTGGATCTCGAGCTTCTCCACCTGGCACACGTCGGCATTGGCCGGAACATTCGGATAGACGTCGGTCGGGGTGACCGGTGCGGCCAGCGCGACCGCCGTGGCTGCCGTGAACATCACGGCCACCGGCGCCACGATCTTGATGAGCAGCTTCACCTGAGGTTCCTTTCCCGGACTGGAGCGGGGACGGCGCGCACAGCGTGGCGCATCCCCCGTCGCGGGAAACGGTCCGGAGCGAAGCGGTCACCGAAAGGTAAGAACTCCAAGCAACCTACGACGTCGCCGGCACCCATGCGGGCGCCGGCGACGTCAGCGGGGTCGCGCGGTCAGCGGGTCGTGGAGAACTGGTAGATCGTGGTGGTCTGGTAGGTCTGGTTGGGGCGCAGCACCGTGGTGGGGAACTGCGGCTTGTTCGGCGAGTCCGGGAAGTGCTGGGTCTCCAGGGCGAAACCGTCGGTCTGGCGGTACACCCGGCCGCTGGTGCCGACCAGCGTGCCGTCCAGGAAGTTGCCGGAGTAGAACTGGATTCCCGGCTCGGTGGTGCGGATCGAGAGCACCCGGCCGGACTCCGGGTCGACCACCGTCGCCGCCTGCTCGAGCTGGCGGAAGGTGTTGTCGCGCCGGTCGAGCACGTAGTTGTGATCGTAGCCCTGGCCGATCACCAGCTGCTCGAAGTTGTTCCGGATCCGCTCACCGATCGCGGTCGAGCGCCGGAAGTCCATCGGGGTACCGGCCACCGGGTCGAGCGTTCCGGTGGGGATCAGCGTGGTGTCCACCGGGGTGTAGCGGCTGGCGTTGACGGTCAGCTTGTGGTCCTCGATGGTTCCGCTGCCCTCACCGGCCAGGTTGAAGTAGGTGTGGTTGGTCAGGTTGACGATGGTCGCGGCGTCGGTGGTGGCCCGGTAGTCCATCCGGATCTCGTTGTCCCTGGTCAACCGGTAGGTGACGGTGGTGGTCAGGGTTCCGGGGTAGTTCTCCTCACCGGCCGGGCTGACATAGGTCATCCGCAGGCCGACCGTGTCCCGCTCGCGGAACTCGGTGGTCGTCCAGATCCGCTTGTCGAAGCCGACGTTGCCGCCGTGCAGATGGTTGACCCCGTTGTTCTGGGCGAGTTGGTAGGTGACGTTGTCGAGGGTGAACCGGCCATTGGCGATCCGGTTGGCATAGCGCCCGGTGATGCATCCGAAGTACGGGCTGCGCTCGATGTAGTCGGTGAGGTTGTTGAAGCCGAGGGCCACGTTTCCGGTGCGGCCCCGGCGGTCCGGCACCTCGATGGTCTGGATGATCCCGCCGTAGGTGAGCACCCGGATCCGCATGCCGTTGCCGTTGCTGAGCGTGAAGCGGTCGACCCGGGTGCCGTCCGGCATCGTGCCGAAGACGTCCCGGTCGATCCGGGGTGGGTTCGCGCCGGCCGCGGGCGGCGCGGCCGGGCCTAATGCGGCAAGCCCGGACATCAACAGCACGGTCGCCGTGACGTTGCCGGCCATGCGGGTGAACCGTCTCATGAGGACACCTCCGCGTTCGGTATTTCGAACAAGATTCGGTATGTCCGACCGCAGAGTGACGCTAGTGGGGTCCGAAATGGGGTGTCAACAGCCCCAATGAAGATCGCCTGCCCAAAACGCTTGCCCCAGGTCGTAGCCTCGGGGTATGCGAGGGGTTGCTGTCCTGATTTCCGTATTCGCCGCCATTGCCTCCGTCACCGCAGTTCCGCCTGCCGCCGCCGAACCCGCCGGATCGCTCGACTGGGGTCCGTGTCCGGAGCTGGCGTTGCCGTCGCCCCAGTTACAGTGTGCGACCCTGGACGTCCCGCTGGACTACCGGAACCCGAGCGGCGCCACGATCGAAGTGGCGGTGTCCCGGTTGGCCAGCCCGAACCCGGCCAAGCGGCGCGGAGTTCTGCTGATGAACCCGGGCGGCCCGGGCGGCGAGGGACTGGATCTGCCGGTCGCGTTCGCCATCCTGGCCGAGCCGGAGGTCGCCGAGTCCTACGACCTGATCGGCTTCGATCCGCGTGGAATGCAGTACAGCACGCCGGTCACCTGCCAGTTCCCGCCCGAGCTGCAGACGACCAACGTCCCGCCGTACGCACGCGACGCGGCCGACGTCCGGCGGCGGGCCGTGGAGGTGGCCGGGATCGCGCGGCTGTGCGGCGATTCGCCGACGGCGGCGATCCTGCCGCACATCAGCACCGCGAACACGGCCAGGGACATGGACCGGATCCGGGCCGCGCTCGGCGAGCCGACGATCTCCTACTGGGGCCTGTCCTACGGCACCTACCTCGGCGCGGTGTACGCGACGCTGTTCCCGCACCGCACGGACCGGATCGTGCTGGACAGCGCGGTCGGCCCCGAAGGCTTCGACGTGACCGCCTCGCGCCGGCTCGCCCTCGGGTTCCAGATCCGGTTCCCCGACTTCGCCGCCTGGGCCGCACAGCGGGACGCCACCTATGGCCTCGGCGCCACCCCGGCCGCGATCACGGCCAAGTACTTCGAACTGGCCACGCGGCTCGACCGCGAGCCGTTCCAAGGGGCGGACGGCGCGCTGTTCCGCACGTTCACGTTCAGCCGGCTCTACGACGACCGGACCTTCCCCGAACTGGCCGAGGTCTGGCAGGCGGTCGACGCCGCCGGCCCGCTACCCGGCAGGGCGTTGGCCGCACAGGACATCGAGAACGTCCTGGCTTCCCAGCTGCACGTGATCTGCAACGACACCGAATGGCCCGAGTCGGTGCGCACCTACCAGCACAGCGTGGCCGTCGACCGGATCCGGTTCCCGATGTTCGGTGCCGCGGCGGCGAACATCTGGCCGTGCGCGTTCTGGCCGATCGATCCGGTCGAACGTCCGGTGCGCATCGACGACCGCGGCCCGGCCAACATCCTGATCATGGAGAACCTGCGCGACCCGGCCACCCCGCTACCCGGCGCGGTCGAGCTGCGGCTGGCATTCGGCCACCGCGCCCGGCTGGTCACGGTGGACCAGGGCGGTCACGGCGTGTACCTGCTGTCGGCCAGCGCCTGCGGCAACGACATGGTCAGCGAGTTCCTGCTCACCGGCCGGCGCCCGGCCCGGGACACGTTCTGCCCACGGGAGACCGGCGCAACCGCGACCCGGGACGTGCGCCCGCTCGCCGCGCTGCTGCGTCCGTTGGGTCAGCGGTAGCCGAGCCGGCGGGACAGGGCGTCGGCGCCGGAGCGCACCAGCTCGGTCCACTCCTCCCGGGACCGGTCGTCCCACCGGATGTTGGGCACCGAGATGCTCATCGCCGCGACCATCGCACCGGACCGCTCGTAGACCGGCGCGGCCACGCAGTGCACGGCCGTGTTGGACTCGCAGTCGTCGTAGGCGATCCCGGCCTTGCGGACCGCGGCCAGGTGGGTGCGCAGCTTGGTCGGCGAGGTGATGCTGCGCGGGGTCATGGCCAGCAGCGTGCGGTTGCGCGGGTACAGCGCGTCCAGTTCGTCGGAGCCCAGTCCGGAGAGCAGCATTTTGCCCACACCGGTGCAGTGCGCGGGCAGCCTGCGGCCGACCGCGGACACCATGCGCACCGGATGCGTGCTGTCCATCTTCGCGATGTAGACGACCTCGGTGCCCTCGAGCAGTGCCACGTGGACCGTCTCGTCGCAACTCGCGGCGACCTCCTGCGCGACCTGCTGTGCCTCATGGGAAATGTCCAGCCGCTCGGCAAAGCTGCTGCCGAGCAGGAACAGCCGCAATCCCAGGCGGTACCGGGTCGGCTGGCCGGGAATCGGAATCAGGTAGGAGCGGTCGGCCAGGGTGGTGACCAGTTCGTGCACCGTGGTCCGCGGCAGGCCAAGCCGCTCGGTGATCTCCGGGGCGGAAATTTCGGGAGTGTCCAGCAGAAGCTCGAGGATGTCCAGGGCACGACCGACCGCCGGAACCGCGCGACCCAACGGCGTCACCTCGTCGAATGGGGTACGAAATGTTGGACGGGAGCTTAGGTAAGGCGGGACTGAGCTGTCAAAACGCCGGTAGTGGATCTTGACCCAGCGACCCGGCAGCCCGTAGATTCGACGGTAATTCGAAGTCGAACGGATTTCGGTATTTCGAACAAGGAGGGGGCGGGTGCCACGCTTCCCGGACGGCGCGCATTACCGGGTGGAGATCCCCAGCGTCGAGGGGCCACGGTGTCTCGACGCGGTACTGACCGAGGCGGACCGGCTCGAGGTGCCGGTCTCCCGCGTGTCGCAGGGCAGCGGCGTGGGCCTGATGACCGATGCGGACATCGGCGAGATGGTCAAGCTGGCCGCCGCGGCCGGTGTCGAGCTGAGCCTGTTCGCCCGGCCGTGCGCGGCCTGGGGCACGTCGGCCATGGCTCGCACCCCGGCCGGTGCGGTGCTCGCGCCAACGGCGTGGGGCCAGGATCAGCTGTCCGCGGTGATGGACGAGATCCGGCGGGCCGCCGATCTCGGTGTGCGCAGCGTGCTGGTGTCCGACCTCGGGGTGCTGGCCACGCTGGGCCGGCTGCGCGCGGCCGGTGAGCTGCCGGCCGACCTGCAGGCGAAGGTGTCGGTGATGCTGCCGGTGGCCAACCCGGCCACCGCCGAGGTGCTGGTCGGGCTGGGCGCGAACACGCTGAACCTGCCGACCGACCTGAGCCTGGCGCAGATCGCCGAGATCCGGGCCGCGGTCGACGTCCCGCTGGACGTCTACGTCGAGGCGCCGGACAACCTCGGCGGGTTCGTGCGGCACCACGAGCTGCCCCGGCTGGTCGAGCTGGCCGCGCCGGTCTACACCAAGTTCGGGCTGCGCAACGCGCCGGACGTGTACCCGTCCGGCAGCCACCTCGAGGACCTCACCGTCGGCCTGTCCCGGGAACGCGTCCGCCGCGCCCGGCTCGGATTGGACCTGTTGCACCGCTCCGGAAGCACGGCGATCTGCTCACCCCCCGGCGCCGCCGGGCTCGCCCTGCCCGTCCCCTGAGATCCGGGGCAGGATCACGGTCGGATACTGGCCCCGGTCATCCGGCCGGATCGGACTGAACTCGCGGTCGTCGGTCGGCCAGTTCAGCCGCACCCCCGCCCGGCGCTCGGCCGCGTCGTCCAGCAACTCGGCCACCGTGATCGCCTCCCCCTGTCCTCGGAACACGTGCATCTGTGCGGTGCGCTTGTCAGCCACCAGGCAGCAGATCGCCCAGGCGAGCCCCACCGCCAACGCACCCGAGGCGAAGGCCAGCACCCCGGTCAACCCGCCGACATCTTCCGGGCGATGGTGTCGGCCTCTTCCCGTTCCAGCTGCGCCCAATAGAGCGCCTCATGATGGTGGAACCGGTCGACGTCGGCCATCTCGGCGTACACCCGCGCGGCCAGCAACCGGTAGTTCCGCCACGCCGTCAGCGAAGCCTGCCGGGCGGGCCGAATCTTCATCAGCGCCTCGTGCGCCTCGGCCAGGGTGTTCGGCGTCGAGGTCAGGCCGGTCCGTTGCACATCTAGCAGAGTAACTTTCAAATCAGCTAGGCCTATAGTTCTCGCCGTAGCACGATCGGGTGGAAGATCGGCCCCGGCACACGCTTCGCCGGCAGACTGTCCGGCGACTGGCGAACGAGAAAGGCGGCCCGGTGGCGGAACGAAGCGATCCCCCGGCCCTGCGGTGGCTGATCGGCGTCGAACTGACCAACTACCGCAAGCAGTCCGGAGTGTCCCAAGCCGTCGCCGCCAAAGCCCTCGGCATCTCGGCGGGCATGGTCGGCCACTTCGAGGCCGGCAGGTACTTTCCGGCCCCCGAACAGATCGCCACCATGCTCGACCTCTACGGCGCCCCCAAATACGACGTCGAGCGCCTGTCAGCCTTGGCCGGCCGCGCCGGCCAAAGCAGTTGGCTGGCCCGCTGGAACGACATCCTCCCCGACTGGGCCAAAACCTACGTCGGCCTCGAAGGCCTGGCCTCACACGTGATCACCTACATGCCGCTGGTCCTCCCCGCCCTCGTGCAGACCAAGGAGTATTCGGCCGGGGTGACCTCACCAAGCGCGCGGGTGCGACCGGACCAGCAGGAGCGCCTGGTCGGCCTGCGCATGGAACGCCAACAGCGGCTGTTCAACGATGACCATCCGCTCCGGCTCACCGCGCTCATCGAGGAATCCATCCTGGACCGACCGATCGGCGGCGACAACGCCCGGCACGTCATGCGCGACCAACTCCGCCACCTGATCGACCTGTCGAAACGCCACAACGTCGAGATCCTGATCCTGCCGATCGCCATCGGCCGCCATGATGGCCTGGAGGGCCAGTTCACCGTGCTGCACTTCGATCAGGCGCAGCCGGTCGGCTATGTCGGAATCCCCGATGACGCCGTGTACATCCAAGATCAGCATCAGGTCGAGAAGTACACTAAGAGCGCGGAACTCTTGCGCTCCATTGCGTTGTCGCAGCCGCAATCCGTCGCAGCGATCACGGCCCGGCTGGCAGCGCTCGATTGACGGCTGGAAGGAGCCTCCCGATGCCCACCGCACCCCGTAGCCTTCGGTGGCGGACGTCAAGCTTCAGCAGCAACGGACCGAACTGCGTGCAGGTCGCCCACGACCTCACGGCCCTCCGCGATTCCAAGAACCCCACCGGCCCCATCCTGCAGGCCAACCTCCGCACCTTCCTCGGCGCGGTCCGGTGGCGGGTCTCAAGCTTCAGCAGCAACGGCACGAACTGTGTCGAAGTCGCCCACGACCTCACCGCCCTCCGCGACTCCAAGAACCCCACCGGCCCGGTCCTGCAGGCCAACCTCCGCACCTTCCTGCGCGCCGTTCAGGACGGACCGGATCACCTCCGGTGGCGAACCTCCAGCTTCAGCAGCAACGGCCCCGACTGCGTCGAAGTCGCCCACGACCTCACCGCCCTGCGCGACTCCAAGAACCCGACCGGCCCCCTCCTGCGCGCCGACCTCCGCCACCTCTTACAAGCCGTACAGACAATCGAGTTCCGCCCAACCGCGACCCGCTGACCCACGCCACGGCTCGTGTCCCGGCCCCGGCCGCAGGCCGGCGCCTGCGGCGATCTTTGTTCGCTGCCGCCTCGATTGCTGTGGCCGACAGGGGCGCCGACCATCTCGCCGAACGCGCGGCAGGCCGGTTCCGGGACAGGACCGACCGTGCACAGACCGGCGCACCGGTCCTCAGCCCGCGCGCTCGGACCCTGCGCTCCGCGACTCCTCCTGCGGGTCAGGCACCTCCCGGATGTCCAGCCGCACCCGCCTGCCGGTCAACTCCTCCAACTCGCCGCGGAGCCGGTCGGCCTCCGCACCGCGAGGACCGGCCAGCAAGATCGGCCGGGCGGCGCGGATATCGACCCGCAGCCGATCCGCGGCCCGGCTCACCTCCACCGCCGACAGCCCGACCGCCCGTTCCACCCCCCGCTGCACCACACCGCGGACCGCGGCGTCCTGCGCGGCCTCCGCCTCGGCGCGCAACTCCAGGTCCGTCACCACCTTCGAACCAGCGGCAAGTCCCGCGTCCGCCCCGGCCACCTCGATCTGCTCCGCCAGCAGCCGGCCCACGATCTCCCGGCGCCCCTGCTCATCAGCCGCGGCATACGCCCGACCCGCCTCGGCGGTCAGCGCCACATCCACGTTCGGATTCAGATAAACCCGCAACACCACCGGCGGCTGGCCGGCAGCACGCCCGGCAACCACCATCCGACGGGCGACGGTGTACTTCTCCCCGGTCTCGGCCATCCGGGCCCGGATCTGCTTCTTCAACGCGCTGTCGTCAGTCACGCCATGCCCCTCACGGCGATACCGCCCCGCGCCCTGATCGCCTGGCTCAGCAATGACCGAACTCACCGACAGCGCGAACCAGCGGCCCTTGTCCTCACCGCCGCCGCGGGCACGGGCCACGGACAGCTCGGAGTGCGGCAGGCGCTCCTGCCGGCACCCAGACTACCCGGCACCTCCATCACGACAACCAGATAATCCCGCCCCACGAACCAATTTCAGCCGCAAGCCAGATACAGACCTATCCAATACACCCGGAGGGCAGGTTCAAACTCATGAATGGTCGGCCTGGGTGGGGTTGAGGCGGTACTCGGCGTGCACCAGTTCGAGGAGTTCGGCGACCGAGGTGTCCTTCGAGGCGCGGTCGAAGGTGATCTCGCCGTGCTGCAGCAGGTTCACCCGGTCGCAGATGTCGACGATCTGGCTGTAGTTGTGTGCGATCAGGATGATCGCGAGGTCGCCGCGGCGCTTGAGCGAGTCGAGCAGGCGCAGGATCAGGCCGCTTTCCTTGGCGCCCATGGCGGCCAGCGGCTCGTCCAGCAACAGCAGTTTCGCGTTGGAGTAGACGGACCGGGCCACCGCGATCGCCTGGCGCTGGCCGCCGGAGAGCAGGGCGACCTCGATGTTGACCGAGGGAATGCGGATGCCGATCGAGTCGAGGGCCTCGCGGGCCCGGCGGCGCATCTCCTTGCGGCGCAGGAACGGGATCGGGCGGTGCACCAGTTCCTTGTTCAGGTGCAGGTTGAGGTAGACGGGCAGGTCGTTGACCAGGGCCAGATCCTGGAACACGGTCTCGATGCCGAGCGAGCGGGCGTGCACCACCGAGCGGAGCGTCACGTCCTCGCCCTCGAATTGCAGCGACCCGCCGTCGGGCTGGTGGTACCCGGTCAGGATCTTGATCAGCGTGGACTTGCCGGCGCCGTTGTCGCCGATCAGGCCGAGGATCTCGCCCTTGCGCACGTGCAGGTTGATGTCGCGCAGCGCGGTGACCGGGCCGAACTTCTTGCTGATGTTCCTGGCCTCCATCACCATCGGGATGCCGTTGTCCTCGGTCATGTCACCCCCCGGGTGCCGAACCGTTTTCGCAGCACGATCAGTGACACGTTGAGAATCATGGCGAACAGGATGGCGATGCCCAGCACCACGTTGAACGCGTTGGCGCTGACCCCGGTGAGGTTGAACCCGTCGAACACGATGCCGAGCAGCAGCGCGCCGAGGAACGCCCCGATCACCGTCCCGGATCCGCCGAGCAGCGCCGTACCGCCGATGACCGCCGACGCCACGGCGAAGAACATCACGTTGAAACCGCCGTTGGTCGGGTCGTAGGAGTCGACCCGGGTGCCCTGCAGGATGCCGGCCAGCCCGGCGAGCGTGCTGCAGATCGCGAAGTTGACCACCTTGACCCGGTTCACCCGGATCCCAGACTCGGCGGCTCCGATCGGGTTTCCGCCGGTGGCCTGGGTGTAGATGCCGAACCTGGTGGCGGACAACAGCGTCTGCATGATCGCCACGATCACCAGCGCCCACATGAACTCCGACCACCGCGCCCCGCCGAACACCTCCAGGATCCCGTGCCCGGTCGGCACGCTGACCGGCCGGGCGTTGGAGATGATCAGGACCAGACCCTGGAGCAGGAACGCCATGCCCAGCGTGGTGATGAACGACGGCAGTGTGAGCACGGTCCGAATCAACCCGTTGACCGTCCCGATCAGCGTGCAGATCAGGATCGCGCCGAACAGCGCCACGGCCATCGGCGCCCCGTTGACGTAGAACAGCATCAGCACGAACGGAGACAGCGTGAACACGAACCCGGCGGACAGGTCGATCTCACCGCAGATGAGCAGCATCACCTCGCCCGCCGCGACGATCGCCCAGGGGGCGACGTACTGGGCGATCGTCTGGTAGTTCGCGAGCGAGTTGAACGCGTCGCTGGTGACGGTGAAGTAGATGCCTGCGGCGATCGTCACCAGCAGGATGCTGAGTTCCTTGATCCGGGTCAGACCGACCAGGAACGACATGTCGCTACCGGTTCAACTGCTGCGGCGGCGGCAGCGGGATCGCCGACGGCATGTTGATCAGTTCGCTCTTCGAGCCGCCCTCGAACTTGCTGTCCGCCGACAGGTACAGGTCGGCGACCTCCTTGGTCACGAAGGTCAGGCCGGTGTCGGTGACCGGCGGGGAGACCAACGTGCCGGACAGCCGGTACAGGTACAGGTACAGCACGGTCAGGAAGCCCTGCAGGTACGGCGACTGGTCGATGGTGAAGTCCAGCGCGCCCGACTTCACGCCCTCGAGCGAGCCCTTGAGCAGGTCGAACCCGCCGCCGCGGATCTGACCGGTCAGGCCGCGGTCGGTGATCAGCTTCGCGCAGGCCTCGGTGCTGCCGGCGTCGACCGCGTAGATGCCCTTGGCGCCCTGGTTCCCGGTGTAGGCGGCGGTCATCGCGTTCAGCTCGCCGGCCTGCTCGGCGCCGGTGTTGACCGACCGCACGGTCACGCCGGGCGCGGCCACCCGCAGGGCGTCGATGATCCCGTCCAGCCGGGGCTGCACGTTGTTGCCGCCCGGCTGGGAGATGCCGACCAGGATGTCGCCGGACTGGACGTCCCGGGCGATCCGCTGGCCCATGAGGAAACCGGATAAGTACAGGTCCTGCCCGACGTAGGACAGCGGGAAGTTGTTGGCCGCGTTGGCGTTGTAGGCGATGACCGGGATGCCCTTGCCGAGCGCGGTCTTGGTCGGCTCGATGAACGCGCTGTTGTCGGTCAGCGCGATGGCGATGCCGGGTGCGTTGGCGTTGATCGCGGTCTCCATGGCGCTGGCCATCTGGGCCACGTTGCCGTTCTCCGAGCCGGTCCACTGCGGCTCGGGGATGCCGAGCAGGGCCGCCGCGTCGGCCATGCCGGTCTTGGTCGGGACGAAGAACGAGTTCGTGGTCACGTGGTTGACGAACACGAACCGCCAGTCCGGGGTATCCGGGAAGTTGCCGGTGGCGGCAGCGTTCTCGCCGCCCTGGCCCTCCTGGACGCCGGTGCACGACGCCAGCAGCGCGCTCGCCGCTGCCGCACCGCCTCCGACGCCGAGATACCTCAGTGCCGTCCTACGAGAAGGGTTGCCAGCCTGGTACGTCATCGTATGCCCCCGCGTCCATCTCGGCGGTAGTGCATGAATCATTCGATGATTGGTCCATTTAGTCAAGAGCCCAGGTCCCGGGCGGCCCGCACGGTGTGCCAGACCAGCTCACCGGGCACCTCGTCGTCCAAAGTGGACGAAACCACGGTCCACCACGGGTCCTCGGCGCAGTCCCGCCGGATCAGCGCGCCGACGCAGGACACCCCGTCCCGGAACTGGCCGTGCTCGAGCACCGCCCGGCCGGCCCGGATGCCGGACAGCTCCGCCTCCAGCTCGTCGGTGTCCACCGTCGTGCGCGCGGTGAACCGGGGCATGCCCTGCTCGGCCAGGTACTCGGCCCGCCGGGATCGGGGCAGCGCGGCGAGCAGCGTCTTGCCGATCACCGTGGCGTGCGCGGCCACGTCCAGGCCGACCTCGAGATCCTCCAGGTACGGCGAGTCCGGGCCCTCGACCAGATCGGTGATCATGATCCGGCCGGAGACGAACCTACCGAGGTAGGCGGTGCGCCGGGTGAGCGCCGACAGGTGCCGCAGCACCTGGTGCGCCTGCGGTGGCCGGTGCAGCGAGGACAGCATCTCGTGGAACCGCATGGCCACCGAGGAGCCCAGCCGGTAGTGGCCGTCGTCGCCCCGGGTGAGGTAACCCTCGTAGGTCAACGTGCGGACCAGGTGATAGGCGGTGGACAGGTTCAGCTCGCAGCGGCGGGCGATCGCCTTCACGGTCAGCGGGGCCGGGCTCGCGCCCACCTCCTCGAGCACCCGGAACGCCCGGGACACCGAGCGAACCAGGTCGGACGGTTCGGGTGCCGCGTCGCGCATGGCTCACCGTCCCACGACCTCGGGGTCACCGGCGCACCCATTGTGCGCCGCCACCGCGGGCGTCGGCCATCCCCCGTTTTCGTCATTTGAAATCTCCGAGTTGAGGCCGGCGGTGCGGACTGCGAGGGTCGAGGGATGGAGCGGATTCCGAAACGCTTCGCCGACGCGCTGTCCGACGTGTTCGACCCGTGCTGCCGGGAGAAGGGCATCTCCGTGGTGGACATGGGATTGCTGCACTCGGTGTCGGAGCACGACGGGCACGCCCGGGTGGAGCTGCTGCTCACCTCCGGCTGGTGCCCGTTCGCCGCGCGGGTGCTCACCGACGTGCGCGAGCGGGTCGAGGCCCTGCCCGGCGTGGACACCGCCGAGGTCGAGATCGTCTGGCACACCCCGTGGACCACTGACCGGCTGTCCGACTCGGCCCGGTCCAAGCTGCGCTTCCTGCCCGACCCGGTGGCGGTCGCCGACCGGGACGCCTACATCGCCGCACACCAACCGACCCGGAAGGAGGCCGGCCGTGATCGATGACGTCTTCGTGTTCGACGGGGTGGCCCACCCGTTCAACTTCGAGCCGAAGAACGCGTTCGGCAAGCCGGGCGAGATGTTCTCCAACCACCTCTACGCCTTCCACGCCACGCTGACCCCGGACGACGCCACCCACCTGTCCGCCGAGCAGTTCCTGCGCAAGTGGACGATCGAGGACATCCGGCGGATGGTCTACGAGGAGTCGGACACCGACATGCTGGTGGCGATGCCGCTGCCGCTGACCGACCTGTACGCCGACGGGCTGTCCCCGTGGGAGGAGTGCGCGGAGCTGGCCGCGCGCGACCCGGACAAGACGGTGTTCTGGGGTTCGGTGAACCCGCTTGAGGGCCGGCGCGCGCTGGACCTGATGGAGCGTCAGGTCGGCGAGTTCGGCGCGAAGGCGTTCAAGTTCTACAACGTGCGCTACGACTACGGCCAGCCGTTCCCCTGGCGGATGGACGATCCGCGGGTGGCCTTCCCGGTGTTCGAGAAGGCGCAGGAACTCGGCGTGAACCTGATCGGTGTGCACAAGGGCGTGCCGCTCGGCCCCCAACCGATCGAGCACACGCAGACCTGGGACATGGACGGCGCCGCGGCCAACTTCCCGGACATCAACTTCGTGATCTACCACGTCGGCCTGCCGTTCCTGGACGAGACGTGCTGGCAGCTCATCCGCTACCCGAACCTGTACGCCTCGATCGCCGCCACGATCAACTTCGTGGTCCGGGCGCCCCGCATGTTCGCCGAGATCATCGGGAAACTGCTGTTCTGGTGCGGCGAAGACAAGATCGTCTACGGCAGCGAGGCGCCGATCTTCCACCCGCAGTGGGCATTGCGTGCCTTCATGGACTTCCAGATCCCGCAGGACCTCTGCGACGGCTACGGCTATCCCCAGCTCACCGACACCGCCAAACGCAAGATCCTCGGCGAGAACCTCCTGCGCCTGCACGGCATCGACAAACCGCGTTAAGCGCCCGCCGCCACCACCCCGGATCCACCGGCGGCGACCGCCCGGCGGAGCAGGGCCGCCGATCGCCGGTTCCGGCGCTTACCCCCTGGCGCCGGAACCGGCACTCACCACCCCCAGAACCCAAGACTCGCCCACCCGGACCCAGCAACTCACCAACCCGGACCCGGCAACTCGTCGACCCCGACCCAGCAACTCGCCGAACGCCCGGCGCCCTCCGGCGAGTCCCCGGCTCCAGCACCCGAACCCCCGGCTCCAACACCCGAATCGCCGATTCCAGCCCCCGAACCGCCGATCCGGGATGCAGCGGACTGGCCGGTTCCGGCAGCCCACCCCGCACCCACACCGCCGCACCGCACCGCCGCCGCTGCGCGGCGGCCGCGCCGCGCAGCGGCGGCGATCGGCCCGACGTAACGACTCGCCGGTCCGGAGCCGGGAACTCGCCGGGGCCTGAGCGCTAGGACCTGTTTAGAAAGTGGTGTTGGCGAGGGCGCGTAGCCAGATGTCGATGGTGGCGACGTGCACGGTGGCTTGGTAGCGCAGGGCGAGTCGTACCTGGTGGCCACGGCGCGGTGGCGTTTGAGTCGGTTGATGCCGCATTCCACGGCGTGGCGCTGCTTGTAGAGCTGTGGATCGAACGCTGGTGGCCGTCCTCCGGCCGAGCCTTTGGCTCGGCGATGGGTGTGTTGGTCGGCCTTGACGGGGATCGTCGCGGGCGATCCGGTGGCGGCGCGGGTAGGCCGGTTGGCCCGGGAGGAGTCGGCGCGACCTCGCCCTCTTGACTCCGCAGCCGGCATCTGTCCATACTGAGCATAGACAGTAGATGTGGTGGAGGCTTTGCGGATGCACGTCATCGTCTCGCCTGTGCCCGGAGTACCCCTGTATGAGCAGATCGTTGAGCAGATTCGACAGCAGATCATGGCCGGGGAGCTCGCGGCCGGGACGCCGCTGCCGTCATTGCGCGCGCTGGCCGCAGAGTTGCGGGTCAGCCTGATCACGACCACGCGGGCGTACAACGACCTGGCCGCCGAGGGGCTGATCGTGAACGTGCCTGGCAAGGGCTCGTTCGTCGCGCAGATCGACCCAGAGCAGGCCCGCTGGGACTGTCTGGACCGGGCGCGGGCGGAGTTTCGGCAGATCGTCGAGCGCACCCGGCACATCGGCCTGGTCTCGCTGGAGGAGTTGACTGCGATGCTCGCGCAGGAATGGGAGCGATGAACACGACAGAGCACATTGTGGAGGCCGTCGGGCTCGTGAAGCGCCGCGGAGACTTCACCCTCGGCCCGCTGGACCTTCGCGTTCCGCGGGGCTTCGTCACCGGGATGGTCGGTGCCAACGGCTCGGGCAAGACGACGACGCTGCGCACGCTGCTCGGGCTCGTCCGCTCGGACGCGGGAACGATCGCGATGCCGCCGATCGGCGAGGTCGGGGTCGTGTTCGACCAACCGTTCGTGCTGCCGTACTGGCGCGTCCGTGACGCGGCGGCCGCCTATGCCGCGTCTCGACCCGGTTGGGACCAGGACTGGTTCGACCGGCTGTGCCGCCGGTTCAGGCTGGGGGCCAACGAGCGAGTGAACAAGCTGTCGCGGGGCCAGGGCAACAAGCTGATGATCGGGCTGGCGATGGGCAATCATCCCGATCTGCTGATCCTGGATGAGCCCACCAGCGGCCTTGACCCGGCCGCGCGTGCCGACCTGGTCGATCTGCTGCGCGAGCACATGCGCCGTCCGGAGGCGTCGATACTGTTCTCCACGCACATCACCAGCGACCTGGAGCACTTCGCCGACTACCTAGTGTTCGTCGATGGCGGTCAGGTCATCTACTCCGGCGCCGTGGACGAACTCATCGAGGAGTTCGCCTACATTCGAGGAGCGTTGACGGACCTCACCGCGGAGAACACACCACTGATCCGGGGCCTGCGCCGCGGTCAGCACAACTTCGACGGCATCATCCGCACCGCCGACACCGCCGGGTTCGGCTCGGGCGTCCAGATCGAGACCCCGACGATCGAGCGGGTCGTCGTTCATCATGTGCGGTCCAGCGACGAGGAGCCCTGACATGCATGCCATTGCCCGCTTCGTCGGCCTGGACCTGCGGTCCATGCGGCCCAACGCGAAGTTCTTGATCATCCCTGCGGCGATCGTCGGCGTCTCGACGCTGGTGGCCAGCGCCGTGCTCCTCAGCCCGTACCTGCTGATCCCGGGGATATCCTGCTTGGCGGTTCTCAACACCCCGATGCACCTGTTCGGAAACGACGAACGCGGCCGCCTCGACACCCTCTACGCCGCGCTCGGCATCCGGCGCCAGCACGTCGTCCTCGGCCGTTATGCGACCTGCCTACTGCTGCTGATCGCACTCACCGTCGCAGGGACCCTCGTGGCTCCGGTTGCCGCGCTCGCCTTCGGCGCCGAGTTCGAGTGGGCCGTCGTCGCCGTCGTCGCCGCCGCCAGCGTCACGCTCATCGGCATTCTGCTTGTCGCCCAACTACCCGCGTTCTTCGCGACCGGCCCGGGCCCGATTCGCATCGTCGCCGTCTTCCCTCCCGCCATCATCATCGCCGTCCTATTCCTCGCATGGGGGTTCCCCGCTGTCCGCACCGGGCTGCTGTCGTGGCTCGAGGACGCGAACCCCGCCCGGCTCACCGTCGCCGCGATCGCGGCCCTCAGCATCCTCGGACTCGCCTCCACCGCGCTCTCCGCGCGCCTCTACGCTCGGCGCGATCTCTAGCGCTCGACCGCTTTCACTTACACGGTCCCGATGCTCGGATTGATGAAGCGCTGAACCCCCAAAGTCCGGCCCTACCCAGAACACAAACCACCGATGCGGTTCCCGCACTCCCAACTCCACGGGGCCCGGACGCCACGCGGCGCCCCCGATCGCGGGGGGACGCCCCGTTGTCCTGTGCGCGCACCGTCAAGCCGCCCACTGACCGGGCCGCCGATCGGGCCGGTTGGCACGCCGGTCCAGCAGCGCGGCTAGGACCTGTGTAGAGATCGATCATCGACCAAGACGATCAAGAAGACCGGAGACCTCGTCGGTGAGCGTTGCGGTGACGGGGCGGGCCGATCTGTCCGACGTCCAGTGGGCGGTCCTGGAACCGCTGCTGCCGGTCGGGAAGAGGCCGGGCCGCCCGCCGAAGTGGCCGAAGCGGCAGTTGATCAACGGGATCCGCTGGCGGGTTCGGGTTGGCGCACCGTGGCGGGATGTGCCGTCTGCGTATGGATCCTGGCAGGCGGTCTATGGGTTGTTTCGTCGTTGGCAGCGGGCCGGGGTCTGGGCGGCGATCCTCGCTCGGTTACAGGCCCGGGCCGACGCTGCGGGGTGGATTACCTGGGATGTCAGCGTCGACTCGACCATCGCTCGGGCGCATCAGCACGCTGCCGGGGCGCGGAAAAGGGGGGCGCGCAGAAAGAGCCACCGGCTGGAGTGGGCCAACCGGGAGCCAGCCGATCACGCGCTCGGGCGGTCGCGGGGTGGCTGGAGCACCAAGCTGCATCCGGCCACCGAGCAAGGCCAGACGGTCGAGCAGATCGTGCCACCCGGCGGCACCGAGCCCAGCCCGGTGATCACGATCGCGCTGGCCACCAGACCGCCACTCCGGGATTGACTGCTGTCGTTGCGTTCCAGCGAAACAGTCCGGGAATGTCTAACCGGACAAGCGGCGGATCACGTCCAGCCCGGCCCACAGCTCGGCGAAGCTGGTGGACAGCGCGGCCGGGCCGAGCCGGATCCCGTGCGGCGCACGGAAGTCGAGGATCACCCCGGCGTTCACGAACCGCTCGGTCAGCACCGCGGCCCGCGGATGGTCGAGGGTGACGTGGCCGCCGCGCTCATCGTCCGCGCGCGGTGAGGCCAGGGTGTAGCCGAGCGGGGCCAGCCACTCGTCGGCCAGCTCGATCAGCATTCGGGTGAGCGCGGTGGACTTGGCCCGCACCCGGTCGATCCCGGCCTCGGCGAGCAACTCCACGCCCGCGGCGACACAGAGCAGACCCGCGATCGGCGGGGTGCCGGAGAGCACCCGGCGCATCCCGGGCGCCGGACGGAAGTCGTCGTCCATCGCGAAGATGTTCTCGGTGCCGATCCAGCCACGCAGCGGCGCCGCGAAGTCCGGCTGGTGCGCGGCGCGCACGTAGAGGAACGCGGGCGCGCCCGGGCCGGCGTTGAGGAACTTGTAGGTGCAGCCGACCGCGAAGTCCGCGCCGCCCGCGTCCAGCCGCACCGGGACCGCGCCGGCGCTGTGGCACAGGTCCCAGACCACCAGGGCGCCGGCTTCGTGCACCAATTCGGTGATCGCGGCCAGATCGGCCAGGTAGGCCGAGCGGTAGGCGACGTGCGAGAGGGTGACCACCGCGGTCGACTCGCCGACGACCTCGGCCAGCTGCGCCGCGGTGACCCCGGCCCGCAGGTCCGGCCGGACCCAGCGCACGGTCAGGCCGAGATCCTCGGCGACCGCCTCGGTGACGTACCGGTCGGTGGGGAAGTTCAGCGCGTCGGTGACCAGCTCGGTGCGGCCGGGCCGCAGCGCCGCCGCGGCCCGGATCGCCTTGTGCAGGCAGATCGTCGTGGAGTCGGCCACGATCACCTGGCCGGGCGCGGCGCCGAGGCACACCTCGCCGAGCCGGTCACCGATCCGCTCCGGCAGCTCAAGCCAGCCCTCGCCCCAGGCCCGGATCATCCGTGAACCCCATTGCCGGACAAGGAGATCGTTCAAACTGTCTACAGTGGACTTCGGTGGCCGGCCCAGCGAGTTGCCGTCCAGGTACGCCACCACGGCGGGATCCCCGATCGGCACGAACCGGTCCCGAAAACCGGCCAGCTTGTCCTGTTCGTCCAGCGACCGCGCGTCGGCGAGCATCACCCACCCATCGTGTCAGACCGGAATCGCCAGGGTGGCGGTCAATCCGCTCCCGACGTCTCCGGTGACCTGTGCCAACTGCCGCGCATGACCGTCCCGGAACACGGTGTCGCTGCTCAGGTCGGTGCGGGCGAAGTTGCGCGCGCTGATGTCGTAGCCGGGGCCGCCGTAGACGGCGCGGCACACCTCCTCGGGCAGCGCGAGCTGCGAGGTGATGATCTTGGTGCCGCCCGCCGTGGCGTCGCCGAGGCTCCGGTACACCTCGAAGTGGATGTGCGGCCACCGCCCGGAGTACGCGGCCGGGAAGATGCTGGTGAAGGCGAGCCGCCCGGAGTCGTCCGCGGCCTGCACGCCGCGCAGATAGTTCTCCCCGGTGGCGCCCGGGGAGTACATCGAGTAGCGGCCCTCCCGGTCGCACTGCCACACGTACACCGCGGCCCCGGCCAGCGCGTCCCCGGTGTCCGCCTCGAGCACGGTCAGGTCCAGCCGCAGCGGCACCCCGTCCGCCACCCCGGACGCCGAACCGATGCTGGACCGGATGTCCGCGCGCACGACCCCGCTTTCGGTGAGCACGTTGGGCCCGTTGCTCCCGTCACCCGGGAACGGCCCGCCGGTCTCCGCCGGAATCTCCTCGACCGGCCCACCGCCGGCCGTCGGCGCTGGCGCGGCGGTCGCCGGGTCCGCCGGCTCCCCGGACGTGCACCCGGCGAGCACGGCCAACCCCGCACCGCCGAACAACGTCAATGCCCGCCGCCGGCTGCGCAGCGTCGCCAGGTCATAGGCCAGTCCCCGGTCATGTCGGTGCACGCCACCGACATTCCTCGCTTCCCGCGTTCCGCGCAATGTCACATCGCGCCCGGAACTCTTGATCGGTGGTAACCCGTTGACGGTACGGGCGGGCTTACGAGAAGGCGGTGACGGTGAGCAGAATCGAGCCGGGGGTCGAGATCACGGCGCGCAAGCTGGCGACCGTGCCCGGGGCACTGGTGCCGGTGCCGGACCCCGAACGGTTGGTGCACCTGCAGTTCCGCCGGTTCGCCGGCTGCCCGGTGTGCAACCTGCATCTGCGGTCGTTCGTCCGCCGGCACGCCGAGATCACCGCGGCCGGCGTGCGCGAGGTCGTGCTGTTCCACTCCCCCGCCGCGGAACTCCGGCCGCACATCGCGGACCTGCCGTTCGACGTGGTCGCCGACCCGGACAAGCGGCAGTACACCGAGTTCGGCGTCGAATCCGGGCCGCGCGCGCTGCTCGACCCGCGGGCCTGGGGCGCGGTGGTGTGGGGCACGCTGCGCGACCTCGGCCCGATCCTGCGCCGCCGCCGGCCGCCCCCGTCGCGCCGGCAGCCCAACGGACGGCTCGGGCTGCCCGCCGACTTCCTCATCGCGCCCGACGGGCGGGTGCTGGCCAGCAAGTACGGGCAGCACGCCGACGACCAGTGGTCGGTGGACGAGCTGCTGGCCCTGGTCCGCTAGGCACGGCGGCGGACCACCAGCACCGCCGAGTCGACCTGCGGGGGCGGGTCGAACGCGCCGCGCGGCAGCGGGCGGCCGGTGCGGATGGACCAGTGCCGGTCGGGGCGGGTCGCGTAGCGGCGCACGACGGCCCGTTGCAGGACCAGGTCGGCGGCGTGCAGCCGGGAGCCGGGGCGCAGCAGCAGCCGCAGCAATGGGCTGGTGATCCCGAACGGCGGGCTGGCGACCACCCGGAACGGCCGGGCGGGCCAGCGGATCTCCAGGATGTCGGCCTGCACCACGGTCACCGGTGCGCCGGCGAACCGATCACGCAGCGACCGCGCCCGGATCGGGTGCAGTTCGACGGCGAGCACGCGGGCACCGGCCGCGATCAGGTGTCGGGTGAGGGCACCGGTGCCGGCCCCGGCGTCGACGACGAGTTCGCCCGGGCGGACGCCGGAATCGGCGACGACCCGGGCCGCCCACTCGTCAACGAGCGGATGCCACCCCCACGTCCGCCGGGCGGCGGACACGGCGCGGCATCACGAAGCAGAAGTGCACGACCTGCACGGTAGGCAACGCCGGCACGATCGCCAACCGAATTTCTCAGTCCGGTGCCGAGCACAGCGAGCGCCGATGCAGGCCGATCTCCCGGTCGAAGGCGACCAGGGCACTGCGCACCAGGTTCGCCGCGCCGTCCAGGTGCCGGCACGCACCGTGGCCGGCGACCAGGGACGCCAGCTGCGGCAGGGTTTCGCCCCGCCCGTGCACCAGATCCTCGAGCCGCGCGGCGATCGCCGGCAGCCCGGTCCGGCACGGCCCGCACTGCCGGGTGCGTTGCGCCACAAGGTATCGAACGATCCCAGCCGTCTCGGCGAGCCCGCACTGGGCCGCCGACGACAGCACGACCACACCCGTTCCGGGCCCGGCGCCGAGCGACCCGAGCCCGGCCCGGGAAAGCGGCGCGTCACCCAGCGTCGCGGCCGGCAGCCAGGTTCCGTGGTAGCCGCCGAGCAGCACGGCCCGCGGCCGGCCCCGGGTTCCGCCGGCGAGCCGGATCAGGTCCGACGCGGGGATGCCGATCGGCACCTCGTAGACCCCGGGCTGGGCGACCGCCCCGCTGACCGTGGTCAGGAACGTGCCCGGCTCGGCCGCGGTGCCCAGCCGGCGGAACCAGCCGGGGCCGTGCCGGGCGATCTGCGCGAGATGGGCCAGCGTCTCCACGTTCTGCACCAGCAGCGCGCGGCCGTCGAGCACCGGGCGCACGTGGCGCCGGCGACGCGGGAACGCCCGGGCGCACGGTCCCTCGATCCGGGCCCGCACCGCCGACTCCTCCCCCGCCACGAAGGACTCCTCGGCCTCCACCACCCGGACCGGAAACTGGTCCCAGCGTTTGGCGGCCCGCTCGGCCAGCGCCTCCCGGGCCTTGCCGGCGGCCGGTCCCGGCTTGACGTAGAGATAGACCGCGGTCGCCCCGACGGTCTCCACCGCCAGTTGTAGGCCGTCGAGCACCAGATGCGGGCACCGGGTCAGCAGGGTCACGTCCTTGGCCGACGCCGGCTCGCTGTCCGCCGCGTTGGCCACCACGACCGGCCGTTCGGTGGTCGCGACCGTGGCCAGTTTGCGCCAGGTCGGGGCACCCGCACCGCCGCGGCCGGTCAACCCGGCGGCCTGCACGTCCGCGATCAACCGGCCGACCCCGCCGCGCCAGGGCAGCGCGCCGACCAGCCCGGCATGTTCGTCCAAAGTGGACGAGGCGGCGCTGAGCAGCCGCGACGTCCTCGTGGTGACCGCATACGCCATACCGACAGGGTCGCGGCCGAGCCTGTGAACGAGCTGTGCGTACCCCTCGGCGAACCTGTGAGCCCGGGGCACACAGGTGATACACAGGAAACGCACAGAATGGCACCCGACGATTGAGGATCGTGACCATCGTGAGTGCGCCCGCCCGCACGGAGCTACGCCGGCCGGACGGTTCGCCCGTGCGGATCCTGGTGGTGGACGACGAGTCGACGCTGGCCGAGCTGATCACCATGGCCCTGCGCTACGAGGGGTGGGAGGTGCGCAGCGCCGCGGACGGCCGGGGCGCGGTGCGGGAGGCCCGCGAGTTCCGGCCGGACGCGGTGGTGCTCGACGTGATGCTGCCGGACTTCGACGGGTTGGAGGTGCTGCGCCGGATGCGGGCCGACGCGCCCCGGCTGCCGGTGCTCTTCCTGACCGCCCGGGACGCCGTCGAGGACCGGATCGCCGGGCTCACCGCGGGCGGTGACGACTACGTGACCAAGCCGTTCAGCCTGGAGGAGGTCGTGCTGCGACTGCGCGCGCTGCTGCGCCGCACCGGCGTCACCGAGGCGGAGGCGGGCGCGAAGCTGGTGGTCGGCGACCTGACCCTGGACGAGGACAGCCGTGAGGTGCACCGCGCCGGCGAGCCGATCACGCTGACCGCAACCGAGTTCGAACTGCTCCGCTTCCTGATGCGCAACCCTCGGCGGGTGCTGTCCAAGACGCAGATCCTCGACCGGGTGTGGAGCTACGACTTCGGCGGGCAGGCCAACGTCGTCGAGCTGTACATCTCTTATCTGCGCAAGAAGATCGACGCCGGCCGGGCACCGATGATCCACACCAGGCGGGGCGCGGGTTATGTCCTCAAGCCCCCGGGGTGAGCGCCGGTGGTCACTGCGCGCGAAGCTGACCGCCCAGCTCGTCGCCGTGGTGGCCGCGGTCACCCTCGTGATCAGCTTGGGCGCCGAGTTCGCCCTGCGGTCGTACCTGATCCGGCAGCTCGACAAGGAGCTCGCCACGGCGGGCAACCGGTCCCCCAACGGGCTGACGGTCGGACCGCCCGGCCGGCAACCGGGTGGGCCCGGGGGTGCCCGGCCGCCCGGCTCGCCGCCGAACCCGCTCGACTCCCCCGGCCACGGCCCCGGCACGCTGGCCGCCCTGTTCATCGATGGCACGGCCCGGTTCGCCCAGCGTTCCACCGATGACGGGGGGCGGGCGGAGATCAGCACCGAGGGCCGGGCGCAGCTCGCCGTGATCCCGATCGACGGCCGGACCCACGACGTCGACGTCGCCGGCTTCGGGCACTACCGGGTCCGGGCGTTCCGGACGCCGCCGGGCGACAAGCTGATGCTGGGGCTGCCGATGGCCCCGGTGAACGACACGCTGTGGAACGTCGGCCTGATCCTCGGCGGTGTCTCGCTGGCCGCGCTGCTCGCGGCGGCCGGCGCCGGCACGCTCATCGTCCGGCGCACGCTGCGGCCGCTGCGCCGGGTCGCCGCCACCGCCGGGCGGGTGGCCGAGCTGCCGCTGGACCGCGGCGAGGTCGCGCTGTCGGTGCGGGTGCCGGCCGGCGACACCGACGCGCACACCGAGGTGGGACAGGTCGGCGCCGCGCTCAACCGGATGCTCGGTCACATCGGCAACGCGCTGGAGGCCAGGCAGGCCAGCGAGACCCGGGTGCGTCGGTTCGTCGCCGACGCCTCGCACGAGCTGCGCACCCCGCTGGCCGCGATCCGCGGCTACGCCGAGCTGACCCGGCGCATCCTGGCGGCGGTGCCCCCGGACGTGGCGCACGCGATGCGCCGGGTGGAGTCCGAGTCCGACCGGATGACCACCCTGGTCGAGGACCTGTTGCTGCTGGCCCGGTTGGACGCCGGCCGGCCGCTGGCGGCGGTCGAGACCGACCTGTCCCGGCTGGTGGTGGACGCGGTCAGCGACGCGCGGGTGGCCGGTCCGGAGCACCACTGGCGCCTGGAGATCCCGCCCGAACCGGTCATCGTCACCGGCGATCCGCAGCGCCTGCACCAGGTTCTGGTCAACCTGCTCGGCAACGCCCGAACCCACACACCGCCCGGTACCACTGTCACCGCCGCCCTATCCTCCACAAAGGACAGTACAATCCTTACGGTCACCGACGACGGACCGGGAATTCCGGCCGCGCTGCTGCCCGACGTGTTCGAACGCTTCGCCCGAGGCGACGACTCACGCTCCCGGGCCGCCGGCAGCACCGGCCTCGGCCTGTCCATCGTCGCCGGCGTGGTGGCCGCACATCACGGCACCGTCGACGTGGCCAGCGTGCCGGGACGCACGGTGTTCACCGTGACGCTGCCGTTCTGAGAGCCACCAACCGATCCCTTTGCTCCCAAGGAATCCGCGCCTCCCCGATGTCCTTGGTTGGAAGGACATCGCGGCAAGCCGCGACATGGTCCTCACTGGCAACTCAGGTACCCGAGCTAGCAACTCGATTGCCCCAATCGGCAACTCGCCGACAACGCCCGGCAACCTCGGCGAGTCCCCGGCTCCGGTCCGGCGAGTCCCCGGCTCCGGTCCGGCGAGTCCCCGGTTCCGGGCTGATCAGTTGTCGGTTGCGGGCCGGCGCGACCGCCTCAATGGGAACCCGGCAACTCGCATGTTGGAACCGAGAACTCGGGTGCTGGAACCGAGAATTCGGTGGTGGGCTGGCGAGCGGGGGAAAGAGGTCAGGAGGGTTCCGCCCGAGAGGCCGGGGGCCGCTCGGACGGAACCCGTTTCCCCTGTGGAGAGTTAGCCGGTGGTGCAGGTGGCTCCGTTGAGGGTGAAGGTGGTTGGGGCGGTGTTGGTGCCGGAGAAGGTGCCGTTGAACCCGATGCCGGTCGACGTGTTCGGGGCCAGGTTGCGGTTCCAGTCGAAGGGAACCGCAGTGACGTCGGCGCTACCCGAGGCCTGGGCCCAGGTGGCGCTCCAGCCGGGGAGCGACACCCGCTGTCCGCCGGGGAAGGTGAAGGCGAGCGTCCAGCCGTTGATCGCCGTGGTGCCGGTGTTGGCGACCGTGAGGTTGGCGGTGAAGCCACTGCTGCCGCCCCAGTTGGACGCCGAATAGGTCACCCGGCAGGTGCCGGTGCCGCCGCCCTGTTGAGTGGTGGCGGAGACGGTGCCCGAGTTCGCCGAGAAGTTGGGCACGGCGTCGCGGGCGCGGACGTTGAAGCGGTAGGTGGTCGCCGGGGTGAGTCCGGTGCTGGTGAAGGAGTTCGTCGCCGAGGTGCCGATGAGCGCGAACGTGCCACCGCTGGCGCCGGTGGCCCGGTAGACCTCGTAACCGGTCACCGCATTGTTGTCGGTGGACGCGGTCCAGGTCAGCGCGACGCTGGTGGCGGTCACCGCACCCACGGTGGGGGTGCCGGGGGTGGTCGGCGGCTGGGTGTCCGGCGGCCCGCTGCCACCGTAGATCGTGGCCTCCCGGGAGGTGCTGCGGATTCCGTTGGCACCGTTGATGATTCGCTCACCCCACGGGGTCAGCTGGGCCGGGTTGAAGCCGGTCACCATGTCGAGATACTCGACGCAGCAGCCGTTTCCACTCCACGACCAGCCGATGTAGCCGACGCCGCGGGTCACCGCCTGCGCCATGATGGTGTTCTCGTCCGGGTCACCGTCCGAGTGGTTGAACCCGAACTCGCCGATCACCAGCGGCAGGCCGGCGGTCTGGAACGTGTTCAGGTAGTCGTTGATCTCGGCGGCCGTGTCGTAGACGCCGTACATGTGCACGGAGAACACGGTGTTGCGGTCCGGGTCGGCGTTGAACACCGTCGCCGCGTTGGTGCGCATGATGCCCTGCCAGTCCTGGCCCCACATCGGCGCGTCGACCATGATCAGGTGATCGAACCCGGCGTTGCGCAACCGGGTGATCGCGTTCGAGGTCGCGGTCGCCCAGGTCGAGCTGACCTGTTGGTTGTTGCCCATCGGCTCGTTGCCGATGTTGATGACGACGAAGTTCTCCTGACCCATCAGCGCACTGGCGATGCTGATCCAGTAGCTCGCGGCCTGGTCAAGTGAGGCCGCGGCGCCCTCCTCGCCGAACCCGGTGGTGTCGTGCACCTCCAGGACGCAGATCAGCCGGTTCTGCTTGCACAGCGCGATGACGTTGGACACGTCGCTGGCGGTGTTCGGCCCCCACCGCTGCCCGCTGCCGAGCACCACGCGCACGGTGTTGGCGCCGGTCGCCTTGATGGCGGCGAACGAGCTGGTCTGCTGGGGGAACCAGATGTGGGGATGGCTCACGCCGCGCATGACGAACGTGTTGCCGTTGGACTCGACGATCCGCGTGCCGTTGACCCGAAGCCCGACCGCAGCTGCTGCAGGCTGCACGAGAACCAGCAGCGAGGCGAGCAGAGCGAGCACGGTCGCGGTCGCGAATGTGGTTCGTTTCTTCACGATCAACCTTCCGTCGCGCTCCACGCGACGGCGACCCGGGAGCAAGCTAACACAACCGGTTAAGCATGTGCTAGCCCTTAGGTAGGCCGAAAGATCGAGCCGGTTTCGTGAACCGGTTCGTCCAACGGCCCGGGACCGGTGTTGCCATGGCGTGACGCTTGGGTAACTATGAGAGAGCCCCTCTGGGAGCGCTCCCAGTCTGGGATCTCCGCAGCCTGCAAGTCAACGAGGAGTTGCAATGAGGCGTCTCATCCAGGCCGTCATGGCCGTGAGCGTGCTGGTCGGGGGGATGACCGTCGTGGTCGCTGCCCAGCCCGCTCACGCGGTCGTGACCTGCGAGAAGTTCGGAACCCTGAGTATCCAAAGTGGACGGTACAACGTCCAGAACAACGTCTGGGGCGCGGACACCGCACAGTGTGTCGACACCACCGCGTCCGGCTTCACCGTCACGCAGGCCAACCACAACAACGCGACCAACGGCGCTCCGGCCGCCTACCCGTCGGTCTACTTCGGCTGCCACTTCGGCAACTGCACGTCCGGCAGCGGCCTGCCGGTCCAGGCCAGCACCAGCGCCTTCGCCGGCCTGAACACCAGCGTGACCATGAGCTACCCGTCGGCCGGAACCTGGAACGCGGCCTACGACATCTGGTTCGACCCCACCGCGCGCACCAACGGCCAGAACACCGGCGCGGAGATCATGATCTGGCTGAACCGCCAGGGTTCGATCCAGCCGATCGGATCCCGGGTGGCCTCGGTGAGCCTGCTCGGCGCGACCTGGGACGTCTGGTTCGGCAACGTCGGCTGGAACGTCGTGTCCTACGTGCGTACCTCGCCGACCAACTCGCTGAACTTCAACGTCAACACCATCTACAGTGACGCGGTCAACCGCGGCTTCGCCCAACGGTCCTGGTTCCTCACCAGCATCCAGGCCGGTTTCGAGCCGTGGATCGGCGGCGCCGGTCTGACGGTGAACTCCTTCTCGGTCACCACCGGAAACCAGCCCCCGCCACCACCTCCTCCCCCGCCGCCGCCCCCGCCACCCCCGGGCGGCTGCCAGGTGAGCTATGTGCCCAACACCTGGCCCGGCGGCTTCACCACCAACGTCACCATCACCAACAACGGCACCAGCACGATCAACGGCTGGACGCTCGGCTTCACCTTCCCCGGCAACCAGCAGATCACCAACCGCTGGAACGCCGAGACCACGCAGAACGGCGCGGCGGTCACCGCCCGCAACGTCGGCCACAACGGCACGATCTCCCCCGGCGGCAACCAGTCCTTCGGTTTCCAGGGCACCTACAGCGGCACGAACGCGTCGCCCACCGCGTTCACGCTGAACGGCACCCCGTGCGGGACCGGCGCCGCCCCGTCCGGCGAGTTCGGCATCCAGGCCGTGCCACCCACGCCCACCGTGGCCGGCACGATAGCGACCAACTTGGCCTCACCATGGGGTCTGGCGTTCCTGCCGGACGGCTCCGCGCTGGTCTCCGAGCGCAACACCGCACAGATCAAGCAGATCGCGAACGGCACGGTCACCACGATCGGCACCGTTCCCGGCGTGGTGCCCGGTGGTGAGGGCGGCCTGCACGGCCTCGCCGTGGCGCCGACCTTCGCCACCGACCGGTTCGTCTACGCGTACTTCACCGCCGCCAACGACAACCGGGTGGTGCGGATGCCGTTCAACACCACCCTCGGCACGCCGCAGGTGATCGTCTCCGGCATTCCCAAGGCGACGATCCACAACGGCGGCCGGCTGGCGTTCGGCCCGGACGGCAACCTCTACATCGCCACCGGGGATGCCGGCCAGTCGGCCAACTCGCAGAACCCGAACTCGCTCGGCGGCAAGATTCTCCGGGTCACCGCGACCGGCGCCGCCGCACCGGGCAACCCGACCGCGGGGAACCGGATGTGGAGCATGGGCCACCGCAACGTGCAGGGTCTGGCGTTCGACGGCGCCGGCCGGCTGTGGGCCAGCGAGTTCGGTCAGAACACCTGGGACGAGCTGAACCTCATCCAGGCCGGGCGCAACTACGGTTGGCCGACGGTCGAGGGCCGGGCCGGCAACCCCAACTTCGCCGACCCGATCGCGCAATGGAGCCCCGCCGAGGCGTCCCCGTCCGGCATCGCCTTCGCCGCGAACACCGTCTGGCTCGCTTCGCTGCGCGGGCAACGCCTGTGGGGCGTCCCGGTACTCAACGGCGGACCGGACGGCAACCCGGTGGCGTTCCTGAACGGTAGCCTCGGCCGGCTCCGGATGATCACCAACGCGCCGGACGGGTCGCTGTGGCTGATGACCAACAACACCGACGGTCGCGGCACCCCGCGGGCCGGTGACGACCGGATCGTGCGGATCACGTTCGGATCCGAGCCGCCGCCACCCCCGCCGCCGCCTCCGCCGCCTCCGCCACCCCCGGGCGGCTGCCAGGTGAGCTACGTGCCCAACACCTGGCCCGGCGGCTTCACCACCAACATCACGATCACCAACAACAGCACCAGCACGGTGAACGGCTGGGCGCTCACCTTCACCTTCCCGGGCAACCAGCAGATCACCAACAGGTGGAACGCCGAGACCACGCAGAACGGCGCGGCGGTCACCGCCCGGAACGTGGGCCACAACGCCACGATCTCCCCGGGCGGCAACCAGTCCTTCGGCTTCCAGGGCACCTACTCGGGCACGAACGCATCGCCGACCGCGTTCGCGCTCAACGGCACCGCCTGCACGGTCGGCTGACCCGTCAGTCGAGGTGGAACCGGGTCTCGGCGGCAACCGCGTCGAGTTGATCGCGCGTCAGCGGTTGCTCGTCGAGCGCCCGGTATCCACTGCCCCTGATCTCTCGGGCCTGCGCGACGAACACGGCGGTGCCGTCCGGGTGCCGGTAGTACGCCCACTGGTCGAACTCGGCTTGGCCGGGCTCTCCGGTGACCACCGCCGAATTGTCCGAGGTCTGCTCGCACCCCCACACCAGGTCGCCGGTGACCCACAGGGTCCTGGCGGCCTGGCAGGGGTCGTCCGGCAGCCTGTTGCCCGCGGTGTGGACGCGCGCGAACAGCCTGCCGGTCTGCTTCTCGACCGTCATGACGGTCAGGTAGGTCTCGTACTTCCAGATCTCGCGGCCGTCCACCCGCTCCTCGAACTGCGCCTGGCGGGACCGCAGCGGCCCGACCGTGACCGGCCATGGCGGCGGCTGCTCCGGCAGCACGGACAGGTCGCCCGGCGGCACCGCGGCGGCCAGCTCGGTCTCCAGTCGCACGGCCTGATCCGCTCGCGGACCGGCGGTGGCGGTGCGGTCCTGCTGCGGCTGGCCGTCCGGGCCGGTCGGCCACACGGTCTCGGTGTCGCCGGTCGGCGGCCCGGACGCGTCATCCCGGGAGTAGCCGTTCGAGGTGGACAGCATGGCGCCGACCGTGATCGCCATGATCGCCGGCACGACGGCGAAACTGGTCAGCATGGTGCGGCGCCGCTGGCGCGCGTGGCGGGCGGCGTTCAGTGCGGCGCCAGGGTCCATCGGCGGTGGCGGGCTGCCGGCCACCATGACGCCGCGCAGCGCGCCGCGGAACTCGTGCTCATCCATGGGTTCTGCTCTCACTTTCCCGGCTGACGAGCCGGCCGCGCAGCGTCTGCAGCCCCCGCGCGGCCTGGCTCTTCACCGTCCCGGTCGTACACCTCAACAGCCTGGCGGTCTCCTCGACCGACAGGTCCTCCCAGTACCGCAGAACCAGCACGGCCCGCTGCCTCGGCGGCAGGCCGGCCAGCGCGGCCAGCAACAGCTGCCGGTCCTCCGGAGCCGCCGGACCGGTCGGAGGCGGTTCGGGCAACGCGTCGACCGCCTGCTCGCGCCGGAACCACCCGCGCCGGCCATCGGAGATGAAGGTGTGGACGAGGATCCGCCGGGTGTAGGCGTCCAGCGCGTCGTGTCGGGAGATCCGGCGCCAGGCCAGGTACAGCTTGACGAACGCGGCCTGCGTCAGGTCCTCCGCGCGGTGCCAGTCGCCGCACAGCAGGTACGCCGTGCCGCGCATGGCATCCGCCCGGGACGCGAAGTACGCCACGAACTCGGTGTCGCGATCGCTCATCCGTTCTCCTCCGCCGTGCGGTACGAGGTAGTCACGCCCGCGGACCCGGTTGAGGTTGCACGCACCCGGCGATCGGCACAACTATCACCGTCGAACAGTTGCCCACCGATTTTTGGCACCTTTCTCGTCAATCCGCCCGGATGGTTATGCCACATGGCCGGAACGATTCCACCCCGCACAGGCCCCGGGTAGATTCCGAGCCGGGCGGCGATCGACCAGGAACGGAGCCCGACGGTGGCGGAACGAATTGCTTTCGATTCCCTGCTTTCCACCGGATCCGCGGGATTGTGGTCCCAGCTGCCGCGCGAGCTCGGTGCACTTTTCCGGCCCGGCGTGGTGGAACTGACCGAGGACATCCTGCGCGAACTGCGCTGCGGAGCTCCGGCCCTGTCCCCCGTGCCGGCCGACGACTCGACCGCTCTGATCGTGATGGCGATCCAGCGCGCGGTGGTGCAGTTCATCGACCGGTTGGAGGACCCGGCCGCCGCTCAGCAGGACCAGGCCGAGTTGCTGTATCAGTTGGGGCTGCACGAAACGCCGGACGGTGCGGTGCTGGACTCGCTGCAGTCGGCCTACCGGGCCGGCGCGCGGGTGGCCTGGCGGCACATGTCCCGGATCGGCCAGGCCGCCGGGGTGCCGCTGCCCACGCTGGGCCTGCTCGCCGAGGCGATCTTCGCCTACACCGGCGAGCTTTCCGCGCAGTCGATCGCGGGTCTGGTCGCCGCGCAGGCCCGCGCCGCCGGAGCGCTCGACCGCAGGCGCCGGACGCTGCTGGACGCCATCCTGACCAGGGCCGAGGGCCTCGATCGGGCGGCGGAACAGGCCGGCTGGCCGCCGCCGGAGCGGGTGGTCGCGGTCGCGCTGCGGATCCGTGAGGAGGAGGTGGAGCGGCCCGGGGTGGACCGCCGGATGCTGGCCGACCTCGAGCGCGCCGACCCCTGCCTGCTGCTCGCCGAGACCGACCTGGACCTGCTGGACGAGATCACGTTGCGGCTGCCGGTGTTGCGGGCCGCGGCCGGGCCGGTGGTGACGCTGGCCCATGCGTGCGACTCGCTGCGCTGGGCCGGCCGGATGCTGCGGTTCGTCGAGCGCGGGATCCTGCCGGACGTGCCGCTGACCCGGTTCGACGAGCACATGTCCGCGCTCTGGCTGCTGCACGATCCGTTCCTGCTCAAGGAGTTGAGCGACCGGGCGCTGGCCCCGCTTGCCGGTCTGGCCGCGCCGGAGCGCGACCAGCTCGGCGAGACCCTGTTGGCGTGGCTGGAAAGCCGGCGCGGCACCGCGGAGATCGCCCAGATCCTCGGCGTGCCCCCGCGAACCGTGCGCTACCGGCTGCGCCGCATCGAGCAGCTGTTCGGTGACCGGCTCGACGACCCACAGGTCCGGTTCGACCTCGAGGTGGCCCTGCGCGCCCGCCGGGTGCCGGCGCTCAGCGGGTTCACCGCGCCCGGGAGTTGACCGGAACCGGAACCAGCGACTCACCGCACCCGACAACGCGACTCACGTGCCGCAACCCGCAACTCGCCGACACCAACCGGCCACCCCGGCGAGTCCCCGGCCCCGAACCAGCGAGTCCCCCGCTCCGAACCAGCGAGTCCCCAGCTCCGAACCAGCGAGTCCCCAGCTCCGGGCCGACGAGTCGCCGACTCCAGACCGAGTCGCGGACCGAGCGAGATCCGGCCGACGGGACCGCGCCCGCCCACCGCGCCGCAGTGAACCGGTTCCGACACTCAGCCCGCTCAACGCGCCGCCGCCGCTGCGCGGCGGCCGCGCCGCGCGGCGGCGCGGCGCGCTGCACTCCGGTTCCGGCGCTCAGCGGGTGCACCGCGCCTGGGAGTTGAACGGCGCGGGCGAGGTGTCCAGGCCGTTGCGGTAGCGGGTGCCCTCGTAGCCGGCGGTGCACGGCAGCGGGGTGAAGAACGTGGTGGACAGGCCGACCTCGGTGCTGCCCGGCCCGATCGCGTTGGACGCCGCCGACACCGCCGCCGGGGTGACCACCAGCAACTGCTCGACCCCGTCCTTGTGGGTGAGCAGCACCGTCGAGGTGGTCAGCAGGTTGCCGAGCAGCACCCCGAGCATCGGCCCGGTCTCCCGGATCAGACCGGTCACCTGCCGAGCCACCGCCGGCCCGGTGGAGAACAGCCTGCGCAGGTCCGCGTCGGAGGTCCGCAGCTGTTCGGCGATCAGCTTCGCGTTGGCCCCGAACGACTTGATCGCCTCGGACTGCTCGATCTGGGTGGTGAGCACCGGTCCGGCGTCGGTGATCAGTCGCAAGGTCTGCGGGAGGTGCTCGGTGGCCAGGTTGGTGAAGCTCGCCGTGGAGTCGAGCAGCACCTGCAGGCTCGGGCCGGTGTCCTGGGTGGCGTCATACAGCTCGTCCACCACGGTGCGCAGATCCTCCTCGGGCACCGAGGCGACCAGCCGGTCGAGGTTGCGCACCACCTGCTCGACCGGCAGCGGCAGCGTGGTCCGGGACTGCTGCACCACCGCGCCGTCGACCAGGAACGGTCCGCCGTCCCGGCGCGGCCGCAGATCCAGGTACTGCTCGCCGACCGCGGACCGGTTGGCGACCGCGACGTCCACATCGGACGGAACGGGCGGGCTGCCGTCCTCGATCCGCAGATCCACCTCGATCCCGTCGGCGGTCAGGTGCAGCTCCCCCACCCGGCCGATGGCCACTCCGCGGTAGGTGACCTCGGCGTTGGTGAAGATCCCGCCGGAGTCGGGCATCCGCACCTTCACCAGGTAGCCGCCGGCACCGAACAGCTCGTCCAGCCGGGCGTAGTTGGCGCCCACGAACGTCACCCCGACCAGGGCGATCACCGTGAACACGAGCACCTGCAGCCGAACCGTTCTGCTGATCATCGGCCGGTACCTCCCGAGGAGTCCACGGTGGGCAGCGGCATCGGCAGCGCCGCCGGTCGCGGCCCGGCCGCCGTGTTGGTGTGCACGGTGAGGTACACGTTGAGGTAATCGCCCTTGATGCCGTCCAGGACCGCATCCGGGAACGGGAAGGTGAGCAGCAGTTCCATTGCCTGCGGCAGGTTCTGCCCGGAGTCGGCGAGCTGACGCAGGGTCGGCTCCAGCGCGTGCAGGTCGGCAACCAGATCGTCCCGGCTGCGGTTCACCGTGTCGACCGCGACTCCGGAGAGCGTGTCGAGCGCGGTGAGCATGCGCACGAACGCCTCGCGCTGGTCGGCCAGCACCTTGATGCCACCGCCGAGATTGTCCAGCAGACCGGCGATGTCCTTGCTGCGGCCGCCGAACGAGGCGGACAGCCGGTCCAGCCCGTCGAGCACCCGGACGATGTCGTCCCGGCGCGCGGCCAGCCCACCGGTGAACGTGTCCACGTTCGTCAGCAGCGACCGGACCTCGGTTTCGTTGCCCTCCAACGCCTTGTTCAGCTCCCGGGTGATCTGCTGAAGCTGGCCGACACCGCCCCCGTTGAGCAGCATGGACAGCGCGCCGAACACCTCCTCGATCTCCGGGTTGCGGTTGGTGCGCTCCAGCGGGATGTCCGCGCCATCGGCCAGCCGCGCGGTCACCGGGTTCGGTGGCGAGTCCAGCTCGACGAACTTCTCGCCGAGCAGGCTGGACTGGCGCAGCCGGGCCATCGCGTTGGCCGGCAACCGAACCGACCCGTTGATCAGCATGGTCACCGCCGCGCTGCGGCCGTCCTCGGCCAGTTCGATCCGCTCCACCCGGCCGACCGCGACGTCCGCCACCTTCACCCCGGACTGCGGAACCAGGTCGAGCACGTCCCGAAAGTGCGCGGTGACCCGGTAGGGGTGCTCGCCGACGTCTGCGCCGCCGGGCAGCGGCACGTCGTACACGCCACCGAACGCGCTGCACCCGGTGGCCAGCGTCACGACCAGTGTCAGGGCGAGCCGGCGGATCATCATCGGGCACCCCCGGTGGCCGGCAGCGGGGGCGGCGGCACCAGGCTGAACTCGTTGAGGTTGGCCCGCACGTCGATGCTGCCGCGGGCCGGGTCGTAGGCGCCGAGCAGGTTGGTCAGCGCGCCGGGTGCCCGGTCCAGCGCCTCCGACAGCGACGCCTGCTGCTCGACCAGCAACCGGGTCGTGCCGGCCAGCTTGTCCACATTGGACTTGATCCGGGCACGATTGTCCTGGATGAAGCCCTGCACGGTGCCGAGGGCCGAAGCCAGCTCGGCGAGCGCGGCGGCGAAGTCCTCCCGTTCGCCGGCCAGGAACTGGCTCACGCCGGCCAACTGGTCGTTGAACACGCGCAGCTGCCGGTCGTGCTCGGCCAGCATGGTGGTGAACTTCTGGATGCTGTCCACGGTGGAGAACAGGTCGTCCTGCGATCCGGTCAGCGTGTGCGCCGCCTTGCCCAGCTCGCGGACCATGTCGCCGAGCTGCTTTCCGTTGCCGTCCAGGGTGGCCGCGCCGCTGTCCAGCAGCTCGTTCAGCGCGCCGTCCGCGTTGGCGCCGTCCGGTCCGAGCGCGGTGGTGAGCTTGTCCAGGCTGGTGAACAGCTCGTCCAGCTCGACCGGGACGGCCGTGCGGTCGGCCGGAACGACCGCGTGGTCGGCGAGTCGCGGTCCCTCGGTGTAGACCGGGGCGAGCTGCACGTAGCGGTCGCTGACCAGGCTCGGGGTGACCACCAGCGCGCTGACGTCCGCCGGCAGCGGCACGTCGTTGTCCACCGACATCGTCACCCGCACCTGCTTTCCCTGCGGCTCAACGGATTTCACCGTGCCAACGGCCACCCCGAGGACCCGCACGTCCGAGCCCGGATAGATGCCAACCGCCGCGGTGAAGTAGGCGGTGAATCGGGTGTCCCGGGCGTCCCGGACCAGCATCCAGGTGACCGTGGCGGCGACCACGGCGAGGACGCCAACCAGCGCCAGCCCGCGCAGCAGCCGGGTTCGGGACCTGATCGCGGCCATCACCGGCCTCCTCCTGGCTTCGGTGGGACGCATCCGCCGCCCGGTGCCGCGACCAGCCCGCACAGGTACGTGTCGATCCACCTGCCGGTGGCCAGCCCGTTGCCGACCAGGCGGTAGAACGGGCCGGCCAGCCGCAGGCTGCGGTCCAGGTTGTCCTGGTTGCGTTGCAGCACATCGGTGACCCGGTCGAGCTGTTGCAGGGCCGGGCCGAGCTGCGCCTGGTTCTCGGCGACCAGGGCGGAGAGCTGCCGGGACAGGTCCCGGGTTCCGGTCAGCAGCGCGCTGATCGCGTCCCGCCGCCGGTTGATCTCGGTGAGCAGCACGCCGCCGTCGGAGATCAGCGCCTCGATCTGCGCGGTGCGGTCCGCGATGGTCCGGCTGACCGAACCGGTGTTGTCCAACAGCTTCTTCAGTTCCTGGTCCCGGGAGGAGATCGTCCTGGACAGCTCGGCGAGGCCGTCCAGCGTTTCCCGCACCTGCTTCGGCGTGGTGGCGGTGAACGTGGCGGACAGGGTGCGGAAGCTCTGCGCGAGTTGGTCGGGGTCGATCGCCGACGCGGTCTTCGCCAGGTCGCCGAACGCGTCGTTGACGTCGTACGGGGTGATCGTGCGTTGCCTCGGGATCGGCGTGTCCGGGTCCAACTCCCTGTCGCCCAACGGATCGAGCACCAGATTCTTCTGGCCGAGCAGCGTCTTGATCTTGATGGCGGCCACCGTCTGGTCACCCAGCCAGACGTTCTTCGCCCGGAAGGTCACCCGCACGTGGTCGCCGTCCAGCTCCACGCCGGTGACCTCGCCGACCTTCACGCCGGCCACCCGCACCTCGTCGTTGGGTTTGAGCCCGGCCGCCTCGCCGAACTCCGCGGTGTAGGTGGTGCCCCCGCCGATCACCGGCAGTTCCTCGTAATAGAACGTGGCCAGACCTATCGCGGCCATCAGCAGGCCGCCGACCGTCCCGACCCGGACCGGATTGCGCTCCCGGAACTTCTTCATCGCCGGCACCGTGCCTCGGTGAGCGGGACGCCGACCGGACCGCCACCGGGTGCCGGCGGGGCGTCCGAGGACGCCGAACACAGGAACATGTTCAGCCACCCGCCGTAGCTGGCCGTCCGGCCGATCGCCTCGAACTTGATCGGCAGGTTGGCCAGGAACCGTTCGAACGCCGGGGTTCCGTCGGCCAGGTTCTTGGACAGGTCACCCAGCGCGTCGATGTCCCTGCGCAGCGGTTCCCGGCCGTCGGCCACCAGGCCGGCGGTGCTGCTGGTCAGCGCGGCCAGCCCCTCGATGGCCTCGCCGATCGGCTCGGAGTCCTTGGCCAGACCGGAAACCAGCTGCTGGGTGGTGCTGATCAGGCTGGACAGCTTGTCGCCGCGCGAGCTGACCTGATCCAGCACCACGTTCAGGTTGTCGATCACCTGCCCGATCACCCGGTCCTTGTCGGCGAGCGTGGAGGTCAGCGATGCGGTGTGCCGCAACAGGCTGTCCACCGTCGCACCCTCACCCTGGAGCACCTGCACGATCTCGAAGGACAGCTTGTTGACGTCGTCCGGGGACAGCGCCTGGAACAGCGGCTTGAACCCGTTGAGCATCGCGGTCAGGTCCAGCGCCGGGCGGGTGCGCTCGATCGGGATCAGCGATCCGTGTACCAGCACCGCGTTCGGGTCGCCGGCACCCTGGTCCAGCGCGATGTACCGCTGGCCGATCAGGTTCCGGAACTTGATCGTCGCGCTGACCGACGCGAGCAGCTTTCGGTTGCGGTCGACGGAGAACTCCACCTCGGCGAACCTGCGGTCGACCACCCGCACCTGGTCCACCTGCCCGATCCGCACGCCGGCCATGCGCACGTCGTCGCCCGGGTTGACCGACGTGGCGTCGGAGAACCGGGCCCGGTAGCCCACCTCGTCGCCGCGGCCGCGGTTGGCGATCGTGACCGCGAGCAGCACCGTGGCGAGCACGGTCACCACGGTGAACACCAGGCCCTTGAGCAGTGGGACGAGCATTCCCCTCATCGGATCCGCACCTCGCAAGCTCGGTGCCGCTCGACCCCGCCGCCTCGCAAGCTCGGCGCCGGGGCAGTGTCTGATGATTCGCTCGCAAGCTCGCTCATCGCAGCGTCACCTCCGCACCGCGGAACAGCGGGCCGACCAGCAGGCTGCTCCAGCCCGGCAGGTCGGCCGGCGCAACGCCGTGCACCGGCGCCAGCAACTCGGTGAGGAACCGGTTCTCCTCTGGGGTGTTGGCGATCGACGGCGCCGCGGACGGCGTGGTCTGGCCGGCGACGGCGGTCGGGTAGCAGCGCGGGCCGCTGCGCGGCGGTGGCACCGCGCCGCCCGGGCCGGTGCGGGCCGGCTTGACGGTCAACTCGATGTGCAGGCCGGGCTCGTTCGTCCCGACCCCGAGCGCGCGGCCGAGCTGCGGCTTGAGTGTGGTCAGCGCCTCGAACAGGCACGGAAGCTCCGGGGAGTACCTGGCCAGCACCTCGAGGGTGGGCCGGCTGACGTCGGCCAGGCCGATGATGTTCTGCCGGTTGGCCCGCAGAAACCCTTCCAGGTCCCCGGATGCGGTGGTGAGCGTGCTGAACAGGTCGCTGACGTTCTGCCGCTGCTCCGAGATGGTCCGGCTGGTCGTGGTCAGGTCGGACAACGCGTCGATGATGTCCGGGCCGGCCGTCGAGTAGGTGGCCAGCGTGTCGGCGAACTTCTTGATGTCGTCCTGCAACCGCGGCATCGTCGGGTTGAGCTGGCCGAGGTAGGAGTCCAGGGCGACCAGCGTCTCGCCGAGCGGCTCGCCGCGATTCTCCAGCGCCCGGGACACCGCGCCCAGCGTGCTGGCCAGCTTCTGCGGCTGCACCGCCTGCAGCACCGGAAGCAGGTCGCGCAGCGCCTGCTCCAACTCGATCGCCTCGACCGAGGTGTCCTGCTGGATCCGGTCTCCGGCGGCGAGCGGCCGGGCGGCCGGGTCGTCCGGGATGACCAGGCTGACGTAGCGCTGGCCGAACAGGGTCTTGGGCAGCAGCCGGGCGGAGACGTTGCGCGGCAACTGTTCCAGCTTGTCCGGGGCGATCGCCAACAGCACGTCGACGCCGGTGCCCGAGGTGCGCACCTCGCGCACCGTGCCGACCACCATGCCGCGCACCTTGACGTCGGCGTTGGCCTTGAGCTGGTTGCCGACCCGATCGGTGTGCAGCAGGATCGGCCGATCATCGGCGAACGCCTTGTCGTATATGGCGATCGCCAGGGCGCCCAACGCCGCCAACAGGACGATGAAGACCAGTCCCAGCGCGCGGTTGCGGGTTCGGGTGCTCATCCGGCCACCCGCACCGTCGTCGTGGCGCCCCAGATCGCCAGGCTGAGGAAGAAGTCCAGCACGCTGACCAGCACGATGGCGGTGCGTACCGAACGGCCGACCGCCACACCCACTCCGGCCGGACCGCCGGAGGCGCGGTAGCCGTAGAAGCAGTGGGTCAGGATGATGGCCACGCTGAAGATCAGCACCTTGACGAACGACCAGAGCACGTCCTCCGGCGGCAGGAACAGGCCGAAGTAGTGGTCGTAGGTGCCGGCCGACTGCCCGTAGAACAGCACGGTGACCGTGCGGGCGGCCAGGTACGAGGTGAGCAGCCCAACCACGTACAGCGGGATGATCGCCACGAACCCGGCGATGATCCGGGTGGTGACCAGGTACGGCAGGCTGCGCACGGCCATCACCTCGAGCGCGTCGATCTCCTCGGAGATCCGCATCGCGCCAAGCTGCGCGGTGAACCCGGAGCCGACCGTGGCGGACAGCGCGAGCGCGGCCACCAGCGGCGCGATCTCCCTGGTGTTGAAGTAGGCCGAGACGAACCCGGCCAGCGCCGAGGTGCCGATCTGGTTCAGCGCCGCGAACCCCTGCAGCCCAACGACCGTGCCGGTGAACACGCACAGTCCGACCATCACGCCGATGGTGCCGCCGATCACGGCCAGCGCGCCGCTGCCGAAGCTGACCTCGCCGAGCAGCCGGACGATCTCCCGGGAGTAGCGCCGCACGGCCAGCGGGGTCCAGGCCAGCGCGCGCACGTAGAAGCCGAACTGCTCGCCCAGCCGTTCCAACCCGCCGGCGGTGGCCATAACGCCATCACCTCGCAAGCTCGGTACTGGCCGCCCCCGCCGCCTCGCAGGCTCGGCGCCGGGGGCAGTGTCCAATTGGTTCGCTCGCAAGCTCGCTCACGCCCCCTTCGCCGGCACGAGCTGCAGGTAGAACACGCTGATCACCAGGTTGACGAAGAACAGCAGCAGGAACGTGACCACCACGGACTGGTTCACCACGTCCCCGACGCCCTTCGGCCCGCCCTTCGGGTTCAGCCCGCGGTAACAGGCGACCAGCCCGGCCAGGAACCCGAAGATCACCGCCTTGATCTCGCCGACCCACAGGTCCGGAAGCTGTGCCAGCGCTGAGAAACTGGCGATGTAGGCGCCCGGCGTGCCGTCCTGCACGATCACGTTGAAGAAGTAGCCGCCGACCACGCCGACCACGCTGACCATTCCGTTGAGCAGCACGGCGGTGACCATCGCGGCCAGTACCCTCGGCACCACGAGGCGCTGGATCGGGGACACCCCGAGCACCTCCATCGCGTCGATCTCCTCGCGGATCGTGCGCGCGCCGAGGTCCGCGCACATCGCCGAACCGCCCGCGCCGGCCACGATCAGCGTGGTCACGATCGGGCTGGCCTGCTGGATCACCGCGAGCACGGAAGCCGCGCCGTTGAACGACTCCGCGCCGATCTGGGCGGTCAGCGAGCCCAGCTGCAACGTGATCACCGCGCCGAACGGGATCGCCACCAGCATCGCCGGCAGGATCGAAACGCTGGCGATGAACCAGAACTGCTGGATGAACTCACGGGTCTGGAACGGTCGCTTGAACATGGCCACGATCACGTCGAGGCCCATCGCGAACAACCGGCCGAACTCCGCCACCGCGGCGGTCACTGGTCCGCCTCTCCGGCGCAGCGGCGACCTGAGGTTGACCCAAGGGGTGTCATGACTGCACCTCCTCGGCGCGCAACGTGGCCAGCACGGTGTGCTGGGCGTGCGCCGGCAGGGTGTGCAGGTTGCGCAGCACCCGGTCACGCCTGCGCCGCACCGCGTCCCGGGGCGGCAGGCCCGGACTTGGTTGCAGCTGCGGCGCGATCGCCGGCAGCGAATCCGTCACGGTGGCCCGGTGGTGCGCCAGCTCGGCGTCCACAACGGCCTGATCCTTCTCTTCGGACATGCCGATCGGGCCGATCCGCCGGCCGTTGAGGAACTGCTCGACCACCGGCTCGTCGCTGGTCAGCAGCAGTTCCCGGGGGCCGAACATGACCAGTTCGCGGCGGAACAGCATGCCGAGGTTGTCCGGCACGGTCCGGGCCACGTTGATGTTGTGCGTGACGATCAGGATGGTGGCGTCGATCTGCGCGTTCAGGTCGATCAGCAGCTGGGACAGATAGGCGGTGCGCACCGGGTCCAGCCCGGAGTCCGGCTCGTCGCACAGGATGATCTGCGGATCGAGCACCAGCGCCCGGGCCAGGCCGGCACGCTTGCGCATCCCGCCGGAGATCTCGCCGGGCAGCTTGTGCTCGGCGCCGAGCATCCCGACCATCTCCATCTTTTCCATGACCACACGCCGGATCCGGCTCTCCGTCAACCGGGTGTGCTCGCGCAGCGGGAAGGCCACGTTGTCGTAGATGGTCATCGAGCCGAACAGCGCGCCATCCTGGAACAGCACGCCGAACAGCTTGCGCACCTGGTAGAGCTGGTGCTCCGAGCAGTGCACGATGTCCACCCCGTCGACCACGCATCGGCCGCGGTCCGGCTTGAGCAATCCGATCAGGCACTTGAGGAACACGGACTTGCCGGTGCCGGACGGGCCGAGCAGCACGCTGACCTCGCCGGGCGGCAGCGTGAGCGTCACGTCCCGCCAGATCGCCTGCTTGCCGAAGGATTTGCTCAGCCCCTCGACCACGACCTCGACACCCATTCGGCCTTCTCCTGACGCTGCTGCTGTGGATTGTCGGCGGTTGGGCGATCAGGGCGGTCCGAGCGACCGGAGCGTGGTGCGGATGTCGTTGTCCGGCCCGGTGATCAGTCCGGTGAACAGCGGGTCCAGGTCCTCCGCCTGACCGCACCCGCTGAACCGGGGAATCTCGAAAGTGGAGTTGAGGTTGCTCACCGAACCGGCGACCGGATGGATGATCCCCTTGAACCGGATCGCGGCGGAGACCTCGGTCCGGCACCGGTCCCCCACCCTGAGGTCGATCCCGTCCTGTTTGGCGTTGGACAGCTGGATGAAGAGGTTGAGGACCACATCGGTGTCGACGTCGTTGGGGTTGAAGTTCACCAGCCGGGCCGTCCCCCTGCCGACCCCTTCCTGCGCAAAGCCCACGGTGGAGGTAGCCGGAACAAACCGGAAAATCACGAAGTAGGCGTCCACCGTAGGTTCGAGATCGACCGCGGCCACCACATCCAGCGGCTGCTCGAGCCCGCCCGCACCGATGTACGCACAGGCGATCAGCGTCCCGGTGATCGCCGTGTCCGACCCCAACTTGGCGATCCTGGACAACGCCGTCAGCTCGAACTTCGCCGCCACCAACGGGCTTCCCTGACACTTCCCGTCCACCGGCGCAGGCGGCAACCCCGGAGCCGGCGGCTGCGCCCGCGCCCACATCGCCGTCCCCGGTCCCCCCGCCGCCGAAGCCGCCACCCCCACCGACGTACCCACCGCGACCACCATTCCCAGAACAGCGGAAATCACGCCACGAACGGCACGAGAGGACGACACCTTCATAAGGCAGCCGACGTTACCCACCGGTCACCAGCAGGGACAACACCATCCCCACCAATGCGCACCACCCCCAAACTTTGTTATCACCCAACAAAAATTTTCCACCCCCGCTTTGTTGGCCCGTCACATACACCGCCACTACATTTGCCCGGCGAGTTGCCGGTTTCGGTCCGGCGGCGAGTACCCGGAGCCGGACCGAAGAGTTGCCGGCTCCGATCCGGCGAGTCCCCGCGTCCGGGCCGGCGAGTCCCGGAGCCGGACCGAAGAGTTGCCGGCTCCGATCCGGCGAGTCCCCGTGTCCGGGCCGAGGAGTTGCCGGGTCTGATTCGGCGAGTCCCCGGATCCGGGCCGGCGAGTTGCCGGGTCGGGTCCGGCGAGTCCCGGGTCTGGCCCGGCGAATCTCCGACTCCAGCCCAGTGAGTTGCGGGTTCGGGCCGCTGCCGCGGGCTCCAGCCAGGCCCGCGGCCGGCGCCCGCGGCGGCCTGGCGGCGCTGCCGCGCCTGGCAGCGCC
>NZ_DASUCC010000036.1:0-23425 GCF_035762905.1 Actinophytocola sp.
ATCCGAGCCACAGCCCCCGACAGACCCGGTGTCCGGGGGCTGTGGCGCGCCACGGCCGACGATCACCCGGTCCAACCGGCCCAACCATCCTCACCAGCGCCCCATGGCATGATCGACCCGCCTCGGCACCCCTGACAGCCGCACCGATCGCCACAGCGACGCGCCGGGACACAGGCTGACCTGTGACTTTGAATGTATGCCCGTTTGGCCCTTGCTCCAGTCCGGCGAGTCCCGGATTTCAGCACCCGAGTCCGCGGGTTCAGCACCCGAGTTCGCGGTTCCAGCACCCGAGTCGCGTGTTGCGGCAAGCGGGGGAAGCGTCGCGAGGGATGGGGTGCTCGAGGTGCGCATGGTGCCGGGGGCGGGTAGCCGGAACGGGTGCGGCGCAGGGCGGGCCCGGTTGATGCGGGCGGGTGGCGGATGGGCAAGCGGTGGATGGGCGTCCAGGGCCGGGCATCCGAGTTGTCCGGGCCGGAGCGGGTCCGGGGCCGCGGCGGCGGGTTCGTGCGAGCGAATGCGTCCGGCGCCGGTGGGTGCCCGAGGCTGGGCAGTGGGTGGGGGCGTTAGTGGTCGGTGGGGACGCGTAAGGGTTGGCCTGGCTGGATGGAGGAGTTGGGGAGGCCGTTGAGTTCGCGGATGCGTTCGACGACGGCGGTGCGGTCGGCCGAGGGGGCCATGCGTTCGGCGAGGTCGAGGAGGGACTCGCCGGGTTCGACGCGCACGACGGCGGTGCGGTCGGGGACGGTGGCGGGGCCGGCGTTGGACAGCATGGCCAGGCCCACGATCGCGAAGCAGGTGCAGACCGCAAGGGCGACCAGCGACGCCAACGGCACCGGGGAGCGGCGGTGGTCGCTGGAAACCGGGGGGAGGACACGCGGGGGCACGACGGGCACCGGGCGCCCTGGTGGGCGGGTGGGATCTCCGGCGCGGCGCGCGGGGGATGCGACCGACCGGTTCGCCGAGACGTCCACAACAGCCACGACAACCTCCTCCGACCTGCTCGAACACCTGACCGACGATCGAACACGGGTTCGATCGAACCTTCGTGCGAATGTCTACCACGCGCCACCGACAAAATCGAGAAACGCCCGGCGTGTCGTCGAACAGGTGTTTGATCTAGTCCCGACCGAGGGCTAGCGTCAAAACAGCAGACCAGCCCCGGGGACCGAGAGAGGAAAGCGCAGTGCCACGCAAACCTGGCGGAGTACCCAAAGGGATACCCAAGCGCAAGCCGTTGCGGGGAAACCTGCGCAGCTTCCCCGACGTCGAGCAGGCCGAGGCCGCCGAACTGCCGGACCGGCAACGCGAGGTGCTCGAGGTGATCCGCGCCTGGGTGGAGCGGTTCGGCTACCCACCCAGCGTCCGCGAGATCGGTGAGGCGGTCGGCCTCACCTCGACATCGTCGGTGTCCTACCAGCTCCGCGCCCTGGAACAAAAGGGATACCTGCGCCGCGACCCGAACCGGCCGCGGGCGATCGGCGTCCTCCCGCCCGACGCCGACCCCACCGAGCTGGTCGCCGCCGCGGTCGATCAGGCCGAGCCGGTCCGCCCGGTGCCCGCCTACGTTCCGGTCCTCGGCCGGATCGCCGCAGGCGGCCCGATCCTCGCCGAGGAGGCCATCGAGGATGTCTTCCCGCTGCCCAAGGAGCTCGTCGGCGACGGCGCGCTGTTCCTGCTCAAGGTGGCCGGCGACTCGATGATCGACGCCGCGATCGCCGACGGCGACTGGGTCGTGGTTCGCCAGCAGCCCACCGCCGACAACGGCGAGATCGTCGCCGCCATGATCGAGGGCGAAGCGACGGTGAAGACCTTCAAGCGCCGGGACGGCCACGTCTGGCTGCTCCCGCACAACGCCGCCTACGAGCCCATCCCCGGGGACGACGCCACCATCCTCGGCAAGGTGGTCGCGGTCCTGCGCCGCCTCTAGCGGGTCCGCCGGCGGCGGAGGAACAGCAGTGCGCCGCCGATGATCACCACGGTGAGCCCGATGGCGGGCAGGGTCGGCAGCCCGTCCTGGCCACCCGGCTCGTCGCTCGCACCGAGGTCGATGCCCCCGGCCGGCGGCGTGGCGGGCGTCTCGGGCTCGGGCGCCGGAGCGGGCGACGGCGCGATCAGCCCGGCCGCGCCGGCCACGGTCCGAATCGGCTGCCCGGTCCCCTCCGACGCCGACACCAGCGTCCCGTCCGGCTCGAACGCGATCGCCTCACCCTGCTGTTCGTTGGGCAGCGGCACCCGCACCGGCTCCTTGCCGAGCGCGGCCAGCAGGTCGCCGTCCGACACGGCATAGAGGTACGCGTCGGTGTAGGTGCGCAGCGCCACGGCCGACCCGTCCGGCATCGACGCGGCGCCGGTCACCAACACCGAGCCGACCAGCGGCGGCACCGGTCCGCCCTGGGTGTCGGTGCCGGTCATCCGGACCGCGCCGACCCGCTCGAGCGCCGTCGGACCCGGGCTGGCCAGCGTGCCCGCCGGGCGGTAGATCTCCGCGCTGCCCAACGGGTTCTTGGTGATCAGGTACGGCACGTTGTCCCGGTCCAGCAGCAGTGCCTCGGTGTCGTGCGGCCCGTCCGGATAGGTCAGCCGGTACAACGTGGTCTTCCCGGCCGGGGTCAGCGCGATCAGCGCCACCGTCTCGCGCTTCTTGTCGTTGTCCCCGGTGTCGGACAGCCAGAACGTCCCGTCCTGCGCCCTGGCCAGGTCCTCGACGTCGTACGGGTCGGTCGGGCCGCTGATCAGCCGCTCGACCACGCAGTCCCGGGTCAGCACGTACACCGTCGACTTGGTGCCGCCGTCGTTCACCGCGTACCACCGCTCGCCGTCGGCCACCAGACCGGACAGCTCGGCCACCCGCTTGTCGGTCAGCACGCACGCGTCGACCGGCGGGTTCGGGTCGGCGGACGCGGTCGCGCCGCCGAACCCGGCCAGCAGCCCCACCAGCAGAACTCCGACCACCGACGCACGCACGGCACCCACGGTAGCCGCAGCGCAGCGGGAACTCAGGCCGACGTGCCGTCCGCGGAGAAGTCGGCGAGCACCCCGGCGAGGTCCGGCTTGACCCTGGCCCGCAGCCGGGTGCCCTCCTCGGTGTGCCGCTCGGTGAGCACCTCGCCCTCCCGGTGCACCCGGGCCACCAGCTCGCCCCGCGCGTACGGAACCAGCACCTCGACCTCGCGCTCCGGCCGGGGCAACAGCTCGGCGACCCGCTCACGCAGCTCGTCGGTCCCGGCCCCGGTGTGCGCCGAGACGAACACCGCGCCGGGCAGCAGGTGACGCAGCCGGGCCAGCGACACCTCGTTCGCCGCGTCGATCTTGTTCACCACCATCAGCTCGGGCGGCATCGCCAGGTCGCGGCGCTTCTGGATGTCGCCGAGCACCTCGCGCACGGCGGACACCTGCCACTCCGGCATCACGTCCGAACCGTCCACCACGTGCACGATCAGGTCGGCGTCGGCCACCTCGTCCAGCGTGGACCGGAACGCCTCGACCAGCTGATGCGGCAGGTGCCGGACGAACCCGACGGTGTCGGTGAGCGTGTAGACCCGCCCGTCCGGCGTGGTCGACCTACGGGTGGTGGCGTCCAGGGTGGCGAACAGCGCGTCCTCGACCAGTACTCCGGCCCCGGTCATCGCGTTGAGCAGGCTGGACTTGCCGGCGTTGGTGTAGCCGGCGATCGCCACGCTCGGCACCGCGTTGGCCGTGCGCCGGCCGCGCTTGGTCTCCCGGACCACGGCCATCCCGCTGATCTCGCGGCGCAGCTTGGAGATCCGCGCCCGGATCCGCCGCCGGTCGGTCTCGATCTTGGTCTCACCGGGCCCGCGCAGACCCACCCCGCCGTTGCCGCCGCCGGCCCGGCCACCGGCCTGCCGGGACAGCGCCTCACCCCAACCACGCAGCCGGGGCAGCAGGTACTGCAGCTGGGCCAGCTCGACCTGGGCCTTGCCCTCCTTGGACCGGGCGTGCTGGGCGAAGATGTCCAGGATCAACGCGGTCCGGTCGATCACCTTGACCTTGAGCCGGGACTCCAGCTGGCGCAGCTGGCTCGGCGACAGCTCGCCGTCACAGATCACGGTGTCCGCGCCGGTCGCGGCCACCACGCCGGCCAGCTCGTCGACCTTGCCGCGGCCGACGTAGGTGGCCGGATCGGGCCGGTCCCGTCGCTGAATCAGACCCTCGAGCACCCGCGAGCCGGCGGTCTCGGCGAGCCGGGCCAGCTCGGCCAGCGACGCCTCGGACTGCTGCGCGCTGCCCTCGGTCCACACGCCCACCAGCACGACCTGCTCAAGGCGCAGTTGCCGGTACTCGACCTCGGTGATGTCGGCCAGTTCGGTGGACAGGCCGGCCACCCGGCGCAGTGCCGCCCGGTCGGAGAGCTCGAGTTCGCCGAGGGAGAGGTCAGCCGGTCGATACAGATCCTCTGTCACCTGGTGAACCCGTCCCTTCCTGTCCCGCAAACCCGACAAATCCATGGTCCCACGAATTCAGCGGTCCTATCGACCGAGTTATTCCGCGGGCCTGTCGGACCGGCCGACTACCGTTTGCCGCGTGGTGCTGCATGCGATCTGGTCGTCGGGAAACCGGCTGGCGCTCTGGGCGGAGGACGGCGAGCCCGCCGAGACCCTGGTGGAGCTGCTGGCCGCCTCGGCGGTCGACGGACTGGCGCACAAGGCCATCGTCGAGCCGCTGGACCTGCGGCTGCCCGGGGACGGAAGGCTCGAGCGGGTCCGGGTGCCGGTGGTGTCCTTCGACGTGGACGCGGCGCTGGGGGTGCTCGAGGTGCTGCGCGGCCGGCTGTCCCTGGAATATGACGACCGCGACGGTCCGGCACACGTTCCGCTCGGCGACTCGGTGCGATTCCTGGCCGAGCTGGCCGCGTTGGCCGCCGATTTCGTGGCCCGCAGGCGGGTGCTGCCGGCGATCGTGGACGAGCCCGGCGGGGCGGCGGCGCGGTGGATGCCGGCGCCTGCGGCCGCCGACCGGGACCGGCTGCGCGCCGTGGCCGCGGCCGCTCCCCCGGTACTGCGCGCCGAACGGGACGGCGACGTGCTGCTCGACGCGCTGACCGCGCTGACCGACGGGGTGGCCAGGTCCGCGCTCGAGGCGATGCGGCTCGGCCCGCCCGGCTCCTGGCTGGCCGGGCTCACCGGCCCGGACGCCGCGGTGGACGCGCCGGACGAGCTGCGTGCGGCGCTGGCGGCCTGGCGGGACTCGGCGACCGAGGCCTCCGACGAGATCCGGGTCTGCTTCCGGCTCGGGCAGCCGGACGAGGACGACGAGGACTGGCCGCTGGACTTCCTGGTCCAGGACGTGGCCGAGCCCAGCCTGGTGGTCGACACCGAGGAGATCTGGCGTTCGGCGGGCGGCACCACGCTGTTCGACCGGCACGTCGAGCGGCCACGGGAGGCGCTGCTGGCCGAGCTGGGCCGGGCCAGCCGGCTGTGGCCGGAGCTGGACGACGCGCTGCGCACGGCCGCGCCGGTGGGCCTGGTGCTGGACACCGTGCGGGCGCACCGGTTCCTGCGCGGTGCGGCACCGCTGCTGGCCCAGGCCGGGTTCGGCGTGCTGCTGCCGGCCACCTGGCAGGCCGGCGGGGTCGGCCTGAAGTTGACCGGGTCGAGCCCCGGCACCCCGGGCGTGGTGCAGCGCCGCAGCGCGGTCGGGTTCGACGCGCTGGTCGACTACCGGTGGCAGGTGGCGCTCGGCGAGCACGTGCTGACCAGGGCCGAGCTGGAGGAACTGGCCAGGGCGAAGGCGCCGCTGGTGCGGATGCGCGGCCAGTGGGTCGAGGTGGACCACATCCGGCTGCGCAAGGCGCTGGCGTTCGTCGACGGGACGGCCGGCGGCCAGCTGTCCCTGGCCGATCTGCTGCGGATCGGCGCCGGGCTGACCCCGCCGGCGATCGACCTGCCGGTGGTCGGCGTGGACGCCACCGGTTGGGTAGGCGACCTGCTCTCCGGTGAGCTGGACCGCCTGCTGGAGCCGGTCGCCGAGCCGGCCGGGCTGGCCGCGACGCTGCGGCCCTACCAGGTGCGCGGACTGTCCTGGCTGGCGTTCCTTTCCGGGTTGCGACTCGGCGGCGTGCTCGCCGACGACATGGGCCTCGGCAAGACCGTCCAGACCCTGGCGCTGCTGCTGCACGACCGGGGCGCCGGCCCGAACCTGCTGGTCTGCCCGATGTCGGTGGTCGGCAACTGGCAGCGCGAGGCCGCCCGGTTCGCCCCGGAGCTGTCCGTGCACGTGCACCACGGGTCGGGCCGGGCCCGGGACGAGCGGCCGCTGCACACCGCCGACCTGGTGATCACCACCTACGCGGTGGCCACGAAGGACGTCGGGCTGCTCGGCCGGGTGCGCTGGCGACGGGTGGTGCTCGACGAGGCGCAGAACATCAAGAACTCGGCCACCAAGCAGAGCGCCGCGGTGCGTGCGCTGCCGGCCGGGCAGCGGATCGCGCTGACCGGAACGCCGGTGGAGAACCGGCTCGCCGAGCTGTGGTCCATTGTGGACTTCGTCAACCCGGGCCTGCTCGGCCCGCTGGCCGAGTTCCGCGAGCGGTTCGCCGTCCCGATCGAGCGGCACGGCGACGAGGCGGCGGCCGGACAGCTGCGCCGGATCACCGGCCCGTTCCTGCTGCGCCGCCTGAAGACCGACCCGGCGATCAGCTCCGACCTGCCGGACAAGATCGAGATGAAGGTGCTGTGCAACCTCACCGCCGAGCAGGCCTCGCTGTATCAGGCGGTCGTCGACGACATGCTGGTCAAGATCGAGGGCAGCGAGGGGATCGAGCGCCGCGGCCTGGTGCTCGCCACGATGACCAAGCTCAAGCAGGTCTGCAACCACCCGGCGCACCTGCTCAAGGACGGCACCCGGCTGCCCGGCCGGTCCGGCAAGCTGGCCCGGCTCGAGGAGATCCTCGAGGAGGTACTGGCCGCCGGCGAGAAGGCGCTGTGCTTCACCCAGTTCACCGAGTTCGGCGCCATGCTCGAGCGGCACCTGGCCGTCCGGTTCGGCCGGGAGGTGTGCTTCCTGCACGGCGGCACGCCCAAGCGGCGGCGCGACGCGATGGTCGCCGAGTTCCAGGCCGACGGCGGTCCGCCGGTGTTCCTGCTCTCGCTCAAGGCCGGCGGCACCGGGCTGAACCTGACCGCGGCCAACCACGTCATCCATGTCGACCGGTGGTGGAACCCGGCGGTGGAGGACCAGGCGACCGACCGGGCGTTCCGGATCGGCCAGCGCCGCGACGTGCAGGTACGCAAGTTCGTCTCGGTGGGCACGCTGGAGGAGCGGATCGACGAGATGATCGAGCAGAAGAAGTCGCTGTCCCGGATGACCGTCGGCACCGGCGAGAACTGGCTCACCGAGCTGTCCACCGAGGAGCTGCGCGAGGTCATCGCCCTGTCCACCGACGCGGTATCGGAGTGACGCCATGCCCTTCTGGGACGACCCCGACTACGCGAAGTCCGGCCCGATCCGGGTGGAGAACGGGATCCGGGCGCGCAGCCGGCGCGGCGACATCGGCGACTCGTGGTGGTCGCGGCGGTTCCTGGACGTGCTGGAGTCGCTCGAGCTCGGCGGGCGGCTGGCGCGCGGCCGCTCCTACGCCCGGTCCGGCCAGGTGCTCTCGCTCGAGGTGAGCGCCGGCGCGGTCACCGCGGTGGTGCAGGGCTCCCGGCCGCGGCCGTACCGGGTGCGGATCGGCCTCGCGGTGCTCACCGCCCGGCAGTGGACCCGGGTCGAGCGCGCCCTGGCCGAGCAGGTCATCTTCGGCGCCAAGCTGTTGGCCGGTGAGCTGCCACCGGACCTGGAGCAGGTGTTCGCCGGGCTGAAGATCGCGCTGTTCCCGCGCCGGCCCGGCGACCTGGCCATGACCTGCAGCTGCCCGGACGACTCGGTGGCCTGCAAGCACATCGCGGCCGCGCTGTACCTGCTGGCCGAGGCGTTCGACGCCGACCCGTTCCTGGTGCTCGCCTGGCGCGGGCGAGACCGGACCACGCTGCTCGCCAACCTCCGCCTGCTGTCCACGGCCGACCAGAGCCGGCCGCGCCGGTCCCCGCTGGACGAGCTGCGCGGGCCGCACGCCGACGTGGCGGAGCGCGTGTCGGACTTCTACGCCTGCCAGGGCCGGCTCACCCGGCTCCAGCCGCACCCGGCCGACATCGTGGTTCCGGACGCGGTGCTGCTGGAACGGGACCCGTTACCGCTCGAGGTCGACGGCGTCGCGGTCGTGGACCTGCTCCGCCCGGCCTACCTGGCCATGGCCGGCGGTGCCGAGACCGTGCCACCAGGCTGAGTCCAGCTCCCCGCGGGCGACGAACACTGCCGGACCGGTGAGCGTGCTGTCCCCGTCCTCGACGGTGACCCGGACCGGCCCACCGAGGGTGTGCACGGTGACCGCGCCGGTGGACTCGCCGCGCAGGTGCAGCACGGCGGCGGCGACCGCGACCGTGCCGGTGCCGCACGATCGGGTCTCGCCGACGCCGCGCTCGTGCACCCGCATCCGGACCTCGCCGCCCGCGCCGGGCACCGCGAACTCCACGTTGACCCCGTTCGGGAACAGGGCGTGGTCGAATCCCGGTTGGACGGTCAGGTCGAGCCGGTCCAGCCCGCCGTCGAGCAGGCACACCAGGTGCGGGTTGCCGACATCCACCGCCACGCCGGGATGTTCGCTGCCGGACACCGACGCCAGGGACGGGCCCAGCACGGTGACGGGTCCCATGTGGACGATCAGCTGACCGTCCGGGTGCACCCGCACCGGGCGGGCGCCGGCCCGGCTGCCGACGGTGAACCCGCTGCCCCGCTCCAGTCCGGACTCGACCAGGTACCGGGCGAACAACCGAACCCCGTTGCCGCACATCTCGGCGACCGAGCCGTCGGCGTTGCGGTAGTCCATGAACCAGACATCGTCGTCCACATCGGACGGTGCGTCCTCGACCGCCTTGGCCGGGACCACCCGAAGCACCCCGTCGGCACCGAGCCCGCGGGCGCGGTCGCACAGCGCCCGGACCCGGGCCGGGGTCAGGTCGAGGGTCGCGTCGGGGTCGGGGAGCACGATGAAGTCGTTCTCCGTGCCGTGCCCCTTCAGGAACGGTATGCCCACCCCGCCAGCCTACGGTCGGGCCAGCCGCTCGGCCGCGCCGGCCAGGTCCGGGCGGGTGCCGTCCAGCCAGGTGATCCGCTGGTCGCGGCGGAACCAGGAGCGTTGCCGGCGGACGAACCGGCGGGTGGCCCGTGCGGTCCGTTCGGCCGCCGCGGCCAGGTCGTACTCGCCGTCGAACGCGGCCAGCACCTGCTGGTAGCCCAGCGCGCGGGCGGCGGTGCGGCCCTCGCGCAGGCCCCGGCGCTCCAACTCGCGGACCTCGTCCACCAACCCGGTGCCGAACATCCGCTCGACCCGGGCGTCCACCCGTGCGTCCAGCTCTGTTGACTCCACATCGATGCCGAGCAGGACGGTGTCGTAGCGGGCCGGGCCCGGACGCGGCAGGGTGGCCGAGTACGGCCGGCCGGTCAGCTCGATGACCTCCAGCGCCCGCACGATCCGGCGGCCGTTGCTGGGCAGGATGGCCAGGGCGGCCGCCGGGTCGCGCTCGGCCAGTCGGGCATGCAGGGCCTCGGCGCCGACCGTGGTCAGCTCGGCTTCCAGCCGGGTGCGCAGCCCGGGATCGGTGCCCGGGAAGTCCAGCTCGTCCAGCACCGCCTGCAGGTAGAGCCCGGAGCCGCCGACCAGCACCGGCACCCGGGCCCGGGCCAGCAGCGCCTCGATCGTCGCCCGGGCGTCGCGCTGGTAGGCGGCCACCGTCGCGCTCTGCCGCACGTCCAGCACGTCCAGCAGATGATGCGGCACGCCGCGGCGCTCGGCCACGGTGATCTTGGCGGTGCCGATGTCCATGCCCAGGTAGAGCTGCATGGCGTCGGCGTTGATCACCTCGCCGCCCAGCCGCTCGGCCAGTTCGACGGCCAGCGCGGACTTCCCGGTGGCGGTGGGGCCGACGATCGCGACCGGTCTCACCGGGGATCCCAGACCGCGACGTGGTAGGCCACGCCGAACGGGATCATCAGCCGGCTGTGCGTGCACTGCCAGATCCGGCCGTCCTTGGCCACCACACCGGACAGTATCTGCCAGGCCGCCCGCCCGACCGCACCCAGCGTTTCGGCCAGCCCCGGGTCCAGGTCCAGCAGCGCCGCCGGGTCGGCCGCGGCCAGCGCCCGGCTCACCCGCTCGTCGAACCCGGAGGCCCGCTCGTCCGGCCGGCCGACCGCCCGGTCCCCGTGCCGGTGCGACCCGTCCCCGATGACCAGCAACCCGACCGGCTCATCGGTGTCCAGCCCGGCGACCAGCCGCTCGCCCAGCCCGCGGCAGTCGGCGGCGGGCAGGTCCGGCCGGACCATCCACACGCGAACCTCGTCCGCGCCGGCCGCCCCGCGCAGCCACCCGGCGATCAGCGCCGGCAGCGGCAGCGCCGGGTCGGGATCCGCCGCCGCCCGCGCCGCGAGCCGGACCCGGACGTCGACGCCGTAGCCGCGGAACGTGCCCGCCGCGTGTGGACCGACCACAGTGGGTCCGTCCACGACCGCCGGATCGACCGCGACGGCGACCCAGCGCCGGGCGGCGTCGGCGAGCCGGGTGACCGCGGCCAGACACTCCGCGCGCACCCGCGCGGCGTCCGGATCCACGCCGGCAACGAGTTCGGGTACCAGCAACGGGGGCTGCGGCACCACCGCGACACGGGCGATCATGAGCGTCGAATGTACCGAGTGGCCGATTGTGAGCAGTCAACTACGTTGACGCTACGGGCTCGTTGGGTGACAGGGCGCGACCATCAGGGGTGTTTGCGGCCTTTGGAGTACCCAGTCGCGTCACAACCTGTTTGAATGCGCGCGGGGGACCAACAGTTTCCAGAAGCCGCGGTTTGGCCCCGCGCAGCGGGGCGCTCGCAAGACGAAGCGGGCTATGGGCGGGAGGAGCGGGGTCATGACGGACAGCGAATCGGGCCGGGAGTTCGGTCCGAACGCGGCCATCACGGCGGACAGCACCGAAACCACAACCGAGACCGAGAACACCAACGGCGTCGCGCACACCGAGATTCCGGCCGAGCCGGCGACCACTCCGGCCGAGCCGGCCGCCACTCCGGCCGAGCCGGCCGCCACGCCGGCCGCGCTGGCGCACGGTCCGGTGGATGTCGCGGCCCCGGGCGAACCGGTCGCTGCGCCGGCCGCCGAACCGGTCGTCGCACCGGCCGCCGAACCGGTCGAACTCAAGGCACCACCGCCGGTAGCCGAGGCGTCACTGCATCCGGAACGCTGGGGCCGGGTAGCCGACGACGGCACCGTCTTCGTGCGCATCGCGGACGGGGAGCGGGCGGTCGGCTCCTGGCAGGCCGGCACCCCGGAGGAGGGTCTCGCACATTTTGCCCGCCGGTTCGACGACATCCGCACCGAGGTCGAGCTGCTCGAGGCCCGGCTGGTGTCCGGGTCGGGCGATCCCAAGCACACCGTGAGCAGCGCCAAGCACGTCAAGGAGAGCCTGGCCGACGCGGCGGTGGTCGGCGATCTGGCCGCATTGGACGCTCGGGTCGACTATGTGCTGGCCCGGGCCGGGCAGGCGCTCGAGGTGGCAAAGCACGCCCGCGAGGAGGCCAGAGCGCGGGCGGTGGCGCGTAAGCAGGAGCTGGTCGACGAGGCCGAGCGGATCGCCGAGGAGTCCACCCAGTGGAAGAGCGCCGGTGACCGGCTGCGGGCGATCCTCGACGAGTGGAAGACGATCAAGGGCGTCGACCGCAAGACCGACGACGTCCTGTGGAAGCGGTTCTCCAAGGCGCGGGACACGTTCAACCGGCGGCGCGGCTCGCACTTCGCCGACCTGGACCGGCAGCGTGCCACCGCGAAGGAGCGCAAGCAGGCGCTCGTCGAGGAGGCCGAGTCGCTGTCCGACTCGGACGACTGGGGCCCGACGGCCAGCCGCTACAAGGACCTGATGACCGAGTGGAAGGCGGCCGGGCGCGCGCCCAAGGACGCCGACGACGCGCTCTGGCAGCAGTTCCGGGCCGCCCAGGACAAGTTCTTCAGCCGGCGCTCGGCGGTGTTCAACGAGCGCGACGCCGAACTGACCGACAACGCCCGCCGCAAGGAGGAGCTGCTCGCCGAGGCCGAGAAGATCAACCCGGCCGGTGACCTGGACGCGGCCCGCGCTCACCTGCACCGGATCCAGGAGCGCTGGGAGCAGATCGGCAAGGTCCCCCGGGAGCGCATCCGGGAGCTGGAGGGCAAGCTCCGCGCAGTCGAGGAGAAGGTACGCTCGGCGGCCGACGCGCAGTGGCGCCGGACCGACCCGGAGGCCCAGGCCCGGGCCGCCCAGTTCCGCGAGCGGGTGGAGCAGTTCGAGGCCCAGGCCGCCAAGGCCCGCGCCGCCGGCGACAAACGCCGCGCGGAACAGGCCGAGGCGCAGGCCGCCCAATGGCGGGAATGGCTGGCCGCGGCCGAGAACGCGGTGGCCAGCCGCTGACCGAACCGGCAACTCCTCGGCCCGGACCCGGGGACTCGCCGTACCGCGACCGGGGACTCGCCGGGATCAGGATCGGGACCAGGCCGTGCGGAACCAGAGCACGGCGATGGTAACCGTGGCGACCACGGCGATGATCAGGCCGATGCCCGGGCCCTGACCGCCGCCGGACTGGCGCGACCAGATCGCGAGCACGCCGGTGACCGTGGCGAACCAGCCGCCGAGGGCGCACACCCAGGTCAGCCGCCACCGGCGGGTCATCAGTGCGAGCGCGGAGGCGAGGACGCCGAAAGTGAGCGATGCGCCGGCGAACAACCGCGGCACCATGCTGGCCTTGCCGGTCGCGCCGCCCTGACCGACCAGCACCTGGAGGCCGTTGGCGCCGTCCATCCACGGCAGGATCTCGCCGACCAGCAGCACGAACACGGCGATCGCGATGACCAGCCCGCGCATGCCCAGCTCGACCGTGCGCACCGTGGTCCGCTCGACCTCGTCGATCTCCTCGCGCAGCCCGGCCAGCTCCGGCGACTCGTTCTCGCTCAACGGTTCACCACCTCGCAAGCTCGGTGCTGTCCCGGTGCGGCACCGATGGATTGGCTCGCAAGCCCGCTCATCGGACCGGTGCCCCGAACGCCGGCATGCCGAGGCCGACGCCCGCGGTCCGCGGCCGGATCCCGGCCTCGAAGTGATCCCCGGCCCGGGTGCGGCGGTGCCCGACCATGGGACCGTCGGCGACCAGGTGATGCGGTGCGCCGTAGGTGATCGTCACGTCCACCACGTCCCCGGGCCGCACCGCCTCGGTGCCGGGAACGAAGTGCACCAGCCGGCCGTCCCGGGCCCGCCCGCTCATCCGGTTCGTGTCCGCGTCCTTGCGCCCCTCGCCGGTGGAGACCAGCACCTCGACGGTCCGCCCGACCAGCTCGCGGTTGAGCTCCCAGGCCACCTCGTCCTGCACCGCGACCAGCCGGTCGAACCGCTCCTGCACGACCTCCTTGGGCACCTGGCCGTCCAGTGCGGCAGCCGGCGTGCCGGGCCGCTTGGAGTACTGGAACGTGAACGCGCTGGTGAACCGGGCCGCCCGCACCACGTCCAGGGTCGCGGCGAAGTCCTCCTCGGTCTCCCCCGGAAAGCCCACGATGACGTCGGTGGTGATCGCGGCGGCCGGCATCGCGGCCCGCACCTTGTCCAGGATCCCCAGGTAACGGCCCGAGCGGTAGGACCGGCGCATCGCGGCCAGCACCCGGTCCGAGCCGGACTGCAGCGGCATGTGCAGCTGGTGGCAGACATTGGGCGTCTCGGCCATCGCGGCGATCACGTCGTCGGTGAAGTCCTTCGGGTGCGGCGAGGTGAACCGGACCCGCTCCAGCCCGTCGATGCCGCCGCAGGCGCGCAGCAGCTTGCCGAACGCGTACCGGTCGCCGAACTCGACGCCGTAGGAGTTCACGTTCTGTCCGAGCAGCGTCACCTCGAGTACACCGTCGGCCACCAACGCCTCGACCTCGGCGAGGATCTCCCCCGGCCGGCGGTCCTTCTCCTTGCCCCGCAACGAGGGCACGATGCAGAAGGTGCAGGTGTTGTTGCATCCGACCGAGATCGACACCCAGCCGGAGTGCGCGGAGTCCCGCCGGGCCGGCAGCGTCGACGGGAACACCTCGAGCGCCTCGAGGATCTCCACCTCGGCCCGCCGGTTGTGCCGGGCCCGGTCGAGCAGCACCGGCAGCGACCCGATGTTGTGCGTGCCGAACACCACGTCCACCCAGGGCGCGCGGCGCACGATCTCGCCCCGGTCCTTCTGCGCCAGGCAGCCGCCGACGGCGATCTGCATCCCGGGGTTGGCGGTCTTCGCCGGCCGCAGGTGGCCAAGGTTGCCGTACAGCCGGTTGTCCGCGTTCTCCCGGACCGCGCACGTGTTGAACACCACGACGTCGGGTGTCCGACCGGCTTCGACCGGCACGTAGCCGGCGTCCTCGAGCAGCCCGGACAGCCGCTCGGAGTCGTGGACGTTCATCTGGCACCCGTAGGTGCGGACCTGGTAAGTACGCGCGTTCATCTCAGTCGTCGAGCGTACGCTGCGGGTTTCCGTGACTGAGTTGAGACCTTACGTGTTGAACAACCTGGGCGAAACAGACATCGGGGCGGGGTAGGTTCCGCGAATACGACCCGACTAGTCTCGTCGCGCCTGGATGGACGCGCTCATGGAGGCCAGATGACCGCAGCGACCGACGTGCCACCCATGATCAACATGGTCGGGGTGAACAAGTTCTTCGGACCGCTGCATGTGCTGAAGGACATCGACCTCGAGGTGCCGCGCGGCCAGGTCGTGGTCGTGATCGGGCCGTCCGGGTCGGGCAAGTCGACGCTGTGCCGGGCGATCAACCGGCTGGAGCCGATCAACTCCGGGACCATCGAGGTGGACGGCCGGCCGCTGCCGGCGGAAGGCCGGGACCTGGCCCGGCTGCGCGCGGACGTGGGCATGGTGTTCCAGTCGTTCAACCTGTTCGCGCACAAGACGATCATCGAAAACGTGCTGCTCGCGCCGGTGAAGGTGCGCAGGGAGTCGACCTCGGACGCGCGGCGCAACGCCATGGAGCTGCTGGACCGGGTCGGCATCGCCAACCAGGCGCAGAAGCACCCCGCCCAGCTCTCCGGCGGCCAGCAGCAGCGGGCCGCGATCGCCCGCGCGCTGGCCATGCGACCCAAGGTGATGCTGTTCGACGAGCCCACCTCGGCGCTGGACCCGGAGATGATCAAAGAGGTGCTGGACGTGATGGTCAGCCTCGCCAAGGACGGCATGACCATGCTGGTGGTCACGCACGAGATGGGGTTCGCGCGCAATGCCGCGCAGCGCGTGGTGTTCATGTCCGACGGCGAGATCGTCGAGGACACCACGCCCAACGAGTTCTTCACGGCGCCGAAGTCCAACCGGGCGAAGGACTTCCTCGGCAAGATCTTGACCCACTGATTCGATGGAGAGATCGGCCGTGCGCGGCCGACGAGACGAAGGAGCTCACACAATGCGACTCCGGGGCCTCATGGTTGGCGCCGTAACCGCTCTGGTTCTCCCTCTGGCCGCCTGCGGCGGCTCGGACGGCGGAGACAGCACGAACCCGCCGGCCAACGAGGCCGCGTCGTTCGAGGCGGGCACCACCATGGAGAAACTGAACAAGGCGGGCGCCGTCAAGATCGGCACCAAGTTCGACCAGCCGCTGTTCGGCCTGAAGGGGCTGGACGGCAAGCCGGTCGGTTTCGACGTGGAGATCGCGAAGATCATCGCGGCCAAGCTGGGCATCTCCGCCGACAAGATCGAATGGGTGGAGACCCCGTCCAAGGTCCGCGAGGAGGTCATCGAGCAGGGCAAGGTGGACTTCGTGGTGGCCACCTACACCATCAACGACGCGCGCAAGCAGCGCATCTCGTTCGCCGGGCCGTACTACGAGGCCGGCCAGGACCTGATGGTGAAGAAGGACAACTCCGCGATCACCGGGCCCGACTCGCTCAAGAGCGCCAACGCCAAGGTGTGCTCGGTGACCGGCTCGACCCCGTCGGAGAACATCAAGAAGTACATCGACCCGGCCAACCTGGTGCTGTTCGACGTGTACTCCAAGTGCGCGGACGCGCTGCGCACCGGCCAGGTCGACGTCGTCACCACCGACAACGTGATCCTGCTCGGCCTGGTCGACGCCAGTAAGGGCGAGTTCAAGCTGGTCGGCAAGCCGTTCACCAAGGAGCCGTACGGCATCGGCGTGACGAAGGGCGACACCAAGTTCTGCGAGTTCATCCACGAGACCCTCGAGGAGGCCTCCGGCAACGGCGGCTACGAGAAGGCCTGGAAGGACACCGCCGGCAAGGTCGCGCCGGACACGCCGAAGCTGCCGACCCTGGCCACCTGCAGCTGATCCAATCCACCCACCTTCGGGGCGCCCGCCACACCTGTGCGCGGGCGCCCCGGCGTTCACCGGGTTCGGAGGCTATGTGGGCGTCATCATCGACAACATCGGCCTGTACTGGAACGGGTTCCTGACCACGCTGCGGATCTGCGTGTTCGCCATGGTCGGTTCGCTGATTCTGGGCACGCTGATCGCGGCTTGCCGCGTCTCCCCGATACCGCCGCTGCGCTGGTTCGGCACCTCGTGGGTCAACGTCTTCCGCAACTGCCCGCTGACCGTGGTGCTGTTCTTCTGCGCGTTCGGGCTGCCGGAGATCGGGATCAACGGCGCGTACTTCGTGTTCGGCGTGCTCGGGCTGGTGCTCTACACCTCGGCGTTCGTGTGCGAGGCGGTGCGCAGCGGCATCAACGCGGTACCGGCCGGCCAGGCCGAGGCCGCCCGCGCGGTGGGGCTGACGTTCGGCCAGTCGCTGTCGCTGATCATCCTGCCGCAGGCGCTGCGCACCGTGGTGCCGCCGCTGGGCAGCGTGATCATCGCGATGATCAAGAACTCGGCGATCGCCGGTGCGTTCGGCGTCGGCGGTGACCTGTTCGACGTCGGTGAGGTGCTCACCTCGGCCCGCGGCGAGGCGGCGCTACCGGTGCTGACCGGTGTGGCGCTCGGCTACCTCGCGATCACGATTCCCGCCGGGCTGCTGCTCGGCGTGCTGGAGCGGAAGGTGGCGATCGCCCGATGAGCGAGCTTGCGAGCGAATCGATCAGCACCGCACCGCGGCAGCACCGAGCTTGCGAGGTGACGGTTCGATGAGCGCCTCGGTCCTCTACGACGCGCTGGGCCCGCGGGCCAAGCGCCGGGTCGCGGTGGGCAGCATCATCGCCGTGATCGGCGCCATCGCGGTGCTGGCGCTGGTCACCGTCCAGCTGGAGGAGCAGGGCCAGTTCGAGCAGGAGAAGTGGGCGCCGCTGATCGACCCCTCCGACGAGCGGTTCCCGCTGGTGTGGGACCTGATGTTCGAGGCGCTCGGCAACACCCTGATCGCGGCGGCCTGGGCCATGCTGTTCTCGCTGATCATCGGAACCCTGCTTGCGGTCACCCGGGTGACCGCGGCGCGCTGGTACCGCTGGGCGGTGGTCGGCGTGATCGAGTTCCTGCGCGGCATTCCCGTGGTCATCGCGATCTTCTTCGCCGCCCGGGTGCTGCCCGAGGCCGGGGTGGACCTGGAACCGCTGTGGTTCCTGGTGATCGGCCTCACCGCGTACAACTCGGTGATCATCGCCGAGATCGTCCGGGCGGGGATCAACTCGCTGCCGGCCGGACAGCGCGAGGCGGGCGAGTCGCTGGGCATGACCCGCTGGCAGGTGCTGTACCTGATCCTGCTGCCGCAGGCGTTCCGGATCATGCTGCCGGCGCTGATCAGCCAGCTGGTGGTGGTGCTGAAGGACACCTCGCTCGGGTTCATCATCTCCTACCCGGAGCTGGTCCGGACCGCCGGATTCATCGTGCAGAACCTGCAGAACCCGATCCAGACCTACCTGATCGTCGCGGTCATCTTCATCCTGATCAACTACGCGCTGAGCCGCCTGGCGATCTTCGTCGAGCGCCGGCTGAGCCGCGGCCGGAAGGCGGCCGTACCGGAGGCACAGCCGATGGCCGCGACCACGGTGACCGGAGCGGGGGCCGGGGTCGGCGCATGACAACCTGCGTTGTCCACATTTTGGGGGCGTCATATCGCCGTTGACCCGTTACAGTAACCGGTCTATGGGCGATACCCCGATACGTTGGCCCATCGGGGTGACGCATGAGAGGCGCCCTCATGACTGATAGTGACATCCGACGCCGTTCTGACGACAACTCCTGGCAGCGGTCCGACCTGAGAACCGGCGGCCGCTACGCCGGCCGCAACTACTACGACCGCAAGCTGACCGAACCGGGCGAGGATCTGCCCACCCCGGCGCCGCCGGGTGCCGCCGGCCGGGCCATCCGGGTGATCGGCCTGGTGCTGCTGTTCGCCGGCATCGCCGGTTGGCTGTGGCTGCTGCTGGCACTGGTCAGCTCGTTCGGCGACGGAATCCTGCCGGACGACCCGTTCGGCACCCGGGTGACCGGCGTTCCGCTCGGCTCCGGCGGATTCATCCTGATCCTGGTCGGCGGCGCGCTGGCGGCGATCGGCCACTGGATGGACCGCGCCGCCCGCCGGGTGACCTGGGTGGACGTCGACCCCGACTGATCGGTTCAGCCCCGGGCGTACCGGGTGCGCTGTTCGGCGCGGTTGCCGCAGCGCTCCATGGAGCACCAGCGCCGGTGTCCGGGTCGGGACTGCTCGACGGCGTCCCGGGCGATCGCCGACTGGTTCGCCGGTCGTGCGGGCCGAGGTCGACGTCGGTGGCTTCCGTGCCTACGCTCGCAACGCCGATCTCGACGAGCTGCGGGCCACCGAACCGAACCGGCTGGTCCGGCTGCTGCCCGCGTTCCAGTACGTGATCGCGGTCAACCGGGCGCTGATCCCGGCCGAGCACCGGGCGCGGGTCGGCCGCACCGCCGGCTGGATCTCCCCGGTCGTGCTCTCCGGCGGGCGGATCGCCGGGGTGTGGACCGCCGAGCACGGCCGGGTCCGGGTCGAGCCGTTCGAGGACATCCCGGCGCGGGCGCTCGCCGCCGAGATCGACGGGATCGGTCTGGCGTCCTGATCAGCGGCGGAACAGCTTGTTGCCCAGCCAGATGATCGGGTCGTAGCGCTTGTCCGCGACCCGCTCCTTCATCGGAATCAGGGCGTTGTCGGTGATCTTGATGTGTTCCGGGCAGACCTCGGTGCAGCACTTGGTGATGTTGCAGTAACCCAGCCCGTGCTCCGCCTGCGCGTCCGGCACCCGGTCGGCGGTGTCCAGCGGATGCATGTCCAGCTCGGCGATCCGCATCAGGTAGCGCGGCCCGGCGAAGGCCTCCTTGTTCTCCTCGTGGTCCCGGATCACGTGGCAGGTGTTCTGGCACAGGAAGCACTCGATGCACTTGCGGAACTCCTGCGAGCGCTCGACATCCACCTGCTGCATCCGGTACTCGCCCGGCTTGAGGTCCGGCGGCGGCGTGAACGACGGGATCTCCCGCGCCTTCTGGTAGTTGAACGACACGTCGGTCACCAGGTCGCGGATCACCGGGAAGGTCCGAATCGGCGTGACGGTGATGACCTCGTTCTCGTCGAAGATCGACATCCGGGTCATGCACAGCAGCCGCGGCATGCCGTTGATCTCCGCCGAGCACGAGCCGCACTTGCCCGCCTTGCAGTTCCAGCGCACCGCGAGATCGGGCGCCTGGGTGGCCTGCAGCCGGTGGATGATGTCCAGCACGACCTCGCCCTCGTTGACCTCGACGGTGAAGTCGTGCAGTTCTCCGGAGTCGGCGTCGCCGCGCCACACCCGGAACTCCGCCTTGTAACCCATCTCAGCTCTTCTTCTCTCGCGGGTAGGAGGCCAGCTCCGAATCGGTGTAGTACTTCTCCAGTTCGGACCGCTCGAACAGCTCGAGCAGATCGGGCCGCATCGGCTGCTGCGGCTCCTCGGTGATTGTGACGCCCGGGACCACCGGGTCGTCGCCGGCCGTCCGGCAGACCAGCAGCTTGTTGCGCCAGCCGGCATCCATCTCCGGGTAGTCGTCCCGGGTGTGCCCGCCGCGACTTTCCTGGCGGGCCAGCGCCGCCTTGGCCACGCACTCGCTCACCATCAACATGTTGCGCATGTCGATGGCCAGGTGCCAGCCCGGGTTGAACTGCCGGTGGCCCTCCACCAGCACGTTGCGCATCCGCCGCTTGAGCTCGGCCAGCTTGTCCAGCGCCTGCTCGATCTCCTCGGCCTTGCGGATGATGCCCACCAGGTCGTTCATCGACTGCTGCAGCTCGCTGTGCAGCGTGTACGGGTTCTCCGCCTGCGTTCCGTTCACCGGCGGGTCGAACGGCGCCACCGCCAGTCGCGCCGCGGCGTCCACATCGGACTCATTGATCTTCGGCCGGGACTCCAGCGATTCCACATAGGACGCCGCGCCCAGCCCGGCCCGGCGGCCGAACACGATCAGGTCGGACAGCGAGTTTCCGCCCAGCCGGTTGGAACCGTGCATGCCGCCGGAGCACTCACCGGCCGCGAAGAGTCCGGCCACCACGGAGGATCCGGTGTCCGGGTCCACCTCGACCCCGCCCATCACGTAGTGACAGGTCGGCCCGACCTCCATCGGCTCCTTGGTGATGTCGACGTCGGCCAACTCCTTGAACTGGTGGTACATCGACGGGAGTCGGCGCTTGATCTCCTCCGCCGGCAGCCGGCTGGCGATGTCCAGGAACACCCCGCCGTGCGGCGAACCCCGGTCGGCCTTGACCTCTGAGTTGATCGCCCTGGCCACCTCGTCGCGGGGCAGCAGGTCCGGGGTGCGCCGGTTGTTGTCCGGGTCGGTGTACCAACGGTCGGCCTCGTCCGGCGCCTCGGCGTACTGGCCCTTGAAGACCTGCGGGATGTACTCGAACATGAACCGCTTGTCGTCGGAGTTCTTCAGCACTCCCCCGTCGCCGCGCACACCCTCGGTGACCAGGATGCCCTTCACGCTCGGCGGCCAGACCATACCGGTCGGGTGGAACTGCACGAACTCCATGTTGATCAGCGTCGCGCCTGCGCGCAGGGCCAGCGCGTGGCCGTCTCCGGTGTACTCCCACGAGTTCGAGGTCACCTTGAACGACTTGCCGATGCCGCCGGTGGCCAGCACCACGGCCGGAGCCTCGAACAGGATGAACCGGCCGGTCTCGCGCCAGTAGCCGAATGCGCCGGAGATCGCGTCCCCGTCTTTGAGCAGCTCGGTGATCGTGCACTCGGCGAACACCTTGATCTTCGCCTCGTAGTCGCCGTGCTCCTTGAAGTCCTCCTGCTGCAAGGACACGATCTTCTGCTGCATGGTCCGGATCAGCTCGAGACCGGTCCGGTCGCCGACGTGGGCCAACCGAGGATAGGTGTGGCCGCCGAAGTTGCGCTGGCTGATCCGGCCGTCCTTGGTGCGGTCGAACAGTGCGCCGTAGGTCTCCAGCTCCCAGACCCGCTCCGGCGCCTCCTTCGCGTGCAACTCGGCCATCCGCCAGTTGTTCAGGAACTTGCCGCCGCGCATGGTGTCGCGGAAGTGCACCTGCCAGTTGTCGTTGGCGTTGGCGTTGCCCATCGCGGCCGCGCAGCCGCCCTCGGCCATCACCGTGTGCGCCTTGCCGAACAGCGACTTGCACACCACGGCGACGCTGTGCCCGCGCTGGCGCGCCTCGATCACCGCGCGGAGACCGGCGCCGCCGGCACCGATCACCACGACGTCGTAGGCGTGCCGCTCAACCTCAATCATGGGTTCCTTCTTAGTTGACGAAGCGCAGATCGGAGATCCACCCGGCGGACACCGCCATGATGTACGCGTCGGTGAGGATCACGGTGAACAGCGAGATCATCGCGAACTGGCCGTGCCGGCCGTTCAGCTTGGACACGAACACCCAGTAGCGGTACCGCATCGGGTGCTTGGAGAAGTGCTTGAGCTTGCCACCGACGATGTGCCGGCAGGCGTGGCAGGACAGCGTGTAACCCCACAGCATCACCAGGTTGATCCAGATGATCACGGTGCCGAGGCCGAAGCCGAAGCCGCCGTCCGGGCCGGTGAAGGCCAGGATCGCGTCGTAGACGTTGATCAGTCCGAAGAGCACCGCGCCGTAGAAGAAGTACCGGTGCAGGTTCAGCAGCACCAGGGGGAAGCGGCTCTCGCCGGTGTACTTGCCGTGCGGTTCGGGCACCGCGCAGGCGGCCGGGGCGAGGAAGAACGAGCGATAGCCGGCCTTGCGGTAGTAGTAGCAGGTGCCCCGGAAGCCGGCCAGAATCACGAACGTGAGCACGGCGATCGGGATGAATACCGGCATCTCCGGCAGCGGGGTGCCGAAATGGCTGGAGCCGGGCACGCACGAGTCGCTGATGCACGGTGAGTACACCGGCGTCAGGTAGTGGTACTGGTCGACCCAGTAGTACTCGTTCATGAAGATCCGCACCGTGGCGTAGATGATGAAGAACGCCAGGACCGCTCCGGTCGTCAGCGGCGCTCGCCACCACGAGTCGGTGCGGAGGGTGCGCGCGGCGATGCGCGCGCGGCCATGGGCGTTGACGCCTGCGGTCATCGTGTCCTCGTATTCCAGCTCAGGCCTGCAACGTGCTGATTCAACACCGTAACCTTTGGTAACCGCCGCCGACTGTGCCCTTCCGGTACCGCTAGGACAAGTACCACACGCCGAGATGCCCCCCGTAAGTGCCCTATTCGTGGTGTGATCGTCGCCCTATAGGGGTGGGCGTGTCGTGACAACCATGCGGCGCGTACTCATGATCCGGGGTCGGCCTTGCTCCCCGTTCCCCGCCCCCACCCCACCCGACTCGCCCTCACCCCGGCTCGGCGAGCCCCACCCCCGGCTCGGCGAGTCCCCACGCCCAGCCATTGACTTGCCGCCTCCAGCCAGCGAGTCGCCGATTCGAGCCACCGAGTCCTCATCCCCAGCAACCGAACCGCCAATTCCAGCAAGCGAACCGCCGATTCCGAGCCGTCGAGTTGCCGACTCCAGTTACCGAGCCGCCGGTTCCAGCCCCTCGAGTCCCCGGTGCTCCGGCCGAGAACTCGGGGTGCCCAGGCTGGCGACTCGGGTACCCGGGGCCGGCTACTCACCTGCTCGAAGCCGCAACTCAGATGCTGCAGCTGGCGGGTCACGGGCTCACCGGCACCGGCACCGGCACCGGCACCGGCACCGGCCGAGAACACGAGTGCCACGGTCGCCTCGCAATGGACCCCGGCGGCACCACGGGTACTGCAGTGGGGGCCACCGGCACCGGTCCGGAACTCGGGGCCCGGGAGCCGGCGACTCGATGGATCCCGACGGTGACTCGGGTGCTGGAGGCGAGCACTCACCGAACCTCGGGCAGGCCCTCGCGAGCCAGCGGCGGCTCGGTGGCTGGCGGTGGAAGTCGCGGGTTGGGGGAACGCGACCTGTGCAGGGGCGGGGCGGAGGGTGGGG
>NZ_DASUCC010000037.1:0-24428 GCF_035762905.1 Actinophytocola sp.
CACGCAGCCCATCACGGCCACGCGCAGCGGCGCCGGGAACCCGTCCAGCGCGGCGGTGACCTGCTCGGCCAGCGTGTACACGTCGACCTGGGCCCGCCCGCACGACGGGCACGACACGATCTCCAGACCGCGCTCGCGCAGCGCGAGCGACTCCAGGATCTGCAGCCCGACCTTGACCTCTTCGGCCGGCGGAGCCGACAGCGACACCCGGATCGTGTCGCCGATGCCGTCGGCGAGCAGCGCCCCGAACGCCACCGCCGACTTGATCGTGCCCTGGAACGCCGGCCCGGCCTCGGTCACGCCGAGGTGCAGCGGGTAGTCGCATCGCTCGGCGAGGATCTCGTAGGCCCGCACCATGACCACCGGGTCGTTGTGCTTCACCGAGATCTTGATGTCGTGGAAGTCGTGCTCGGCGAACAGACCGGCCTCCCACAACGCCGACTCGGCCAGCGCCTCCGGGGTTGCCTTGCCGTACTTGGCCAGCAGCCGCGGATCGAGCGAGCCGGCGTTGACGCCGATCCGGATCGGCGTGCCGTGATCCCGGGCCGCGGCGGCGATCTCGCCCACCTTGTCGTCGAACTTCTTGATGTTTCCCGGGTTGACCCGCACCGCGGCACAGCCGGCCTCGATCGCGGCGAACACGTACTTCGGCTGGAAATGGATATCGGCGATCACCGGGATCTGCGACTTGCGGGCGATGGCCGGCAGCGCGTCCGCGTCGTCCTGCGACGGGCACGCCACCCGGACGATGTCGCAGCCGGCCGCGGTCAACTCGGCGATCTGCTGCAACGTGGCGTTGACGTCAGCGGTGTTCGTGGTGGTCATGGACTGCACGGACACCGGATGCTCGCTGCCGACGCCGACCCGGCCGACCATCAGCTGCCGGGTCGGCCTGCGGTCCGCGAGCACGGGCGGCGGCGTCGCCGGCATTCCCAACAAGATGCTTTCGGTCACGACTTCCAGGTTACTGATCGCTATTGACCGAGCCTGATCGGATTCACCAGGTCAGCGGTCACTGTGAGCAGAACCACCGCGCCACCGATCAGCACCACCACCATGGTCAGCGAGGTCAGCTTGGTGTAGTCGACCGGTCCGCCGGCGGGCTTGCCGCGCATCCGGCGCAGCCCGTCCCGGACCTTCTCGTACAGCGCGATCGCGATGTGCCCGCCGTCCAGCGGCAGCAGCGGCAGCAGGTTGAACACGCCGACGAAGAAGTTCAGGCTGGCCAGGACGAGCAGGAACAGCTCCCACACGCCGGCCTCGGCCGCGTCCCCGCCGATGATGCTGGCCCCGACCACGCTCACCGGGGTGTCCGGGTCGCGCTCACCGCCGCCGATCGCCTCGACCACCTTGGGGATCTTCTGCGGGAACGCGAGCAGGCCCTCCCAGGTGCGCACGAACATGTCGCCGGTGAAGCTGGCCGCGCCGCCGAGCCCGCTCAGCGCGTCGTAGTTGTAGACCGGCGTGCTCTTCACCCCGATCGCGCCGACCGAGATGACCTTGTTGTTGTCGCTGCCGAGCTGCGAGCCGGGGGCCGCGCGACGCACCTCGGGGACGTCCACAACGACCGTGCGCTCGGCACCGTCCCGGCTGATCACGAAGGTGTGCTCGCCGCGCAGGTCCTGGATCTTGGTGACCACGTCCGACCAGGTCGGGGTGCGCTGTCCGTCGATGCTGATGATCTCGTCACCGGCCTGGACGCCGGCCTCCCGGGCCGGGTACCGGTCACCCGACCGGCACGGCGCGTACTCGAACGTCTTCGGGTCCTGGGTGGGCGCCGCGCACGCGGTCTCGCTGACCACCGGGGTGCCGGCGACGTTGGGCAGCCCCATCGTGAACGACATCAGGTACAGGATCAGGAAGCCGAGCATGAAGTGGGTGGCCGAGCCGGCGCTGAGCACCACGACGCGCTTCCACACCGGGTAGCGCCACATCGCCCGCTTCTCCTCGTCCGGCGTGACCTCGTCCATCGCGGTCATGCCGGCGATGTCGCAGAAGCCGCCGAGCGGGATCGCCTTGAGGCCGTACTCGGTCTCCCCGCGCCGGAACGACCAGATCCGCGGCCCGAAACCGATGAAGTAACGCCGCACCTTCATGCCGAACGCCTTGGCGGCGTACATGTGCCCGGCCTCGTGCAGCGCGACGGACAGGCAGATGCCCAACGCGAACAGCACGACGCCGACGATGAACAGCACGATGTCAATCCCTTCCGGACCGGACCGACTGCGCGGCCGACGCCAGCAGCTCCCGCGCGTGTGCCCGGGCCCACCGTTCGGCCGCGAGCACTTCCTCGACATCGCGCGGGTCGGCTCGCCAACCATCCGCGTCGTCGAGCACCTGACTCACAGTGTCCACTATTGCTGTGAAGCTGGCGTGGCCTTCGCGAAACGCGGCGACCGCCTCCTCGTTGGCCGCGTTGTAGACGGCGGGCAGGCAGCCGCCCGCCTCACCGGCCGCCCTTGCCAGCCGCACCGCGGGGAAGTTCTCGTGGTCGAGCGGCTCGAAGGTCCACGCGGTCGGGTCGCCGAACGCGCACGCGGTGGCCGCCCCGGCCACCCGGTCCGGCCAGCCGAGGGCGAGCGAGATCGGCAGCCGCATGTCCGGCGGGCTGGCCTGGACCAGGGTCGAGCCGTCGGTGAAGGTGACCATGGAGTGCACGATCGACTGGGGGTGCACCACGACGTCGATGCGCTCGTAGGGCACACCGAACAGCAGGTGCGCCTCGATCAGCTCGAGGCCCTTGTTCACCAGGGTGGCCGAGTTGATCGTGATCACCGGGCCCATGTCCCAGGTGGGATGGGCCATGGCCGCCTCGACGGTGACCCCGGCGAGGTCGGCGGCCCGGCGGCCGCGGAACGGGCCACCGGACGCGGTGATCACCAGCCGGGCCACCTCGCCTGCGGCGCCGCCGCGCAGGCACTGGGCGATGGCCGAGTGCTCCGAGTCCACCGCGACGATCTGCCCCGGCCGGGCGGCGCGCAGCACCAGCGGGCCGCCGGCGATCAGCGACTCCTTGTTGGCCAGGGCCAGCGTGGCGCCGGTGGCCAGGGCGTGCAGGGTGGGTGCGAGGCCGAGCGACCCGGTGACGGCGTTGAGCACCACGTCGGCCGGGACGCTGTCGATCAGCTCGAGGACGGCGTTCGGGCCGGTGAGGATGCGGGGCAGCGCGAACCGGCCGCGCTCGAAGCCGCGTCGCTTGGCCTCGGCGTAGAGCGCGAGCTGCACGTCCTCGACCGCGGTTGCCCTGGTCACGGCCACCGCCGGCACGCCGAACCGGATCGCCTGGGCGGCAAGGGCCGCCGGGTCGCCGCCGCCCGCGGCGAGCCCGACCACGTGGAACCGGTCCGGGTTGGCCGCGATCACGTCCAGCGACTGGGTGCCGATCGAGCCGGTGGAGCCGAGCAGGAGGACGCGCCGGCCGCGCGGGGTGGGATCAGTCATCGACGCTCATTGTCCCCGATACGATGACCACCAAGTGACCGGAGCGGGAGGGTGACCATCGTGGCAGGCACGGAGCTCGAGAAACGGCCGGCGAACGCCGTCGACCCGCAGGACGAGCCGTCCGCCAAGTGGGGCTGGCACGGCGGCTTCCCGCGCGGCACCCGGATCGCCGGCTGGTTCACCGCCGCCGTGATGTTCCTCATGCTGATCGGCAACCACACCGGCAAGACCGAGGATCTCTGGCTGCTCGGCATCGGCACCACCATCGCCGTGGTCCTCATCCTCGACATCGTCCGCTCCCGCACCGCCTGGCGCCGGTAGTCCCCGGTCAGCCTTCGGCGGCGAGTTGGCCGCAGGCGGCGGCGATTTCCTGGCCGCGGGTGTCGCGGACGGTGCACGGGACGCCCGCGGCGTTGACCCGGCGGACGAACTCGTGCTCGACGGGTTTGGGGCTGGCGTCCCAGCGGCTGCCCGGGGTGGGGTTGAGCGGGATGACGTTGACGTGGACGAGCTGGCCGAGGTGCTCGTGCAGCAGGCGGCCGAGCAGGTCGGCGCGCCAGGGCTGGTCGTTGATGTCGCGGATCAGCGCGTACTCGATGGAGACGCGGCGGCCGGTGCGGTCGGCGTAGTGCCGCGCGGCGGCGAGCACCTCGGCCACCTTCCACCGGGTGTTGACCGGGACCAGGGTGTCGCGCAGCTCGTCGTCGGGGGTGTGCAGCGAGACCGCCAGGGTCACGGCGAGGCCCTCGTCGGCCAGCCGGCGGATCGCCGGCACCAGGCCCACGGTCGACACGGTGACCGAGCGCTGGGAGATGCCGAGCCCGTCCGGCGCCGGGTCGCAGATCCGGCGCACCGCGTCCAGCACCCGCCGGTAGTTGGCCAGTGGCTCGCCCATGCCCATGAACACCACGTTGGACAGCCGGGCCGGGCCGCCGCCCAGGCTGCCGTCCCGGGCCGCCGCGGCCGCCATCCGGACCTGGTCGACGATCTCCGCGGTGGACAGGTTGCGGGTCAGGCCGCCCTGCCCGGTGGCGCAGAACGGGCAGGCCATCCCGCAGCCCGCCTGGCTGGACACGCACAGCGTGGTGCGGTCCGGGTAGCGCATCAGCACGCTCTCCACCAGCGTGCCGTCGTGCGCCCGGAGCAGCGACTTGCGGGTCGTGCCGGCGTCGCAGCTGACCGCCCGCACCTCGGTGAACAGCGCCGGCATCAGCTCGCCGACCAGCCGGTCCCGGCTGGCCACCGGGATGTCGGTCATCGCGGCCGGATCCACGGTCAGCCGGCCGAAGTAGTGGTGCGACAGCTGCCGGGCCCGAAACGCCTGCTCGCCGAGCGCGACCACGGCGTCCCGCCGCTCCCCGGCGGACAGGTCGGCCAGGTGCCGGGGCGGCAGGGCACGCCGGGGCGCGTCGAAAACCAGCGGTAGGGAGGTCATGATGGCCTCCATTGTCGCATCAGCCGAGGGCGTCCCGGCCGCGACGCAGGAACGCCCGCTCGGCGGCGTTGGCGGTACGGGCGATGGCGGCGTCGTAGGCCGCGGCCGCCTCCGTGGTTCGGCCGAGCCGGCGCAGCAGGTCGGCCCGGACCGCGTGCAGCACGTGGTAACCGTCCAGGTCGAGGTCGTCGACGAGGGCGAGCGCCATGGCCGGTCCGTGCACCTCGGCCACGGCCACCGCCCGGTTCAGGGCCACGACCGGGCTCGGGGTGCGGGCCTGGAGCTGGTCGTACAGCGCCAGGATCTGCGCCCAGTCGGTCTCGGCGGCGCTCGGCGCGTCGCTGTGCACGGCGTTGATCGCCGCCTGGATCTGGTACGGCCCGGGCGTCGCGCGGCGCAGACAGGCGCGCACGATCGCCTGGCCCTCGGCGATCAGCTCCCGGTCCCACCGGTCCCGATCCTGGTCGGCCAGCCGCACCAGCTCGCCGGCCGGCGTGGTCCGGGCGGCCCGCCGGGACTCGATCAGCAGCATCAACGCGAGCAGGCCCCACACCTCGGCCTCGTCCGGCATCAGCTCGGCCAGCAGCCGGCCGAGCCGGATCGCCTCGGCGCACAGCTCGTCCCGGACCAGATCCCGCCCCGAACTGGCCGTGTAGCCCTCGTTGAAGATCAGGTACAGCACGGCGAGCACGGCGCGCAGCCGGTCGGGCAGGTCGGCCTCGGCCGGTACCCGGTACGGGATCGCCGCGTCCCGGATCTTGCCCTTGGCCCGCACCAGACGCTGCGCCATGGTGGGCTCGGAGACCAGGAAGGCGCGCGCGATCTCGGCCGTGCCGAGCCCGCCGAGCAGCCGCAGGGTCAGCGCCACCCGCGCCGCCGGGGCCAGCGCCGGGTGGCAGCAGGTGAAGATCAGGCGCAGCCGGTCGTCGCGCACGGCTCCCTCCTCCGCCGGTTCGTCCGGGACGTGCAGCCGCATCGCCTCGGCCTGCCGGTCCGCCCGGGTGGACTCCCGGCGGTGCCGGTCGATCGCCCGGTTGCGCGCGGTGCTGATGATCCAGCCGGCCGGGCTGGCCGGCGGCCCGTCCGCCGGCCAGCGCCGCACCGCGACTTCGAACGCCTCCTGGACCGCCTCCTCGGCGAGGTCGATGTCGCCGAGCAGGCGGACCAGGACGGCGACCGCGCGGCCGTACTCCGCCCGGAAGACCCGCTCGATCTCCGTGGTCACCAGGGGTCGTCTTGGAACGGCCGCACCTCGATCGGCAGCCCGATGGCCCGGGCGAACTTGCGGCCCCACTCCAGGGCGGCGTCCAGGTCGGGCGCGGCGACGATGGTGAACCCGCCGAGGAACTCCTTGCCCTCGGCGAACGGACCGTCGGTGACCAGCACCTCGCCGCGCTCGTCGGTGCGCAGCACGGTGGCCGTGCTCGGCTCGTGCAGCGCGGCGGCGAAGACCCACGCCCCGGCGGCCCGCAGCTCCGCGTGGATGGCCTGGATGTCGCGGAAGACGGTCTCCAGCGCCTCCGGCGGGGGCGGGTCGCCGTCCGGCTGGTACACGCTGATCAGGTACTGCTTCATGGTCACTCCTGAGTCCTCGGTGGCCGGGCGACTCCGGCCGCTCACCTCCTACACGAACGGTCCCCGCCCGGATCGACGGCCCTCCCGGGAATGTTTCGGCGATCGTCCTGGTTGCATCGCGATAGGTTCCGATATATCGTCGATAGGACTAGAGAGGAGCACGACGATGCGACCATTCGACCAACACCACCACGGCGGGTTTCCCCACCCGCACCTCGGGTTCGGGCGGCATGAGCTCCCGCCCCGGGCGTCCATCCCCCCGGTTCCGCCGGGCATGCCGTTCGAGTTCGCCAGCTGGGCCCGCGGCTGGGGACCACCCCGCCGCGGCGGCCGGGGCGGGGGCCGGCGCGGCCGCCGCGGCGACGTGCGCACGGCCATCCTGGCCCTGCTCACCGACCGGCCCATGCACGGCTACGAGATGATCCAGGAGATCACCCAGCGCAGCGGCGGGATCTGGCGGCCGAGCCCCGGCTCGGTCTACCCGACCCTGCAACTGCTGGCCGACGAGGGGCTGGTGGTCAGCAGCGAGGGCAGCGGCAGCAAGCGGCTCTTCGAGCTGACCGAGGAGGGCCGGGCCGCGACCGAGGCGCAGGACGCCACTCCGCCGTGGGAGCAGATGGCGCTGGACGTCGACCCCGACGACGTCAACCTGCGCAATGCCATCGGGCAGCTGATGGGCGCGGCCGCCCAGGTCCACCACGCGGCCAGCGGCGCACAGAAGGCCCGCGCCATCGCCGTGATCAACCAGGCCCGGCGGGAGATCTACGCGATACTCGGCGAGATCGACGAGGAGTCCGAAGAGGACTGATCGCGGGTCCGGCGGATCAGCTCGGCCACGAGGTCGGCGACCTCAGCGTCGTCGACCTCGTCGAGCTGTTCGGACACCGTGATCTCCAGCCCGCAGCGGTCCGGCGAGTCGGTCGGCCAGACGTAGCGCGGCAGGGCCAACCCGGTCTCGGCCCGCAACCGCTGCACCGCCACGGTGACCGCCCGCTGCCCGGCGTCCAGATGCAGGTGGAACATCGGGGTCTGCGGCGGATCCGGAACCACGTGCACGCCGGGCAGCGCCGCCAGCGCGGCGGCCAGCGACCGGGCCCGGTCGGCGAACTCGGCCATCCTCGGCATCAGCTCGGCCAACCCCCGCTCGGCCGGCAGCACCAACGGCCAGCACCGATCCACGTTGCCGCCCAACCGGTCGCGCCACACCCGGGCGTGGTCGATCACGTCCTGCTCGCCGGCGAGCATCGCTCCGGAGATCCCCATCAGTCCTTTGTAGAGCGACACGTACACGGTGTCGAACAGTGCCGCGATCTCCGCGTGCGGCCGGTCGTAGAACGGCTGAGCCTCCCACAGCCGGGCCCCGTCCAGGTGCACCGCGGCGCCCCGCTCCCGCGCCCACCCGGTCTGCGCGACCAGGTCCTCCCAGCCCGGCAGCTGCCCGCCGATGTCCCGCTGCGGCAACTCCAGCAGCAGCGCCGCGATCGGCTCGCGCAGCTCGGCCAGGTCGGCCAGGGTGATCAGCGAGAACCCGTCGCCGACCAGCGCGGCCACCAGACCGTGCACCGCGGCGTAACCCTTGTGCTCGTGCACCTCGAGATGACACCGGGGATGGAAGGCCACCGACCGGATCCCCCTGCGGTCGGCATGGATGCGCAGGGCGACCTGCTGCGCCATCGTGCCGGACGGGAACATCACCGCCGCCGGCTTGCCGAGCAGTTCGGCCATCCGCCGCTCGAACCGCGGCACCGGGTCGTACTCGAGGTCGTCCGGCCCGACTCGCTCGATCATGGCCGGCAGCATCCGGGCCGGCCGGCGCGATGGCGCCGTGGTGACCGACACGGACCGGGTGGGGGGTTCGTTCGACACGCGGCGAAGGCTACTCACCGGCCGGCGATCACCCCAACGGGTTTGCGCCGGCTGAGCACCCGGTACCCCACCGGGAACTCCAGGCCCGGCACCTCGTCGACCGCCCGGGCCGCCACCCGCGCCGAGAACTCGATCCGCAGCACCGCGACCAGGCTCGCCCGGTCGGTGAACCGCCACGCCGTGCGCACCCGCCGGCAGTCGAACCCGGCCCGGTCGAAGAACGCGTCGACCTCGGCGGGCCGGTAGGACGGCAGGTCCGCCCGCATCCAGTCGCCGTACGGGCCGACCGTGGTGTCCAGGTCGACGATCGCCAGCATGCCGCCGGGTCGCAGCACCCGGTCGGCCTCGCGGATTCCCGGCTCGCAGCCCGGGCCGAAGAAGTACGCGGTGCGGGCGTGCACCAGGTCCCGGCTCGCGTCCGGCAGCGGCAGCCGCTGCGCCGAACCGGACAGCACCGTCACCCCGGGCAGCCCGGCCGATCGGGCCCGGGCCCGGCGCACCAGCGGCTCGTGCGGTTCGACTCCGGTGACCGTGCGGGCGGTCGCGGCGAACCGCGGCAGATGGAACCCGTCGCCGCAGCCGACGTCCACCACGTCGCGGCCGGACCAGTCGCAGATCTCGGCGAGCGCCGACCAGACCGCGCCCTCGACGTCCTGGGCCCGGTTCTCCGTCTCGTAGACCTCGGGCCAGTGCCAGATGTTGGGGCTGGGCACGATATCCCCAGCCATGGTCAGATCGGGATGAACAGCCGCAGCAGCAACCAGGACACCACCGCCGAAGGCAGCAGCGAGTCCATCCGGTCCATCAGGCCCCCGTGCCCAGGCAGCAGCGCCCCCATGTCCTTGATGCCGAGATCCCGCTTGATCAGCGACTCGATCAGGTCACCCACGGTCGCGGTGAGCACCAGCGCCGCGCCGAACAACACGCCGTGCCACCACTGGCCGGGCAGCAGCAGGGTCAGACACAGCACGCCGGCCAGCACGCCGCCGGTCATCGAACCGGCGAAGCCCTCCCAGGACTTCTTCGGGCTGATCGACGGCGCCATCGGGTGCCGGCCGAACAGCACCCCGGCGATGTAGCCACCGGTGTCGGAGCTGACCACCAGAATCAGGAAGCACAGCACCCGGGCCGCACCGTCCGGCGGCACCACCAGCATCGCGGCGAACGCGGCGAACAGCGGCACGTAGGCCGCGGTGAGCACGGACGCGCTCACGTCCCGCAGGTAACCGTCGGCTCCGCCGGGCAGCCGCCAGACCAGGCAGACCAGCACGGTCACCACGAACGCGACCAGCAGACCGTTGCGCTCGAACGGCCAGGACAGCCACACCATCGCCTGGCCGCCGAGCAGCACCGGCCACAGCGCGATCTGGATCCCGGCGCCGCGCTTGACCGCCCCGGCCAGTTCGATCGTGGCGACCACGACCGCCGCGGCGACGATCCCGACGAAGACCTGCCGCACGGTGAGCAGCGCGACCAGCACGCCGGCGCCGAGCAGCACGCCGACCGCGATCGCGGCGGGCAGGTTGCGACCGGCGCGGGACGGCTTCGCCGCCGGCGGGGTGACTGCGTCGGGTTCCGGCTCGGTGGACGTGCCGGTCACGCGGATGCGCCTCTATTCCTCAAGAAGCTCGGCTTCCTTGTGTTTCACCAACTCGTCGACCTGTGCGACATACCTGTCGGTGACGTGCTGGAGCTCCTTTTCCGCGCGCACCACATCGTCCTCGCCGGCCTCGCCGTCCTTGTTGATCCGGTGCAGTTCCTCGTTGGCCTTGCGCCGGACGTTGCGGATCGCGACCTTGGCGTCCTCGCCCTTGTGCTTGGCGATCTTGACCATCTCCCGGCGCCGCTCCTCGGACAGCTGCGGAATGATCACCCGGATGATCGTGCCGTCGTTGCTCGGGTTCAAGCCGAGGTCGGAGCTGCGGATCGCCTTCTCGATCGCCCCGAGCTGAGACGCGTCGTACGGCTTGATGATCACCATCCGGGCTTCCGGGATGCTGATGCTCGCCATCTGGTTGATCGGGGTCGAGGATCCGTAGTAGTCCACGTGAATGCGGGAGAACATGGCCGGGTTCGCTCGCCCGGTGCGCACGGTGGTGAGCTCGTCCTTGGCCACCGCGACCGCCTTTTCCATGCGTTCCTCGGCGTCGAGAAGCGTGTCGTCGATCACAGCATCTGCTCCTTCGGGGTGCTGACCAACGTACCGATCCTCTCACCACGAACCGCCCGCGCGATGTTGCCCTCGGTGAGAAGATTGAAGACGATCATCGGCATGTCGTTGTCCATGCAGAGGCTGAACGCCGTGGCGTCGGCGACCTTCAGGCCCTTCTCCAAGACTTCCCGGTGCGTGATGTGTTCGAACATCTTCGCGCCGGGGTCGATCTTCGGGTCCGCCGTGTAGACCCCGTCGACCTCCTTGGCCATCAGCACCACCTCGCAGCCGATCTCCAGCGCGCGCTGGGCGGCCGCGGTGTCGGTGGAGAAGTAGGGCATCCCGACACCGCCGGCGAAGATCACCACTCGGCCCTTCTCCAGATGCCGCTCGGCCCGCCGGGGAATGTAGGGCTCGGCCACCTGTCCCATCGTGATCGCCGTCTGCACCCGGGTGTCGATCCCCAGTTTCTCCAGGAAGTCCTGCAACGCCAGGCAGTTCATCACGGTGCCGAGCATGGCCATGTAGTCCGCGCGATCCCGGTCCATGCCGCGCTGGGACAACTCGGCGCCACGGAAGAAGTTGCCGCCGCCGATCACCACCGCCATCTGCACGCCGTCGCGCACCACGGCCGCGATCTGCCGGGCGACGGCCTGCACGACGTCCGGGTCGACCCCCACCTCGCCGCCGCCGAACATCTCGCCACCCAGCTTGAGCAGCACCCGGCGGAAGCCGTGCGCCCGTTGCCGGTCGGCACTCATGACCCGCGGTCGCCCCTCACCCGACGGTTCGCTCCACAGCTCGCCCACCGGACCTCCTCGCCCGCCCTCTGGTGGATACGAGAAGGGCGGGGTGCCTTGTCCGGCAACCCCGCCCGTCTCATGATCAGGCCTGGCCGACCTCGAACCGGGCGAACCGGGTGACCGAAACGCCCGCGTCGTCCAGTACGGCCTGCACCGTCTTCTTGGCGTCCTGCACCGAGGACTGCTCGAGCAGGACCACATCCTTGTAGAAGCCGTTGACCCGGCCCTCGACGATCTTGGGCAGCGCCTGCTCGGGCTTGCCCTCCTCGCGAGCGGTCTCCTCGGCGATCCGCCGCTCGGTGGCCACCACGTCCTCGGTGACCTCGTCCCGGCTGACATAGCGCGGCTTCATCGCGGCGATGTGCATCGCGGTGCCCCTGGCCGTCTCGGCGCTGTCACCGGTGTACTCCACCAGCACGCCAACCGACGGCGGCAGGTCGGTCGCGCGCCGGTGCAGGTAGGTGGCCACCGGACCGTCGAAGCTCACCACGCGGCGAAGCTCCAGCTTCTCGCCGATCTTGGCGGACAGCTCCTGCACCGCGTCGTTGACCGAGCCGCCGTCCAGCGGCGTGTTCCGCAGCGCCTCGACGTCGGCCGGCTTGGTCTCCTTGGCCACCGCCACGATCCGGTTGGCCAGTTCCTGGAACTCGGCGTTCTTCGCGACGAAGTCGGTCTCGCAGTTCAGCTCGACCATGACCCCGCCGTCGGCGACGACCAGCCCGTTCGCGGTGGCCCGCGCGGCGCGCTTGCCGATGTCCTTGGCCCCCTTGATGCGCAGGAACTCAACGGCCTTGTCGAAGTCGCCGTCAGCCTCTTCGAGCGCCTTCTTGCAGTCCATCATCCCGGCGCCGGTGAGCTCACGGAGCCGCTTGACGTCGGCCGTGGTGTAGTTCGCCATCGTCTGTGCTTTCTTTCCCTCTGTGTCGTCTGTGGGTGGATACGACCGCGCGGGGCCGCCACGGATCGGCGGCCCGGCCCGGCGTTGATCAGGACTCGGCGCGCTCGGCTGCGGCGACCTGGCCGCCGTCCCCGCCGGTGGCGTTCGCCCCGGTGAGCAGCTCCTTCTCCCACTCGGGCAGCGGCTCGTCGGAGCCGACCGGCTGCGGCTTGTCCTCGCCCTCGGGGACGCCGTTGCGGGCGCCGGCCCTGGCGATCAGACCGGCCGCGGCGGCCTCGGCGATCACCTTGGTCAGCAGGGCGGCCGAGCGGATCGCGTCGTCGTTGCCCGGGATCGGGTAGTCGACCTCGTCCGGATCACAGTTGGTGTCCAGGATGGCCACCACCGGGATGTTCAGCTTGCGGGCCTCGCCGACCGCGATGTGCTCCTTCTTGGTGTCCACGATCCACACCGCGCTTGGCACCTTCGCCATGTCCCTGATGCCGCCGAGCGTGCGCTCGAGCTTGTCCTTCTCCCGGGTCAGCATCAGGATCTCCTTCTTGGTGAGACCCTGGAAGCCGCCGGTCTGCTCCATCGCCTCGAGCTCCTTGAGACGCTGCAGGCGCTTGTGGACGGTGGAGAAGTTGGTGAGCATCCCGCCGAGCCAGCGCTGGTTGACGAACGGCATGCCGACCCGAAGGGCCTCGTTGGCGATCGCCTCCTGCGCCTGCTTCTTGGTGCCCACGAACAGGATCGACCCACCGTGCGCGACCGTCTCCTTGACGAACTCGAAGGCTCGGTCGATGTAGGTCAGCGTCTGCTGCAGGTCGATGATGTAGATGCCGTTGCGCTCGGTGAAGATGTAGCGCTTCATCTTCGGGTTCCAGCGCCGGGTCTGGTGCCCGAAGTGCACGCCCGAATCGAGCAGCTGCTTCATGGTGACTACGGCCATGGCCGGTTACGCACCTCTTCTGTGTGGCCCGCCGGGCATCCGCCTCGGCGTGCGGCGTCGGTTGTCGCGGTACTCCGGTGGAGAACCGCCCTGGTGCCGTGCCGACCCCCGGACCCACCGGCGCCGGATCGACGCCGAGCTGAGACCGCCGGGTGCCGTAGTTCCTCATCGAGGACGCGCAGCGGCACGCGAAGTCGACCCGTGTTTCCACAGGTCGCGCTCGCAGTGTACGCGTCCACCCGGCAAACCCGACAATCGATCCCCGGTTGTCCACAACCCCCGCACCTGTCCCCAGTTCCATCCACACCCCTGGCCGACCCCCACCCCCGCACCGCACCCTGGCCGCATGCCACCGATCACCGCCCTGACCTGGCCAGCCCTCCTGCTCACGCTGCTGCCGCCCAGCCCACCCGTCCCCGAACCCACCCATCCCCCGCCGCACCGGGCCGCGGTCACGCCGGCCCCGGCGGCCCGGTCCGACCGGCACCCGGCGGCGCGGTTCGGCTGGCCGCTGGCGCCGCCGCATCCGGTGCTGCGGCGGTTCGACGGCCCGGCCGTGCCGTGGGGCGCCGGCCATCGCGGGGTCGACATCGGCGGGGCGCCCGGCGAACCGGTGCTCGCCGCCGGTCCCGGCGTCGTGGTGTTCGCCGGGCACGTTGTCGACCGGCCGGTGATCTCCGTCGACCATCCCAACGGACTGCGCACCACCTACGAACCGGTCACCCCGGTGGTCACCGCCGGCCAGCCGGTCGCCCTCGGCACCGTCCTCGGCCACCTGGAACCCGGCCATCCCGGCTGCCCGCGGTCACCCGCCTGCCTGCACTGGGGCGTGCGCCGGGGCCAGCACTACCTCGACCCGCTGCGCCTGCTCGCCCCCGGACACGTGCGCCTGCTCCCGGTGCGTCCGCGGTCCGGGTCAGGCGTCGGCCCGCTCCATGAGCTTGGCGCGCAGCCGCAACACCGCCCGGGTGTGCAGCTGGCAGACCCGCGACTCGGTCACCCCGAGCACCTTGCCGATCTCGGCCAGGGTCAGGTTCTCGAAGTAGTACAGGGTGACCACGATCCGGTCCCGCTCGGCGAGATGGGCGATCGCCTCGGCGAGCTGGCGGCGGTTGTCCTGGTCGACCAGCAGGGCGACCGGGTCGGGGGCGGCCTCGTCCTCGAGGGTGTCGGCGAGCGAGGTCGAGCCCCGGCCGGCGGCGGCCAGCTCGTCCAGCGCGACCACGCTGGTCAGCTGCAGCTGCAGGTAGATCTCACGCAGCTCGTCGAGCGAGAGGCCCAGCTCGTCGGCAAGCTCGGCGTCGGTCGGGGTCCGCCGCAGCCGGGCACCCAGCCGCTCCAGCGCCCGCTCGACCTCCCGGGCTCGCCCGCGCACCGACCGCGGGACCCAGTCCTGGGCCCGCAGGTCGTCCAGGATCGCGCCGCGGATGCGCTGCATGGCGTAGGTCTCGAACTTCAGGCCCCGGGTCGGCTCGAACTTCTCGATCGCGTCGACCAGCCCGAAGATGCCCGACTGGATCAGGTCCGCCATGTCGACATGCGCCGGCAGCCCGGTGCCCACCCGGCCGGCGACGTACTTGACCAGCGGGGCGTAGTGCAGCACCAGCCGATCCCGCAGCCGCTGCTGGCGCCGCTCGCCGAACCTGCGCCACAGCGTGCGGATGCCCGCCTCGATGTCGTCGAACGTGCGCTGGTCACCGCGCAGCACCCCGGCCACCTGGCTGCCGCCGAACGGGCCTGGATGCCCGTTGGCCGGCTTCAGGGGCGACCGTGGGGGTGTCCAAGAACCTTCCCCGAGATACTCAGGAGCGGGGGTGGGCTCGGTCATGGATCGCCTTCAGCCGTTCGACGGTCACGTGTGTGTATAGCTGGGTCGTAGCGAGCGTAGCGTGACCAAGCAGTTCCTGGACGCTACGTAGGTCCGCACCACCGTCGAGCAAGTGCGTCGCGGCCGAGTGACGGAAGCCGTGAGGTCCCATGTCCGGCGCGTCCGGCACCGCGCCGAGCGCGTCGTGCACGATCCGGCGCACGCTGGCTGGTTGGAACCGGGCGCCGCGCGCGCCGAGCAACAGCGAAGGAGGTGAGTCGGGGCGCGCGAGTGCGGGCCGACCGTCGGCCAGCCAGTCCCGGACGGCCCGCTGCGCGGGGACGCCGAACGGCACCGTGCGCTCCTTGCCGCCCTTGCCGAGCACCCGGACGACCCGGCGGTCCAGATCGACGTCGGGCACGTCCAGCCCGCACAGCTCGGAGACCCGGATGCCGGTGGCGTACAGCAACTCCAGCAGCGCGTGGTCGCGCAGGGCGATCGCGTCCCGCTCCGCGGCTCCGGAGGCCGAGGCGTGCAGCAACTCGGCGGCCTGGTCCTGCCGGAGCACGGCGGGGAGCTTGCGGTGCGGCCGCGGCGCCACCAGGCGCGCGCCCGGATCGGTCGGCAGGTGCCCGCGCCGGTGGGCCCACGCGGTGAAGGTCCGGATCGCGGCCGACCGCCGGGCCAGGGTGGTCCGGCTGGCCCCGCCGGCGCGCTGGGCCGCAAGCCACGCGCGGAGCACGCTCAGTTCGAGCTCGGCCAGCGGCCGGCCCATGAACCCCAGCAATGACACTGTGTCACCGGTGTAGGCCCGGACGGTGTGTGGCGAAAGGCCACGTTCGAAGTTCAGGTGCCGCTCGTACTCGGCAATGACCTGCCGAATTCGCTCCGGCAAGTCAGCCCTTACCCCCAGCAGGTCGACCTTCCGTGGCCGGGTCGGTCTATGCGGCACTCACGTACGGTACCGCGCTGTTGACACAACACCGAACATGTTGTTCGGTTCTACCCTCAGACTGTCCGTGGTCTGTCCATGCCCGGTTTGGCCGGCACCTCGACCGGGGCAGCCAGATCGGTGTTGTCGACAACCACCGTCGCCTTGTGTTCCGGCTGGCATTCGGCCAGATATCGCCGCTGCCCCTCGACGTAGCGGCGGTTGCCGGCGGAGTTCGGATCGGTCGAGTCCGGGTGGGCGGAGCAGCCGATCCGACCGGCGAGCCGCGGGATCGAGATGTCGAACCCGACCCGGAGGAAGATCGAGAAGTCCCAGTACGGCAGCAGCTCCGGCCGGTGCACGAAGATCCCATCGAACACCAGCACCGCTCCCGTGGGCGCCACCTCGACCGGCGCGTCCACCGGCGAGTCCGTCTCGTGGTCGAACGCCGCCCGGCGAAAGTGACCCGTGCCGCCCGGGCTCAGCGGATCGAGCAGCAGCGCCCGCAACCGCGAATAGTCGAACGAGTCGCGGAAGAACCCCTCCGGCGAGTCGCGCCCCCGCCGGTGACGCACCGCCCTCGGGTTGTGGAACGCGTCGGTACCGGCCCGGATCACCGGACGCCCCAGCGCGGCCAGCGCCGCCCCCAACTCGTCGGCGAACACCGTCTTGCCGGCGCCGTCGACTCCGTCCACCCCGACCCGGGTGGTCCCGGCGCCACCGATATCCGCGATCCGCCGGGCCAGCCCGGTGACCAACTCGTTCCGCCGTTGCACGGCGGCCACCCTAACCGCTGGACCGGTCGTGACCCCGGGCTACGGAACGGCCCCCTGCGGCACCACCCACCGGGTGGGCTGCCCGGTGGCCGAGGCGATCAGGTCGAAGTCGGCGTCGTAGTGCAGGACAGACACCCCGTGCCGTTCGGCGCAGGCGGCGATCAGCAGGTCGGACACCCCTGCGCCCCTGTGCCGGGAATGCCGAGCAAGCCTGCGCTGGGTGTCAACAGCACGCGAGCAGACCTCCGGCGTGATGGGAAGTTGGGTGTAGTAGTTACGGCGTTCAGCCAAGACTGTCTGGTATTCATCGGCGTTTCGGGCGCTGAACAGCACCTCGAGATCGGTGATAGCACAGGTAGCAAGCCGGCCGTGGAGCAACAACGGCTCAAGCACTGCCCGAACCTGCTCGAGGTGCATGCGAGCGATGGCGCTCTTGTCGACCAGATACAGCGGGCTCAGCGCCACGCCGAATCCATGACCTCCGGGTTGCGCAGATCGGGGAGCGGATCCGTGGCCCACCAAGCAAGCACGGCCTCGCGATCTCGCCTTGCCTTGATTTCGCGCAGCGCCGAATTCACGGTGTCCTTCAGCGTCGTGGTACCCAGATAGGCCTTGGCGATGTCGATCAGGTCGTCGTCGACGTCGATCAGTCGTTTGGTCATGGGCAGCCCCCTCCGAACGAGTCCTGCGAAAAGGATATCCGTCAGGCGCAAAGTGGATATCCTCGGTCATGACGCGGCCGCCGTGCGCCAGCCGTCCTCGCAGCGCCGGGCCAGGCCGCCGAGCTCGAGCTCGGGGAGCAGGGCCCGAACCCGGTCCAGTGGCACGCCGGAGTCGAGGGCGATGCGGTCGGGGCTGCGGCCGGACCGGCGGCCGAGGGCGTCGTGCACCCGCATGGCCTCCGCGCCGAGCCCGTCGGTGGGTCTGGCCGGGGCCGCCGCCCGCGGTTGCAGACCTTCGCCCATCCGGCCGACGGACTCCAGGATCTCCTCGACCGAACCGACCGGGATCGCGGCACCGCTGCGCAGCAGCTCGTGGCAGCCGAGCGACATCGCCGAGGTGATCGGGCCCGGCACCGCCATCAGCTCCTTGCCGAGCGCCCCGGCCGAGGCGGCGGTGTTCCGGGCACCGCTGCGCACCCCCGCCTCCACCACCACGGTGCCGCCGGACAGGGCCGCGATCAGCCGGTTGCGCACCAGGAACCGGTGCCGGGCGGGTGGGGTGCCCGGCGCGTACTCGCTGATCACCAGGCCGCGGTCGGTGATCTTGTCGAGCAGGCTGGCGTGACCGGCGGGGTAACCGACGTCCACACCACAGCCGAGCACCGCGACCGTGCGGCCGCCAGCGGCCAGCGCGCCGCGGTGCGCGGCGCCGTCGATCCCGTACGCGGCGCCGGAGACGATCGTCCAGCCCGCGCCGGCCAGACCGTGGCCGAACTCCGCGGCCACGTGCTCGCCGTAGCCGGTGGCGGCCCGGGCCCCGACCACGGACACGGCGCGGTCCACCAGGTCGGACAGCGAGGCGGTGCCGCGCACCCACAGCGCGATCGGCGGGCAGGCCCAGTGCAGCCCGCGGGCGGCGGCCGCGTCGAGAGCGAGCAGTTGCCAGGCCGGCCACTCCGGGTCCTCCGGCACGACCAGCCGGGCACCGACCCGCTCGGCGTTGGCCAGGTCCGCGTCGACGTGGTCGGCGCTGCGGCGGGCGGAGGTCTCGTGCAGCACCCGTTCCGGCGCCTCGCCCGCGCGCACCCGGGCGGCCGCCTCGACCGGCCCGCACGAGCCGATCAGCGCGGTCAATCCGGGCGCCGGCGGCTCGGCGACCCGGAGCAGGTAGGCCCGGGCCCGGCGGCAGTCGTCCTGCGCGGTCATGCCGCCCTCCGGTCCCGGAACTCGAGGGCGGCGGCGACGTGGTCGGCCTCGGGGCGGTCGAGGCCGGCGAGATCGCTGAGGGTCCAGGCGACGCGCAGCGTGCGGTCCGCGCCCCGGGCGGTGACCGCGCCGCTGGCCAGGCTGCGGTCGAGTAGCGCGGTGACCGGTCGAGGAAGGGCGAACTCGCGGCGCAGCACCGGTCCGGGGACCTCGGCGTTGGTGTGCCAGCCGTGTCCAGCCCAGCGCCGGGCCGCGCGGTCGCGGGCGGCGGCGACCCGGGCCCGAACCTCGGCGGTGCCGTCCGGGACGGCCCGGTCGGTGTCGGACATCGCGGTGATCGGGCGCATCCGGACCCGGAGGTCGACCCGGTCGAGCAGCGGGCCGGACAGCCGCGCCAGGTACCGGCGCCGGGTGTGCGCCGAGCAGCAGCAGTCCACCTCGCGCGGCGGTGCGCACGGGCACGGGTTGGTGGCCAGCACGAGCTGGAAGCGGGCCGGGTACCGGGCGACGCCGTCCCGGCGGGCCAGCCGGATCTCGCCCTCCTCCAACGCGGTGCGCAGCGACTCGAGCCGGTCCGCGCCGAACTCGGCGGCCTCGTCGATCAGCAGCACGCCGAAGTGCGCCCGGCTGATGGCGCCGGGCTTGGCCATCCCGACCCCGCCGCCGACCAGGGCGGGGACCGAGGTGGAGTGATGCGGGGCGATCAGCGGTGGGGTGGCGATCAACGGCGAGTCGGGGGTGAGCAGGCCGGCGATGGAATGGATCGCGGTGACCTCGAGGGCCTGTTCATGGGTCAGCGGTGGGAGCAACCCGGGCAGCCGCCGGGCGAGCATGGTCTTGCCGGTGCCGGGCGGGCCGACCAGGAGCAGGTGGTGCCCGCCGGCGGCGGCGATCTCCAGCGCCCAGCGCGCCTCGGGTTGACCGAGGACGTCGGCGAGGTCGGGCCCCGGGGCGGGCGGGGCGGCGGGCTGCGGCCCTGGCGGGGACAACCGGCCGGGCTCGCCGTGCAGCCAGGCGAGGACGTCGGTGAGGTGCGCCGCGCCGAGCACCTCGACGTCCCGCACCAGCGCCGCCTCCGGCAGGGTCGGCGTTGGCACGACGGCTCGGCGCAGGCCGGCGCGGCGGGCGGCGAGCAGACCGGGCAACACCCCGCGCACCGGCCGGACCCGGCCGTCGAGCGCCAGCTCGCCCAACAGCACGGTCCGGTCCAGCGGCCCGGCCGGGACCAGGTTGGCCGCGACCAGGACCGCGCAGGCCAGCGCCAGGTCGTACCCGGAGCCGCCCTTGGGGAGCGCGGCCGGAGACAGGCCGAGGGTGACCAGCTGGTCCGGCCAGTCCAGGCCGCAGTTGCGGATCGCCGCTCGCACCCGCTCCTTGGCCTCGTTGAGCGCGGTGTCGGGCAGGCCGACGAGTTGGGTTCTCGGCCGGCCGCCTGCGATGTCGGCCTCGATCTCCACCGGAACGCCGTCCACCCCGAACAGCGCCACCGACCAGGCGTGCGCGATGGCCATCAGAAGGCCGCCTTGTAGTGCTGGATGCGCGGGGTTCGGCCGGGGGGCCAGAGGATGGCGATGATGTCGAAGCGGGTGGGGAGGTGGGGCAGGGCGCGGGTGTGTTGCCAGTGGCGGGCGGTTCGGCGGATGCGGGTGGCCTTGGTGTCCGTGACGGCTTCCGCGGGGGTGCCGTAGGCATTGCTGGTGCGGGTCTTGACCTCGCAGACGACCAGGGTGGGCACGCGCGGGTCGTAGGCGACCAGATCGAGTTCGCCGGTGGGGCAGCGCCAGTTGCGGGCGAGTGGAATCAGGCCGTGCTTGATCAGGTACTGGGTGGCGAGGGATTCCCCGCGGCGGCCGAGGGCCAGATGGGCCGGGGGCCGGGTGGGACGGGTGGGGTTGCTGGTGGTCATGCGGCGAGGGTGCCGCGATCTGGGGCGCCGGGGCAGCGGGTGGTGATCGACTTGTGGACAACTTGGGGGGTTGTGGACAAGTCAGGTGGTGAACGGGCCCTCTTCCGGGAGGCGGAGGTCGGGCTTGTCGAGCTCCTCGACGTTGACGTCCTTGAAGGTCATCACCCGGACGTTCTTGACGAAGCGGGCGGGCCGGTACATGTCCCATACCCAGGCGTCGGACATGCGGACCTCGAAGTAGACCTCGCCGTCGGCGTCCCGGACCTGGACGTCGACGCCGTTGGCCAGGTAGAAGCGGCGTTCGGTCTCCACGACGTAGGAGAACTGACCGACGATGTCGCGGTACTCCCGGTACAGCGACAGCTCCATCTCGGTCTCGTACTTCTCCAGATCCTCCGCGCTCATGCGGTGTCGCGCTCCTCGTGGTCCGGCCAGCCGGCCCTCATCAGGGATTCCCCATTCTGAACTACGCGCGCCGGATCGGCATCGACGGTCCGTCCTGGATCACCGGCCGTGGGCAGGTAGCAGTGCGGCGCGACCCGGTGCGGGGCCCGCAGCCCGTGCCGCGCGCCGGCGCCGAGCACGTTCACGAACGACCACCGGTGCACGGGGCTCGGGCCGTGCTCGAGCAGCGCGGCGCCGTGCTCGTTGGTGCAGTAGCCCTTGTGCTCGTCGAACCCGTAGGCCGGGTACTGCTCGTGCAGCTGGACCATGATCCGGTCCCGGGTCACCTTGGCCAGAATCGAGGCGGCGGAGACGCAGGCGGCGGCCTGGTCGCCCTTGACGATCGGCATGCTCGGCGCGGTCAACCCGGGCACCCGGAACCCGTCCACCAGCACGTAGCCGGGATGCGTCGCCAGCCGGGCCACCGCCCGGCGCATGCCCTCGATGTTGGCGACGCCGACCCCGCGCAGGTCCACCTCGCTGACCGGGATGACCACGACCGCGTAGTCCACCGCCCGGCGAATCACCAGGTCGTACATCCGCTCCCGGGCCGCCGCGGTGAGCAGCTTGGAGTCGGTGAGCCCGGCGAACCGGCCGGCGTCGCCGGTCCGCAGCACGCAGGACGCGACCACCAGCGGCCCCGCGCAGGCGCCCCGGCCGGCCTCGTCGACCCCGGCGACCGGGCCAAGCCCGCGCCGCTCGAGCGCGCTCTGCAGTCCCCAGTTGCCGGCGTCCCTGCGCAGCACCACCCGGGGCGGCCGCAGCGCCGATGGCACCGTCATGACCGCCGCCTCGGCCGCAGTGTGGCCAGCACCCTTCTGCCGAGCCACACGGTCGGGAACGCCACGGCGAAGCCGACCCCGAACGGCACCGCGGCGCCGAGCGCCGTGGCCGTCTGCGGGTTGTAGTCGCCGACGCCCTGCCAGCGCGACGGGGGCAGCACGATGACCCGCGCCTTGCCGATCACATTGTCCACCGGCACCACGCCGTTGGCGTCACCACCGCCCTGCGCGCGGGAGTCCCGGGAGTTGTTGCGGTTGTCCCCCATCACCCACAGCCCACCCTCGGGCACGAGGAAGGCGTTGAACTCCTGGCCGCCGTTGGGTATCCCGCCCTCCCAGTACACGTACGGCTCGTCCAGCGGCTTCCCGTCGACCATCACCCGGCCCTGCTCGTCGCAGCACTCCACGGTCTGACCGCCGACCGCGATCACCCGCTTGACCACGTCGTCCTCGTTGGGCGAGGCGAGGCCGAACATCGAGCCGAGATCCTGCAGCCAGCGCACGACGGCGTTCTCCGACCGGTCGGTCAGGAACTCCACCTGGTCCCAGGTGTCCGGGCGCTTGAACACCACAACGTCGCCGGGCTCGGGGTCGGAGAACCGGTAGACCACCCGGTCCACCAGCACCCGGTCGCCGTAGCAGCCGGCGCACCCGTGCAGGGTCTGCTCCATGGACTCGGACGGGATCAGGAACACCCGGGCGACGAAGGTCTGGATCAGGACGGTCAGAACGATCGCGACCCCGATCAGGATCGGGAGCTCTTTCCAGAACGACCGCTGCTTCTTGGCGGGTTTCGCCGTGCTGTCCTCGGCGTCCTCGATGTCTGGTTCGGACGCGGTGTCGGCCTCCCCTGGCTCGGCGGTTTCCTTTGCCTCGTCCTCGTTGTCCTTGGAGCGTCCGACATCGACCACTACTGCAGACTACCGGGGCGCCACCGACGGATTCTGCGGCCCAGCCACAACACCGGCCAGGCGGCGAGCACGGCGACGCCTGCGGGCAGTCCCTGCTGCCAGGCGGGGGCGCCGATCGAGCCGGGGGCCGCCTGCGGGTCGTGGTCGCCGATGCCCTGCCAGCGCGACGGGGGCAGCACGATGACCCGCGCCTTGCCGATCACGTTGTCCACCGGCACCACGCCGTCCAGGCCGCCGTTGACCTCCTTGCCGCCACCCTGACAGCGCGAGTCGCACGAGTCGTTGCGGTTGTCCCCCATCACCCACAGCGTGTCCGCCGGCACGGTGACCTTCGGGAACGACTGCTGGGTGGCCGGCCGGCCGGGCGCCCAGTAGATGTACGGCTCGTCCAGCGGCAACCCGTCGACCAGCACCCGGCCCTGCTCGTCGCAGCACTCCACGGTCTGGCCGCCGACCGCGATCACCCGCTTGACGAAGTCCCGCTCGTCCGGCGGCGCCAGCCCGACCAGGGCACCCAGCCACTGCAGGCCGCGCACCACCGCGTTGTCCGAGCGCTGCGGCAGCACGTCGTTCTCGGTCCAGGAGTCCGGACCCTTGAAGACGATCACGTCGCCGGGTGCGGGGTCGGAGAACCGGTAGGTGACCTTGTCGACCAGCACCCGGTCGCCGGTGCAGCCGGGGCAGCCGTGCAGGGTCTGCTCCATCGAGCCGGACGGGATCGAGTACACCCGGCCGAGGAACGCCTGGATCAGCACCGTCAGCACGATCGCCACGGTGAACAGGACCAGGAGCTCACGCCACAGCGGCTGCTTCTTCTTGGTCGCGAACTTGCCGCGGCGACCCCGGGACGGCTGCTCCGGCTCCGCGCGCTCGCCGGCGCGGGGGCGCGGCGGGGGTGGCGGGGGCGGGTCGGCCGCCTGCTGACCGAACCGGCTGGGGCCGCCGAGCCGCGGCATGACCTCGGTGCGGTCGGGGTCATCCTCGGGCGCGGTGAAGTGCACGGGGTTGACCACGAGACCAGGCTACGGGAGAGCGACGGCTACGCGCTCAGGAAGCGGACGGGGTGTCCCGCTTCTCCTTGATCTTGGCCGCCTTGCCGCGCAGTTCGCGGAGGTAGTAGAGCTTGGCGCGACGCACGTCACCCCGCCGGTCGACCTCGATCTTGGCGATGTTCGGGGAGTGCACCGGGAAGGTGCGCTCGACGCCGACGCCGAAGGAGATCTTGCGGACCGTGAAGGTCTCGCGGATGCCACCGCCCTGACGACGGATCACAACGCCCTTGAACACCTGGACCCGCTCGCGGGAGCCCTCGATGACGCGGACGTGGACCTTCAGCGTGTCGCCCGGGCGGAACGCCGGGATGTCGTCGCGGAGCGACTTGGCGTCCAGAGCGTCCAGGGTGTTCATCGGTGTATCCGTCCTCAGCAGTTGTTCGTTCATCCCGAGGCGCAGCGTTTAGTACTTGTCAACATCTCGGGGAGTCTTGAGTGCGCCAGGCATCGCCCGGTCGCAACAACCGGTCCAGTATGTCAGACCGATTTTCCCGGGTCGAAATCGGGATCTCGGACGCGGGCCAGATGGGCCAGGTCGTGCTTGTCGAGCGCGTCCTCCGGCAGAGCCGCGAGCAGCTCGGGGCGGCGGTCGAAAGTCCTGGTGAGGGCCTGGTCACGACGCCAGCGCGTGATGGCGCCGTGGTTGCCGGAGCGGAGCACGTCCGGCACGGCGAGGTCGCGCCAGACCTCCGGCCGGGTGTAGCTCGGGCCTTCGAGCAGGCCGTCGGAGAACGAGTCCTGTTCGTGGGAGGCCGGGTTGCCGAGGACGCCGGGCAGGAGCCGGGCGACGGCCTCGACCATCGTCATCACCGCGACCTCGCCGCCGACCAGCACGTAGTCGCCGATGGAG
>NZ_DASUCC010000038.1:0-43258 GCF_035762905.1 Actinophytocola sp.
CCTCGACGCCAACACCGACGTCGTGGTCACCGACCACCACCGGATCGAGCTCGGCCCGATGCTGCGCGACGCCCTCGCCCTGCCGGTGCGCTGGGTCGGCGTCATGGGCAACCCCCGCCACCCCGCGCCGCACGTCACCGCGCTCGGCGACCTCGGCGTCACCCCGGCCGACATCGACCGGGTACACCGCCCGATCGGCCTCAACATCGGCTCCCGCACCCCACCCGAGATCGCCATCTCCACCCTCGCCGGCCTCCTCGCCGACCGCAACGGCCGCAAGGGCGGCTTCGAGTTCTAGGTCACCTACCGCGCCGGTGGACAGCGGCTCGACCTGCGGGTACCTTGCTAAGCGCTTGCTTACCTCATGTCGAATCGAGCTGTGGAGGAACTTGTGACCGTGTCCCGTGTCGCGATCGTGACCGGCGCCGCGCGAGGCATCGGCGCCGCTGTCGCCAAGCGGCTGGCCAGCGACGGGTTCGCCGTCGCCGTGGTCGACCTGGACGAGTCGAGCTGCAAGGAGACCGTGGCCGCGATCGAGAACGCGGGGGGTCGGGCGATCGCGGTGGGAGCCGACGTCAGCGACGGCGACGCGGTGACCGGGGCGGTGCAGCGGGTGGCCGACGAGCTCGGGCCGCCGACCGTGCTGATCAACAACGCCGGGATCACCCGGGACAACCTGCTGTTCAAGATGACCGACGGGGACTGGGACGCGGTGATCGGGGTGCACCTGCGCGGGTCCTTCCTGATGAGCCGGGCGGTCCAGGCGCACCAGACCCAGCAGGGCTGGGGCCGGATCGTGAACCTGTCCAGCACCTCCGCGCTCGGCAACCGCGGCCAGGCCAACTACTCCACCGCGAAGGCCGGGTTGCAGGGCTTCACCAAGACGCTGGCCATCGAGCTGGGCAAGTTCGGCGTCACGGTGAACGCCATCGCTCCCGGCTTCATCGAGACCGACATGACCGCGGCCACCGCGGAGCGGATCGGCGTGCCGTTCGAGGACTTCAAGAAGGCGGCCGCCTCGCAGATCCCGGTCAACCGCACCGGAACGCCCGAGGACATCGCCGCTGTGGTGTCGTTCTTCGTGCGCGAGGAGGCCTCGTTCGTCTCCGGTCAGGTCATCTACGTGGCCGGCGGGCCCAAGGACTGAGGGAGGGACCATGCGCGTCTTCGCCAACCTGGACGAGCTGGAGGCCGCCAGGGGCGAGCACCTCGGCTACAGCGACTGGCACACGGTCACCCAGGAGCAGGTGAACCAGTTCGCCGACGCCACCGGTGACCACCAGTGGATCCATGTGGACACCGAGAAGTCGGCCACCGGCCCGTTCGGCGCCACGATCGCCCACGGCTACCTGACCCTGTCCCTGCTTCCGGTGCTCACCAAGGACGTCTACCGGGTGGACGGCCTGACCATGGGCATCAACTACGGATCGAACAAGGTCCGGTTCCCGTCGATCGTGCCGGTCGGATCGCGGGTGCGCGCAGGCGTCGAGCTGGTCGACGTGCTGGATGCCAAGCAGGGCAAGCAGCTCATCGCGCGCGCCACGGTCGAGATCGAGGGCGGCGCCAAGCCTGCCTGCGTGGCCGAGACCGTCGTCCTGCTCATTCCCGCCGGGCCGAAAGAGGATTCATGACGCAGACCCAACAACCGGTGCACGCCGAGGAGCTGCGCCGCCTGGTCGGTGAGTTGCTCGCCGCGCACGACCCGGCCGGCACCGAGCCGCTGGAGTTCTTACGGGCCCGGTTCGACGCCGGGCTCGCCTGGGTGCACTTCCCGGTCGGGCTCGGCGGGCTCGGCATCCCGCGCGAGCTCCAGTCCGTTGTGGACAAGGAGCTGGCGGCGGCGAACGCCCCGGACAACGATCCACGCCGGATCGGCATCGGCCTCGGCATGGCCGCGCCGACCATCCTGGCGTTCGGCAGCGACGAGGTGAAGCACCGCTTCCTTCGTCCATTGTGGACCGGCGAGGAGGTGTGGTGCCAGCTGTTCAGTGAGCCGGGCGCCGGCTCCGACCTCGCTTCGGCCGCCACCCGGGCGGTTCGGGACGGCGACGACTGGCTGGTCACCGGGCAGAAGGTCTGGACCTCTTCGGCACACCTGGCCGAGTGGGCGATCCTGCTCACCCGGTCCGACCCGGACGTGCCCAAACACCTCGGCATGACCTACTTCGTGGTCGACATGACCGCGCCCGGCGTCGAGGTCCGGCCGCTGCGGCAGATCACCGGCGAGGCCGAGTTCAACGAGGTGTTCCTGACCGACGTGCGGATCCCGGACGCGCACCGGCTCGGCGCGGTCGGCGAGGGCTGGCGGGTGGCCCAGACCACGCTGATGAACGAGCGGGTGGCGATCGGCGGCCGGCCGGTCCCGCGCGGGGCCGGCATGATCGGCTCGGTGGCCGGCACCTGGCGGGACCACCCGGAGCTGCGCACCGCGGCCGGCCACGACCGGCTGCTCGAGCTGTGGGTGCAGGCGGAGGCGTTGCGGCTGGCCGGAATCCGGCTGCGTCAGCAGCTCGCCGCCGGCGCGCCCGGACCGGACGGCTCGGCCATGAAGCTCACCTTCGCCCGGCTCCAGCAGCAGCTGACCAGCCTGGAGGTGACCTTCCTCGGCGAGGCGGGGCTGCGCTACGACGACTGGACGCTGCGCCGCCCGGAGACCATCGACTTCTTCGGCCGCGAAGCCGGCTACCGCTACCTGCGCGCCAAGGGGAACTCGATCGAGGGCGGAACCTCGGAGATCCTGCGCAACATCATCTCCGAACGGGTGCTCGGGCTGCCGTCCGAGCCGCGGGTGGACAAGGACGTGCCGTGGAAGGACCTGCCGCGATGACCGTCAATGCGCTCGAGTCCGGCCAGCGGACCTCGCCCAACCTGCTCTACACCGACATCGAGAACCACCTGCGGTCCAGCGTCGGCGACCTGCTCTCGGACCGCTGCCCGGCCACGGCGGTGCTGGCCCGGTGCGAGACCGACAAGCCCTACGACCTGGAGTTGTGGCGCACGCTGGCCGCCGACGTGGGGGCCGCCGCGCTGCTCATCCCGGAGGAGCAGGGCGGGCACGGCTCCACCGCGCGGGAGGCCGCGGTGGTGCTCGAGGAGTTGGGCCGGCACATCGCGCCGGTGCCGTTCCTCGGCAGCGCGGTGCTGGCCACCACGACGCTGCTCGGCGCCGGACCCGGCGCCGAGGTGGCCGGGCTGCTCGCCGCGCTGGCCGCGGGCGAGTCCACCGGCACGCTCGGTGTCCCGCTTTCCACCGCGCCCGGGTCGGCCTTCCCGGCCGGTGTCGAGGTCACCGGCGGGGGCCTGTCCGGCCGGCTGACCTCGGTGGCCGACGTGCTGGTGGCGGATCTGCTCGTGGTGCCGGTCATCGGTCCGGACGGGCCGGAGCTGCACGCGGTGCGCACCGCGGACCCGGGCGTCACCGTCACCCCGGTGGTGTCCCTGGACCTGACCCGGCCGATCGGCGACGTGACCCTGTCCGGCGCCGGGTCCACCCGGCTGGCCGGTCCGGACCGCGCCGAGGCGGCGCTGCGCTCGGCGCTGCTGACCGGGGCCGGCCTGCTCGCCTCCGAGCAGCTCGGCATCGCCGAGTGGTGCCTGGCCAGCACGGTCGGCTACCTCAAGGAGCGCAAGCAGTTCGGCCGCGTGGTCGGCGGGTTCCAGGCGCTCAAGCACCGGATGGCCGACATCTGGGAGCAGCTCGTGCTGGCCAGGGCGGCCGCCAGGTACGCGGCGGACACGCTGGCCACGGGCGATCCGGACTTACGGGTCGCGGTGAGCGTGGCGCAGTCGCTGTGCGCCTCGGTCGCCGTGTACGCCGCCGAGGAGTGCATCCAGCTGCACGGCGGGATCGGCATGACCTGGGAGCACCCGGCACACCTGTATCTCAAGCGCGCCAAGGCGGACGAGATCGCACTGGGCACCCCGGCCCAACACCGCGCGCTGCTCGCCCCGCTGGTCGACCTGCCGGGCCCGGCGGTTTAAGTTCTCTCGCCATGACCGAGCCCCTGCCGGAGGATCTGTGGCCGGACGTCAAACCGGATGCGGCACGCCGGTTGATGGCCGCGGCCATCGACTCGTTCGCCAGCCGCGGGTACCACGCGACGACGACCAGGGACATCGCCAACGCGGCCGGGATGAGCCCGGCCGCGTTGTACGTGCACTTCCCGTCCAAGGCGGCGGTGCTCTCGGCGATCAGCCGCAGCGGGCATGAGCAGGCGCTGGAGATGGTCCGGGACGTGGTGGTCAACACCCCGGAACCGGTCGAGGCGATCCGGCTGGTCACCCAGAAGTTCGTGGCCTGGCACGCCAAGCGGCACCGGGTGGCCCGGGTCGTGCAGTACCAGCTGCAGGCGCTGCCGGAGGAGGACTACCGGGTGGTCGCCGACCTGCGCCGGCGCACCGAGCAGCTGGTCCGGGACGTGATCAGCGACGGGGTGCGGGCCGGGGTGTTCGCGGTGCCGGACGTGCGGACCGCGGCCCGGGCGGTGCTCTCGCTGGGCATCGACGTGGCCCGCTGGTACACCGACGGCGGCAAGCCCGCTCCGGTGGCGCTCGGCCGGCAGTACGCCGACCTTGTAATGAGCATGCTGGGTGCCAAGATTCGCTGATGGATCTGGTAGCGGCGATCGACCTCGGCGGCACCTCGATCAAGGCGGCGCTGGTGGACCCGGACCTGCACCCGGTGCACACCGTGCGGGTGCCGACCCGGCGCCGGGCCGGGGTGGTCGAGGTGGATCAGCTGGCCGAGCTGGTCGAGACGCTGTCCGGGCACGCGGCCACGCTCGGCGCGGCGGTGTCCGGGCTGGGCGTTGCGGTGCCCGGGATCGTCGACGGCGACCTCGGCGTGGTCCGGTTCACCGCCAACCTCGGCTGGCGCGACCTGCCGCTGCGCGAGGCGCTGGTGGCCCGTACCCGGTTACCCATGCGGATCGGGCATGACGTGCGCACCGGGGGGCTGGCCGAGTTCACCGTGGGCGCGGCGGTCGGCGTGCGCAACGCGATGTTCATGACCCTGGGCACCGGGATCGCCGCGGCGTTCCTGGTGGACGGGCACGAGCTGACCGCGGGCGGGTTCGCCGGGGAGATCGGGCACGCGGTCACCGACCCGGGTGGGGCGGTGTGCGGCTGCGGGGCGCGCGGCTGCCTGGAGACGCTGGCCTCGGCGGCGGCGATCGCCCGCCGGTACACCGAGCTGGCCGGCGAGCCGGTGTCCGGTGCCGAGGCGGTGGTGGCCCGGATGCTGGCCGGGGACGCGGTCGCCCGGCGGGTGTGGGACGACGCGATCGGCGCCCTGGCCACCGCCCTGACCATGGCCGTGGTGCTGCTCGCGCCCGAGGTGATCGTGATCGGCGGCGGGCTGGCCGAGGCGGGCGAGGTGCTGTTCGGGCCGCTGCGCGCGGAGCTGGCGGGCCGGCTGACCTTCCACCGCCGGCCCCGGATCGTGCCGGCGGCGCTCGGCGACAACGCCGGCTGCATCGGCTCCGGGCTGCTGGCCTGGCGGGCGGTGCGCGAGGCATGATCGTGCCGATCGGCGAGATCCTGGCCGCGGCGGCCGCCGCGGGCGGTGCGGCCGGGGCGTTCAACGTCATCCAGCTCGAGCACGCCGAGGCGCTGGTCGCCGGGGCGGAAGCGGCCGGGCGGCCGGTGATCCTGCAGATCAGCGAGAACACCGTGCGGTTCCACGGCGCGCTGGAGCCGCTGGCGCTGGCCACCCTGGCGGTGGCCCGGTCGTCCGCGGCGCCGGTGGCCGTGCACCTCGACCACGCCACCGGGGCGGACCTGGTGCACGCGGCGGTGGCACTGGGCATCGGCTCGGTCATGTTCGACGGCTCGGCACTGTCCTATGCGGACAACGTGGCCGCGACCGCCGAGGTGGCCGGCTACTGCCGGTCCCGCGGCGTCGCCGTCGAGGCCGAGCTGGGCGAGGTCGGCGGCAAGGACGGCGTGCACCTCCCCGGCGCCCGCACCGACCCGGACGAGGCCCGCCGCTACGTCGCCGGCACCGGCGTGGACTCCCTCGCGGTCGCGGTCGGCACCGCGCACGCGATGCGCACCAGGGCCGCCCACGTGGACCTCGACCTGATCGCCCGGCTGCGCGCCGCCGTGCCGGTTCCGCTGGTGCTGCACGGCTCCTCCGGCGTGCCCGAGGCCGACCTGGCCAAGGCCGTCGTCGCCGGGATCACCAAGGTCAACATCGCGACCCACCTGAACGGCGCGTACACCGGCGCGGTCCGCGCCCGCCTGGCCGCCGACCCGGACCTGGTCGACCCCCGCCGCTACACCGGCCCCGGCCGCGACGCCATGGCCGCCGAGGCGGCCCGGCTGCTCACGCTGCTCAGCGGTTGACCACCGGCAGCAGGGTGGGCCGCCACACGCCGTCGTGTTCGCGCGCGGTGGCCAGGCGCTCGGCGGGCACCGCGCCGTAGGTGGTGCTGCGCTGCCGGGCCGGACGACCGGCCGCCGCGGCCAGCGCCTCCAGGCCGGCGATCGTCTTGTAGCTGCCGTTCTCCGAGCCGGCCATCCGGCTGATGGTCTCCTCCATCAGGGTGCCGCCGAGGTCGTTCACGCCCCCGCGCAGCACGTCCACGACGCCCCCGTCGCCGAGCTTGACCCAGCTGGTCTGAATGTTGTCGATCCTCCCGTGCAGCAGCAGCCGGGCCAGCGCGTGCACCGCCCGGTTCTCCAGCGCGGTCGGGCCGGGCCGGGCGATGCCGGCCAGGTAGAGCGGGGCGTTGGTGTGCACGAACGGCAGCAGCACGAACTCGGTGAACCCGCCGGTGCGCTCCTGCAGCTCGCGGATCAGCCGCAGGTGCGCCACCCAGTGCGTCGGGTTGTCCACGTGTCCGTACATCATCGTCGAGGTGGTCGGGATGCCCAGCTCGTGCGCGGTGGTGACCACCTCGATCCAGGCCGACGCCGGCAGCTTGCCCTTGGTGAGCACCCAGCGCACATCGTCGTCCAGGATCTCCGCGGCGGTACCGGGCAGCGAGTCCACCCCGGCCGCCCGTGCCTCGGTCAGCCAGTCCCGGATGGACAGATCGGCCCGGCTGGCGCCGTTGACCACCTCCATCGGCGAGAAGGCGTGCACGTGCAGGCCGGGCGCCCGGCGCTTGACCTCGGCGGCGATGTCGAAGTACGCGGTGCCGGGCAGGTCCGGGTGGATGCCGCCCTGCATGCAGACCTCGGTGGCGCCCACGCTCCAGGCCTGCTCGGCCCGCTGCCCGACCTGCTCGAGCGAGAGCGTGTACGCGTCGGCGTCGGTGCGCCGCTGGGCGAACGCGCAGAACCGGCAGCCGGTGTAGCACACGTTGGTGAAGTTGATGTTCCGAGTGACCACATAGGTCACCGTGTCCCCCACCGCGTCCGCGCGCACCGTGTCGGCCAGCGCCGCCAGCGCCTCGATCTCCGGGCCGGCATCGGCCGAGAGCAGCGTCAGCGCGTCCGCATCGGACAGTCCACCCGGGTCGGACTCGGCGTGCCGCAGCGCGGTCCGGAACTCGGCCCTGGTGTGCCGGGCGGGGTCACGCCGGGCCGGCACCGCGGCGCGCAGCTCCGCCCAGTCCCCGTACACCGAGTCGAAGTCGTCCCGCCGGTCGGCGGTGCGACCCTCGGTGTCGATCGCCGCGTACAGGTCGGTGCGGCCGGAGGCGGATAAGGCCACCTCGGGCTCCTGCCAGGGGCGCCCGGCCGGGGCCGCTCCGGAGGCCAGCCCGGTCCGCGGGTGGGCGAGCGCGTCGACGTGGCCGCGGATCCGCGGGTCCAGCCACGGTTCACCGCGCCGCACGTACTCCGGGTAGACCGGCAGCCGCTCGGCCAGCCGGAACCCGGCATCCGCGGTGCGCTCGGCCAGCGCCTCGATCTGCGGCCACGGGCGCTCCGGGTTGACGTGGTCCGGGGTCAGCGGGGACACCCCGCCCCAGTCGTCGATCCCGGCCCGCAGCAGCAGCTCGAACTCGCCGGCGATCAGGTTGGGCGGCGCCTGGATGCGCATCTTCGGTCCGAGCACCAGCCGGGCCACCGCCACGGTGGCGGCCAGCTCGCCGGCCTCCAGGTCGGGCGTGCCGCGCATCGCGGTGTCCGGCTTGGACCGGAAGTTCTGCACGATCACTTCCTGGATGCCGCCGTAGCGCCGCGCCACCCGGCGGATCGCGAACAGCGAGTCCACCCGCTCGGCCAGCGTCTCGCCGATACCGACCAGGATGCCGGTGGTGAACGGCACCGCGGTGCGCCCGGCGTCCTCGAGCACCCGCAGCCGGACCGCGGGCTCCTTGTCCGGCGAGCCGTAGTGGGGGCCGCCCGGCTCCGCCCAGAGTCGCTCGCTGGTGGTCTCCAGCATCATGCCCATCGACGCGGCGACCGGCTTGAGCCGCTGCAGCTCGGTCCAGCTCAGCACGCCCGGGTTGAGATGCGGCAGCAGTCCGGTCTCCTCGAGCACCCGGATCGCCATCGCCCGGACGTAGGACAGCGTGTCCGGGTAGCCGGCCTCGTCCAGCCAGGTCCGGGCCGCCGGCCAGCGCTCCTCCGGCCGGTCACCGAGGGTGAACAGCGCCTCGGTGCACCCCGCCGCCGCGCCCGCCGCGGCGATCCGGAGCACCTCGTCCGGGCTCAGGTACGCGCCCGGCACCCGGTGCGGCACGGTGGCGAACGTGCAGTAGTGGCAGCGGTCCCGGCACAGCTTGGTGAGCGGGATGAACACGCTGCGCGAGAACGTGACCACGCCGGGCCGGTCGGCGGCGGCCAGGCCGGCGTCGCGCACCCGGCCCGCCGCGTCGAACAGCGCGTCCAGGTGCGCCCCGCGGGCGTGCAGCAGGACCTCGGCCTCGACCGGATCAAGTGGAACGCCGTCCCGCGCGCGGCGCAGCGCCCGCCGGATGGACGCCTCGGTGGGGACGAAACCCTCGGTCACGGTGGGTGAACCTCCTCGGGGGCGGGCAACAGGGCCAACCTATCGCCCGTAACTCCCCACCCGCGCGGTTCATTCCGCCACACACCGTCCCACTGGGACGGGCCGGGACCGCGGAGCGCCGTTCGTCCGTCAGCCAGGCAGCAGTTCGCGCACCCGGCGCGGAGTCTCGCTGACCGTGTCGGCGACGGTCTCGGCGGCGTCCTGGGCGCGCTCGCCGACCTTGGTGGCGGTGCGGCGGGCCCACCAGCCAAGCGACGGGCGGCCCTCGGTGTCGGCGGAGGCGATCAGCAGGCCACCGAACAGGCCGAGGTTCTTCAGGAACTGAACCTGCTGGGCGGATCGCTCGCCCTCGTCCTCGAGGGTCCAGAACTGGTGGGCGGCGAGCGTGGTGGGGACCAGCGTGCCGGCCAGCACCAGCGCCGAAAGCCTTGGCAGCTTGCCGAACGCGAACGCCAGGCCGGCGCCGATCTTGACCAGCGCGTCCAGCTGAACCAGCGTGCGCGGCTCGGTCGGCACCGAGTCCGGCAGCCGGTCGGTGTTCTTCGCGACGGTCTCGTCCAGGAACGGCTTGGCCGTCTGGATGTGACCCTCGAGGTGGCGCAGCGCGTTGACGCCGCCCCACACGAAGATCGTGGCCAGCAGCGGGCGGGCCACTCGACGAAGGATCATGTCGGCCTCCTGGGTCGGCTCCTGACCGGAGGCGTACCCCGCTTTCCCCGGCGCCAACCAGGCGATACTGGATTCATGGGCAAGCTCTACGACCGGATCGACGGCCGGCTGCGTACTTTCATCGAGCAGGCGATGGTCTTCTTCGTGGCGACCGCGCCGCTGGCCGGCGACGGCCACGTCAACCTCTCCCCCAAGGGCCGGGCCGGCACCCTGGTCGTGCTGGACGAGAAAACCGTGGCATTCCTGGACTTCGGCGGCAGCCACGCGGAGACCATCGCGCATCTGCGGGAGAACGGCCGGATCACGCTGATGTGGTGCGCGTTCACCGGGCCGCCGAAGATCGTGCGGGTGCACGGCACCGGCGAGCCGGTGTTCCGGGACGACCCGCGGTTTCCTGAGCTACTGGCCCGGTTCGCCCCGGACGCGGACGGCCCCGGGCTGCGCGCGATCATCGTGGTCGCCGCGCTCCGGATCAGCGACACCTGCGGCTACGCGGTGCCGTTCATGGAGTACACCGGCGAGCGGGACACCCATGCCCGGTACTTCGGCCGCAAGACCGACGAGGAGTTCGCCGCCTACTGCGCGGCCAAGGAGCACAACCCGGTCAGCATCGACGGGCTGCCGGCCCTCCCGCTGCCGCTGCCGCCCCGCTAAACCCGTTGGTACCGCGGGCAAAACACCGTTTCCGCCTACGAGTCGGGACCACTGGATCACCTTCCGTCACATTACGCCAAATGTGTATCACTGAGCGTGTGGTCGGCGATAGCACCAGCGAACTCGGGGGGCGGGTTCAGTGCCGACCGGAGGCGGTGTGCGGCTTGACCGAGGGCCAGGGTGACGACGTTCGGGAGATGATCGACCGCGCGGTCTTCGAGGAGCGCGACCGGATCGCCCGGGACCTGCACGACCTGGTGATCCAACGGCTGTTCGCGATCGGGTTGGGCATCAAGGCGTTGGGTTACCAGATGTCCGGGCCGCTCGCCGAGGACCGGTTGCCCGCCTTCGTAGCCGACATCGACCAGACCATCAGGGACATCCGGCGCAGCATCTTCCTGCTCCAGCAGCGGCCCAACTCCGCGCCCAGCCTGCGCGGCGAGGTGCTGCGGGCGATCTCCGAGGCCACCGCCTCGCTCGGCTACGAGCCGACCGTGCAACTGGAGGGGCCGCTGGACTCGGTGGTGCCGCCCGAGGTGCACCTGGACCTGATCGCCACCCTGCGGGAGGCGCTGTCCAACGTGATCCGGCACGCGAACGCGCGCACGGTCAGCGTCATGGTCACCGTGGACCGGGCGGCCCGGCGGCTCGAGCTGATCGTCACCGACGACGGGCGCGGATTGCCCCGTGGCCCGACTCGGCGCAGCGGGTTGGTGAATATCGCGCAGCGAGCGATTAGGCTGCGGGGGACGTGCCACGTCTCCGCTCCGGCGGGGGGCGGAACCAGGGTCTGGTGGGGGGTTCCGCTGGACCGCACGTCGGAGGCCATCGAATCAGGGGCGGAGCCGTTGGAGGCAACTCCGTGACGTCGACCATCTCCGTGTTCGTGGTGGACGACCATGAGATCGTGCGCAGAGGAATCCGGCAGCTGCTCGACGTGGAGCCGGACATCGAGGTGGTCGGCGAGGCGTCCAGCGCGGCGATGGCGATCGCCACGATCCCGTCGGCCCGGCCGAAGGTGGCGATCCTGGACGTGAAGCTGCCCGACGGGGACGGCGTCACGGTGTGCCGGGACATCCGCTCGGCCACCCTGCCGCCGCCGGCCTGTCTGATGCTCACCTCCTACTCCGACGACGAGGCGCTGTTCGGCGCGATCATGGCGGGCGCGGCCGGTTACATGATCAAACAGGTGTCCGGCAACGACATCGTCGCCGCGGTGCGCACGCTGGGCAACGGCGGCTCGCTGTTGGACGCCGGGGTGACCGCGACCGTGCTGAACCGGTTGCGGCACGGGCGAAACGAGGATGCGCGGTACCGCACGCTGTCCCCGCAGGAGCGCAAGATCCTCGACCTGATCGCGCTCGGCCTGACCAACCGGCAGATCGCCGCGCAGCTCTACCTGGCCGAGAAGACGGTCAAGAACTACGTCTCGACGCTGCTGCACAAGCTCGGCTTCGACCGGCGCACCGAGGCCGCGGTCTACGCCGCGAAGCTCCGGCCGGACACCAGGAGCGGCGAATACGGGTCCTGAGGCCGGGGCGGGTCAGCCGGTGTACTCGTAGAAGCCGCGGCCGCTCTTCTTGCCGAGCAGGCCGGCGTCGACCATGCGCAGCAACAGCGGCGGCGCGGAGAACAACGGCTCCTTGAACTCGGCGTACATCGACTCGGCGATCGCCTTGGTGGTGTCCAGGCCGATCAGGTCGGTCAGCCGCAGCGGGCCCATCGGATGGGCGCAGCCGAGCACCATGCCGTTGTCGATGTCCTCGGCCGAGGCGAAGCCGGACTCGAGCATCCGGATGGCCGAGAGCAGGTAGGGCACCAGCAGTGCGTTGACCACGAACCCGGCCCGGTCCTGGGACAGGATCACCTGCTTGCCGAGCGCCTGCTCGACGAACGCCTCGGCGCGCTCCCGGGTGGTCACGTCGGTGAGCAGCGACGGCACCAGCTCCACCAGCTTGAGCACCGGGACGGGGTTGAAGAAGTGCACCCCGATCACGTGATGCGGGCGGGAGGTGGCCATGCCCAGTTTCATGATCGGGATGGACGACGTGTTGGACGCGAAGATCGCGTCGTGGTCCTCGACGACCTTGTCCAGCGCGGTGAACACCTCGGTCTTGGCCTGCTCGTTCTCCACGATCGCCTCGATCACCAGCTGGCGGTCGGCGAACGCGCCGAGGTCGGTGCTGAACTCCAACCGGGCCAGGGCGGCGTCCCGGTCGGCCTCGGTCAGCTTGCCGTGCTTGAGGCCTCGGCCGAGGGACGTCTCGATCCGCCTGCGGCCGGCCGCGAGGGCGTCCGGGTGCACCTCGTTGACCAGCACGTCCAATCCGGCCCGGGCGCACACCTCGGCGATCCCGGAACCCATCAGGCCGGCCCCGACCACTCCCACCCGGCGAATCTCACCCGTCGTCATGGCCTCGACCCTAGCGGTTACACGTTGCGCCGGTACTGCCCGCCGACCTCGAAGAACGCCTCGGTGATCTGGCCGAGCGTGCACACCCGGGCGGCGTCCATCAGCACGGCGAACACGTTCTCGTCCCGGGCGGCGGCAGCCCGCAGCCGGCCGAGCGCCTGCGCCGCGGCCGAGGCGTTGACCTCCTGGAACGCCCTGGTCCGGTCGACCTGGGACCGCTTCTCCTCCTCGGTCGCCCTGGCCAGCTCGATCGTGGTCACGTGGTCCTCGTGTCCCCTGGTCGGCAGGAACGTGTTGACCCCGATCAGGGGCAGCGAGCCGTCGTGCTTGCGCTGTTCGTAAAGCATCGACTCGTCCTGGATCCGGCCGCGCTGGTAGCCGGTCTCCATCGCACCGAGCACCCCGCCGCGCTCGGAGATCCGGTCGAACTCGGCCAGCACCGCCTCCTCGACCAGGTCGGTCAGCTCGTCGATGACGAACGAACCCTGCAGCGGGTTCTCGTTCATCGACAGGCCCCACTCCTTGTTGATGATCAGCTGGATGGCCATCGCGCGGCGCACGGAGGACTCGGTGGGCGTGGTGATCGCCTCGTCGTAGGCGTTGGTGTGCAAGGAGTTCGCGTTGTCGTAGAGCGCGCACAGGGCCTGCAGGGTGGTCCGGATGTCGTTGAAGTTCATCTCCTGCGCGTGCAGCGACCGGCCCGAGGTCTGCACGTGGTACTTCAGCTTCTGCGACCGCTCGTTGGCGCCGTAGCGCTCCCGCATCGCCACCGCCCAGATCCGCCGGGCCACCCGGCCGATCACGCTGTACTCGGCGTCCATCCCGTTGGAGAAGAAGAACGACAGGTTCGGCGCGAAGTCGTCGATGTGCATGCCCCTGGCCAGATAGGACTCCACGTAGGTGAACCCGTTGGCCAGCGTGAAGGCGAGCTGGCTGATCGGGTTCGCCCCGGCCTCGGCGATGTGGTAGCCGGAGATCGACACCGAGTAGAAGTTGCGGACCTTGTTGGCGATGAACCATTCCTGGATGTCGGCCATCATCCGCAGAGAGAATTCGGTGGAGAAGATGCAGGTGTTCTGGCCCTGGTCCTCCTTGAGGATGTCGGCCTGCACGGTGCCGCGCACGTTGGCCAGCGTCCACGCGGTCAGCTCGGACCGCTGCGCCTCGGTGGGCTCGCGGCCGTGCTCGGCGGTGAACTTCTCGATCCGGGCGTCGATCGCGGTGTTCAGGAAGAACGCCAGGATGGTCGGGGCCGGACCGTTGATCGTCATGGACACCGAGGTGCTCGGCGCGGTCAGGTCGAACCCGGCGTAGAGCGCCTTCATGTCGTCCAGCGTGGCGATCGAGACGCCGGAAGTGCCGACCTTGCCGTAGACGTCCGGCGGGGTGTCCGGATCGCGGCCGTAGAGCGTGACCGAGTCGAACGCGGTGGACAGCCGGGTGGCCTCGCCGTGTGCCAGCAGCTTGAACCGCCGGTTGGTGCGGAACGCGTCGCCTTCGCCGGCGAACATCCGGGCCGGGTCCTCGGTGTCCCGCTTGAACGGGAAGACCCCGGCGGTGAACGGGAAGGAGCCGGGCAGGTTCTCCTTGCGCAGGAACCGAAGCAGCGTGGCCCGGTCGTCGAACCTGGGCAGCGCGACCCGGGGAACCCGGTTGCCGGACAACGTCTCCCGCCACAGCTGGGTGTGCAGTTCCTTGTCCCGCACCCGAACCACGAACTCGTCGGTGCCGTACCGCTCGGCGGTCTTCGGCCAGCCGGCCAGCAGCTCGGCATTGTCCCGGTCCACCCGGCGGGCGGCCTCCTCGGCAAGCTCGTCGATGTCCGAACTGGACCGTCCGGCGTCCTGGAGTGCTTGGCGTGCTTCGGTGAGCGCATCCTGCCGGCGCACGGCGACCACCTGCTCGCCGGTGCGGGCGTGGTAGGTCCGGACCGTCTCGGCGATGTCGGACAGGTAGCGCACCCGGGCCGGCGGCACGACCGTGGCGGCCTTGCTGGACACCCGGCCCTCGACCGGGTCCAGGGTGCCCTCGGCGACGGTCAGCCCGTTCTCGGCCAGCAGCCCGCGCAGGTGCTGGTACAGCGCGGTCACCCCGTCGTCGTTGAAGGTGGCCGCGCTGGTGCCGAACACCGGCATGTCCTCCCAGGGCACGCCGAACGCCTCCCGGTTGCGCACCATCTGGCGGGCCACGTCGCGACGGGCGTCCTCGGCGCCGCGCCGTTCGAACTTGTTGATCGCCACCGCGTCGGCGAAGTCCAGCATGTCGATCTTCTCGAGCTGGGAGGCGGCCCCGAACTCCGGCGTCATCACGTAGAGCGAGGTGCCCACGAACGGCACGATCGCCGCGTCGCCCTGGCCGATGCCGGGCGTCTCGACGATCACCAGGTCGTTGCCGGCGGCCGTGCAGGCGGCGATCACGTCGGCCAGCCCGTCCGGTACCTCGGCCGCCGCGCCCCGGGTCGCCAGCGACCGGAAGAAGACCTGCGCACCGTCCAGGGAGTTCATCCGGATCCGGTCGCCGAGCAGCGCACCGCCGCCGCGCCGCCGGGTGGGGTCGATGGCCAGCACCGCGATCCGCAGCTTGTCCTGCTGGTCGACCCGCAGCCGGCGGACCAGCTCGTCGGTCAGCGAGGACTTGCCGGATCCGCCGGTGCCGGTGATGCCGAGCACCGGGACCGCGCGCCGGGCGGCCGCCGCCGTGATGGCCGCGCGGGCCTGTTCCGGCAGCCTGCCGGCCTCGATCAGGGTGATCGTCCTGGCCAGCGCCCGGTGATCGCCGGCGAGCAGCGGGTCCCAGGACTCCGGGACCGCCGCGGCCAGGTCGGTGTCGCAGGCCTGGACCATCAGGTTGATCATGCGGGCCAGGCCCAGCTCCTGCCCGTCCTCCGGCGAGAAGATGCGCGTGACGCCGCGCGAGTGCAGCAGCTTGATCTCCTCGGGGACGATCACGCCCCCGCCGCCGCCGAACACCTGGACGTGGCCGGCGCCGTGCTCGGCGAGCAGCTCGACCAGGTAGCTGAAGTACTCGACGTGGCCGCCCTGGTAGGCGCTGATCGCCACGCCCTGCACGTCCTCCTGGACGGCGGCCTGCACGACCTCGCGCACCGACCGGTTGTGCCCGAGATGGATCACCTCGGCGCCCTGGGACTGCAGGATGCGGCGCATGATGTTGATCGCCGCGTCGTGACCGTCGAACAGGCTCGCCGCGGTGACGAACCGGACCGGGTGCGCCGGGCGGTGCAGCTGTGCACTAGCCATGTAAATAGTTTGACTTCCTACTATTGGAGATGCAACCACCGTGTGGCTGAACTCTCGCATGTGGGAGCATGGCGGCCCCCTCATGCTAGCGATGGAGCCTTGTTGATCCCTGAACCCGTACGTGTGATGTGGGATGGCGACGTGGCCTCCCGGTCGCTCGGCATGGAGCTGGTCGTGGCCGAACCGGGCAGCGCCGTCGTGCGCATGCCGGTCACCGATTCCATGATCAACGGCCACGACGTGGCACACGGCGGCTACCTGTTCCTGCTCGCCGACTCCGCGTTCGCCTGCGCGTGCAACGGCCACGGGCCGGTCACCCTTGCCGCCGGGGCGGACATCACCTTCGTGGCCCCGGTGCGCCGGGGTGACATGCTTGAGGCGCACGCGAGGGAGCGGGTCCGGTTCGGGCGCAGTGGGGTCTACGACGTCACCGTGTTCCGCGGCGAGGAGATCGTCGCGGAGTTCCGCGGCCGGAGCCGCACGACGACGAGGAGAACCGATGAAGGCCGGTGACCAGGCCCCCGACTTCGAGCTGCCGGACGAGACCGGAACACCCCGAAAGTTGTCCGACCTGCTCGCCGGCGGGCCGCTGGTGCTGTTCTTCTACCCGGCCGCCATGTCCCTCGGCTGCACCAAGGAGAGCTGCCATTTCCGCGACCTGGCCGCCGAGTTCGCCGAGCTTGGCGCCGGCCGGGCCGGGATCAGCCCGGACCAGGTGGACAAGCAGAAGCGGTTCTCCGACAAGCACACCTTCGACTACCCGCTGCTCTCCGACCCGGACGGGGCGGTGGCCGGGCAGTTCGGCGTCCGCCGCGCCTTCGGTCCGATGGCCACAAGGCGGCACACGTTCGTGATCGACACCGACCGCACGGTGCTCGAAGTGATCAAGAGCGAGGTGCGCATGAACGCGCACGCCGACCAGGCGCTCGCGGTGCTCCGGGCCAGGAAGAACTCCTAGCGCGGCACGTCGACCAGGGCACCCGCCGGCACCGGCTGGTCGGTGCGCAGCGCGTCGAACAGCTGCTCCGCCTTCTTCTCGTCCCAGGTCACGGCCGAGCCGACCTTGGTGCGGATCGAGCCGCCGATCGGCACCGTCGTGGTCACCGTCTCGCCGCTGGCCGCGCCGCCGATGGCGAACGCCAGGCTGGGCAGGTTGTGCAGGTGGTCGCCCTCGTCGACGGTGAACGCGCCCGGGGCGCTGGCCAGCAGCGGCACGAACTTGAACGGGTTGAGCAGGGTGCCGGCGCTGGTCGCCTTGTCGGTCAGCGCGCCGATGAACTCCCGCTGGTGGATCACCCGGTCAAGGTCGGCCCGCGGCGTCGCCCTGGTCCGGACGTAGCCGAGCGCCTGCTGGCCGTCCAGCTCCTGACACCCGGCCGGCAGCGAGATCCCGGCCAGCGGGTCCTCGATCGGCTCCTTGAGGCACATCTCCACCCCGCCGACCGCGTCGACCATGTCGGCGAAGCCGCCGAAGCCGATCTCCACGTAGTGGTCCAGCCGCAGCCCGGTCGCCGTCTCCACGGTCCTCGCCAGCAGCTGCGGCCCGCCCTGCGCGTAGGCGGCGTTGAGCTTGTTCTTGCCCTTGCCCGGAATGTCCACATAGGAGTCCCGGAGCAGGCTGACCAGCGTCGGCTTGGTGTCGTTGTCGGGGATGTGCAGCAGCATCATCGTGTCGGTGCGCTGGCCCTTGACGTCCCCGGTGGTCAGCCGTTCCTGGTCCTCGGCGGTCAGGCCGGCCCGGCTGTCCGACCCCACGATCAGCCAGTTGGTGCCGGCGGCCTGGGCCGGCCGGCCCGGGTAGTCGCCGAGCGCGGACACCCGGTTGAGGTTCAGCTCCAGGTACAGCCACACCCCGCCGAGCAGCAACAGCAACGCCAGCACCATGATCAGCAGCACCCGGCCGAACCGCCGCTTGCGCGGCCGCGGCCGGGGCGGCGGCGGGCCGTAGCCCTGCTGCTCGGGTGGCGGTTGCCGGTGATCCGGCTGGTACGACTGACCGTAGCCGTCCGGTTGCCGCCGGTAGTCCGGACGCCCGGCCGGCACCGGCACCTCCATGCGCCGGGTACTGCCGTACGCCGGTCGCCTTGGCGGTGGCTGTTGCTGCCCGTAGCCGTAGCCGTCCTGACTCATTGCCGTTCTCCGCGGTCCGTACTCCATCGACTCCCCGACCTCCCACGCTCAACTCCCCAGACGTGGCGGACCCGGGCGGGGTTGCCCGACACCCTAACCCGGGTCCAGCGCGCCGAGCACGAACCGGCGGACCAGCAGCGTCCAGACCCGGGCCCGGCGCAGCATGGAGTGGCCCTCGTCGGGCAGTTCCAGCCGGCGCACGTCGACGCCGGCCACCCGGGCCCGCTCGGCGTAGGCGAGCGAGTCGGCCGGCTTGGTGACCTGGTCCGACGCTCCGTGCACGATCAGCACCGCCTTGCCGGCGAGCTGGTCGACGTGGTCCTTCTCGGTGGTCCACGGGGCCAGCGCGCACACCGCGACCACGTCGGGCTCGTCGGCCACCCGCAGCGCCACCCGCCCGCCCATGGAGTGCCCGACCAGCGCGATGGGCACCCCCGGGTGCGCCAGCCGGATCCCGGCCAGTGCCCACCTGGCGTCGGCCACCGGGTCCAGGTCGGGCCGGTTCCAGCCCCGGTACCGGTTGCACAGCAGCCAGACCGCGACGCCCTGCCGGCGACCGGCCCGGTGCAGGTCGAGGGCGAACGGCAGCATCCGCAGGTAGGCCGGCCGCAGCCGGTGCGCGCGCCGGCGGCTCTGCTCCTGGCCGCCGTGCAGCACCAGGACCACGGCGCGGGTGGGAGCGGCCCGGAACACCCGCAGCCGCGGAACCGGTGATCTCACGGTGCCCACGGTTCGCTCGGTCACGACGACCGGGCCCGCACGACCGCCTCGATGCCGTCCAGCAGGCGCTGCAGGCCGAACTCGAACGGATCGACCCAGTCCTGCTCGCCGCGGAACACCGCGGTCAGCGCCGGGAACCGGTCCGCGACCAGGTAGCGGTCCAGCAGCGGGCCCACCTCGGTCCACCACTGCTCGTCGCTGACCCCGGTGCTGCTGGCCACCTTGGCGTCCTGCGCCGCGCCCTGTGCCACGCCGCGCACGTAGCCGGTGATCACCTGCACGACAGCCATCAGCTCGGCGCCGGTCAGGCCGGTCTGGGACAGCACGCGCAGGATCGTCTCCAGCGCCGCGGTCTGGTTCGGGCCCATCAGGCCCCGGGTCAGCGACACCCGCAGCAGCCACGGATGGCGCCGGTAGCCGGCCAGGCTGTCCCGGGCGAACCGCTCCAGCCACGGCCGCCAGTCCCCCGGCGGCGGCAGCGCGGTCTCGCCGATGGCGGCGTCCACCATCAGCTCGAACAGCTCGGTCTTGGCCGGGATGTAGGTGTAGAGCGACATCGTGCCGACCCCGAGGGCCTCGGCGACCCGGCGCATGGACAGCGCGCCGGCCCCCTCGGCGTCGGCGACCCCGATCGCCGCGCGCACGATCGCGGCCACGGTGAGCGCGGGCTTGGGTCCGCGGCTCGGCCGCACCTGTTCGCCCCAGAGCAGCGCGAGGCTGCGTTCGGGATCGATTCGATCATTCATCTTGCGCCGATCCTACAACTCCGTATGATGTACGGAGTGATGACGATCCTGGTGACCGGGGCGACCGGAAACGTCGGCCGGAACGTGGTGCACGGCCTCGTCCGAGCCGGCGTCCGGGTCCGCGCTCTGACCCGCAACCCCGCCTTCCCGTTCCCCGACGACGTCGAGGTGGTCGTCGGCGACCTCGCCCGGCCCGAGACCGTGGCCCCGGCGCTGGCCGGAGTGCACGCGCTGTACCTGTTCCCGCTGGCCTACCTGAAACCCGAGCTGAGCTCGTTCGACGACGTGATCACCACCGAGGCGATCGTCGGGCTGGCCGCGGCGGCCGGGGTGCGCCGGGTGGTCATGCTCGGCTCCTCGGACCCGGACTTCGTCCACCTGGAGCGGGTCGTGGAAGGCTCCGGAATGGCGTGGACCATCCTGCGCCCCGGGGAGTTCGCCGTGAACAAGCTGAACTACTGGGCACCGTCGATCCGCGCGGAGGGCGTGGTCCGCACCGCCTACGCCGAAGCCCGCGGCACGCCGATCCACGAGGCCGACATCGCCGACGTGGCGGTCGCCGCCCTGCTCTCCGACGGCCACGCCGGCAGGCACTACGAGCTGACCGGGCCGCAGGCGCTGACCCTGCGCGAGCAGGTGGCGGCGATCGCCGCGGGCTGCGGCCGGGAGATCCGGCTCGAGCAGGTCAGCCACGAGCGGGAGCGGGCCGCCATGATCGACGCGGGCATGCCCGAGGTGGTGGTCGATGAGATGATCCTGTGGTACCCGGCGAACTACGCCGAACTGATGCCGCCGGTGTCTTCGGCCGTGCGCGAGGTGACCGGGCATCCGGGGCGCACGCTGGCCGAGTGGGCGGCCGACCATGCCGAGGAGTTCCGTTGAGCCGACCATCGGAGGAGATCACCGAGAGCCCGACCGGGTGGGTGGCCAAGCACGTCCGGCAGTACCTGGACAGCGACGGCGCCCAGGGCGGGAAGTTCTACGGGGTCGACGCACTCCTGATCACCACCCGGGGCCGCAGGTCCGGGCTGCTGCGCCGCACCGCCCTCTACTACGGCCGCGACGGCGAGCGCTACGTGGTCATCGCCTCCAACGGCGGCTCGCCCACCCACCCCAACTGGTACCGCAACCTCGCCGCCGACCCGACCGTCTCGGTCCAGGTCGGCGCCGAGCGGTTCACCGCCCGCGCGCACACCGTGACCGGCCCCGAGCGGGCGGCACTGTGGGACCGGATGGCCGCCATCTACCCGAGCTACAACGACTATCAGGCCAAGGCCACCCGCGAGATCCCGGTGGTCGTGCTTGAGCGCACCTGACGCCGTCGCCGGCCTGCTGCTCGCCGCGGGCGGCGGCCGGCGCTACGGCCTGCCCAAGGCCCTGGTTCCCTACCGTGGCCGCCTTTTCGTCGAACACGCCGCCGGTGTGCTGCACGCCGCCGGCCTCGGTCCGGTCGTCGTGGTCCTCGGTGCCGCCGCCGCCGAGGTCCGCACCCGCGCCCACCTGCCGGGCTCCTCTTTGGTCGACAACCCGGACTGGCCAACCGGCATGGGCTCGTCCCTGCGCGCCGGCCTCGCCGCACTGTCCACATCGGACGCGGTGGCCGTGGTGATCCTGCCGGTGGACACGCCCGGCGTCACCGCCGCCGCCGTCGCACGGCTGGCCGCCCTCGCGTCGCCGGACGCCCTGGCCCGGGCCACCTACCACGGCGCCCCCGGCCACCCGGTGCTCATCGGCCGCGCGCACTGGCCGGCCGTGCACGCCGAGGCCACCGCCGACGCCGGCGCCCGCTCCTACCTGGCCGGCCACCCGACCCGGGCCGTGCCCTGTGCGGACATCGCCTCCGGCCTCGACGTCGACCGCCCCACCGATCTCCCCTCCTAGCCGGCAGCCGAATCGCGGTCAGGCGGCGGTGGGTTGCGGGGCGAACTGGGTGGTGTAGAGGTCGGCGTAGCGGCCGCCGGCGGCGAGCAGGGTGTCGTGGGTGCCGGATTCGACGACGGCGCCGTCCTCGATGACCAGGATCTGGTCGGCGGCCCGGATGGTGGACAGCCGGTGGGCGATCACGATCGCCGTCCGGCCGGTGAGCGCGTTGGCGAGCGCTTCCTGGACGGCGACCTCGGATTCGGAGTCCAGGTGGGCGGTTGCCTCGTCGAGGATGACCACCCGGGGCTGGGCCAGCAGGAGGCGGGCGATGGTGAGGCGCTGGCGTTCGCCGCCGGACAGCCGGTAGCCGCGTTCGCCGACCACGGTGTCCAGTTGGTCGGGCAGGGACCGGACCAGCGTTTCCAGCCGGGCCTGGCCGAGCGCCGCCCAGAGGTCGTCCTCGGTGGCCTCGGGCCGGGCGTAGCTGAGGTTGGCGCGGATGGAGTCGTGGAACAGGTGACCGTCCTGGGTCACCACGCCGACGGTGTCACGCAGGGCGGTCAACCGGAGGTCGCGAACATCCACATCGGACAGTGTGATCGCACCGGAGTCCACATCGTACAGTCGCGGGATCAGGGTGGCGATCGTGGACTTGCCGGCGCCGGAGGGCCCGACCAGTGCGATCATCTGGCCGGGTTCGGCGCGGAAGGTGATGCCGTGCAGGACCTCCTCGCCGCCGCGCTGGTCGAGTACGGCGACTTCCTCAAGGGAGGCAAGGGAGACCTGGCTGGGAGCGGGATAGCCGAACCGGACGTCGGCGAACTCGACGGCGACGCCGCCCGGCGGAACGGTTCGCGCGGTGGGCTTTTCGGTGATCATCGGGCGGAGGTCGAGAACCTCGAAGACACGCTCGAAGGAGACCAGCGCGGTCATCACGTCGACCCGCACGTTGGCCAGGGCGGTGAGCGGCGTGTACAGGCGGCTGAGCAGAAGTGCCAGTGCGACAACGGTTCCCGGGGCGAGTGCGCCGGTGATGGCGAGGTAGCCGCCGAGCCCGTAGACCAGGGCCTGGGCGAGCGCCGCGACGAGGGTCAGGCTGGTCATGAACCAGCGGGTCAGCATGGCGGTGCGGATGCCGATGTCGCGGACCCGGCCGGCGCGGGCGCCGAACTCGTCGGCCTCGGCGTGCGGCCGGCCGAACAGCCTCACCAGGGTGGCTCCGGGGGCGGAGAAGCGCTCGGTCATCTGGCTGGTCATCGTGGCGTTCAATGTGGACGACTCGCGTTGCAGATCCGCCATTCGGCGGCCCATCCGGCGGGCCGGTAGGACGAACACCGGCAGCAGCACCAGGGCGAACGCGGTCACCTGCCAGGACAGGGTCAGCATCACGGCGAGCGAGAGCACCAGTTGGATCGAGTTGGTCACCAGACCGGACAGCGTCGAGGTGAACGCCCGCTGCGCCCCCATCACGTCGCTGTTGAGCCGGCTGACCAGCGCACCGGTCCTGGTGCGGGTGAAGAACGCCACCGGCATCCGTTGCACGTGCTCGAACACCGCCCGGCGCAGGTCGTAGATCAACCCCTCACCGATCCGCGCCGACTGCCAGCGCTCGGCCACCCCCAGCGCGGCGTCCAGCACGGCCACACCGGCGATCGCCACGGCCAGCCACACCACCACGGAAGCGTCCTGCCCGCCCACGATCGTGTCCACCACCCGGCCGGCGAGCAGCGGCGTACTCACGGCCAGCACCGCCGAGACGACCGTGAGCAGCAGAAACACCACGAGCTTGGGATGGTGCGGCCGGGCGAACCGGAACACCCGGCGCACCGTGCCCTGGCGCAGACCCTTCGGTGTGTCCGCCGCCCGCATGGCACCCCGCATGAACGATCGCGTTCCGTCCACGCCGCACCTCCTCTCCCCCGAGCCGACCGAAGACAACAACACCCGGTGACCGGAGGATCTTCCCATCCGGGAGTGTTCCTGGGCACGATGCTGGCCGGCGCGTCGATGGACGTCGTGCCGGTGCTGCTGGTCGACCCCGAGCGTTCGTCGAGGAGGTGATCCGCTACCCGGCGGGCGCGAGGACCGCCTGGCCGGTGCCGCGGTCGGGAGTACCTGAGCTACCCGCTGGCCCTGTTCGGTGCGATGGTCGGATGCTCGGGCCGCGGCGACCGGTGACACCGCCCGGGCCCACGCGCCCGGCAGTTCCCCGATCAGTCCGACCCTCCTGGCGGCCGGAGCCCCGACACCACTGAAAACCTTCAGGCGTGCGCAGCGGAAGCAGGCAGGCCCTACTTCTTCTTGGTGCGCGTGGCACCACCACGCCCGCGCAGTGTGACGCCGGACTCGGACAGCACCCTGTGCACGAAGCCGTACGAGCGGCCGGTCGACTCGGCCAAGGCGCGAATGCTGGCGCCCTTCTCGTACTTCTTCTTCAGGTCAGCGGCCAGCTTGTCGCGCGTGTTGCCGGTGATCCGCGCGCCTTTCTTCAGGTCAGCCACGTCATCCGCCTTCCGAACCTGTAACTGAGGTCCTTGCAACCCCTGCCGAGCAATGATCGAACAGGTCGGCCAGGAACGCCAGGCGAGATCGAAAATTCCCTGCGATCGTCCCCCAGACGCACCAATGCCAACCCTTCGGCGACGCCTTGTATCGCTGGTGGAGTTGTCCGCGTAAGGGTGATTCTCAAGCCAGCTGAACAAGTTCGAGATAGTCGGCGGACCAGTGATCTTCGGTGCCGTCCGGCAGAAGGATCACCCGCTCGGGCTCAAGTGCCTCCACCGCACCGGGGTCATGGGTAACCAGCACGACGGCGCCGGAGTAGCGGCGCAGCGCGTCGAGCACCCGTTCCCGGCTGGCCGGGTCGAGGTTGTTGGTGGGTTCGTCGAGCAGCAGCACGTTGGCCGCTCCGCAGACCAGTCCGGCCAGCGCCAGCCGGGTCTTCTCGCCGCCGGAAAGGGTGCCGGCCACCTGGTCGAGCTGCTCGCCGCTGAACAGGAACGTGCCGAGCAGCGAACGCAGTTGTTGCTCGGGCGTGTCCGGAGCGGCGTGCCGCACGTTGGCCCACACGCTCGCGTCGTGGTCGAGCGTCTCGTGCTCCTGGGCGTAGTAACCGATCCGAAGCCCGTGCCCGGGAACCACGGAACCGGCGTCGGGTGGCTCCATTCCGCCGAGCAGCCGCAACAACGTCGTTTTGCCCGCCCCGTTCAGGCCGAGCACGACGACCCGGGATCCCTTGTCGATGGCCAGATCGACCCCGGTGAAGACCTCGAGCGAACCGTAGCTCTTGCTCAGTCCTTCTGCGGTGAGCGGAGTTTTACCGCACGGCGCCGGTTCCGGGAACCGGATCTTGGCCACCTTGTCGGCCTGGCGGACCTGATCGAGCCCACTAAGCAGCCGCTCGGCCCGGCGCGCCATGTTCTGCGCGGCCACCGCCTTGGTGGCCTTGGCACGCATCTTGTCGGCCTGGGCCATGAGCGCCGAGGCCTTCTTCTCGGCGTTGGCCCGCTCCCGCCTGCGGCGCTTCTCGTCGGCCGCGCGCGCGTCCAGGTAGCGCTGCCAGCCCATGTTGTAGAGGTCCACCTCGCCGCGCATCGCGTCCAGGAACCAGACCTTGTTGACCACCTCGGCGAGCAGGTCCACGTCGTGGCTGATCACCACGAGACCGCCGGCGTGCCCCTTGAGAAAACCACGCAGCCAGGTGATCGAGTCGGCGTCCAGGTGGTTGGTGGGCTCGTCGAGCAGCAGCACGGTGCTGCCGTCGGAGTCCGAGGCGCCGAACAGGATCCGGGCCAGCTCCACCCGCCGGCGCTGGCCACCGGACAGTGTGGACAGCGGCTGGGACAGCACCCGCTCGGCCAGCCCGAGGTTGGCACAGATCCGGGCCGCCGCGCTCTCCGCGGCGTAGCCGCCGAGGGCCGCGAACCGCTCCTCGAGGCGCCCGTAGCGGCGCACGGCGCTGTCCCGCCGGGCCCCGTCGACGTGCTCGGCCATCGCGCTCTGCGCCTTCTCCAGGTCGCGCAGCAGCTCGTCGAGGCCGCGGGCGGAGAGCACCCGGTCCTTGGCGGTGACGTCCAGGTTGCCCTCGCGCGGGTCCTGCGGCAGGTAGCCGAGCGGACTGGACCGGCGCAGCGCCCCGGCGTAGGGCTCGCCCTCGCCGGCCAGCACCCGCAGGGTCGTGGTCTTGCCGGCGCCGTTGCGGCCGACCAGCCCGATCCGGTCGCCGGGCTGAACCCGCAGCGTGGCGTCGGACAGCAGGATGCGCGAGCCGGCGCGCAGCTCCATGTCGGTTGCGGTGATCACTGAGATGACTCCCCAAGTGGCTGGTCGTGAACAGGGGTCAGCGGCTCGCCTGCCGTGACCGGCGAGCTGACCGGCGACCTAGTCCATCCGAACGACCACCAGGCCAGTCTACGGGTGACGTACAACGCTTTGCCGGAGGCTCGCTCCTAAGCGACCGCTTAGCTAGAGTGCGGGCCATGACACAGGACCTCAGCGGCAGGACCGCGCTCGTCACCGGTGCCAGCCGGGGCATCGGCTACGCGATCGCGGTCGAGCTGGTGCGCGCGGGCGCGGCCGTCACCATCATGTCCCGCAAGGCGGAGGACATCGCGGCGGCCGGCGAGCAGCTGGCCAAGGAGGCCGACGGCGCCCGGGTGCTGGCCATCGCCGGGAACGCCGGCCGGGACGAGGACCGGGCCGAGATCACGCGCCGCACCCTGGAGACCTTCGGCAGCCTGGACATCCTGGTCAACAACACCGGGATCAACCCGGTGTACGGGCCGCTGGTGGACGCCGACCTGGCCGCGGTGCGGAAGATCTTCGACACCAACGTGGTCGCCGCGCTGGGCTTCGTGCAGCTCGCGGTGAAGGGGTGGATGGCCGAGCACGGCGGCAGCATCGTCAACGTCTCGTCGGTCGGCGGGCTGCGCTCCACCGGGGTGATCGGCGCCTACGGGGCGAGCAAGGCGGCGATGAACCACCTGACCATGGAGCTGGCCTGGCAGCTCGGCCCGAAGATCCGGGTCAACGGGGTGGCCCCGGCCACGGTCAAGACGCGGTTCGCCGAGGCGCTCTACGCCGAGCGGGAGGAGGAGGCCGCGGCGGCCTACCCGATGAAGCGGCTGGGCACTCCCGAGGACGTGGCCAAGCTGGTGACCTTCCTGGTGTCCGACGAGGCGTCCTGGATCACCGGCGAGACCGTGCGGATCGACGGCGGGCTGCTCGCCACGGGAACGCTGGGCTGAGTCGGCCCCGCCGGCCGGAGCCGGCGGGGCCGCGGGTGGAACCGCTCGACCGGTCAGCCCGGCTGCGTGGGCTGCGTCGGTTGAGTGGGCTGGGTGGGTTGCGGGGCCTGCCGGTCACCGCCCGGCGCCTCCGGCAGCTGACCACGGTTCGGCGGCACCAGCCGCTCACCGCGCTCCGGCGGGACCGGCCGCTCGCGGAACTCCCGGAAGCCGGGCCCGCGCTGACCGTCGTCGAACCGGACCATGCCGGGGCGGCCCCGTGGCCCGTCGTCGTCGGCCGCCACGCCGATGAAGTAACCGGCCACGCCGCCGACGACCAGCAGCGCCGCGCCGATCCCCGCGGCAACCGGCGCACGCAGGACGCGCGCCGGCCGCCTCGGAGCGGCAGGTGGGGTGGGTGCAACCGGCGGGGGTGCCTGCGCCGCGACCGGCGGCTGCTCCGGCGCCGGGGGCACCGGTTGGGCCGGCTGATCCGTCGGAGGCGCCTGGCCGGAATGCGCAGCGGGCGCGTGCTGCTCGGTCCGGTCAGGCGCCTCCGCCCCCGACTCCCCCGACCGCACAGACTCCCCGGGCTGATCCGGCTGGGGGACGTTGGTCTCGCTCATGCCGTCAGTCTTGCCCCGGATCCTGAGAGTCCGCTGAGCCTGACCTGTGCTTTTCCCGCACGATGATCTCCACGCACCGGGCCCGGCGGGCGGCCTCGTCGAGCACCGCCCGGCGCGGATCGCCGACGTCCAGCACCCGGGACGCGGCCAGGGCGAACACGTCGGCCAGCCGCGGGTCGGCGTGCAGCCCGGCCAGGGCCCGCGCCTCGCCGCCGAGCACCACCGCGGCCAGCTCGGCGACCCGGGGGGCCAGCACCTCGACCGCGTCCTGCGCGGCCGCCCGCAGCGCGTCGCGGGCCTGCCCGGCGCGGCGCCGGGCGAACCGCCGCTGCGACCAGCCGCCGGCGGCGCTGCGCCCCTGCACCAGCCGGCGGTCGGTGCGGGACACCTCGATCCGCCCGTCATAGGCGATCCCGACGCTGTGCCCGCCGCGGCGCACCAGCAGCAGGCCGATCCGCCGGGGCCGCAGCAGGTGCAGGGCCAGCACGTCGACGGCCAGCCGCGGGTCGTCCGGCGGGACCAGCGGGGCGAACGGGACGGCGACGGTGGCGGTGGCGCCGTCGGTGGCGGTCACCCGCACCAGCTCGGGGTCGACCTCGCGGTCGGCCACGCCGCCGTGCCGCTCGGCGAACCGGGCGAACCAGCCGGTCACCCGCTCCGGCTCCACCTCCACCGCCTGCCCGCCCCCGGCTACGGCCCGAACCTTCACAGCACAAAGGCGTCGGACCAGGGTTGGCTGGTCCGGCCGGAGAGGGCGTCGAGCAGGGTGGTGGCCTGGCTGTCGGTGAGCGAGGCGACGAAGTCGATCACGGCCCGGCCGTGCGCCAGCTCGCGCAGCGCGGCGCCGGAGGGGATCTCGCCGGTGGCGCCGATCAGGGCCTGCGGCGCGGCCGCCGCCAGCCCGGCGTACTCGGCCTCGGCGAGCGCGGCCAGGTCGTGCAGCCGGCGCGGCAGCCGGTCGGCCTCGTCCCGGTCGCCGAGCCACTGGTCCAGCGCCTCGACCAGCCGGGTGAGCAGCCGCGCCTGGCCGCGCTGGTGCAGCGCCAGGTCCGGGCGCAGCAGCACGAACCGCTTGTGCACGAACTTCAGCACCTGCACCTCGTGCCACCGGGCCGGGGCCAGCAACACATGCCCGGACCGGGTCGGCGGGTCCAGCACCACCCCGATGCCGTCGACCAGCCGGGCGGTCCACCGCGCGGAGAACCGCCCGATCGCCTGCTCCGCCTCGACCGAGCCGTCGAACGGCGTGGCCAGCAGCTCGTCGACCAGCTCCGCGCGCACCGTGGCCACCGCGGCCACGAACGCCTCGTCGTCGGCCACCCACGCGTCCCGCCGGTGCAGCCTGCGGCGCAGCGCCTCCAGCGAACGGCCCGGCCGGCGGGCCTGTGCGGCCAGCTCCGCGTCGGACAGCTCCGCGAGCTCGAGCGCGTGCGCCAGCCACCGGCTCAGCTCGGCGGCCACCGCAGCGTGCTGCAGCACCCCGATCCGGTGGAAGTCCTCCAGGTCGTGGATGGCGTAGGCGATGTCGTCCGCGGTGTCCATCACGGCCGCCTCGACGGTCTGCTGCCAGCCGGCGATCCGCCCGGCGAACGGCTCCCGTGCGGCGACCATGTCGTCCAGCTCGGTCACGTAGGCGGAGAACTTGCTCGACCCGGAGCCCGGCTCGTCCGGCGGCTCGGCGGCGCCGCGCGGCGGCACCGGCATGGTCCGCGGGTGCGGCCGCGGATAGGACAGCCGGGTCCACGGGTACTTGAGCATCGCCGCCCGCACCGCGGCGGTCAGGTCCAGCCCGCGGCCGTCCGGCCCCCTGGTGTCGGTCTCGGTGACGATCCGGAAGCTCTGCGCGTTGCCCTCGAACCCGTCCGGCAGCTGGAACCGGCGCCGCGCCAGCCGGTCGAGCACGCGCTCGCCGAGGTGGCCGAACGGCGGGTGACCGAGGTCGTGCGCCAGCGCCGCGGCCTCCACCACGTCCGGGTCGCAGCCGCCGAGCTTGTCCAGTACCGGCCCGGCCTCCGCGCTGCCGGCGATCCGCTCCACGATCCCGCGGGCCACCATGGCGACCTTGAGGCTGTGCGTCAGCCGGTTGTGCAGCAGCCCGGATCCGCTGGCGCTGACCACCTGGGTGACGCCGCCGAGCCGGGCGAAGAACGGCGAGGCGACGATCCGGTCCCGGTCGGCCCGGTACGGGCTGGCCGCGAGTTCGGCCGGCGCACCGGCCGCTGCCGAGCGCCGCGCCTCCCTGCGGTCGACGAGATCACCAGCCATGCCAGCGACCCTAACCCGGCCGTGTTGGGATCGTCGGGTGACCGACGTGCTGGTGGCCGGCGCCGGACCGGCCGGATGGGCGGCGGCCGCCGCGTGCGCGCGGCACGGGCTGGAAACCGTGCTGGTCGACCCCGACCCACACGCCCGGTGGCCGGCGACCTACGGCCTGTGGGCCGACGAGTGCGCCCTGCTGCCGGACGGCAGCCGGTGGGTCGCCGCGCCGGCCCGGGCGTTCGCGCTGTCCGAGCACCGGCTGGCGCGCGACTACGCGGTGCTGGACAACGAGTCGGTGCGCACCGCGCTGGCCGGGGCGCCGGTGCGGGTGGTGCGTGGGCGGGCGGTGGCGGCGCTCGGCGGGCCGCGCGGGGTCACCGTCCGGCTGGCCGCTGGCGGGCTGCTGGCTGCGGCCGTGGTGGTCGACGCGACCGGTGCCCGGCGGGTGCTCTCCGGCGGCCCGGCGCCGGGTCCGCGGGCCGAGCAGACCGCCTACGGAGTGGTGCTGCCGGACCGGGCGGACGAGGCCGTGTTCATGGACTGGCGGCCGGCGCCGGGGTTCGGCGCCGGCAGCTTCCGCTACGCCGTGCCGCTGCCGGGCGGCGCGACGCTGGTGGAGGAGACCTCGCTGGCCAGCCGGCCGGGCCTGGACCCGGCCCGGCTGCGCGACCGGCTGGCCGCGCGCGGGATCGCGGCCGGCGCCGGCCGCATCGAGCGGGTGCGCATCCCGGTCGACCTGCCGGTGCCGGCCGGGCGGCCCGGGGTGGTCGCGTTCGGTGCCGCCGCGGCGCTGGTCCACCCCGCCACCGGGTACAGCGTGGCGGACACCTTCCGGCTGGCTCCGCGGCTGGCCGGGGCGATCGGTGCGGCGCTGCCGCGCGGCCCGCACGCCGCGCTGCGGGCCGGCCGGCACGCGCTCTGGCCGCCGGCCGCCCGGGCCGTGCACGCGTTGCGCCGCCGGGGTCTCGCGGTGCTGCTGCGCCTGCCGCCGCACCGGGTGCCGGCGTTCTTCGAGCTGTTCTTCGGACTGCCGGCCGAGTTGCAGCGCGGCTACCTCGGCGAACGGGAGGACGTGCGGCTGACCGCGGCGGCGATGACCGAAATGTTCCGGATGGCGGACCGGTCAATGCGGGTGGCCATTGGGCGGTCTGCGCTGATCGTGTGAAATAGCGCTGGGCCGATGAGGTGAACATCGGAAACGTCTGCAAACAATTGGTGAGCCGCCCTGCCGTTTTGGCCACAAACTGGGCACGATGCGGTGTGTGGCCGGTGTGCCAGGGGTTAGTTTTGCGTTCCAACCGTTGCTGAGTACCCGCACGGGACACGCGGTCGCCGTCGAGGCGCTCGCGCGGCCGCATTCCGGCACCGTCTACGACCTTCTGATCGAAGCCGGCCAACAGGGTCAGCTCACCTCGGCCGACGTCGCGCTGGCGACCAGCGCGATGCTGGCCGGCACCGAGCCGGGTCACCGGCTGCCGCTGCACATCAACCTGCTGGCCAGCACGGCGGCCAGGGGCGAGCAGCTGATGCGGTACTTCGACGCCGCGCTGACCCAGGCCGGCCGCAGCCCCGACGAGATCACGCTGGAGATCACCCCGCCGTTCTGCCGGGTGCCCCGGCCCGACCTGGTGCACGGGCTGGAAGCGTTGCGGCGGCAGGGGTTCCGGATCGCCTTCGACGCGGTGGGCCAGGGCGACCTGCCGCTGACCCTGCTGATGGACCTGCGGCCGGACCTGATCAAGATCGACCCGCGGCTGCTCGCCGGGGTGCCCGGGGACGCCGTCGCCACCGCGCTGGTCGAGTCGGTCGCCGGCCTGGCCATGCGGATGGGCCTGCACGTGGCCGCCGTCGGCGTGGAGAACCCGGATCAGCTGACCACCGTGTGCCGGCTGGGTATCCGGTTCGCCCAGGGCAACCTGATCGCCGCGCCGGCCGCGCACCCGACCAGTTCGGTGCGGCTGCCCGCCGAGGCGATCGCGGCGACCGACCCGGATCCCACGCCGGTGCTCACCGAACTGCTGCGCACGGCGTTGACGCTGCCCGAGTCGGCCACCATCGAGCAGGTGCGTGACGTGCTGGTGCGCAACAAGGAGGCCGGCAGCGTGGTGCTGCTCGACCAGGACTACCGGCCGCGCGCCATGGTGGACCGCAACCGGTTTCTGCTCGCGGTCGGCGGGCCGCACGGCCACATCCAACACGCCAAGCGGCCGGTGCTGCGGCAGGCCGACCCGCCGCGGTTGGTGCGCGGCGACGCCAGCGCGCTCGAACTGCTCGAGCTGTTCGGCACCGCGGACCGGGACCGCACCGGCGACGACGTCGTGGTGGTCGACGACGCCGGCCGGTGCGCCGGGGTGGTGCGGCTGGCCGAGATGGTGCGGGTGGTCGCGGCCACCAAGGTGGAGCGGGCGGCCGCGGTCAACCCGATCACGGGCCTGCCCGGCAGCGACCAGATGGTCAAGGAGATCGAGCGCCGGATCGCCCGGGGCACGATGTTCGTGGTCGCCTGGCTGGACGTGGACTCGTTCCGGACCGTCAACGACACCGTCGGCCTGGCCGCGGGCGACGAGCTGATCCGGGCGATCGGCGGCGCGCTCGCCGAGGCCGCGGCCGGAATGCCGGGGATCCGGGTCGGGCACGTCGGCGGGGACAACTTCCTCGCGGTCACCGACCTTGACGAGATCGCCGCGCTGGCCGAGCAGCTCGTCGATCCACTGTGGACCGTGGCCGGGATCTCGGTGAGCGTGTCGCTGGCCGCGCTGGTGTGCACCGCCGATGCCGTGCGGTCCTACCGGGACGCGGCCAGACTCCTTGCCCCGCTGAAGAAACAGGCCAAGGCGGTGCCCGGGTCGAGCTGGGTGCTCGGCCGCCCCGGCTCGGACCGGGTGGAGGTGCTGCGCGGCCGGGCCCGGGTGCCAAGGGCGGTCAGCTGAGCACCGCGCCGAGCGCCCCGATCGCCGCCGCCAACTGCTCGTCGGCCAGGTAGGGAGCCGGGCCGAAGCGTAGGAAGTCCCCCCGGCTGTCGGTGGAGACACCCCGCTGCGCCAGGGCCGCGCACAGCGCCGCGGCCCGCGACGAGCGCAGCGCCAGGAAGCCGCCGAACTCCGACCGGGGCGTGTCGCGGTCCCTGGTGACCACCTCGTCCGGCGCGCCCAGCGCGTCGAACTCGTTGGCCAGCAAGGTGGTCTGCCGCTGGGAGAGCTCGCGCAGCGCCGCGGCGGACAGGCCCTGCTCGGTGAAGAACCGGAACACCCGGGCGGCGCGGTAGTGGCTGGTGGGGTCGTAGGTGGCGCCGGCGAACCGGTCGCCGCCGGGCGCGTAGCCGATCCGGTCCGGTGTGGACTCCCCGGACAGGTCCTCGAACTCGGCGAACCATCCGGTGAGCACCGGGCGCAGCGCCGCGGCGTGCCCGGGCAACCGCAGGAAGCAGTTGCCCTCGCCCAGTTGCAGATACTTGTAGCCGCCACCGGTGACCCAGGCGCCGGCCAGGCCCTGACCTGGCACGGAGAACGGGACCACGCCGAGCGCGTGGTAGGCGTCCACCAGCAGCTCCACCTCGGCCTGCGCGCACTCGGCGGCCAGCCCGCCGAGCCCGGGCACGATCCGGGAGGTCTCGAACAGCACCGCGGAGACCAGCACCGCGCTGGTCCGCACGTCGATGGCCGCGGCGAGCCGCTCGGCCAGCGTGCCGACCGGCTCGGCGGGCACCCGCTCCACCTCGATGCCCGCCTCGGCCAACCGAGCCAGTTGGCGCCGCACGGTGTGGAACTCGCCGTCGGTGGTGACCAGGCGCGGCCGGCGACGCAGGTCCAGCGCGGACAGGAACCGGGTCACCAGGGCGTGCGTGTTGGTGTCCAGCGCCAGGTCGGCACCCGGCTCGTCGAGCAGCAGCCGGAAGCCGTCCCGGACCGCGTCGGCCTTCGCGAAGGCCCGCGCCCACTTGGCGTCCACCGCCTCGGCGGCGTCGGCGAACGCCTCGAGCTGGCCTTGCTCCGCGACGTCCGGCCAGGCCTGATGGGAGTGCCCGGTGAGCAGCAGCCGGTCGGCCACCCGGAACCGGGTGTAGTGCCGGGCGAGCGGATTGGGCATCAGAGCTCGCTCCGCACGGCCCACAGGTCTGGGAACATCGGTTGGAACAGCGTGCCGCGCAGGTAGGCGGCGCCGTCCGAACCGCCGGTGCCGGCCTTGCCGCCGATCGTGCGCTCCACCATCTTCACGTGCCGGTACCGCCACTCCTGCATGCCCTCGTCCAGGTCGACAAGCAGCTCGGCCACAGTGGACGGTCCGGAGTCGTCCCGGTACACCTCGAGCAGCACCCGCTGGACCTTCTCGGACGGCTCGACCGGCCGGGTGGGATCGCGGTCGGTGGGCACCGGATAACCCTGCACGGAAAGGTAGGTCAGGAACGAGTCGAAAAGGGACGGTCGGCGCATGGCCCGCTCGATCCGGTCCCGGGACGTGCTCTCCGGCGGGTAGTTCTCCAGCACGGACGGCTCCCGCCGGCCGAGCACCGCCTCCAGCTCGCGGAACTGGTAGGACTGGAAACCGCTGGATGCCTCGAGCCGGGCCCGGAAGCTGGTGAACTGGCGGGGCGTCATGGTCTCCAGCACGTCGATCTGCGCCACCACCACCTTGAGGATGGTCAGCGCCCGGCGCAGCGTGCGCACCGAGTGCGCGGTGTCCCCACTGGACAGTCGCTCCTGCAGGTGTCGCAGCTCGTGCAGCAGCTGCTTGAACCACAGCTCGTACACCTGGTGGATCACGATGAACAGCATCTCGTCGTGGTCGTCGGAGCGCGGGTGCTGCGCGGTGAGCACCTCGTCAAGGGCGAGATAGGACGTGTAGGTCAGCGCCGCTGCGTGCCGGTCGGTCATGGCGTGGTCACCTCGTCGAAGTAGCGCTGCGCCGCGGGCGCGAGCGCCGGGTAGAGATAGTGGAACAGCCGCACCGCCTCGGCCCGGTGGTGCGGGGCCGGCACCAGATCGGCCGGCAGCTCCGGGTCCACCGACGGGAAGTCCCGGAACGTGTGCACCAGGCGGGTGCGCAGCAGCAACGCGTGCCGGTCGTCCGGCACGCCCCGAGCGTACGGACGGAACTGCGCCACGAACGCGCGGTACCGCTCGGACAGGTCGTCCAGGTCCCACGCCCGGGGGATGAACGCGGCGAAGTCGACGGCGGTGGACGGCCGGCCGAGCAGCACGCCGACGTGCTCGGCCACGTCCAGCTCGGCGACCAGCGCGGCGATCTCCCGCTCCCGGTCGTGCGGGGCGATCCAGGTGCCGTCCTGCAGCGAGCCGAACCCGAGGAACCGCAGCCGGCGCACCAGCCGGGCGCGGGCGGTGCGCCGGTGCTCCGGGATGGCGTGCCAGAGCACGGTCCACCGGACCGGGCTGCGGGCCGTCCGGCCCATGGTGAAGATCCGCCGGTCGCCCTCGGCGAGCACGGACACGGTGCGCGGGGTGAGCGTGTAGTACACCAGCCGGCCGTCCTTGGTCCGGGCCAGCAGCTGCCGGGCGACCAGCCGGTTGAGCGCGACCCGGGCGGCGCCGGCCGAGAAGCCGAACTCGTCGAGCAGCCGGACCAGGCCGCCGGACCACACCTCGCGCTGGTGGCGCGGGTGAACGTGGGCGCCGAGCAGGGTCAGCACCAGGTCCTGCGGGGCCGGGTCGAACCCGTGCAACACGCCCGGGTCGGCGGCACCGTGCGGGGTCGCCACCCTCACCGTCATACCCGGCAGTTTAGTTGACGCTTCAGCGCGGTCAACCGTAAACTGTCCCAGATGAAGGTGGGCATCGGGCTTCCCAACACCATCCCCGGCACCGACGGCACCCTTCTGCTCGAGTGGGCCCGGCGCGCCGACGCCGGCCCGTTCTCTACCGTGGCAGTGCTCGACCGGGTTGTCTACGACAGCGTCGAGCCGTTCGTGGCCCTGGCCGGCGCGGCCGCGGTGACCGAGCGGGTCCGGCTGGCCACCATGATCGCCATCGGCCCGCTGCGCGCCCCGGCCATGCTCGCCAAGCAGGCGGCGTCGGTGGACGCGCTGGCCGGCGGCCGGCTCACCCTCGGCCTCGCGGTCGGCGCCCGGCGCGACGACTACGAGGCGGCCGGCATCGACCACCGCGGCCGGGGCGAGCGGCTCACCGAGCAGCTGGCCTACCTGCGCGGCGAGCTGGACGGCTCCGGCGTCGGCCCGGCCCGGCCCGGCATCGAGCTGCTGGTCGGCGGCGCCAGCGGGGCGGCGTTCGCCCGGATGGCCCGCTACGCCGACGGCTACGCGCACGGCGGCGGGCCGCCCCGGGCGTTCGGGTCGGCGGCCACCCGGGCGCTGGCGGCCTGGCGCGACCACGAGCGCCCGGGCCGGCCGCGGCTGTGGGGCCAGGGCTACTTCGCCTTCGCCGACCCCGACCGGGGCGGCGCCTACCTGCGCGACTACTACGCGTTCACCGGACCGTTCGCCGACAAGATCGCCGCCGGGAACCTGACCAGCGCCCGCGCGGTCAAGGACTTCGTGCGCGGCTACGAGGCCGAGGGCTGCGACGAGCTGATCCTGTTCCCCACCGTGGCGGACCTGGCCGAGCTCGACCGGCTGGCCGAGGTGCTGTCCACATGAGCGCCGACGCACTCCCTCCCGCGGAGGCGCCGTCATGAGCGCCGACGCACTCTTTCCCGCCGAGGCGCCATCATGAAGGTCTCGATCGTCGGGGCCGGGCCGGCCGGGCTGTACCTGGCCGTCCTGCTGAAGAAGGCCGACGCCGGCAACGAGATCACCGTGGTGGAGCGCAACGCCCCGGACGCCACCTTCGGCTGGGGCGTGGTGTTCTCCGAGGAGACGCTCGGCGCGCTGCGCGACGCGGACTACAAGACCTACGTGGAGATCACCGACTCGTTCGCCCGTTGGTCCACGGTGGACATCTGGTACCGGGGGGCGCGGATCCGCTCCGGCGGGAACCGGTTCTCCGCCATCAAACGCACACACCTGCTGGACATCCTGCAGCGCCGGTGCACCGAGCTGGGCGTGGACCTGCGGTTCGGTACCGAGGTGACCGAGCCGGACACCGGAGCCGACCTGCTGGTCGCCGCGGACGGGGCGAACAGCCTGCTGCGCCGGGCGGACGCGGACTCGTTCGGCACCACGGTCTCCCCGCAGGGCTGCAAGTACGTCTGGTTCGGCACCGACCTGGTGTTCGACGCGTTCACGTTCATCTTCACCGAGACCGAGCACGGGCTGTTCCAGGTACACGCCTACCCGTTCGACGAGCGCACCAGCACGTTCATCGTGGAGTGCCCGGAACCGACCTGGCGACGCGCCGGTCTGGACACGATGACCGAGCGGGAGAGCATCGCGTTCTGCGAGCGGCTGTTCGCCGAGCACCTCGGCCGGCATCGGCTGCTGTCCAACCGCTCGCTCTGGCTGAGCTTTCCGCTCGTGCGCAACACCAACTGGCACAAGGGAAACCTGGTGCTGATCGGCGACGCCGCGCATACCGCGCACTTCTCCATCGGGTCGGGCACCAAGCTCGCCATGGAGGACGCGATCGCCCTGGCCAACGCGTTCATCCGGCACCCGGACGACCGGGAGGCCGCGCTGGTCGACTACGAGCTGGAGCGGATGCCCGTCGTGGAGCGGTTCCAGCAGGCCGCCGGGGACAGCGCCGCGTACTTCGGCCGGGTCGGCGGCTACACCCGGCTGGAGCCGATCCAGTTCGCGGCCAACCTGCTCACCCGCAGCGGCCGGATCAGCCACGCCAACCTGACCCAGCGCGACCCGGACTTCGCCCGGGTGCTCGACGCGTGGTTCGCCGGTGCCGCGACGCCGGGGGCGATCGCGCCGCCGCCGGCGTTCGTGCCGCTGGAGATCGGCCGGACCCGCACCCGCAACCGGGTGGTCCGGCTGGCGTCCACCGTGGACGATCTGGTGCCGGAGGCGGCCAGCGGGGCGGGCCTGGTGCTCACCGGGCTGGTCGCGGTCACGCCGGACGGCCGGGTCTCGCCGGACGAGCCGACCATCGACGCGCCGTGGGCCCCGGTGGTGGACAAGGTGCACGCCGCCGGGGCGCTCGCCGGGCTGCGGCTCGGGCATGCCGGACGGCGCGGCGCCACCCGGCCGCGCGCCGCCGGGCTGGACGTGCCGCTCGCCGCAGGCGGCTGGCCGCTGCTGGCCGCCTCGGCGCTGCGCTACGGGCCGTTCGGGCCGGTGCCGAGGGCTATGGACGCCGCCGACCTGGACCGGGTGCGAGCCGCGTTCGCCGAGGCCGCCGAGCGGGCCGCGGCGGCCGGGTTCGACGCGCTGGAGCTGGACATGGCCGACGGCTACCTGCTGGCCGGCTTCCTGTCCCCGCTGACCAACCGGCGCACCGACGAGTGGGGCGGCTCGCCGGGCAACCGGGCCCGCTACCCGCTGTCCGTACTCGACGCGGTCCGGGCGGTGTGGCCGGACGACCGGCTGCTCGCGGTCCGGCTCACCGTCACCGACTGGGCGCGCGGCGGGCTCACCGTGGCCGACGGCGTCGAGCTGGCCCGCCAGGTGGCCGGGCACGGCGCGCAGCTGGTGCACGTCCGGGCCGGACAGACGGTGCTCGGCGGCCGCCCGGAGTACCGGCGCGGGTTCCTCACCACGCTGTCCGACCGGGTCCGCAACGAGGCCGGGGTGCCCACCCTGGTCGCCGGCCACCTCACCACGCTCGACGAGGTCGACACGATCGTCGCCGCCGGCCGCGCCGACCTGTGCGTGCTGGACCTGCCGAGCACCGAGCTGGAACGGACGGTGCTTTCCCCATGAGCGGGAGCGAACCATCCAACGCCGTGACCATCCATTTCGCCGATCTCACCTCACCGCAGGCCGGAGAGCTGCTTTCCGGACCGCGGGTTCCGGTGCTGCTGCTGCCGGTGGGCGCGGTGGAGCCGCACGGTCCGCACGGCCCGCTCGGCACCGACGGTCTGATCTCGGCCGGGATCTGCGAGCGGGCCGCGCGGGCGCTCGCGGACGACCCCGAGCTGCGGGTGCTGATCCTGCCCGGGCTGCCCTACGGGGTGACCCGGTTCGCCGCCGCGTTCCCCGGCGCCGTCTCGGTCACCGCGCCGACGCTCCGCGCGATCCTGCTGGACGTGTGCGAATCCCTTGCTGGGCAAGGATTCCGCCGGCTGGTCGTGGTGAACAACCACTTCGAGCCGGAGCACGTCACGGCCGTGCGCGCGGCGGTGGCCGAGGCCGGCGCCGGCTACCTGGACCTGCTGCGCCGGGCCAACGCCGCGCGGCTGACCGAGGAGTTCCGGTCCTCGTCGTGTCACGGCGGCCGGTACGAGACCTCCCTGGTGCTGGCCGACCACCCGGAGCTGGTGGACCCGGCGGTCCTTTCGGCGCAGCCCGAGGTCCGGGTGGACATGGTCGCCGCGATGGCCGCCGGGCGGACCGACTTCGTGGCCATGGGCATGGACCGGGCCTACTGCGGCGCGCCGGCGCAGGCCACGGCGGCCGAGGGCCGGTCCACCTTCGACACGCTGACGGCGATGCTGGTCGAGGTCATCCGGGACGTCGCGAGGAGGCCGTGATGCTGCGCACCCAGGACATCCCCGAACGGTTCAACGTCACGTCCTACTTCGTCGACCGGCAGCTGGCCGAGGGACACGGCGACCGGACCGCGTTGATCACCGCGACCGGCCCGGTCGGCTACGCGGAGCTGGCCGGGCTGACCAACCGGGTCGGCAACGTGCTGCGCGAGCTAGGGGTGCGCCGGCGCGGCCAGCGGGTGCTGCTGGCGCTGTCCGACGGAGTGGAGTTCGTCGCGTCCTGGTACGCGGTGCAGAAGATCGGCGCGGTCACCGCCGAGGCCTACACCTACCTGCAACCCAAGGACTACCAGTACTTCCTGGAGTACACCCGCACCGAACTGGCCATCGTGGACACCGTGACGCTGGACCTGGTGCGGACCGCGCTCACCGGCACGCGGCGCGCGGTGCAGCTGCTGGTGGTCGGCGCGGACGGCGTCGAGTTACGGGACAACGAGCACGATTTCGCCGCGCTGGTCACGGCCGCACCGGACACCCTGGACGCGCACCCCACCGAGCGGGACGGCATCGCGATCTGGAAGTTCACCACCGGCAGCACCGGCGCACCCAAGGCCTGCGTGCTGCCGGCCAGAGCGCCCCGGCTGAGCTTCGACTGGTACGCCCGGGGGGTGCTGGACCTGCGGGCGGACGACGTGGTGCTGCCGGTGCCGAAGCTGTTCTTCGGCTACGCCCGCGATCTCGCCGCGCTGTTCCCGTTCGGCGTCGGCGCGGCCGGGATCGTGTTCCCGGAGCGCAGCACCACCGAGCGGATCTTCGCGCTGATCGCCGAGCACCGGCCGACGATCCTGGTCAACGTGCCGACCATGATGAGTGCCATGGTCGCCCACCCGGCCGCCGCCGAGCAGGACCTGAGCTGCCTGCGGCTGTGCACCTCGGCCGGCGAGGCCCTGCCCGCGGAGCTGTTGCGCAAGTGGGACCGCACGTTCGGCGTCGAGGTGGTGGAGGGCATCGGCTCGTCCGAGGCCTACCACATCTACATCTCCAACCGGCCCGGCGAGACCCGGCCGGGCAGCTGCGGGCGGGTGGTGCCCGGCTACGCCGCGCGGATCGTCGGCCTGGACGGCGCCGAGCTGCCCGACGGCGAGGTGGGCCTGCTCGAGGTCACCGGGGACACGGTCGCCTACGGCTACCAGGACGATCCGGACGCCAGCGACGAGACCTTCCACGGCAACACCGTGCGCTCCCGCGACCTGTTCACCCGGGAGGCCGACGGGTTCTTCCGGTACCGGGGGCGGTCCGACGACCTGATGAAGATCAGCGGCGTCTGGGTGGCACCGAGCGAGATCGAGGACTGCCTGATCGGCCACCCCGACGTGCTCGAATGCGCCGTGCTCGGCGGCGAGTTCGGCGGGCTGACCGTGCTGATCGGCTACGTCGTGCCGCGGCCCGGCGCGGACCCGACTCCGGCGGAGCTGCACGGGTACCTGCGGGACCGGCTGGCCGGGCACAAGTGTCCCAAGCGGTTCCGGTTCGTCGCCGATCTGCCGAGGACCACCAACGGAAAGCTGGACCGCCGCGCGCTGCGGGCCATGGTTGAACAGGAGAGCTCATGAGCCCGTTCCGGGCCTCCCCCGGCTTCACCGAGAGCTGGGATCACTTCGACTTCGCGGTGGCCGACGGGGTGGCCACGGTGACGCTGTCCCGGCCGGACAAGCTGAACGCGCTGACCTTCGACACCTACGCCGACCTGCGCGACCTGCTCGCCGAGCTGCCGCACCGGGGCGACGCGCGGGTGCTGGTGCTGACCGGCCAGGGCCGGGGGTTCTGCTCCGGCGGGGACGTCGAGGAGATCATCGGCGAGCTGCGGAAGATGGACCCGGCGCAGCTGCTGGAGTTCACCCGGATGACCGGGGCGGTGGTGAAGGCGCTGCGCGAGTGCCCGCTGCCGGTGATCGCCGCGGTGAACGGCGTGGCCGCCGGGGCCGGCTCGGTCATCGCGCTGGCCAGCGACTTCCGGCTGCTGGCCCGGTCGGCGTCGTTCGCCTTCCTGTTCACCCGGGTGGGTCTCGCCGGCGCCGACATGGGCTCGGCCTACCTGCTGCCCCGGCTGGTCGGCCTGGGCCGGGCGACGGAGCTGCTGGTGCTTGGCGATAGGGTGACCGCCGAGCGCGCCGTGGAGATCGGTCTGGCGACTCAGGTTGTGGACGACGGGGAGCTCTCCGGTGCGGCGGGGCGGCTGGCCCGGCGCCTGGCCGACGGACCGGCTCTTGCCTATTCCACGACGAAGGTGCTGCTCACCCGTGAGCTGGACATGGACCTGGGCAGCGCCATCGAGCTGGAGGCGATGACCCAGGCGCTGCTGATGAAGAGCGCCGACCACGCCGAGTTCTACGCGGCCTGGTCGCAAGGAAGGAGTCCACAGTGGACGGGGCGATGACTCCCCATCGGATTGTCCCGGTGCCGGAGCTGATGGAACCTGTCGGGTTCGCCCACGCCATCGTCGCCTCGCCCGGGCACACCGTGTACCTGGCCGGGCAGACCGCCCACGGCGACGACGGGGAAGTGCAGGGGACCACGCTGGTCGAGCAGTTCGACGCGGCGGCGTGGAACGTGATGACCGCGCTGCGCGCGGCCGGTGCCGAGCCCGGCCACCTGGTCTCGATGCTCATGTACGTCACCGACGTGGCCGAGTACCGGGCATCGCTGCGCGACCTGCTTCCGGTGTGGCGCAAGTACTTCGGCCGGTACTACCCGCCGGCCGCGCTGATCGGGGTGTCCGAGCTGGTCGACCCGGCAGCGAAGATCGAGCTGGTGTGCACCGCGGTGATCCCCGCGTGACCGAGTACTCGCACCTGCCGGAGGATCGGCGGGTGCGGCTCGAACGCACCGAAACCGTTGCGGTCAAGGAACTTGCGCCGCTGGCCGCGGCCGGCGCGCCGGGGGTGATCAACCGGCCGCTGCTGGCCGCGCTGGCCGGGCACGGGCTGCTCGGCCAGGTGTTCCGCCGGGACGGCGAGGATTTCCTGCCCACCTCGGCGATCGACCTGTGCCTGATCCGGGAGGGCCTGGCCCGGCACTGCACCGAGGCGGAGACCGCGCTGGCCGTGCAGGGCCTCGGCGCCTACCCGATCCTGCGCGCCGGCCGGCCCGAGGTGGTGCGGACCTGGCTGCCGCGCATCGCCGCCGGCGAGGCGGCCGCCGCGTTCGCGCTGACCGAGCCGGACGCCGGCTCCGACGTGGGATCGCTGGCCATGCGGGCGGAACCCGACCGTGGCGGGTTCCGGCTCTCCGGTGAGAAGGCGTTCATCTCCAACGCACCGGACGCGGACATCTACACCGTGTTCGCCCGCACCACACCGGGCGCCGGGTCGCGCGGGATCACCGCGTTCGCCGTGCCGCGGGACTCGGCCGGCCTGTCCGGCGAGCGGATCACCCTGGTCTCGCCGCACCCGATCGGCCGGCTGCGGTTCGACAACGTCTTCGTGCCGGGCACGCACCTGCTCGGCGAGCTCGACGGCGGCATGCGGGTGGCCATGCGGACGCTGGACCTGTTCCGGCCGAGTGTCGGCGCGTTCGCGGTCGGGATGGGTCAGGCGGCGCTGGACGCGGCGGTCGCGCACGCCGCCGCCCGGCCGGCGTTCGGCCGGCTGCTGCGCGACTTCCAGGCGGTCTCGCACCAACTCGCCGAGGTGGCCACCCGGCTGCACGCGGCCCGGCTGCTGGTGCACGACGCGGCCGCCGCCTACGACGCCGGCTCCGGGCGCACCGGCCACCTCTCGGCGATGGCCAAGCTGTTCGCCACCGAGACCGCGCAGTTCGCCGTGGACGTGGCGATCCAGGTGCACGGCGCCCGCGCGCTCGAGCACGGCCACCTGCTCGAGCACCTCTACCGCGAGGTGCGCGCGCCGCGCATCTACGAGGGCGCCACCGAGATCCAGCGGGAGATCATCGCCCGGCACCTGTTCGGCACCCGCTGACGGCCGAAATACCGTCCCGGCGCACGGTGGCGGCCGGGACACTGCGGGTCATGGACGGACAGATGCAGGTCGTCTACGAGCCGATCAACGCCGCCGTGCCGCAACTGAACAAGCAGGTGGGCGTGCTGGACAACGGGCACGGCACGCTGACCGCGCGGCAGGTACCCGCCGAGGCGTTCGCCCGGGTGGACGCCTCCGCGCAGGCCGCGTCGACCCACGCGAACACCGTCGCCGAGAACGCCCGGCTGCTCAAGGCCGCCGCCGGCCGGCTGGACGGCATCATCGGCGAGATGCGCGGCACCGTGACCGC
>NZ_DASUCC010000039.1:0-16184 GCF_035762905.1 Actinophytocola sp.
CGCGAGTGGGCCGTTCGCGCGAAGATCACCCGGTTGGGTAAGGGGATGGCTGTTGCGGAATTGTTGCGGTCAGCGCAGGCCGAAGGCTTTCAGGATGCGCTCCGCCGCCAGGGTCGGGGTCAGCCGGCCGGCTCGCACTTCTTCCTCCAGCTCCGGTGCCAGGGCTCGGACCTCGGTGTTCTCGTGCAGGCGGGACATCACGGTGTCGCGGACCATCGACCAGGTCCAGTCCACCTGCTGACGGCTCCGCTTCGCCGCCAGCTCACCGGCCGCGTCGAGCGTCGAGTGGTGTTCCCTGACCTTCTCCCACACCTTCTCGATACCGGCCCCGGTCAGCGCGCTGCTGGTCAGCACGGGTGGCGTCCACAGCTCCTCGCCGGAACGCAGCAACCGGATCGCCCCGGCCAGTTCCCGGGCCGCCTTGCTCGCTTCCTTCTCGTGCTCGCCGTCCGCCTTGTTCACCGCGATCACGTCCGCCAGCTCCAGCACGCCCTTCTTGATCCCCTGGAGCTGGTCGCCGGTCCGGGCGAGCGTCAGGAACAGGAAGCAGTCGACCATGTTCGCCACGGTGACCTCCGACTGGCCGACGCCCACGGTCTCCACCAGCACGGTGTCGTAGCCCGCGGCCTCCATCAGCACGATGGTCTCGCGGGTCGCGCGGGCCACGCCGCCGAGTGTTCCCGAGGTCGGCGACGGCCGGACGAACGCCGCCGGGTCCACCGACAGCTTCGCCATCCGGGTCTTGTCGCCCAGGATGCTGCCGCCGGTCCGGCTCGACGACGGGTCCACGGCCAGCACCGCCACGTGGTGGCCGGCCGCGGTCAGGGTGGTTCCCAGCATGTCGATGAAAGTCGACTTGCCGACTCCCGGCACCCCGGTTATCCCCACCCGGTGCGCGCCGCCCGCGTGCGGCAGCAGCTCCACCAGCAGTTCCTGGGCCTTCTGGCGGTGGTCCGGGCGCGTGGACTCGACGAGCGTTATCGCCCGCGACAGGATCGCGCGGTCCCCCGCCAGGACACCCTCGGCGTAGTCGGTCATGCCCCGTGGCCGAGTTGGGTGGCCAGCTTCTCCAGCAGGTCGGTCACCGCGTCCGCGATCACCGTCCCCGGCGGGAAGATCGCCGCCGCGCCCGCCTCGAAGAGGGCGTCGAAGTCCTGTGGCGGGATCACGCCGCCGACCACGATCATGATGTCCGGCCTTCCGAGCTCGGCCAGCTCCGAGCGCAGCGACGGCACCAGCGTGAGGTGACCGGCGGCCAGCGAGGACACGCCCACCACGTGCACGTCCGCCTCGATCGCCTGGCGGGCCACCTCGGCCGGGGTCTGGAACAGCGGCCCCACGTCCACGTCGAAGCCGAGGTCGGCGAACGCCGTCGCGATCACCTTCTGCCCCCGGTCGTGGCCGTCCTGGCCCATCTTGGCCACCAGGATCCGCGGCCGCCGGCCCTCGGCCTCGGCGAACGCGTCGACCAACCGGCGCGTGGCGTCCACATTGGACGCATCGCCGACCTCCTCGGAGTACACACCGGAGATCGTACGGATCTGCGCCGAGTGCCGGCCCCACACCGCGGCCAACGCCTCGGAGATCTCACCGACGGTGGCCTTGGCCCTTGCCGCGTCGACGGCCAGCGGCACCAGGTTGTCGGTGCCCTCGGCGGCCCGGCGCAACGCCGCCAGCGCCGCCCGCACCGCGTCGTCGTCCCGCTCGGCCCGCAGCCGGCGCAGCTTCTCCAGTTGCTGCGCGCGTACCCCGGCGTTGTCCACCTTCAGCACGTCGATCTTTTCGTCCAGCGCGACCCGGTACTTGTTCACGCCGATCACCGGCTGCCGCCCGGAGTCGATTCGCGCCTGGGTGCGCGCGGCGGCCTCCTCGATGCGCATCTTCGGGATGCCGGCGTCGATCGCGCTGGCCATCCCGCCGGCCTGTTCGACCTCTTCGATGTGCCCCCAGGCCCGCCGGGCCAGCTGATAGGTGAGCCGTTCGACGAACGCGCTGCCGCCCCACGGATCGATCACCCGGGTGGTGCCGGACTCGTGCTGCAGCAACAGTTGCGTGTTGCGGGCGATCCGCGCGGAGAAGTCGGTGGGCAGCGCCAGCGCCTCATCCAACGCGTTGGTGTGCAAGGACTGGGTGTGCCCCTGGGTGGCCGCCATGGCCTCGATGCAGGTGCGGATCACGTTGTTGAACACGTCCTGCGCGGTCAGCGACCAGCCGGAGGTCTGGCAGTGCGTGCGCAACGACAGCGACTTGTCCGAACCCGGCGAGAACTGCTTGACCAGCTTGGCCCACAGCAGCCGGGCCGCGCGCAGCTTGGCCACCTCCATGAAGAAGTTCATGCCCACGGCCCAGAAGAAGGACAGCCGGGGGGCGAACGAGTCGACCGGCAGCCCGGCGGCGAGCCCCGCGCGGATGTACTCCACCCCGTCGGCGAGCGTGTAGGCGAGCTCGAGGTCCTGCGTCGCCCCGGCCTCCTGCATGTGGTAGCCGGAGATGGAGATCGAGTTGAACCGCGGCATGTTCTGCGAGGCGTAGCCGAAGATGTCCGACACGATGCGCATCGACTGCTCTGGCGGGTAGATGTAGGTGTTGCGCACCATGAACTCTTTGAGGATGTCGTTCTGGATGGTGCCGGCGAGCTTCTGCGGCGGCACCCCCTGTTCCTCCGCGGCCACCACGTACAGCGCGAGGATCGGCAGCACCGCGCCGTTCATGGTCATCGAAACGGTCATCTGGTCCAGCGGGATACCGTCGAACAGCTGGCGCATGTCGTAGATCGAGTCGATGGCCACCCCGGCCATGCCGACGTCGCCGGCCACCCGCGGGTGATCCGAGTCGTAACCCCGGTGCGTGGCAAGGTCGAACGCGATCGACAGTCCTTTTTGGCCGGCGGCGAGGTTGCGCCGGTAGAAGGCGTTGGACTCCTCGGCGGTGGAGAACCCCGCGTACTGCCGGATGGTCCACGGCTGGCTGACGTACATGGTCGGGTACGGCCCGCGCAGGTACGGCACGATTCCCGGGTAGGTGCCCAGGAAATCCAGGCCGGCCAGATCTTCCTTGGTGTACAAGGGTTTGATCTCTATGCCCTCGGGCGTCTCCCAGGCCGCACCGCCGGCCGGCGCGGGCCCGGTGACCGGCTGGCCGAGCTTGATGTCGGAGAAGTCAGGGATCATGACTCGAACTCCTCGGCGTAGCGCACCCGCGGCAGCCCGCCGGTCCGGGCCGCCGGAGCCGGCGGACGGACCAGGGGTTGCTCGTCCTCCTTGGCGAACACCGTCACTCCGGTGATCTTGTCGGTGCCGTCGGCGATGTTCGCCGACCGCGCCCGCCAGGTCCGCGCCAGCCGGTCCGCGATCATCCCGGAGTCCAGCGCGGCGGACATCCCGCCGGACCGCTCGATCTCGGTGAACCACTCCCACGCGGTCTCGGCGAGCTCGTCGGTGAGCCGCTCCACGTACCAGGATTCGGCGGCCGGGTCGAGCACGGTGGCCACGTGCGACTCCTCGAGCAGGATCGACTGCGTGTTGCGGGCTATCCGGCGGCCGAACGCGTCCGGCAGCCCGACGGCGGAGTCGAACGGCAGCACGGTGATCGCGTCCGCCCCGCCGACCCCGGCGGCGAAGCAGGCGAGCGTGCTGCGCAGCATGTTCACCCAGGGGTCGCGCCGGGTCAGCGCGGCCGGCGAGGTGACCGCGTGCTGCAGTTGGGCGGCGCCGGTGATCCCGCAGACCTCACCGACCCGGGCCCACAGCCGCCGCGCCGCGCGCAGCTTGGCGATCGTCAGGAACTGGTCGACCGTTGCGGCGTAACGGAACTCCAACTGTCCGGCGGCCGCGGCCGGGGACAGTCCGGCGGCGGTGCCGGCCCGCAGGTACGCGACGCCGGTGGCCAGGGCGCAGCCCAGTTCCTGCGCGTCCGAGCCGCCCGCCTCGTGGTAGGGCAGCGCGTCGACCACGAAGGCGCGCAGCGCGGGAAACTCCGCCGCGACACGGGAAGCGAGCCGGGCGGCGGCGGCCGGATCGGTGTCGGCGCCGGTGCTGGCCCGCAGGCCGAGCGGGTCGGCGCCGAGGTTTCCGCGCACCGCGTCGGGCGCGATGCCCTTGTCCTCGTGGATCCGCAGCAGCGTCTGGGCGGCGGTGGCGAACTCGGCGCCGGCGTCCAGGGTGACCGGAGCGAGATCGAGGTAGACCTCGCGGAGCAGCTCGGGCAGTGCGTCGGCCGGCAGATCGACCAGCCACAGCGAGGTGACGCCGTGCTCGAGGTCGTCCAGGATCGCCGCGGCGTCGGGCACGTCGTGCCGCTGCCGGACGTCCCAGCCCGGCGCGTTGCCGACCGGTCCGGGCGCGGCGGTGACATCGTCCGCGGTGTAGAGCGGTGCCCGGACGATGCCGTCGTAGGTGGTGTTCGCCAGCTTTTCCAGCGGTCCGGCCAGGGCCAGCCACTGCTCACGGGTGACCGGCGGAAAGTCGCCGGCCAGCGACAACTCGGCAGCCGTCATGTCCCCGAATGCTACGGATACCCGAGGTCACACGTTAGGTGAGTGCAGTCACCGTCAAGAATGGGTGGATGGAAACTCCAGAGCAGCGCGTGGTCGCCGGGCGGTACCGGCTGCGGCGGCTGCTCGGCCAGGGATCGATGGGCACGGTCTGGGAGGCCTACGACGAATTTCTGCAACGGCCGGTCGCGGTCAAGGAGGTCCGGGTGATCCCGGGAATCCCCGAGGCGGACGCGGACGAGCTGCGCGAGCGGACCCTGCGCGAGGCCCGGGCGATCGCCGTGGTCTCGCACCCCAACGTGGTCACGCTGCACGACGTCGCCAGGGAGAACGGTGAGCCGTTCGTGGTGATGGAGTACCTGCCGGCGCTCAACCTGGCCGAGGTGTTGCGCGGGTTCGGGCCGCTGGACGCGCCGAAGGCGGCCACGGTCGGCGACGCGATCGCGGCCGGGCTGGCGGCCGCGCACCGGGCCGGGATCACACATCGGGACGTCAAGCCGGGGAACGTGCTGGTCACCGGGGACGGCCAGGTGAAGCTGACCGACTTCGGCATCGCCCGCAACGTCGCCGAGCTGACCCTGACCCGGACCGGGATGACGCTCGGCTCGCCGGCCTACATGGCGCCGGAGGTGGCCGCCGGGGGCGATGTGACGCCGGCCGCGGACCTGTGGGGGCTGGGCGCCACGCTGTTCGCCGCGGTCGAGGGCCGCGCGCCGTACGACCCGGACGGCGCCGTGCTGGAGACACTGTCCGCGGTGGTGCACGGCGACGTTCCGGAGCCGTCGGACGGGCCGCTGCGCGAGGTCATCGCCGCGCTGATGGTGAAGGACCCGGCCGGGCGCGCCTCGCTGGATGAGGTGCGCCGGATGCTGCACCCGCTGCTGCCGCCGCCCGGCACCCCGCTCTACACCGCCACCGACGACGAGGAACCGGCCGAGGCGCCGGCCAAGGCGCCGGCCGTCAAGGTGCCGGAGCCGAGGCCCGAGGCGGCGCCGGCCGAGGCGGCGGAACCCGCTCCGGCGCCCGCGCTGGCCGCCGACCCGGGTCCGCTGCCGTTCGCGGTGCCGGACCGTCCGGCCGGGCCACCCCGCCCGGTTCGGCCGCGCGGTCGCGGCACGCTCGGCTGGACGGCGATCATCGTGAGTGCCGCCCTGGTATTCCTGATCATGGGCGCCGGCGGGTTCGCGCTGGCCAGGACCGTCGGCGGCAAGCCGGTCCTGCCACCGGTCCGGGTGACGCCCACGCAGCCGAGCGCCGCGCCGGTCGACGAGCTGCCGAGCCAGGTGGCCGAGGCACACACGGCCACCGGTGAGCAGGGCGCCCGGTTCGAGGTGCCGGCGCCGAAGGGCTGGACCCAGTTCGTCCAGCAGCGCGTCAGCGAGGATCTGGTGAACAGCGCCCGGGTGCACTTCGTCGCGCCGGACGGCACCCAGCAGGTGACCGTCGAGCGGTTTCCGAACCTGTACCCGGATCACACGATCGACACCTATGTCGCGGTCCTGACGAAGCAGGCCCGGCTGCCGGAGATGCCGAAGCTCGCCGCGGTCACGGACCCGGTACCGCCCGGACCCGAGCCCGCCGCCGACCTGACCTACAAGACCACCGAGTGGACCCCGGGTGGCGACACCGGCAGCTACCGGGTGACCTTCGCCCGGCTGTTCCCGATCGGCGTCGACGTGTGGGTGGTTGCCGTGACCGTGCCGATCGACCAGGAGGACACCGGCCGGACGAAGCTGTTCGACGAGGTCGCGAAGGGCTTCAAGGTCACCGGTTAGGCTCGCCGCCGTGAGCGAGCAGGCGAGCGAACTGTTGAGTACTGCCCCGACGCCGAGCGTGCGAGGCGACGGGGTTCGGCGACACCGAGCGTGCGAGGTGTCGCCATGAGTGAGCAGGTGGAACTGGCGGAGGCGGCCGCGCGGGCGTTGGCCGAGCGGACGGGTGTCGACAAGCACGACGTCGCGGTGGTGCTGGGGTCGGGCTGGCGGCCGGCGGCGGATGAGCTGGGTGAGCCGGCGGCCGAGGTGCCGGTGGCGGAGCTGCCCGGGTTCGCCGCGCCGACGGTGCTCGGGCACGGCGGCACGATCCGGTCGCTGGTGGTCGGCGGGCACCGGGTGCTGGTGCTGCTCGGCCGCACGCACCTGTACGAGGGCAAGGGCGTCGGGCCGGTGGTGCACGGCGTGCGCACGGCGGCGGCGGCCGGGTGCGGCACGGTGGTGTTGACCAACGCCGCGGGCTGCCTGCGCCCCGGGGTCGAGGTCGGGCAGCCGGTGCTGATCAGCGACCATCTGAACCTCACCGGGACCTCGCCGCTGGTCGGCGCGCACTTCGTGGACCTCACCGACCTGTACTCGGCCCGGCTGCGCGGCCTGGCCATGCGGATCGACCCGTCGCTGGTGGAGGGCGTCTACGCGGGGCTGCCCGGCCCGCACTTCGAGACGCCGGCCGAGATCCGGATGCTGACCGTGCTCGGCGCCGACCTGGTCGGCATGTCGACCGTGCTCGAGGCGATCGCGGCCCGGGCGGCCGGACTCGAGGTCTTCGGGTTGTCCCTGGTCACCAACCTCGCCGCCGGCCTGACCGGCGAGCCGCTCAACCACGAGGAGGTCCTCGAGGCGGGCCGGCAGTCGGCCAGCCGGATGGGTCAGCTGCTGCGCGAGCTGGTGACGCAATCTTGAGCAGGTTGACGCCGGACCTGCGGGACCGGGCGTACCGGTGGATCGCCGATGACCCCGATCCGAACACCCGGGCCGAGCTGCAGCGGGTGCTGGCCTCGGCGATGGCCGGCGACGCGGCGGCGACCGGCGAGCTCGCCGACCGGATGGGCGGCGAGCTGACCTTCGGCACGGCCGGGCTGCGCGGGCCGGTTCGGGCCGGCCCGAACGGAATGAACCGCGCGGTGGTGATCCGGGCCACGGCCGGGGTGGCCCGGTTCCTCCTCGCCAAGGGGCACGCCGGCGGCACGGTGTTCGTCGGCCGGGACGCCCGGCACGGCTCGGCCGAGTTCGCCACCGCGGCCGCGGCGGTGCTTGCCGGGGCCGGCTTCACGGTGCGCACGCTGCCCGGCCCGCTGCCGACCCCGATCACCGCTTTCCTGGTCCGGGCCGGGCACGCGGTGGCCGGCATCCAGATCACCGCGTCGCACAACCCGCCCGCGGACAACGGGTACAAGCTCTATCTCGGCGACGGCGCGCAGATCGCGCCGCCGGACGACCGACTGATCGAGGCGGCCATCCGGGAGGTTCCGGCGGCGATCTCGGTGCCCACCGCGGATTCCGCGTTGCCGGTGACCGAGGCCGAGGTGGACGGCTACCTGGAGCGGATCGCCACGCTGCCCCGCGGAACCGCCCGCGACCTGCGCATCGCGCTCACCCCGATGCACGGCGTCGGCGGTCAGACCGCGGTGGAAGCGTTGCGCCGCAGCGGTTTCACCGACGTGCGGGTGGTGGTCGAGCAGGCCGTGCCGGACCCGGACTTTCCCACGGTCAGCTTCCCGAACCCGGAGGAGCCCGGCGCGCCGGACCGGCTGCTCCGCCTGGCGTCCGAAGTGGACGCCGATCTGGCGGTCGCGCTGGACCCGGACGCCGACCGGTGCGCGCTGGGTGTGCGGGACCGGGACGGCTCGTGGCGGATGCTGCGCGGCGACGAGACCGGCGCGCTGCTCGGCGAACACGTTCTGTCCACTATGGACTCTCCGGATCCTTTGGTGGCCACGACGATCGTGTCGTCCTCGCTACTCGGCGAGATCGCCAAGGCGCACGGTGCCCGGTACGCCGAGACGCTCACCGGCTTCAAGTGGCTGGTGCGCGCCGGAACCGGCCTGGTGTACGCGTACGAGGAGGCACTCGGGCACAGCGTCGACCCGGACTTCGTGCGGGACAAGGACGGGATCTCGGCCGCGGTACTCGCCGCCGACCTCGCCGCGACGCTCAAGGCCGCCGGGCGGACCCTGCTGGACGCGCTGGACGACCTGGCCGTGCGACACGGCCTGCACCTCACCGAGCAGGTGTCGGTGCGGGTCACCGACGCGGCCCGGCTGATGGCCGCGGTGCGGGCCGAGCCGCCGGTGGAGCTGGCCGGGGTGCCGGTCGAGCTGACCGACCTGCTGCCGGACGCGAACGTGCTGCGGTTGACCGGCGACCGGCTGCGGGTGGTCGTCCGCCCGTCCGGCACCGAGCCGAAGCTCAAGGCCTACCTCCAGGTGGTCGAGCCGGTCGGCACGCCGGACCGGCTCGAACCGGCCCGGGCGGCCGGCACCGCGCGACTGGCCGCGGCGCGCGCGGCGGTGGCCGAGCTGCTCGGCGCCTGAGCCTCACCAGGGCAGCGGCCCGTGCTCGCCGTGGAACCCGCCGGTGGCCCGGTCCGGCCGGGTGGCCACCCGAACCGCGTCGGCCGCGCCCTGCTCCGGCGTGCGGTAACCCTGGTGGCCGTTGAGGTCCGTGGCGCAGTAGCCCGGGGACACGGCGTTGACCGTGATTCCGTCGGCGCGCAGCTCGTTGGCCAGCATCACGGTCACCATGTTCAGTGCCGCCTTGGACGAGTTGTAGGCGTAGAGCCGGACTCCGGCCCACTGGCCGTTCGGGTCGGACAGCGTCGCGATCGAGCCCAACTCGCTGGACAGGTTCACCACGCCCGGTTCGGATGCCTTGCGCAGCAACGGAAGCATGGCCCGGGTGACGGTCAGCACGCCGACCACGTTGGTGGCGTAGGTGCGCTGGAACGTCTCGACCGTCGCGGCGCCCTCCCGGTCGCCGTCGGCGACGATGCCCGCGTTGTTCACCAGCAGGTCCATCCGGCCGTGCTCGCGCTCCACCAGTTTCGCCGCGGTGGCAACGGACTCGGGGTCGGTGACGTCCAGCGGCACCGGCCGGGCGTCGATCCCGGCCGCGACCAGCTCCTCGGCGGCCGCCCGGCCGCGTCCCTCGTCCCGCGCCGCGACCAGCACGGTCATCCCGAGCCGGCCGAGCTGGCGTGCGATCTCCTTGCCGATTCCCTTGTTCGCGCCGGTCACCAGCGCGATCTTCGTTGTGCTCATGCCGTCGACCCTGACCGCTGCCGGCGCGGCCAGGCAGAGATCGTCGAGACCGGGATCGCCGATCCCTGCCTGGCCACCACGTACCGATGCCATGCTGGCACCGTGGATCGGAACGGACTCGCCGACTTTCTGCGCAGCCGCCGGGAACGGTTGCGCCCGGCCGACATCGGGCTCGCCGCCGGCCCACGCCGGCGCACCCCGGGGTTGCGCCGCGAGGAGGTCGCCGCGCTGGCCGCGATGTCGGTTGACTACTACACCCGGCTGGAGCAGTCCCGCGGACCGCAGCCGTCCCGGGCGGTGCTCGGCGGGATCGCCCGGGCGCTGCGGCTGTCCGACGACGAGCGCGCGCACCTGTTCCACCTGGCCGGCCAGCAGCCCGGGCCCGCGGCCGGACCGGTCCGCGAGGTGCGCGCCGGGATCCTGCACATGCTGGACCGGCTGGACGACTCGCCGGCGTTCGTGATCGACGCGAAGTACCAGGTGCTGGCCTGGAACTGGCTGGCCGCGGCGCTGATCACCGACTTCTCCGCGCTGCCGCCGCGTGAGCGCAACCTGATCCGGCTGCGGTTCCTCGACGCGTCACCGAACCGGTACTCCCCGGAGGAGACCCAGCGCTACGGCCGCGAGGTGGTGGCCAACCTGCGGGCGGCGTCCGCCCGGTATCCGGACGATCCGGAGATCAAGGCGCTGATCCGGGAGTTGCTCGCGCACAGCGCCGAGTTCGCCGAGCTGTGGGCCGAGCACGAGGTGTCGGTGCAGCGCAGCCTGTGCAAGACCGTGCACCATCCGGTGGTCGGGCCGATCGAGCTGCACAGCGAGGTGCTGGTGATCCCGGACGCCGACCAGCGGCTGATCCTGTACACGGCCACTCCGGGGACCCGTTCGCACGAGGCGTTGCAGCTGCTCAAGGTCGTCGGCACCCAGGATCTCGCCCCGGCCGAGCCGTAGTCCGGCGGACCGGTGTCCGGCCGGCCGGGTGCAGCGGTGGGATCATCCGGTCATGGTCGGGATCGAGGTCGTGCTCGGCGACATCACCAAGGAGAACGTGGACGCGGTGGTGAACGCGGCCAAGGAGTCGTTGCGCGGCGGTGGCGGGGTGGACGGCGCCATCCACCGGGCGGCCGGGCCGCGGCTGGCCGAAGCGGGCGCGGTGCTCGCGCCGTGCCTGCCGGGCCAGGCGGTGGCCACCCCGGCGTTCGACCTGGATCCGCCGGTCCGGCACGTGATCCACACGGTGGGTCCGGTCTGGCGGGGCGGCGGCGCGGGCGAGGCCGACCTGCTGGCCTCGTGCTACCGGCGCAGCCTGCGGGTCGCCGACGAGTTGGGCGCCCGCAGCGTGGCGTTCCCGGCCATCGCCACCGGCGTCTACGGGTTCCCGAGCAAGCAGGCCGCGCGGATCGCGGTGACGACCATCCGGGACACGCCGACCGCGGTCGAGCTGATCCGGCTGGTCGCCTTCGACGAGGGCACCCGGGACCACCTGCTGACGGCGCTGCGGGAGGCCGCGTGGCCCGGCTTCTGATCGTGCACCACACCCCGTCGCCGTTCCTGGCGGCGATGTTCGAGGCCGCGCTGTCCGGCGCGACCACCCCGGAGATCGAGGATGTGACTGTGATCCGCCGCCCGGCCCTGACCGCGGGCGCGGCGGACGTGCTGTCCGCGGACGGGTTTCTCCTTGGTACGCCGGCGAACATCGGCTACATGTCCGGCGCGCTCAAGCACTTCTTCGACACGGTGTACTACCCGTGCCTTGACGCGACGCAGGGCCGGCCGTACGGGTTTTACGTGCACGGCAACCAGGGCATCGAGGGTGCGGTGAAGTCGGTGCGGACGATTGCGAACGGCATGGGGTGGACGGCGGTGTCGGCTCCGGTCACCGTCATGGGCGAGCCGAGCAAGGCGGATCTCGAGGCGTGCTGGGAACTCGGCGCCACGCTCGCCGCGAGCCTCAGCGGTTGACGCGGGCGCCGGGTTGGAACGTCGCGTTCCAACCCGGCGGCAGCTCAGCGGTTGACGGCGCGCATCATCTCGTCGGTGTAGCGGTTGCCGCGGACGGCGTCGGTCGGGGCGGCCTTCTCGATGGCGGCGAGGTCGTCGGAGGACAACTCCATGGTTGCCGCGGCGACGTTCTCCTCGAGGTAGGTCCGCCGCTTGGTGCCGGGAATGGGCACCACGTCCGCGCCCTGCTGCTGGACCCAGGCCAGCGCCAACTGTCCGGCGGTGACCCCGCGCTCGGCGGCCAGGCGACCGATGGCCTCGACGATGGCCAGGTTGTGCTGGAGGTTGCCGTCGGCGAAGCGGGGCTGGCCGACCCTGCGGTAGTCGCCCTCGTCCAGGTCGGCGAGGGAGGTGACCCGGCCGGTGAGGAAGCCGCGGCCGAGCGGGGAGTAGGGCACCAGGCCGATGCCGAGCTCGCGGCACGTCGGCACCACCTCGGCCTCGATGTCGCGGCTCCACAGCGACCATTCGGTCTGCACCGCGGTGATCGGGTGGACGGCGTGTGCCCGGCGGATGGTGTCCGGGGCCGCCTCGGACAGGCCCAGATGGCGCACCTTGCCGGCGGTGACCAGTTCGGCCATGGCGCCGACGGTCTCCTCGATCGGCACCTTCGGGTCCACCCGATGCTGGTAGTACAGGTCGATGTGGTCGATGCCGAGCCGGCCCAGCGACGCGTCGCAGGCCTCGCGCACGTAGTCGGCGTCGCCGCGGATGCCGCGCACCGACGGGTCGGTCGCCGAGCGCACGATGCCGAACTTGGTGGCCACCACGGCGGCGTCCCGCCGGTCGGCGAGCGCCCGACCGATGAGTTCCTCGTTGGTGCCGTAGCCGTACATGTCCGACGTGTCCAGGAAGGTGACGCCGAGCTCGAGGGCGCGGTGGATGGTGGCGATCGACTCCGCGTCGTCGCGGGAGCCGTAGAAGTCACTCATGCCCATGCAGCCCAGGCCCTGCGCGCTGACCGAAAGGGTGCCCAGCCTGCGGGTCGGCAACGTCATGCGGATGCCTCCTCCAGGTGCGACGCGGCGTCCAGATCCCGCTCGCACTGCTCGTAGTGGGCGATCTTGTAGTTGAGCACCTCGAGACACGCCTGCAGATCGGCGATCCGGGCGAGCACGTCGGCGCGGTGCTCGATGAGAATCTTCTTGCGCCGGCCGGTCGACCGCGGTCCCTGGTGGCGCAGCTTGGCGTACTCGCGCATGAGCCGGATCGGCATGCCGGTCGTGCGCAGCTTGGTCAGAAACCCCAGCCAGCCGAGGTCATCGTCGGAGTACGCCCGGCGGCCGCCGGAGTCCCGGGCCGGCGGATCTATCAGCTCGATTCGTTCGTAGTACCGAAGGGTGTCGATCGACAGCCCGCTTCTGTGGGCCGCCTCGGCGATCGCATAAGTCACAGTGACGACCGTAGAAGCTGGAGTGCACTCCAGGTCAACTCGAATCAGAGATCGCTTTCCTTCGGCAGGCCCCAGGCCTCGATGTGCCCGGCCATGGTCGGCACGTCGACGTTGCCGCGGCCCACCTCACGCACCACCTCGAGCGCCTCGTCCTCGTCGGCGTCCACCCACCAGCCGTTCATGTCGCACATGGTCACCGCGGCCACCCAGCCGAGCCGCCAGTTTCCTTCGACGAGCGGCCGGGTGCGCACGATGGAGTCCAGCAGCGCGGCGGCCTTGAGCCACAGGGTGTCGTAGGCCTCGACACCCAGCACCGTGGCCCGCGGCCGGTGCGCCGCGGAGTCCAGCAGGCCGAGATCCCGCACCACCAGGTCGCCACCGGTCACCGCGGCCGCCAGCACCAAGAGGTCGCTGGCGTCCAGGTAGACGATCACTCAGCGGATCATGCCGTACCGATGTTGTCGAGCAACCGGCGGTAGCGGGGCAGTACCCGGCCGAGGATCTCGGCGAGCTGTTGTTCCTTGTGCAGCCGGGCCCAGCGGTCGGCCAGGGCCAGCCGCATCACCTCGTGTTTTGACCGGCCCTCGGCGGCGGCGAGCTCGGTGAGCCGCTCGTTCTCCTCGTGGGTCAGTCGAAGCGTCATGGCCATGGCCCTGATGATACCTCCGTGGTACCACTCGCCCAAGGGTATCGTAACAGTGTTACAGCGGTAGCCTACCGTGGTGCCCCGGCCCAGGACCCACGATGAGGCGCTGCGCGTGCGTCTTCTCGACCGGGCCGGGGTGCTGCTGTCCACCAAAGGTGCCGGGGCGCTGAGCCTGCGCCGCCTGGCCGCCGACGTCGGCACCTCCACCACCGCCGTGTATTCGCTGTTCGGCGGGAAGCCGGCGCTGGTCCGGGAACTGTTCGTCGAGGCGTTCCACCGGTTCGGCTCACACCTGCGTGCGGTGCCGCGCACCGACGACCCGGGCGAGGACCTGATCCAGCTCGGCCTGGCCTACCGGCGCAGCGCGCTCGCCGACCCGCACCTGTACCCGGTCATGTTCACCAACACCGTGCCCGGCTTCGAGCCGGACGAGCAGGTCGGCCAGGAGGCGCTCGCCGCGCTCACCCCGCTGATCGAGGCGGTCCGGGCCGGAATCGCGGCCGGCGTGTTCCCCGACGTGCCGGCGACCATGGTGGTGATGTCCTGCTGGGGTCTGGCGCACGGGATGGTGTCGTTGGAGCTGAACGGTTACGTCCCCGAGGAACTGGACCCCGACGCCGCCTACGAGCGGGTGCTCCGGGCGAACCTGGCTGGGTGGCGGGTACCGGCGTGAGCCGGCCGGTCAGACCGCGCCGTACTGGCGGTCGCCGGCGTCGCCGAGGCCGGGGACGATGTAGCCGGAGTCGTTGAGGCGCTCGTCCACGCTGGCGGTGACCAGGCGGACCGGCAGGCCGGATTCGGCGAGGTGCTTGATGCCCTCCGGGGCGGCGAGCGCGCAGATGGCGGTGACGTCGGTGGCGCCCCGACCGGTGAGCAGCCGAATCGTGTACTCCATGGAGCCGCCGGTGGCCAGCATCGGGTCGAGGACGAACACCGGGGTGCCGGAAAGGTTCTCCGGTAGCGACTCCATGTACGGGGTCGGCTGCAGGGTCTCCTCGTCCCGGGCCAACCCGACGAAGCCCATCTTGGAGTCGGGGATCAGGCGGTGCGCCATGTCGGCCATGCCCAGCCCGGCCCGCAGCACCGGCACCAGCAGCGGCGGGTCGGCCAGCCAGTAGCCATCCGCCCTGGCCACCGGGGTGTGGATGCGCTCGGTGCGCACCGCGGCGCCGCGCACGGCCTCGTAGACCAGCATCACGGTCAGGTCGTGCAGCGCGAACCGGAAGGTCGCGCTGTCCGTCCTGGCATCGCGCATCACGGTCAGTCGAGTCTTGGCCAGGGGGTGGTCGACGGTCAGCACATCCATGAGGCGACACGCTAGCGGTCGCCGTCACCGGCGTGTACCACTAGCGCCATGGTCGAACCCGAGGTCAGTGCCGCTCTCTACCGCGACGCGCGGCAACGGATCATCACGCTGGTGGCGGAGCTGGATGTGGCGCGGTTGGCCACCCCGGTTCCGGGCTGTCCGCGCTGGACGGTGCACAACCTGCTCAGCCACCTGGCCGGTGTGTGCACCGACGTGGTCACCGGCAACCTGGCCGGGGCGCCCGGCGACGAGTGGACGGCGGCCCAGGTCAGCGCCCGCACCGGACACAGTGTCGCGGAGCTGGTCACCGAGTTGGAGAAGTACGGTCCGGGCTGGGAGGAGATCGTCCGGCGGGCCGAGCACCGCGGCTTCATCGTGCGCAATCCGTACCTGGACACCGGCGTGCACGAGGCCGACCTGCGCGGCGCGCTCGGCGCGGGCCGGCCGCCGGCCGAGGTCACCCTGGCGATCACCGACGCGGTGCTGCCGAGGATCTCCGGCACCTTCGACGACCTCGGGTCGTACACCGTGATCACGCCGGACCGGGAGTACCGCCTCGGCTCCGGCGACCACAAGGCCACGGTCCGGGTGGACACCTACGAGCTGAGCCGGGCGGTGTTCGGCCGCCGCAGCCGCGCCCAAGTTGAGGCCTGGGACTGGACCGGCCCGCCCGGCCAGTTCCCCGAGCGCCTTGCGGTGTTCACTCCGGCCGCGGCGGACGTGGTGGACTGACCACCGTCAGCTCGCGCACGTCCGATCGCGACAGCGATCCGAACTCCAGGCTGTACTCGTGCAGGCTGACCGTGTCGTGGAAGTGCTGGCCGACCCGTTTCATCCGGACGATCGCCGCGTCCTGGTCGGCCGTGGTCATCTTCATCGCCGGCTGTTCCGCCGGCACGACTTTCACGGTCATCTCCCAGTAGAAGTACATGCCTTCCACTCGCCAAATGCGCTTCATTGCCGCACCATCGCGCGGTGCCAACCGGTCCCGCAAACTGCCAGCACTTCAGTGACCCGGTGGCAAACTCCGATGCTGTCGGCATGACACGACGACGGGGAGTGCCGGTCCGCCAACGCCGGGTATCCACCGAACTCCGCGACCTGCGCAAGAAGGCGGGCCTCACCTGCGCCGACGTAGCCAGGGCATTGGGCACCTCGATCACCAAAATCAGCCGCATGGAGACCGGCGACCGCGGCCTCTACCCCGACGACGTCGCCGCCCTCCTCGGCCTCTACCGCGTGCCAACCAAACGCCGCGAGGAACTCCTCGACCTCGTCCGCAATGGCGCCGAACCCAATTGGTGGCAACTCAAGCCC
>NZ_DASUCC010000040.1:0-75501 GCF_035762905.1 Actinophytocola sp.
AAGGTTCTCGTGGGTGACGGTGAGCCGGACGATCGGGCCGTGCGGCTCAAGGTCGAAGGTGACCCTGGACGGCTCGTCGACGCCCTCTCGGTCCGGCACCGACCAGGTGGTCACCAGCCGTGCCGGCGGCACACTTTCGACAACCGTGCCGACGACGTCGGCGATGCCGGAACCGTCGAGGCGCCGATGCTCCCACCTCGATCCGGGCCGCCAGTCGGAAACGTTGCTGTGGCCCCAGTACTGTGCGGTGAGATCCGCGTCGGTCAGGGCCTGCCAGACCCGCTCCGGCGTGCTCTCGATGTAGGTGACGTAGACGAAGTTCGGCTTGTCAGTCATGTCGTCCTCTGCTTGTCGTTTGATCGTGCTGAGTGCCCGCAACCGAGGACGTTCGAACTTGTCGATCCAGCGCTCCTGAATCTCTTGCAGCGGAACGGGATTGAGGTAGTGCAGTTTCTCCCGTCCGCGGCGCACCGTGCTGACCAGGTTGGCCGCCTCGAGTACGGCCAGGTGCTGTGTCGCGGACTGACGGGTCATGTCGACCCGCGCGCACAGCTCGCCGAGCGTCTGTCCGTTGTGCTCGTGCAGCTGGTCCAGCAGGTACCGCCGGGTCCGGTCGGCGAGTGCCTTGAAGACAAGATCCATGTCCGGTTGCACACCCCACGTTATGCAGTCATACGCCTGCATGTCAAGCCCGCGCACCGACGACCGGGGATGTCGGTAACTCCGGGCTACGACAGCGTGCTGCCCACCGATGCGCTGCTGCGCTATCGCGACGGCCGGCCACTAACCTCGCGTCACTACGTCTGTTGCGTTCGTCGCCTGCTCCGGCCTGCGTCGCTCGTGGGCCTTGCTCGATGTCGTCTGGGCACTCGTGTGGCGAGCTGTAGCTGACAACCGGCTCACTCCCCCGCAGCTGTCCGCGCCATTGCTGGCCACATCGATTCGTGCGGCGCCTCGACCGCTAGCTCGGGACGATCGCTCGGCTCGGAGTCGGGTGCGGCTTCCCGCCGGCGAGTTGCGCCCGTGGCGGAGTCCGTCGCAGCTAATATCAGCGCTGTCGATGGCGGAGGGAACACAGTGTCTGAAGAGGACTGGGCTGCTGTTGCGGCTGCGATAAGGCGGCGGGTGCGGGAGTTGGGTTGGCGGCAGCATCAGGTGGCGCAGCGCCCGCATGTGTCGCAGGCAGTCGTGCGGGAGTTGCAGCACCACACCGTGGAGCGCCGCCGCAGTCCGCGCACGCTGGCGGCCCTGTCGACGGCGTTGGGCTGACATCCGGAGCACTTGTCGGCTGTCCTGCACGGCCAGCCCATCCCCGCGGTGCCGGCTGCCGTCGAGGATCACGCCTGGGCGTAGACGGTCGATGAGCGTCTGCACGAGATCATCCACCGGCTAGACGTTCTTCAGGCCGACATTTCGACCATCACTGACCATCTCGGTGCCGGCCGACGGGCGTTGTCGACGGGTGCCGTTCTGCGGTGGTGGGGTCGCCTCGGACCGGTTCGATGGGCTTGACGTCGAGGGCGTCGGCCAATCCTGTCGGCCGTGCCGTTCATGAGGTCCGCCGGGATCTCCGTGCTGCTGGAAACACACCAACGCGCCGCGCCGCACACCGCGGTATTCATCGTCGCACCAAGCCGAACCACGCTGCGGCCACTACAGGTCACCGGCCTGGACACCGTCCTCGACCTCTACCTGTCCGCCCCGACTCGCCTCACCAGAACGGTCCCGGCAAACGACACCATAGGCACGCCGCACCTCCCGTCTTCTCCGCTATCAGCGAGTGCGTCCCGCCGCAGGCACGCATCCCACCCGGATGACCAGCATCAAGGGCCCGCTACGGATTAACGGCAACGGCGAGAGTAGGACGCAGGCTGGTTTCATCTGAGGCTACCCTCGGTGAGACCAGGTGCCATGCGCGTGCTCGATCCACCGCCGGTGCTCCGCTCGCTGAGCATGCCATGCGATCTGCTGCGCCATAGTCACGTTCCGAGAGCGAAGCGTGTAGTTAACGAGCAAGATCGTCCTCGGACACCAGTCTTGGTGTAATGCCGCGATTCTCGCGAAATCTCACTATGGCCGACGGTCGTGGAAGTGCAGCCGAACCCCGTTGCGAGGCGTCGAGTCGCCTGGTCATCAACGTGGCCCGATGCTGGAGCAGACGTTGCGATGGTAGGTGAGCATGGCGAGAGGCAACCCCACCCGGACAGTGCCGCAAACCTTTCGCTGAAGGGGCGAAAGTCCTCGTGAAGCGGACACTCCTCTGTGCCGTGGCCGCGACCACCGATGAAAGCGGAACCTTTTCGGCGCCCTGGGCATCAGCCCGCTGCAGCGCGCGCAGCACGGCGAGCAGCCGCTCGTGCAACTGCTGCCACCCGCTGGCCTCGTGCCATTCGGTCAGCCGCCGCCAGCACGTTGCGCCTGAGGCGCCGAACAGGGCGGCGGTGGGCAGTCGGTTCCAGAGCGACGTGCTTCTGGCATGTCTATTACGGTAGAAGCCGAACGACGACTTCGCCTGGGTCAGGCTCGTCAGCCCACGTCGTATCGAGGTCGAACACGCTGGCCGCAACGGGGAAAGCATTACAGTAGCGCTGTGGATCGGTGCCCCTGACCTGCCGTGGGCAAGTTCTCTGTGGGGTTACGCTGCTCAGCGCGCCGAGGATTTGCTGGAGTGGGACGAGCACGCGCCGTCACCGTCCGCCATCTCCTGAGCCGGGAACGGTCGGCGGTAGCGTTCTCGGCATGGCACCCGCACCCCGGCTCACGCTCGGCGAGCTGCCGCCGGTTGCGCGGGTGATCGCGTCGGCGACGACCGACGCGATCGCAGCCGCGCAGGTCGGCGACATGGCCGCGTTCGACGAGGCCTGCAGCTGCCTCCTCATCGACCCCGAGCATGCGCGCGTCATCCTTGGCGACGCCGTTCGGCTGCTGCTGGAGGAGGTGCTCCCGGACGGTGTGGACGGCGACGATCTCCGCGAGATCATCGGCCGCAGTGCCCGGTCGGCGGCACCGTGGTTTCCCGGCGTCGACCCGGGGGTGATGGTCGTCGTCCTCAGCGGGGCGCTCGGGATCCATCCGGACACTCCGCCAGGCCCCGTCACCGGGGAGGAGCGGGCGCCGGAGCTGGACGACCCGTGGGACGCGGTCCCACCGCGACCGTCGGCAGCCGCCGTCACACAGCAGGCCGTCGTCATCCTCGCCGACCTGCTATCAGTGCGCGGCCGCCCGCTACGCGGCTACCTGGAAGCCGCATTCACCGAAATGGCGCGGCGAGAGACTGTCGAACAGCCCTGAGCCGCACCGCCCACACTGGGCCGGAGCACTTGCCGGCGCCCGCACCGGCGCCGACGCACTGCCCCCGTCCCCCGTCCCTGGCTGCGCCGATTCCACACCACCGGCACACTGTGTCGGCGCGCCGACCAACTCGCCGGACCCACCGCCCCGGAGCTGACCAACGCATGAGTGCCCGCTTCCAGGAACTCGACTGGCGCCAGACGCCACTGGGTGAACTCACCCTGCGCCGACGGTGCGATCCCAGCAGCGGCAAGGAAATCCACGAGATCAAGCTCAACGACGAGTTCCTGATGTCCAGCATGTTCACCGTCGCCGAGGTCGAACTGGCCCGCCTCGCGCTCGCGGAAGTGGCACAGGAACCTTTGCACGTGGTCGTGGGCGGCCTCGGACTCGGCTACACCGCGCACTCCGTGTTGGAGCACCCGAACATCGGCTCGTTGCTGGTCGTCGACGCCCTCAACGAGGTGATCGAATGGCACCGGCAGGGACTCATCCCCGGCGGGAAAGCGTTGGCAGCCGACCGGCGTTGCCGACTGGTCCACGGCGACTTCTTCGCGATGCTCCGCTCCGGGCAGGGTTTCGACCCGGCAACCCCCGGCCGGTTGTTCGACGCGATCATCGTCGACATCGACCACTCGCCACGTCACCTGCTACACCCCAGCAACGCTGACTTCTACCAGCCCGAGGGTTTGCGACGCCTCGCCGGACTGCTGCATCCCGGCGGGGTGTTCGCGCTGTGGTCCAACGACCCGCCCGACGACGAGTTCACCGCCGCCATGTCGTCGATCTTCACCGAAGTCCGCACCGAGGTCGTCAGCTTCCCCAACCCTTTGCAGAACCGCGACTCAGGCAACACCGTCTACCTCGCGAAACTCGGTTGATCGTCGTCGCCCGTCCGCCAGGGCCGGAACTGGTCTCAGCCAACCGAGGAGACAGCGCTCCGACAGCCGACCCGTTTGCGCGACATCGCCCGCCCGGACGCAGCGCTGGTAGTGATCAGCCCTGGTAGCGTCCCCGAAGACGACGTCGAAGGCGTTGAGGGGCATGGCGTTGAGGGCGGTGTCAGGAGGACGCAGGGACCCGCTGCTCAGCTGTTCTTGATGGCGTTGCGGACTTCGCGGGCGATGTCGATGCCGCCGCCGAGTTGTTTCGGATCCGACTGGGGGTCGAGGCGGCCGCCGCGGATGAGTCCGCCGGAACGCCGACGCTAAGTGGTCGCTTTCGGAAGTTCTTCGGGGGTTGTGCGGACTCGATCAGGATGGGTTGTCCAGGTAGAGGCGGCAGGCGCAGTCGAGGGCTTCTTCGGGGCTACCGCTGGGGAACCCGGAGGGCAGGATCTGGTTTTCGTAGCGGTCACTGCTGGCGAGGTAGAGCCCGCAGCCCCAGTGTCGGGCTGAGCCTGCGTAGCGCAGCCGGATCAGGGGCTGCAGGGTGCCGTCGGGCAGGTGTGCCTGGACGTAGACGAACGCACCGCGGTAGCGAAACTCCAGGTCGCCCGCCTGCGGCCAGTGGGTTTCGGCGTGGGTGCGCAACCGTTGCCCGACAGAGATCTTGGTGGACTCCGGTGGGGTAGTCATGACCGACATCGTGCCTGACCGGCATCCTGGGCGCCGCCCCGAACTGTCGATCATGAAACGAGCCCCGTCCCGATGCCCGTGGCCCAGGCCTGCCCAGTAACGGTGACCGGCGCGATCCGACGAGTGCTGATCCGGCGGTCCCGAGGTCACAAGACGCCGTATCGGGACAAGGTCCGGGCGCAGATCGTGCTGCTGGCCGCCCGCCGGTGGTCCAACACGGCGATCGCGGTGCAGGTGGGAGTCACAGTGGACACGGTCCGGACCTGGCGTGGCCGGTTCGCGGAGCAGGGGTTGGCGGGCCTGGCCGATCGTGCCCGCTCGGGTCGGCCGCCGCGGTTTACCGCGGTGCAAGTCGCGCAGGTCAAGGCGCTGGCGTGTCAGATACCGGCCCGTGCGGGGGGTGGCGTTGTCGCGATGGTCGTGTCCGGAACTGGCCCGGGAGGCGGTGACCCACGGTGTGGCCGAGGCGATGTCGGCCTCGACGGTGTGGCGGTGGCTGGCCCGGGACGCGATCAAACCCTGGCAGTACCGCTCCTGGCTGTTTCCGCGTGACCCGGACTTCGCCACCAAGGCCGGACGGGTGCTGGACCTCTATGAGCGTCGCTGGGAGGGCAAGCAGCTAGGGCGCGGGGAGTACGTGATCTCCAGTGATGAGAAGACCTCGATCCAGGCACGGTGCCGCTGCCATCCGAGCTTGGCGCCGGGGCAGGCGCGGATGATGCGGGTCAACCACGAGTACGACCGGGGCGGGGCGGTGGCGTACCTGGCCGCCTACGACGTGAGCAGGGCTCGGGTGTTCGGGCGGTGCGCACCCTCGACAGGGATCGTGCCGTTCATGGCGTTGGTCGAGCAGGTCATGACAGGTGAGCCGTATGCCTCGGCGAAGCGGGTGTTCTGGGTGGTGGACAACGGATCCTCCCATCGCGGCAACGCAGCGATCGATCGGCTGGCCGCACGGTTCGGCAACGCGGTCATGGTCCACACCCCGGTACACGCCTCATGGTTGAACCAGGTGGAGATCTTCTTCTCCGTTGTGCAACGCAAAGTCGTATCACCCAACGACTTCACCAACCTCGACGAGGTCAAACAACGACTTGCCGAGTTCGAGAAGCGATACAACGCGACAGCCAAGCCCTTCCAGTGGAAGTTCACACGTCGCGACCTGCACGACCTCCTGGCCAGGATCAGCGAGCACGAACGCTAAGACATCCCTACCGAACTCCCACACGCAGCATGATCACCCCGAAGAACTTCCGAAAGCGACCACTAAGGCGCGACCAATCCATTGTCAAAACGGGCATCAGGATCGGGTGTGAGGTGGTAGTCCAGCCAGACCCCGGTCGTGTAGATCGATGCCGTCGATGCGGATGCCGGGTGGGTAGCCGGTGGCCGGGGTGAAGGCGTCGCGTTCGATGCTGCGCATGAGCCCGCACGACCAACCACCCTCGACCAGCGCGCTGGCCACCCCTCAGCCCCACCCTGGCCGCCTGCCTGACCGAGCACGCCACTGCCCGCGGCGCCGTGCTCCCCACCGATCCGCTGCTGCGCTACCGCGACGGCCGCGCCTTGACGTCCCGCCGCTACGACCACCTCTGGAAACGCCTCGGCCAACACCTGCCCTGGGTCGCCGAACACGGCATCTCCACCCACTGGCTCCGGCACACCACGCTGACTTGGGTGGAACGGCACTTCGGCTACCGCATCGCCCGCGCCTACGCCGGCCACACCGACACCACCGGACCAGCCACCACCACCTACATCAAAGCCAGCCTCCAAGAAGTCGCCACCGCCTTGGCCGCCATGACCGGACAAACCCAACGCCACCCCACAGTCCCCGCCGCAGACGCCCTCGGCGTGTCTGACTTGACCACCACCGACCCGCCGTCTGTACACTCTGGAGCATGAAATCTCCGGGATTCCCGGGGATTACAGGGGTTTTCATGATCATCCCCCCTCGGACACCGGTCTTAGTGAAATCCCGCGAATCCGGTGAGATCACACGCGTCTGTGTTGCTTGCTCCGTGTTTGGTCGGTCCGGTAATTCGGCTGTATGGCGAATGGGCACGTTCCCGGTGCGGGTCGACGCGATCGTCCTAGCTGGGACGGCTATCGACGTGGCCACCACGCCCACTTGCCTCGGCCGCTCAGGTCGCTGTGACCGGTCCGGAAATCTGTACGTGCAGTCCGGCTTGCGCGAGTCGGTGGAAGTACGGTGCGGGTGTGATGACCTGTGGAAACGGCTCGGTGACGAACTGCCCTCGGTGACCGCCCACGGCATCTCCACCCGCTGGCTGCGCCACACTGAGCGACATAGCCGAGCAACTCGAACTGCTCCGGAGTGACGCCGGGCGTTCCTGTGCTCGTGAACCGGACTCCCGACGGCAGCAGGCCTCAACGAGCTGCCCGGCGAACGGTGTCACGCCCTACCGGCGCCCGTAATACTGTGGTATCGCGGCGACGGAAGGCGGACGATGGTGGCGGACGCACGGCCGGCGTTCGTGCTGCACGAGCACCACCGCCCACGCCACCACTTCGACCTCCGCCTCGAAGAAGACGGCGTCCTTCGCTCCTGGGCAGTCCCCCGCGGCCTACCCACCCAGCCAGGCGAAAGCCGGCTCGCCATCGCTGTACCCGACCACAGCATCGACCACCTCACCTACGAAGACGAACACAAAGAGATCGCCGACATCGGCTGGTGGGAAGAACACGACCGCACCGAACGCCGAATCATCCTCACCCTGCACGGCAGACACCAGGCCGTGCGATACGCCCTCATCCACACCAAACCCGACTGGCTCCTACGCCGCACCACCACACAACCATGACCCCAACACACGGATGAACGCGCTTCACCCCGCCCAGGTTCTTCCGATACCCACTGTCAATGTGCGGTCTCAGGACTTCCTTGACTGATCGTTATCGGGACTTGCTTGACGATCTTGGGCGGTAGGTGATCCTGTTCGTCCGGTTGTTGATCACGGCGGACTGTGGGGGTCTGGGTGGAGTCGGAAGCGTTGGTGGAGTACCGCTACCGCGCGGTGTGCGAGGTGCTGGGTGGTCGCCGATCGGGGAGGTGGCGGCCCGGTACGGGACCTCGCGGCAGTCGCCGCATGCGTGGCGGCACCGCTCCAACAGGACGGGATGAAGGGTTTGGCGGATCGGTCGCGGCGGCCGCGGCGGCTGCCCAACACCCGCCGCGCACTCACCCCTGACGAACTCGCCGAGATCAACACCACCGCCCGCTTCAGCGGCAACGACACCATCCTCGACGCCGTCCTGCTGCGCCTGCACACCGAAACCGCCTGCCGCCGCGGCGGCGTCCTCTCCCTCCGCCTGGCCGACCTCGACCCGCACCAATGCCTCATCCAGCTCCGCGAGAATGGCACACCGTGCGCTGGCAACCCATCAGCCCCGCCCTCGCGGCCAGCCTGGCCTACCACGCCCCACGCCCGTGGCGCCGTGCTGCCCACCGACCAACTACTGCGCTACCGCGACGGCCACCCGCTCACCTCCCGCGCACCATGGTCTCGAACAGGATGTTGACGCCGTTGACCAGCGACTGTCCCTTTGCGATGGAGTAGTCGGTGTACCGGATCGTCACCGGTTCCTCGACCACCCGCCAGCCTTCGAGGTCGATCATCTCGACGATCTCCGACGCATGGCCCATCCGGCTCAACGTGATGTCCATCCGGTCCGCGACGGTTCGGTTGAACGCGCGCAACCCGTTGTGTGCGTCGGTCAGCCCGAGCCGCCTGCTGTGCGAGCCGAGCCGGGCGACGGCGCGGAGCACGACCCGCCGCGGCCACGGAATGTGCGTGGTGTCGCCGTGGAACCGGGTCCCCACCACGATGTCCACCGCCTCGGCCCGCAGCCGCTCCAGCAGCACGATCGCGTCCTCGAGCTGGTGCTGCCCGTCGGCGTCGAACGTGACGAAGTAGCGCGCTCCCGGCTGCATCCTGGCGTACTCGAGTCCGGTCTGGATCGCCGCGCCCTGGCCCAGGTTCACCGGATGCCGGATCAGGTGCGCGCCGGTGGTTCGGATCGCGGCCGAGGAGCCGTCGCAACTGCCGTCGTCGACGCACACGACGTTGGCGAAGGTCGCGCAGATATCCCGAACGACGTCGGCAACCACCCGTTCCTCGTTGAAGACGGGGACGATAAGCCAGGCATCCGGCCAGTCGGCCATTCTTTGTCTCCAGTTTTCGCAGCGAAGCGGCGCCGAGAATAGCGCACCGCTCCCGCAGTAGCCCGAACGAGGGATAATCGCGGCATTTTGCACACCTACCGTGCCCGACCTCCCGGGATAGCCCCGATCCCGTGACGACAGTGGACACTTTGGAGTGGTTGTGCTGAAACGGCGGCTAAATGAGGATGCCCGGCGCAGATCATCAGATAACATGTCCACTCCGCCGCGAAATGGCACATCCAACAATTTCCGAAAATCAGGAGGAATGGCCCATGGATCTGGTCGACCGGCACGTCATGGTCGTCGGGGGAGCCGGCGCGATCGGCTCGCACGTCGTGGATCAGCTCGTCGAGTCCGGCGTGCGCCGCGTTCGAGTCGTCGACGACCTGAGCCGCGGCCTGGTGACCAACCTGGCCACCGCACTGGCCCGGGCCCCGCAGCGGGTCGAGCTGATCGAGGCCGACATCCGCGACGCGGCGCGCATGCACAAGCTGTGTGCCGGCATGGACATCGTGTTCCACCTGGCCGCCACCAAGATCACCCGGTGTGCCGAGCAGCCGCGGGAGGCCCTGGAAGTACTGGTGGACGGCACCTTCAACCTGGTCGAGGCCGCCGCGGCCACCGGCGTGCGCCGGTTCGTGCTCTCCTCGACGGCATCCGTCTACGGCCTCGCCGAGACGTTCCCCACCACCGAGCGCCACCACCCCTACAACAACGACACCCTCTACGGCGCCGGCAAGGCGTTCAACGAGGGCCTGCTCCGCGCCTTCCACGCCACACACGGCCTGGACTACGTGGCCCTGCGCTACTTCAACGTGTACGGCCCCCGGATGGACGCGCACGGCAAGTACACCGAGGTCTTGATCCGCTGGATGGAGCGCATCGCCACCGGACAGCCTCCGCTGATCCACGGCGACGGCAAGCAGAGCTTCGACTTCGTCCACATCTCCGACGTCGCCCGCGCCAACCTCCTCGCCGCGCGCAGCGACCGCACCGACCGCGTCTACAACATCGCGTCCGGCGAGGAGACCTCGCTGCTCGACCTGGCGCGCACCCTGCTGGAGGAGATGGGCGTCCCGGACACCCTCGAGTTCGGTCCCGAGCGCACGGTCAGCAGCGTCACCCGCCGCCTCGCCGACATCAGCGCCGCCGAACGCGACCTGCACTGGACCCCCACCATCGACCTGCGCACCGGCCTTGCCGACCTCATCGCCTGGTGGCGCACCCTGCCCTGATCCCGACTCCCGCGTGGCGGCCGCGCCGCGCAGCGGCGCGGCCGCCGGGTCAGGGACTCAGCAGGTGAGGCCGATGACGCGGGGTGGGCAGTCGGAGAAGTCGAGGAGCAGCAGGACCGCCGCACGGTTGCGGGAGACTTCGCGGCTGATCACCTCGTCGGGTGGGTAGAAGCCGCCGCCACCACTGCGCGGGTACATCTCGAACGTGTAGGTGTAGACACGTTGGACACCCCAGAGCCAGTCGCCGATGGTGCCGTCGGTGATGTAGAGATCCGAGGACTGCTGGGGGGTGTAGTTGTTCGTTGCCGCCATCATCTGGCCAAGCCGGGCGTGGGTGTCGCGCTGGGCCTGGGTGAGGCCGGGGGCCAGGTCGTTGAAGGTGAAGCCGTAGGGCCAGAGGATCAGTTCGCCGTAGGTGTGGAAGTCGATGTGGGTCTTGATCTGCTGGACGCCGCCGACGACCCGGGTGCGGACGAAGTCGGCGACGACCCGGACCTCGGGGGCCGACTCGGCCGCGCTGCCGCGGAAGGTGGAGCTGCTGGTGCTGCCGGAGGATCCGCCGCAGCAGCCCCAGTTGTAGTTCCAGTTGCGGTTGAGGTCGGTGCCGACGTTCGAGGAGCCGGAGTTCGTCTGGCGGTTCTTGCGCCAGGACCGGTAGGAGCCGGTGGCGATGTCGTACTCGCCGCCGTCCGGGTTGACGTCCGGGACGATCCAGATCTCGCGGTTGTCGACCATGGTGCGGATCTGGGCGTCGGTGGCGTAGGAGTCGGTGAACTGGCTGATCAGATACAGCGCCATCTCGACCGTGAGGTGTTCGCGCGCGTGCTGGTGGGCGGTGAACAGGACCTCGGGCTCGGCCTCGTCGACGGCCACGTTGTCGGAGATCTTCAGGGCCACGATCTCCCGGTTCTGGAACGACCGGCCGATGACCCGCCTGCTGATCAGCGTGGGATGGTCGACGAGGGCCTGGTTGATCTCGGCGGTCATCTCCGCGTAGTTGTGGTACCGGGCGTCCGCCGAGGGGAAGTCCAGCGGGGTGACGTCTCCCGCGCTCGGCGGGGCCAGCAGTTCCTGCCGCTCGACCTGGTAGCCCAGCGCGCGGATCCGCGCCACCTCCGCCGGGGTGGCGGTAATGTTGAGGCCGCCGTGCTCGACGGCGTCCACCGAGGCGCCGGTGCGCGCGATCGCGCTGCGCTGCTCGGCGGTCTTGACGTTCTCCACCCGGTACTCGGCGAAGGTGGGTACGTCGGGCGCCGGTTGGTCACCGGTCGCCGGGGGTGCGCTGACGGACAGGGTCGTGGCGAAGGCGATCAGGGCGCCGGCCACCACCGACAAGCGTTTGCGGTTCACACTGCCTCCCGCAGGGAGCGCCGGGGTTTCCGGCGCGTGGAGGTGGGTTTGGGTTGTGTGCACCGATGTTCCGCCGCGCACCGGGCCCACCACAAGCGGCAGATGTCCGAACAAACGGAAATCCTGCATAGCATTGCCGAATGCACCAACATCATGAGGAGTCGATCCGGCGGATCGTCGAGTACTTCGAGCCTCAGCCCGATGTGCTCGGACTGCTGCTGGCCGGCTCGCTCGCGCACGGGTTCGCCGGCCCGGACTCCGATGTCGACGTGCTGATCCTGGTGACCGAGGAGGAACACGCGCGGCGGGTGGCGACCGGGCAGCGCACCTTCGTCACCGCGGACCTGTGCACCTATCCCGGTGGCTACGTCGACGGGAAGTACCTGCGGCCCGGTTTCCTGGCCGAGGTGGCCGCGCGCGGCAGCGAACCGGCCCGGTTCGCCTTCGCCGACGCCCGGGTGCTGTTCGGCCGCCTCGACGGGCTGCCCGAGTCGGTGCGGGCCGCGGCCCGGTACCCGGAGGAGGGCCGGATCGAGCGGATGCGCCGGTTCCACGCCCAACTCCAGGCCTGGCACTGGTACGCGAACGAGGCGCTGCGGCGGAACAACCGCTACCTGCTCGGGCTCGCGGTGAGCAAGCTGGTGCTGTTCGGCGGCCGGCTGATCCTGGCCCACAACCGGGCGCTCTACCCGTACCACAAGTGGTTCCTCGAGGTGCTCGGGCGGGTCGAGGAGCGGCCGCCGGGACTGTTCGATCTGATCGGGCGGCTGCACGAGGAACCGTCGGAGAAGTCGGTGACCGAGTTCTACGAAGCGGTCCGAAACTTTCGGGACTGGCCGCCGCTGGTGGCCGGCTGGGGCGGCCAGTTCATGATCGACAGCGAGCTGAACTGGCTGACTGGCGCGGCACCGGTCGACGATCTGTAAGCGTTAAGTGTTATTGCACACTTGTAAAGCAGAGGCATACACTCCTGCCCGACAAAGCCGTCGTGCCCGGAAAGGGCGGTGTCGGGCGATGCGGGCGAACAGACACCTCAGCCGGCGCGGATCCGCTCTGGTGGCAACGATTCTGCTGCTGTTCACGGTCGCGTGCGAGGCGAAGTCCGGAAGCGACTCCGGGGCGCAGCCGAGCAGCGGCGAACCCATCGTGGTCGGTTCGACGCTGTCGCTGTCCGGCGCGTTCGCCGCCACCGGCGCCATCCACAAGATCGCCGGCGAGCAGTTCGTCGACCGGCTCAACGCCAGCGGCGGGCTGCTCGGCCGCCAGGTCCGCTGGACCGTCCGGGACGACGAGTCCGACCAGGCGAAGGTGAGCACGCTCTACGAGCAGCTGATCACCCAGGACCGGGTGGACCTGATCATCGGCCCGTACGCCACGCCGAACATCCTGTCCGCGATGGCGGTCGCCCAGCGGCACGGCTACACGCTGCCGCAGCACACCGCGGTACTGGCCCCGCTGATGAACTACGACTGCCAGTTCCCCGGCTGGTCCATCGGCCCCAAGCCCAACGAGTTCGTGCCCAACCAGCTCTTCGACGCGGTGGCCACCCTGCCCAACCCGCCGGCGAAGGTGGCGATCCTGACCAACCGCAACGGGTCCACGGACTTCATCTCCTACGGGTCGGAGGCCGACCCGACCGGCGCGGTGTCGATCGCCAAGCAACGCGGTCTGGCCGTGGTCGCCGAGGTCCGCTATCCGCCGGCCACCACCGACTGGGCCCCGATCGCCGCCCAGGTGCGCGACGCGGCGCCGGACCTGGTGGTCAACAACGGTCTCGGCGTGGACCCGGTGAACCTGCTGCAGGCCATGGCGCAGCTGGGTTACAAGCCACCGCTGATGTTCAGCCTGTTCCCCGCGCCCGGGCCCCCGCTCGGCCTCGGCGGCACATCCGACGGGATGCTCTCGGTCACCCAGTTCGAGCCCGACAAGTCCACTTTGGACCGATTGGGCCCGGAGGCCACCGAGATCGTCGACGAGTTCAAGAACCGGGCCACCGCGGCGAAGCTGCCGTACACCGTGTTCGAGACGCAGGCCGCCGCGTCCTGGACGGCGTGGGAGATCCTCGCCGCCGCGGTCAAGGGCAGCAACGGTACGGACCAGAAGGCGATGTGCGACGAGCTGCACAAGTCCGGCACGGACACGACGTTCAACGGGCAACTCACCTTCGACCCGAACGTCAACAACTTCTGGCCGCCGACCCAGGCCCTCAAGCAGATCCAGAGCTCCAACTGGGTCACCGTGTGGCCGACCGACCGGGCCGCCGCACCGCTGCGCCGCCCGACCGGGTGAGGTAGCTGTGATCGCAGTCCAGTCCGCCGTAGCCGGACTGCTGCTCGGCGGGCTCTACGCCCTGATGGCCGCGGGCGTCTCGGTCACCTGGGGCGTGCTGCGGATCATCAACCTGGCGCACTTCGGCCTGATCCTGATCAGCGCCTACCTCACGTTCCAGTTCGCCTCCGAGTGGGGCATCGACCCGATCCTGACCCTCGGCCTGACCGTGCCGGTCATGTTCGTCGCAGGCGGCGCGCTGCAATGGGCCTACGACCGGCTCGGCGTCTCAGAGCTCAACTCGCTGCTGGTCAGCTTCGGCCTGCTGATCGCAACCGTGCAGCTGGTCAGCAACATCTGGAGCGCGGACTTCCAGCGGATGAGCGCGGCGGTCAACCCGTACGCCACGGCCTCCCTCGACACCGGCCGGCTGGTCTTTCCGATCACCACGCTGCTGGCGTTTCTGATCGCCATCGCGCTCATCGCCGGCGCGCATCTGGCGCTGCGGCGCACCTTCGCCGGCCGGGCCCTGCGCGCGCTGGCCGAGGACCGCACGATCGCCGGCGCGTTCGGCATCGACCACCGGCGACTCGGCGTGCTGCTCGGCGCGGTCTGCGGGGCCACCGCCGCGGTGGCCGGAATGCTGTTCGCGCTGGCCAACGCGCTCACCCCGGCCACCGCGTACGAATGGTTCGGCACGGTGTTCGCCGTGGTGATCCTCGGCGGCATCGGCCACCTGCTCGGCACGCTGGCCGCCGGGCTGTTCGTCGGCGCGCTGTCCGGGCTGGTCTCGGTGCTGCTCTCCCCCGCCGCGGCGCCGTTCGTGCTGTTCTCCGCGATCGTGCTGGCCCTGCTGGTACGCCCGCGCGGGCTGTTCGTCCGGGCCGTGCGGTGATCGTCCGCGGGCTGGCCGGCATCGCGCTCGCGGTGGGCGCGCTGGCCGTGCTGTCGCTGTACCGGGAGACCCTCGGGGTTCCCGTCTCCGTGCTGGCATTGCTGACCACCATGCTGTTCTGGGTCACGCAGGCGACCAGTTGGAACATCCTGTCCGGGTACAGCGGTTACTTCAGCTTCGGTCAGGCGGCCTACGTCGGCGTCGGCGCGTACACCACCGCGGTGCTGTTCGGCCGGCACCGGCTGGACTTCGGGCTCACCGTGCTGATCGCGGCCGGGTTGTGCGCGGTGCTCGCCCTCGGCATCGGGGTGCTCGCGTTCCGGCTGCGCTCGCTGCGCGGCGAGATCTTCGCGTTGCTCACCCTTGCGGTTCCGTTCATCCTGGCCGCGCTGGCCAGGATCAACGGCTCGATCGACGGCGGTCAGGGGATCATCGTCGCCGTCCCGGACTTCCCGGCCTCGATCGGGCTTTTCCAGGATTTCCTCTACCTGGTCAACCTGCTGGTCGCCGGGGCGGCGGTCGCGGTGGCGTTCCTGATGGCCCGGACCAGGTCCGGCTGGGCGCTGGCCACGATCCGGGACGCCGAGGACGTCGGCGAGGCGCTGGGCGTGGCGACCTTCCGGTACAAGCTGACGGCTCTGGTGGCCAGCGCCGTGATCGGCGGGGTCGGCGGCAGCATCTTCGCGCTGCAGATCGGTTTCGTCACGGTGGACAGCGTGTTCACCCTGACCGTGCCGCTGTTCGTGATCGTGATGAGCGTGCTCGGCGGGCGCACGCACTGGATCGGCCCGGTGCTCGGCGCCGTCCTGGTCGTGCTGCTGCAGGACCGGTTGACCGCGGCCGATCTGCTCGGCTGGCAGCCGGTGATCCTTGGCGGCGTGCTGATCGCGATGGTGCTGGCCGCGCCGGAAGGGCTCTACCCCCGGGTGCGCGCGCTGCTGCCGGCGTCCCGGCGGGCCCGCCCGGTCGATCCGTCCGAACTGGACATTCGAATGTCCCCTGTGGACGGTGCGGAAACCGCTCTGGTCGAATGCGACGAGCTCACCAAGAACTTCGGCGGGGTGCGGGCCGTTGCCGGTCTCTCGCTGCGCATCCGGGCCGGCGAGCTGGTCGGCCTGATCGGTCCGAACGGCTCCGGCAAGACCACCCTGGTCAGCCTGCTGGCCGGCAGCGTGCGCCCGACCGGCGGAACCGTGCGGATCGCCGGCCGGGACACCACGGGGCTGCCGCCGCACCGGATCGCGCACCTCGGCGTGGCCCGCACCTACCAGATCCCCCGGCCGTTCGCGTCGATGACCGTGCGGGACAACGTGGCCATGGCCATCATGTTCGGCCGCGAGCCCGAGCGGAGCCTGACCCGGGCACGCCGGGTGGCCACCGGGCACCTGGCCATGGTCGGGCTGGAGAAACTGGCCCACGCCGCCCCGGCCGCGCTCAACCTGCACCAGCGCCAGCTGCTGGAGATCGCCCGGGCGCTGGCCACCGCGCCGGCCGTGCTGCTGCTCGACGAGGCGCTGGCCGGGCTCAACCCGGCCGAGATCGACAACGCCGTCGAGGTGATCCGCCGGATCCACGCCTCCGGTGTGGCCATCGTGATCGTCGAGCACCTGTTGCGGGTCGTCCGGGCGGTGGCCACCCGGGTGGTGGTGCTCGACCGCGGGTCCGTGCTGGCCGACGGCGACCCCGCGACGGTGCTGGCCGACCCGGCCGTGGTCCGGGCCTACCTGGGGAAGCGGTCCCATGCTTGAGGTCAGCGAGCTGGACGCCTGGTACGGCGACGCGCGGGCGCTGTGGGGCGTGTCGCTGACGGTCGGCGCCGGCGAGACGGTGAGCATCATCGGCCCGAACGGCGCCGGGAAGTCGACGATCGTGGCGGCGATCGCCGGTTTGCACCCGTCGGTCCGCGGCCAGGTGACGGTCGACGACGAGGACGTGCTGCGGCTGCCCGCGCACCGGGTCTGCGCCCGGGGCGTGGCGATCGTGCCGGAGGGCCGGCGGGTGTTCGGCAGCATGTCGGTGCACGAGAACCTGGTTCTCGGCGCCTACCGCCGGGGGGTCCGCGAGCGGTACCGGCGCACCATGGCCGGCGTGCTCGAGCTGTTCCCGCGGCTGGCCGCCCGGTCCGCGCAGCCGGCCGGCACGCTGTCCGGCGGGGAGCAGCAGATGCTCGCCATCGGCCGGGCGCTGATGGCCGACCCGCGGCTACTGCTGCTGGACGAGCCGTCCCTCGGCCTGGCCCCGGTGGTGCTGGACGAGGTGTTCGCCGCGATCGGCGCGATCAACGCGCGCGGCGTCAGCGTGCTCCTGGTCGAACAGGACATCGACCGCGCCCTGGAGATCTCGACGCGCGGCTACCTGCTGATCGAGGGCCGAATCGTGGCCGGCGCGCCCGCAGCCGAACTGCGCGACCGCGAAGACGTCCGCCGCGGCATCCTCGGCCTGTAGCTGGGCCTGCTGGCGAATCCTGTCGACAAGATTGCCGCGAATATTGTTGACGATTCTGTCACACCGTTTTAGGGTCCGCGGCATGCGACCGCACGAAGGCGAAACCGGCAAGCGGACGGCGATCGCCGCGCTCCGTGCGGCGATCGCCGAGGGTGACATGGTTCCCGGGCAGCGGCTGGTCGAGTCCGAGCTGGCCGAGCTGTTCGGGGTGACCAGGGCGAGCCTGCGGGCCGCGCTGATCGACCTGACCGCGGCCGGCCTGGTCGAGCGGATCCCCAACCGCGGCGCCCGGGTCCGGCTGGTCACCGTCCCGGAGGCGGTGGCCATCACCGAATGCCGGATGGTGCTGGAGGGACTGTGCGCGGCCAAGGCCGCCGAACTGGCCACCGACGCCGAGATCGACGAGCTGACCGGGCTCGGCGACGCGATGCGCCTTGCGGTCACCGACGGCGAGCCGATGAAGTACTCGGCGCTCAACCGCGTACTGCACACCCGGGTGCGCGAGATCGCCGCCCAGCCGGTGGCGAACGAGCTGCTGGAACGGTTGCAGGGCCAGCTGGTCCGGCACCAGTACCGGCTGGCGCTGCGCCCCGGCCGGCCGGCCCGCTCGCTCGAGGAGCACCTGGCGATCGTGGCCGCCATCGCCGGCCGGGACCCGGGCACGGCCGAGGCGGCCACCCGCGCCCACCTGCGCAGCGTGATCGACGCGCTGCGCGAGTCCGACAGCTGAAGGAGCGGTTTCATGCCGGGATCCCTGCTGGTGATCAGCGCGCACGCGGGCGACTTCGTCTGGCGTGCCTCCGGCGCCATCGCGCTGGCCACCGCCCGCGGCGAGCGCGCCAAGGTCGTCTGCCTGAGCTACGGCGAGCGCGGCGAGTCGGCAAGGGCCTGGCGGGACGGGCTGGCCCTTGACGAGATCAAACACCTGCGCCGGTCCGAGGCCACCTCAGCGGCGGCGGTACTCGGCGCGGAGATCGAGTTCTTCGACGCGGGCGACTACCCGCTGCCGGAGAGCGCGGAACTGGTCGACCGCCTGGTCCGGGTCTACCGGGACGTCGAGCCCGCGGTGGTGCTCACCCATCCGCCCGCCGACCCGTACAACGGCGACCATCCGGCCGCCTCCCGGATGGCGCTGCAGGCCAGGGTGCTCGCCCAGGCCATCGGCTACGAGGCACCGGGCGATCCGCTCGGCGCTCCCCCGGTGTTCTTCTTCGAGCCGCATCAGCCCGAGCAGTGCGACTTCCGGCCGAACCTGCTGCTGGACATCACCCCGGTGTTCGAGGTCAAACGTCAGGCGATGGAGTGCCTGCCGGCCCAGCGGCACATGTGGGACTACTACACCGATCTGGCCGTGCGCCGCGGCGTGCAGCTCAACCGCAACGCCGGGCCCAACCTCGGCCGGACCCACGGCACCAGGGCCGAGGCCTACGTCCGCCTCTTCCCCCAAACCACGGAGGTCCTGGCATGACACCGGTCGTTGTCACCGGCCCGCCCCGCGCCAATCTGTCCACAGTGGACGAGTTGGCCGCCCTCGGGGTGGCCACCGCGCACGAGGCGATGGGCCGCGCCGGCTACCTCGGTAGCGCACTTCGCCCGGTGCAGCAGGGTGTCCGGGTCGGCGGTACCGCCGTGACCGCGCTGTGCGCCCCGGGCGACAACCTGATGATCCACGCGGCGGTGGAGCAGTGCGCGGCCGGCGACCTGCTCGTGGTGGCCACCACCTCGCCGAGCACGGACGGGTTCTTCGGTGAGCTGCTGGCCACGGCGCTGCGGGTGCGCGGGGTCCGCGGCCTGGTCACCGGGACCGGCGTGCGGGACGTCGCGGAGCTGCGGGCGATGGGATTTCCGGTGTGGTCGGCCGCGGTCAGCGCGCAGGGCACGGTGAAGGCCACGGCCGGCGCGGTGAACGTTCCGGTCGTGCTCGGCGGTCAGCCGGTGGGTCCGGGCGACGCGGTCCTTGCCGACGACGACGGGGTGCTGTGCGTGCCACGCCGGCAGGTCGCCGCGGTGCTCGACGCGGCCAGGTCCCGGGTGGCCAAGGAGGAGGCCGCCCGCGCGGCGTTCGTCGCCGGCGAGCTGGGCCTGGACCGGTACGGGCTGCGCGAGCGGCTGGCAGGTCTCGGCGTGCGGTACCTGACCGCCGAGCAGTACGCGGCGGAAGTCCAATGACCACAGGGATTGCGTGCCTGCTGATGCGCGGCGGCACGTCGAAGGGCGCCTACTTCCTCGCCGACGACCTGCCGGCGGACCCGGCCGTCCGGGACGACCTGCTGCTGCGCGTGCTCGGCAGCCCGGACCCGCGACAGATCGACGGGATCGGCGGCGCGCATCCGTTGACCAGCAAGGTGGCCGTGATCTCCCCCTCGGCCGAGTCGGACGTCGACGTGGACTACCTGTTCCTGCAACTGGGTGTCGAGCAGGCCACCGTGTCCGACCGGCAGAACTGCGGCAACCTGCTTGCCGGGGTCGGGCCGTTCGCCGTCGAACGCGGTCTGGTGGCCGCGGGCGCCGAGCGGACCACGGTGCGCATCCGCATGGTCAACTCGAAGTCCGTTGCGGTGGCGACGTTTCCGACGCCCGACGGCGCGGTGGACTACGCCGGGGACACCGCCATCTGCGGCGTGCCCGGCACCGCGGCACCGGTGACCCTGGACTTCGCCGACACCGCCGGATCGGCCTGCGGTGCCCTGCTGCCGACCGGATCGCGGTGCGACGTCATCGACGGCGTGGAGGTCACCTGCGTCGACAACGGCATGCCGGTGGTGGTCGCCGCCGCGAGCGAGCTCGGCGTGACCGGCTACGAAACCGTGGCGGAGCTCGCCGCCGACGCGGAGTTGGCCGAGCGGGTCCGGTCGCTGCGGTTGCGCGCCGGAACCCTGATGGGGCTCGGTGATGTCGAGACCGCGTCGATCCCGAAGGTCACGCTCGTGGCGCCGGCCCGGAGCGGCGGGACGCTGTGCACCCGGACGTTCATCCCCGTGCGGCCGCACGACTCGATCGGCGTGCTCGGCGCGATCAGCGTCGGCACCGCCGCGCTGCTCGACGGCACCACGGCGCACGACCTGGCCCGGCCGCCCGGCCCGGACCGGCCGCTGCGCATCGAGCACCCGACCGGGCACCTCGACGTCACGGTGGAGCTCGACCACCGTCCGGTTCCGGTGGTGCGCCGCTCCGGCGTGCTCCGCACCGCCCGCAAGCTGTTCGACGGCCTGGTCTTCCCCCGCCCCTAGGAGCGTCCACGATGGCCCTGCTGCACGACATCGCCCATCTCGGCCACGTCGAGCTGCACACCCCCGAACCCGAGCGCAGCCTGTGGTTCTTCACCGAAGTGTTGGGGCTGACCGAGAACGGCCGGGACGCCGACTCGGTATACCTGCGCTGCTGGGACGACTACGAGCACCACAGCCTCACCTTGACCGCGCACCACACCTCGGGCCTGCGCCGGACCTGGCTGCGGGCGGCGAGCCAGGCGGCACTGGACCGCCGGGTGGCCGCGATCGAGCGGACCGGCCGCGGGATCGGCTGGATGGACGGCGAACCGGGCATCGGGCCGGCGTACCTGTGCACCGACCCTGACGGCCACGAGTACGCGCTGTACTGGGAGTCCGAGTGGTTCGACCCGCCGGTCGAGCTGCGCCCGGCGCTGAAGAACCAGGCGCAGGCCTACCCGGCGCGGGGCGTGTGCGTGCGCCGGATCGACCACGTCAACTTTCTCGCCGTGGCCACCGAACCCAACGGCGACTTCGTCCGCGACCTGCTCGGCGGGCGGGTGACCGAGCAGATCCAACTGGACAGCGGGGAGATCAGCGCGCAGTGGCTGCACTTCCAGCAGAAGTCCTACGACCTGGTGTACACCCGGGACCGGACCGGAACCGCCGGCCGGCTGCACCACATCGCCTTCGCCACCGACACCCGCGAGGACATCCTGCGGGCCGCGGACATCTGCCTGGACCGGGGCGTGCACATCGAGACCGGCCCGCACAAGCACGCCATCCAGCAGACGTTCTTCCTCTACGTCTACGAGCCCGGCGGGAACCGGATCGAGCTGTGCAACCCGGTCGCCCGCCTGGTGTTCGCCCCCGACTGGCGCACGATCACCTGGACCGAGGCGGAGCGGGCCAAGGGCCAGGCGTGGGGCCTGCAGACCATCGAGTCGTTCCACACGCACGGCACCCCGCCGGTCGGCTGACCGCGGCAACCTCCTCACGCAGCCCGGCGCGCGCCGAGGATGTCCAGGTAGTGCTGGTTGAACATGACGCCGATCAGGTTGCCGAACGGGTCGGTCACCGAGGCCGTGACGAACCCCTCGCCGCGCTCGGTCACCGGCTCGTGCTCGGTGGCGCCGAGGGAGCGCAGCCGGGCGAACGCGGCCTCGATGTCGTCGACGTGCCAGTAGGCCACCGCCCCGCCGGTTCCGCGCGGCGGCACGAACCGGCTGTCCACGATGCCCAGCTCGTGCTGGTAGTCGCCGATCCGGAACTCGACGTAGGCCGGCTTGCCCCCGGCGTCGCGCCGGAAGTACGGCTCAACGCCGAGCAGTTCGGTGTACCAGGCCGCGGCGGCCGCGACGTCGTCGGCGACGAGCACGAAAGTGGTCATTCCTCGCAACATCAGTTCGGTCCCTTCTCGCTCTTCTCGGCTGACAGAGACCATCCTGCGGACTAAAGTGCTCATCAATTGAGCGCTTTTTCGGGAAAGATCGAGAACATGCGTGCCGATCGTCTTGTCGCCGCCCTGCTGCTGATGCAGTCCCGGGGCCGGGTGACGGCCGCCGAGCTGGCCGGCGAGCTGGAGGTGTCGGTCGCCACCGCGCGCCGCGACCTGGATGCGCTGTCCGCGGCCGGCATCCCGGTCTACCCGCAACCTGGGCGCGGCGGCGGCTGGTCGCTGGTCGGCGGCGCCCGGACCGATCTGAGCGGGTTGTCCGCGCCCGAGGCCCGGGCGCTGTTCCTGCTCGCCGGTCCGGCGGCGGCGATCTCCGGGGACGCCAAGGCGGCGCTGCGCAAGCTGGTCCGGGCGCTGCCGACGACCTTCCGGGCCGATGCCGAGGCCGCGGCGAGCGCGACGGTGATCGACCCGACCCGGTGGGGCGAGCGCGGGCGGCGCCGGCCCGAGCTGGTGGAGTTGTTGCAGGCCGCGGTGATCGGCCGGCGGACGGTCCGGCTGACCTATCTGGACAACGCCCGGCGGCGCACCGAGCGGCTGGCCGACCCGTGGGGTCTGGTGGACAAGGACGACGTCTGGTACCTGGTCGCCGGCACCGACCGCGGCCGGCGGACGTTCCGGGTGGACCGGATCGCCGCCGCCGAGCCGACCGCGCGGACCTTCCAGCTCCCGGCCGACTTCCGCCTGGACACCGCCTGGGAACAGGTGGTCGCCGAGGTGGAGCGGCGGCGCTCACGCACCTGGGCCACCGTGCTCATCGAGACCCGGTTCGTGCCCATCCTGCGCGACCACTTCGGCCGGCACTGCCACACCGACGCCACGCTGGACGACGGCCGGTCCCGGGTTCGGCTGGGTGCCCCGACCGCCCTGGACATCGCCAGGAACCTGGCCGGCTGGGGCGCGCAGGTCGAGGTGCTCGAACCGCTCTCGGTGCGAACCGAGCTGGCCCGGATCGGCGCGGAGCTCGCCGGCCGCTACACCGGCGCCCGGTAGCGGATGGGGACGTAGTCGTACTCGCCCGCCCCGGCCCAGACGTACACCTGGTGTTTGACCGGCGTTGCCCCGAAATCGAAGGCGAGGTAACGGGTCCGGGCGGCGTCGGTCCACCGCACGAACAGCCGGACGTGCCGGCCCCAGGCGAGCAGCGCGTCCCCGGTGCGCAACTCGTCCTTGGTGATCACCGTCGACACGTCGGTGAGGTCGCTGTCCAACCCGGCCCGTGGCGTCGCGTAGCTGAACGGCAGTCCCCAGACCATCGACACGAACCCCGAGCAGTCGGTCCGGTAGTAGGGCCACCGGCAGCCGCCGAGCACCGCCGACCAGTCGGTGCCCTGATACCCGCCGTCGGCCCGGAAGCACGCGTCCTGGGAGTACTCCGGGGCCAGCCGGAACCACTCCTGGGCCCGCTCCATCATCGGCCCGGTACTCAGCGTGACCGACTCCGTGTCGCCGGCCAGCACGGCACCGGTCAGCGCCAGCACCGCGACTCCCGCCCCCAGCCGCCCCCAGGTCATGGGCCGCCACGTTACCGGTCGGTCCGGTGCGGGCCGGGCCCGGCCTGAACCGGAGGCCGAACCTGGACCCGCACCGAACCTCACAACCGGGTCACCGAATCCGGTGGGCGGCGACGTGGGACGGTCACGGACGCAACCGGCCGCCGTGCCGGCGGTCACCCGGGTGCCGGTCGGCGACCCCGCGGCATCGTGGGCACCCGCCGGCCGGACAACCGTGGATCGTGCTGACCACCCCCAGTACGGCCGCCAGCACGATCGTCACTGCAGGTCTAACCGATTCCGGGTTGTCCGGTTCCCGGATCTCCCGCCGCACAAACAACTCCGCACAACCCCGGCCGGAGGACCCCGGCATCGACAACGATCGCCTGCCTCGGTTAGGTTCTGCGCCGCACCGTCCGTACCGCTGGGGGTGATCGACGATGCCGCGTCCGGAACGACCGCTCGATCCCGATGCCGGCGTGGCGCAACGGTTCGCCGCCGCACTGCGCGAGCTGCGGCACCGGGCGGGCAGCCCCGGTTACCGGGAGCTGGCCCGGGTGGCGCACTACTCGCCGACCACCCTGGCGCAGGCGGCGCGCGGTGAGGCGCTGCCCAGCCTGCCGGTGACGCTGGCCTACGTGCGGGCGTGCGGCGGCGATCCGGAAGCCTGGGAGGCCCGGTGGCGGGCGGCCAGCACCGAGCTGGACGCGGTGGACGGGCCCGAGGCGGCCGGGCCGGACGACGAGCAGCCGGCGCCGTACGTGGGGTTGACTGCCTACGGCGTCGAGGACGCCGACCGGTTCTTCGGCCGGGACCGGCTGGTTACCCTGCTGACCGAACGGCTGTCCCGGCAGCGGTTCGTGGCCGTGGTCGGCGCGTCCGGGTCGGGAAAGTCGTCGCTGCTGCGGGCCGGGCTGATCCCGGCGGCCCGGGCCGACCGCGCGCGCTGGTCGACCCTGCTGCTCACCCCGGGAACGCACCCGCTGGACGAGTGCGCGGTGCGGCTCGGCGCGCTGCTGCGCGTGTCGCCGGGGCAGCTCGCCGCCGAGCTGGCCGCGCAGCCGCGCAACCTCGGCCTGGCCGCCCGGACGCTGCTCGCCGATGCGCCGGCCGAGGCCGAGCTGCTGCTGGTGGTCGACCAGTTCGAGGAGGTGTTCACGCTCTGCCCCGACCCGGCCGAACGGGACGGGTTCATCGACGCGCTGCTGGACACCGCGGCCGAGCCGGACAACCGCACCCGGGTCGTGCTCGGCCTGCGGGCCGACTTCTTCACCCACTGCGCCCGGCACCCCCGGCTGGTGCGGGCGCTGCAGGACGCGCAGGTCCTTGTCGGGCCGATGAGCGCGGACGAGCTGCGCGCGGCGGTCACCGAGCCGGCCGCACGGGCCGGGTTCATGGTCGAGAAGACGCTGGTCACCACGATCCTCACCGAGGCGGACGGCCGGCAGGGGGCGCTGCCGCTGGTGTCGCACGCGCTGTGGGAGACCTGGCGGCGGCGCAAGGGTCTGTCGCTGCGGCTGGCCGACTACGCGGCGGCAGGCGGGCTCGGCGGGGCGATCGCCCAGTCCGCCGAGCGGGTGTACGGCGAGCTGACCCCGGAGCAGCAACGCGCCGCCCGGGACATCATGGTGCGGCTGACCGCGCTCGGCGAGGGCACCGAGGACACCCGGCGTCGGGTGACCCGCACCGAGCTGGGCAGCGATCCGACCACCCGCACGGTGCTCGACCGGCTCGCCGCGGCCCGGCTGATCACCGTCGGCGAGAGCACCGTGGAGATCGCGCACGAGGCGCTCATCGCCGGCTGGCCGACCTTGCGCGAATGGCTGGCCGCGGACCGGGACGCACTGCGCGCGCACCGCCGGCTCACCGACACCGCCGCCGAGTGGGACCGCGCCGGTCGCGACGAGGCCTACCTGTACCAGGGTGTCCTGCTGGCCAGCTGGCAGGACCGGGATCGCGACGCGCTCAACGACGTTGAGCGGGCCTTTCTGGCGACCAGCATCGCGCGCCGGGACCGGGAGCGGGCCGGACGAAGACGGGCCGTGCGGCTGACGGTGACCGTCCTCGGCGTGCTGCTGACCGTGGTGAGCCTGCTCGCCGGGTACGCGCTGATCCAGGCCGCGGCCTCGGCCGAGGCGAGCGAGCTGGCCTATTCCCGCCAACTGGCCGCGAGCGCCCGCAGTCAGCTCCAGTTCGACCCTGAGCTGGCCCTGCTGCTCGCCACCAGGGCGGTGGACACCCGGCCGACCCCGGAGGCGCAGACGGCGCTGCGCCAGGCGGTGTCGGACTCCCGGGTGCGCGCCTCCGTGCCCACCGGCCACGGCCGGGCGCTGTGCGTGGGGTTCAGCCCGGACGGCCGGCGGCTGGTGACCAGCGGCGACGACGGCACGGTGCGGATCTGGCAGCCGCCGCAGGACGGCCAGGCCTGGCCGGAGCCGGTCGTGCTGCACGGGCACACCAACAAGGTGTGGAGTTCGATGTTCAGCCCGGACGGGCGGTCGGTGGCCTCCGGGAGCTACGACGGCACGGTCCGGGTCTGGCCGCTGGACGGCGGCGAGCCGGTCGTGCTGCGCGGCCACCGCGGTGAGGTCTCCGAGATCGCCTTCGCGCCGGACGGGCGGACGCTGGCCAGCGCAGGCGAGGACGGGGTGCGGGTGTGGGACCTCGCCGGTGGCACCGAACCGGTCCTGCTGACCGGTTTCACCGGCAAGCCGTACAGCGTGGCGTTCTCCCCCGACGGGCGCTACCTGGCCGCCAGCGGGCACTCCGACGGTGTGCTCCAGGTCTGGGATCGGGCCCGGCTGCGGGATCCCGTGGTGGTGCGGGCCGAACCGGGCAGCCAGGGGCATCTGTCCTTCAGCCCGGACGGCTCCCTCCTGGTCAGCTCCAGCACCGACGGCGCGGTCCGGATCTGGGACCCGACCGGGCAGCGGCCCACCGTCGAGCTGCCCGGTCACCAGGGCCGGTCGCTGACCTCGGCGTTCGGCCCGGATGGGCACATGGTGGCCAGCGGCGGCCAGGACGGGAAGGTGCGGGTGCACGGTCCCGAGTCCAGCGCCAACGCGGTCGAGTTGCACGGGCATCGCGGCGAGGTCTGGAGCGTGGCGTTCAGCCCGGACGGGCGCCGGGTGGCCAGCGTCGGCACCGACGGCACGCTGCGGCTGTGGTCGGCGATGCCCCCCGGCGAGCCGACCGTGCTGCGTGGGCACGACGGCGCGTCCTGGGCGGCCCGGTTCGCCGGGTCCCGGATCGTCAGCGGCGGCGCGGACGGGACGGTGCGGCTCTGGGACACCGGCGGCGGCGAACCCGTTGTGCTGCGCGGGCACACCGGCGAGGTGCTCGACGTCGCGGCCAGCCCGGACGGGCGGCAGGTGGCCAGCGCCGGGGAGGACGGCACCGCGCGGGTCTGGACGCTCGGCGTGGCCGAGCCGGTGGTGCTCAGCCGGGTCGAGGGCCTGGTATGGAGCGTCGCGTTCACCCCGGACGGCAGGTCCGTCGTGGTCAGCGACGCCGCCGGCTCGGTACGGCGGTTTCCGGTGGCCGGCGGGGAACCGGTCGTGCTGAGCACCGGGAACGGGGTGTTCCGGCAGGTGGCGGTCGGCCCGGACGGCCGGGTGGTCGGCGCGGGCAGCGACGGCTCCGTGCGGATCTGGCCGGCCGCCGGCGGGGAACCGGTGGTGCTGCGCGGGCATCACGGGCAGGCGTTCAGCGTGGCGTTCTCCCCGGACGGCCGGCGGGTGGCCAGCGGCGGCCACGACGGCACCGCCCGGATCTGGCCGGCGGACGGCTCCGGCGAGCCGATCGTGCTGCACGGTCATCAGGGCCTGGTGTGGGGCATCGCGTTCAGCCAGGACGGTCGCTACATCGCCACCAGCGGCAACGACGCCACCCTGCGGGTCTGGTCGAGCACCGGCGACACGGAGCCGGTGGTGTTCAACGGTTACCAGTCCTCGGTGGAGAGCGTCGTCTTCGCCCCCGGCGGCTACGACCTGCTCACCACGCACGAAGACGGCACCGTCCGCGTCCAGCGGTGCGAGGCCTGCGCGCCGCTGCCGGACGTGCTGGCCCTGGCCAGGACCCGGGCAACCCGGACCCTCACCCCGGAGGAGCGGGAGACTTTCGGCGTCCGTTGACGCTCCAATGTCCACACGGTGTGCGCGATTGTCCACGGCGTGCTGCCTACCCTGCTTGGCAGGAGCTCTCTGTTGGTCCACATCGGACCCATCCTGCGTACAGCCACGCCCACACCCTGTCCCGGGAGGTTTCGCCATGCCCCCAACAGCATCGGCCGGGAAGTTCGGCAGACGATTCTGGTCGGTCGCGGCACCGCTGGTGGCGGTCAGCGCGATGGTGTTCGCGCTGGTCTCGGTGTCCAACGCGCCGACCGCGCGCGCCGACACGCTGCTGTCGGACAACTTCGAGGACGGCAACCTGGACGGCTGGACCCGTTCCGGCGGTTCCTGGTCGGTCACCGCCGACGGCTCCCAGGTGGCCCGCCAGTCCAGCACCTCGAGTGACGCCCGTGCCCTGGCCGGCCAGAGCACCTGGGCCAACTACGCGGTGCAGGCGCGGGTCAAGGCGTTGTCGTTCAACGGATCCGACCGGTTCGCCGCGGTGCTGGCCAGGGCCCAGAGCAACACCAGCTACTACTACCTGACGCTGCGCTCCAGCAACACCGTGCAGCTCAGGAAGCTGGTCAGCGGCTCCGCCACCACCCTGGCCACCGCCAACATCGCCGTCACGACGGGCACCTTCTACACGCTGCGCCTCGAGGTCAACGGCAGCACGTTGCGCGGCTTCGTCAACGGCACCCAGGTCGGCCAGGCCACCGACACCCAGTTCGGCTCCGGCCGGGCCGGAGTGGCCACGTTCAACGCCAGCGCCTCGTTCGACGACGTGCTGGTCGAAACCGTCGGCGGGCCGCCGGGTTCCACCACCCTGCCCGTCCCGACCACCACCACGAGCCCGGGTCCGCCGCCCCCGCCCGGCCCGCTGGTCGGCTGGGCGACGCAGGGCGGCGGAACCACCGGTGGCACCGGCGGCACGACCGTCGACGTCGACACCGAGTCGGAGTTCCTGGCCGTGGTCGAGACCGCGACCCGGCAGACCATCCGGGTCACCGGGACGATCGCGATCGACGGCATGGTCGAGGTCGGGTCGAACAAGACGATCATCGGCGTCGGGGCGAACTCCGGGTTCACCGGCGGCGGGCTGACCCTGGAGGAGGGGTCCAGCAACGTGATCATCCGCAACCTCAACTTCCGCGGCTCGGACGACGACGGCGTCAACGTGGAAGAGGGCGCGCACCACGTGTGGATCGACCACAACGCCATCTCCGGCACCTCGGACGGCACGATCGACATCAAGCGCGGCGCCGACTTCATCACGGTGTCCTGGAACCACACCTTCGGGCAGACCAAGGACATGCTGCTCGGCCACGACGACGACAACGGCGGGCAGGACCGCGGCCACCTTCGGGTCACCTACCACCACAACTGGTACGACGGCACGGCCGAACGCCACCCGCGGGTCCGGTTCGGCAACCCGGTGCACGTGTACAACAACTACGTGGCCAACGCCGACTACGGGGTCGCGTCCACCGTCGAGGCCGGTGTGCTGGTGGAGAACAACTACTACGAGAACGTGGTGCGTCCGCTGGCCGTCGGGGTGTTCGAGTCTCCGGGCGGCAACCTGGTGCACCGCGGCAACGTGTTCGTCAACTCCGGCGCACCGGAGTCGGCCGGCAGCGTCAATCCGATCCCGTACGGCTACACCCTCGACCCCGGGGCGAACGTCAAGTCCCTGGTCCTGGCCGGGGCCGGGCCGGGACGGATCTGAACGGGACGGAGCCCGGCACCCCCGGCGCCGGGCTCCGTTCGGGCACGATCGGCGCGGCTACGGCGATCAGGCCGGGGTGATCTCGACCCGGTTGTCGTGGAAGACGGCGCCGCCGCCGAGGTCGGCGTCGCGTTCGTCCACCGTGGCATTGACGCTGGACCCGCCGGTGAGCTTTGCCCAGTGGCCCTTGGTGGTGGCCGCCACTCCGGGCCGGACCCAGTCGCCGACCTCCAGCTCGGCGTGGAAAGCGCCGCGGTCGTTGGTCACCCGCACCTCCGCGCCGGTGGCCAGGCCGCGCGCGGCCGCGTCGGACGGGTGCAGCACCACCCGGGGCCGCCCGGCCCGGCGGCGCAGCTCGGCGTTGTTGCCGAACACCGTGTTGAGGAAGTGGTGGGACGCAATGGAGATCAGGACCAGCGGGTAGCGGGCGGCGAGCCGGTCGCTGACCACCTCGGCGGCCGGTAGGTAGCCGGGCAGCGGGTCGAGGCCGTCCGCCTCGGCCCGGGCCGAGCGGAACTCCAGCCGGCCCGACGGCGTGGGAAACCCGTTGGCGAACGGGAGAAACGGCTTCGGCACGGCCAGCCGGGCATACCCGTTGGCGCGCAGCCGGTCCAGCGTGATGCCGGACAGCGCCGGGTCCCCGGAGCCGAGCGCCTGCTCGGCCAGCCGCTCGTCGGAGTCGTACAGGCTGGGCTCGGTCAGGCCCATCCGGCCGGCCAGCAGGCGGAACATCTCGGTGGCCGGCAGGCACTCCCCCGGCGGTGCCACCGCAGGCTCGTTCCACGCCAGGTACATGTGGCCATAGCCGTTGTGCAGGTCCGCGTGCTCGGTCTGCATGGTCGTCGGGAGCACGATGTCGGCGTAGTCCACGGTGTCGGTGGGAAACTGCTCGACCACGACGGTGAACAGGTCTTCCCGGGCCAGTTCCCGGCGCACCGCGTTCTGGTCGGGCGTGCTGGCTGCCGGGTTGGCCGCCTGCACGATCAGCGCCCGCACCGGCGGATCGTCCACAGTGGACAAAATGTGCGCCAGCAGGGTCATCGACAGCGTGCGCACCGGTCCCGGTCGCAGGTCGTCCCGGTACAGCGCGGCCCGGTCCAGCGGGAAGTGCGCGGTCGTCGAGTAGGACAGCCCCCCGCCCGGCCGGGCCCAGTCGCCGGTCACACCGGGAATGCAGGCCAGCGTGCGCAGTGCGGTGCCGCCGCCGGCGTGCCGCTGCATACCCATGGTGGCGCGGATGGCCGTCGGCCGGGTGGTGGCGATCCGGGTGCCGAGGGCGACGATCCGCTCCGCCGGCACACCGGTGAGCTCGGCGACCTTGTCGGCCGGGTACTGCTCGATCCGCTCCCGGAACTCCGGCCAGCCCAGGGTGTGTTCGGCGAGGAACTCCCGGTCCTGCGCCCCGAGGCCGACGACCACGTTGAGCAGCCCGAGAGCCAGCGCCGCGTCGGTGCCCGGGATCGGCGCCAGGTGCTCGTCGGCCTGGCTCGCGGTGCGGGTCCGCAACGGGTCGATGGCCACCACGTGCGCGCCGTCCTGCCGGGCGGCCTGGATGAACTTCCACAGGTGGTGGCCCGTGGTCAGCGTGTTGGTCCCCCACAGGATGATCAGCTTGGCCCGGCTCAGGTCTTCCGGGTCGATGCCCGCGGAAGTGCCGGTGGTGTAGGTCAGGCCGGCACTGCCGGCGATGGAGCAGATGGTCATGGCATGGTCGGAGGCGCCGAGCACGTTGAAGAACCGCCGGCCGGGGCTGCCGCCGAGGCCCTGCACGAATCCCAGGCTGCCGGTGCCCCAGTACGGCCAGATCGCCTGGCCGCCGTACCGGTCGATGATCTCCCGCAGCCGCACGGAGATCTCGTCCAGCGCCGCGTCCCAGGTGATCCGCTCGAACCGGCCGGAGCCCTTCGGGCCGACCCGGCGCAGCGGGTGGGTGATCCGGTCCGGCGCCGCCGCGTGCTCCAGGTACCGGTTGACCTTGGTGCACAGCGAGCCGCGGGTGAACGGGTGACCGCTGTCACCGCGCAGGTCGACGGCCCGGCCGTCGCGCACGGTCACCACCCAGCTACAGGTGTCGGGGCAGTCAAGTGGGCAGGCGCCCAGCACTGTCAACTCGGTCGTCATCCGCCCTCCCCTCGGTCACCCTCAGTATGCCTCGCCGGCCACCGCGAGGAACCGGACAAGTACGGGAGCGGTGCTGGCCGCCGGCCAGGCCAGGGCCAGGTCCCAGCGGGGCAGCCGGTCGGTGAGCGGGCGGTACACCACCGCGTCCTGGGCGCTCGGCGGGGTCGGCGCGATCAGCAGCGAGACGCCCAGACCGGCCGCGACCAGGGAGACGATGGTCTGCACGTCGGCCGCCTCCTGGATGATCCGCGGCGTGAAGCCGGCGGCGACGCAGTGCCCGACGATCGCGTCATGCACCGACGGGCCGGAGGCGCGGGTGTAGAGCACGAACGGCTCGCCGGCCAGCGCGCGCAGCGGCAGCCGGGCTCGGGCGGCCAGCGGATGGCCGGCCGGCAGGGCCACGACCAGGGGATCGCGGGAGATCACCCGGGTGGCCACGGTGGGCTCGTCGATCGGCAGCCGGAGCAGCCCGACGTCGATCTCACCGGCCCGCAGCAGCGCGATCTGCCGCAGCGTGGTCATCGTCTCCAGGTTCAGCACCACCCCCGGGTGGGCCCGCCGGAACGCGCCGAGCAGCCGCGGCAGCGCATCATGGGTCGCCGACTGCACGAACCGCAGCCGCAGCGTCCCCAGCTCACCGCGCTCGGCCGTGCGCGCGTCGGTGACCGCCTGGTCCGCGCGACGCACGAGATCCTTGGCCGACGCCAGAAAGATCTCCCCGGCCGGGGTGAGCCCCAGCCGCCGCCGGACCCGGCTGAACAGCTCCACCCCGAGATCCCGCTCCAGCGCGGCGATCTGCCGGCTCAGCGACGGCTGCGTCAGGTGCAGTCGACCCGCCGCCCGCCCGACATGCAACTCCTCGGCGGTCACCACGAACGACCGCAGGTGCCGTAGCTCCATGCCGCACATCATGCGCGCAACGCATGAAATCCGGTACACCATTGCATTGGACGTATGAACTGCACCGGCCTACCGTCGATGGTGCCGGCATCCGAAAACGTCCACACAGCACGAATCGAGCAGTCATGTTCATACCCGCCACCGGGGTCGAGGCCACCCGCCGGCTCGCCGAGTCCGCGCTGCCCCACGCCCCGGTCGAACCGGACCGGAGGCCCGCCTTCCTCCTCCGGCTGTTCCGACGCCGCCCGGCGATCCCCGCCGCCCCGGTCCGGGCCCGCCCGGCCCCCTGTCGGTGCACGGCGCCGGTGCGCGCCTAGCCGGACCGCCACCGCGGACGGCACCGGAATGGCAGCAGACGACGCTGGGGAGACCCCGGCAGCCCTCCGGTTCCCAAACCAGGGAAACCGGAGGGCTGCCGGGGACCATCTTCACGAAATCCCGTCAGGGGCTAGGGAAAGTTCGGCACGTAGGACACCTGGTTGGCCAGGTTGGCGGTCGCGCCGGTGTCGTTGATCACCCGGTTGATCGTGCCGACGCCGCCGAGCGAGACCGCGACCAGGCCGTGGAAGCGGACGTTGGGCGTGTTCGGGACTTCGAAGGCACGGCTGGCCACCACCGCCGGGTTGACGTTGAAGAAGGAGTAGCCGCCAACGCCCCAGGCCTCGTGGCTGGTGACCGAGTTGGCCACCTTGTACGCGGCCCAGCCGAGCGCACCGCCGCCGCTGCTGCCCCAGGCCGCCTGGCTGGGCGGGTCGTAGGGCAGCTCGTTCTGGAAGAAGTACGTACGGCCGCCGTTGCCGTTCCAGATCACGTTGTGCTGCTGGTAGTGCTCGACGAACAGCCCGTACATCAACACGTTGTTGCCGTTGACGACCACGCCGTTGGCGCCGGTGTTCACCGTCCAGCCGACACCGGTGCCGTGGTCACCGCGCCACACCCACATGTGGTCGCCGATCACGTCGTGGCTGTTGATCCGCAGGCTGACCGTGGCCCGCCCGGCGTGCGCGCCACCGACCCGGAAGAACATGTCGTGCAGCGACGACGGGTTGACGGCGTGGCTGGCCGACGAACCGGCCGGGCCCAGCTCGACCAGCACCGGCGAGTTCACTGGTCCGGCGTCGATCAGCAGACCGGCCAGCTTCACACCGTCCACATCGGACACAGTGATGGCCGGCAGGCCGGTGTCCGGGATCAGTGTGGCCAGGCCGATGCCGAGCACGACGGTGTCCGGTCTGGTGACCCGGATCGTGTCGTTGAGGTGATAGATGCCGGGCTGGAACAGCAGATGCCGGCCGGCGGCGAGCGCGGCGTTGATCGTGGCCGCGCTGTCCGACGGCCGGACGATGAAGAACTGGGACAGCGAGATCGACTGGCCGGCCGGGGTTCCGGCGCCCCACGAGGTGCCCCGGGCGTTCTGCCGGATGGCCGGGACGAACACGTTGTAGCTGCCCGCACTGTTGACGTACAGGAACGGCTTCTCCCGGATCTTCGGCGCGCTGTCCACGACGGTGTGCGACGGGTTCGGGAAGTTCTGGGCCGGCGAGCCGGTCGAGCCGACGAACACCATGTTCCACACCGAACCGTTCCAGCCGCCGTTCAGCGCGCTGTTGCGGGTCAGGAACTGTTGTTGTGAACCGGAAACGACCACACCGTCCATTCTGGAGTCGGCGATGAGGCCACCGCTGGACCAGCCGTCTCCGCCGTTCCACAGCTGCACCTGACCGGACAGGTGCATCCTGCGGTACGGCGCGGCCTGGGACACGGCCCACCGCTCGATCTGGGTGCCCGGCAGGTGCACGAACATGTTCTCCGCGGCCCGCCAGAAGTTCTGCGTCGCGTTGCCGAGGTTGTTCGGGTTGTCGCCCTGCTGCAACCAGTCGGCCTCGACCCGCACGTGCCCGTTGATGTTGGTGTCGTCCGGGGACAGGCCGAGCCCGGCCACGTGGGTGTAGAACCGGAGGTCGATGTTGGCGGTGTAGGTGCCCGGCTTGAACAGCATCGCGTAGCGCTGCAGGCCGAACTGGTTGGTGCGCATCTGGGCGGTGATGGTGTTCGCCCGGCTCTGGATCTCGCTGGCCGGCGTGCTCGGGCTGAACACGAAGGTGTTCGGGCCGAGGTCCGGGTTGAGCGGGTCGGTCGGCCGCACCGGGCCCGGTCCCGGGCCGCCGCCGTCGTCCACGTTGACCGACAGCTCGAACAGCGAGTAGCCCCACTGGGTTGCCCGCGCGGTGCCGAGCACCCTGACGTAGCGGCCGGTGCCGACCACGTCCAGGCTCTGGTTGCCGCCGGTGCTCGTGGTGGTCGAGAAGATCGTGGTCCAGGTGCTCGCGTTGTCCGAGACCTGGATCTGGAACGCCCGCCCGTAGGCGGCTTCCCAGTTGAGCCCGACCCGGCAGACCGGCCGGGAGCTGCCGAGGTCGACCTGGAGCCACTGCGGGTCGCTGAACTGGCTGGACCAGCGGGTGCCGGCGTTGCCGTCGACGGCGTTGCCGGCCGGGAAGCCCGCGTTCTCCGCAGACGACGCGGTGGCCGGCCGGTTCAGCGCGACGTTGGCGGTGCCGCAGGCGAGCGGCGCGGAATACGCGGTGGGGCTTGCGATGACCAGACCGGACAGCGTCACGGCGGCCACCGCGAGCGAGCTTGCCAGCGAGCCACGGGTCCGGCGCACGGTCGAGGGGCCCCAGCGACGGCGTGGGGCAGGGGAAAGGAGTCTCATGGTCGTTTGCCCGTCAGAGAGGGTGCAGGGGACGGGAGATTCGGAACCGGTTCCGGAACCGGTTCCGGAGCCCCGTGTGAGGCATTTAACAGACCCGAAATCGGACCGTCAAGAAGCCCAGCTAGGCGGTGGACTCCCGGATCACCAGGGAGGTGGGCACGATCCAGGGTTCTTCCGGCAGGGTCTCGCCGGCCAACAGGGACAGCAGCATCGCGGCCGCCTTCTCGCCCATCTCCCTGGACGGCTGGCGAACCGTGGTCAGCGCCGGCTGGGTGTGCGCGGCCACCGGAATGTCGTCGAAGCCGACCACCGCCACGTCGTCCGGCACGGTCCGGCCGGCCGCGCGCAGCGCGTCAAGCACCCCGACCGCGGTCAGGTCGTTGTGCGCGAACACCGCGTCGAACTCGATCCCGGTGGCCAGCATGTGCCGGATCGCCACGTCCCCGCCGGCCCGGGTGAAGTCGCCCTCCACCTGTAACCGCCGGTCGAACTCGACGCCGGCCGAGTCCAGGATCGTGCGGAACCCGTCGATCCGGTCCCGGGTGCAGCCGAACTCGGCCGGTCCGGTGATCATGGCCAGCCGGCGCCGGCCGGTGCCGAGCAGGTGCGCGGCGGCGTCCGAGGCGCCCTCCCGGTTGCTGGTGGCCACCGACGGGAAGCCGGGATGATGACCCCGGTCGTCGATCATGACCACGGGCAGGCCGTTCTCGTGCAGCCGGGTGATGTAGCTCAGCGTGTCGGGCGGCTCGATCAGCAGCAGCCCGTCGAACGCGTTGGCCGAGACGTGCCGGGCGAACTGGGTCAGCGAGTCCCCGCCCCGGTTCATGGTGTTGAGCAGCAGCCCGTATCCCCTGGCCTCCACCACGTCCGCGACGCCCTGCAGCACGTCGCCCATCCACGGCCAGGTCAGGCTGGGCACCAGCATTCCGACGGTCTGCGCCCGCCCCTTGGCCAGACCCACCGCCCGCGCGCTCGGCGTGTATCCGGTCGCCGCGATCACCTCGCGCACCCGGATCGCCGTGCTCGCGTCCACATCCCCCTTGTTGTTCAGCACCCGCGACACCGTCGCCTTGCTGACCCGCGCCCGCCTGGCCACCTCCGCGATGGTCACACGCATCTGATCAGGATAGCGGTGCGCCGCGCCGGACCGTCCGGTCGCGGGGGTCGGCGCCCGCGGTGAGCAGGGCGGCGACCGGGAGGGTGGCGGCGCCGACGGCGACCGCGTCCGGGCCGAGGGTGCCCAGCTCGATGGAGGTCTGCTCGTAGGCGTAGCGCAGGGCGTGCACCGCGGTGGCGGTGCGGATGTCGGGCAGCAGCCGGGTGCCGAGGGCGAGGCCGGCCCAGCCGCCGAGCACGATCCGCTCGGGGTTGAACAGGTTGATCAGGTTGGCGATCCCGGCGCCGAGGTAGCCGACGGTCTCGGTGAGGATGCGTGCGGCGGTGCGCGAGCGGTCCGCGGCGGCGATCAGGAAGTCCAGCTGGGACTGCTCGTCCGGCCGGGGGATGGCCCGGCCGCCGCGCGCCCTGCGGTACCGGTCCAGGATTCCCTCGGCGCCGACGTAGGCCTCCAGGCAGCCGCGGGATCCGCACCGGCACGGCCGGTCGCCGTAGACCAGCGTGGTGTGCCCCCACTCGCCGGCACTGCTGGTGACTCCCCGGTAGGTGCTTCCGTCGGTGACCACGGTGGCGCCGACGCCGGAGCCGATCAGCGCGATCACCGCATGCCGCGCCCCGCGCCCGGCGCCGAACCACATCTCCGCCTGGCCGAGGGTCTTCGCGCCGTTCTCCACGAACAGCGGCAGCTCCAGCCCGGCCGAGGAGAGCAGCTCGACCAGCGGCACGCCGTCCCAGCCGACCGTCTGCGCGTGCACCCGGACCGTGTCGCCCTGCTCGACGGTGCCGGGCACGGCCAGGCCGACCCCGAGCACGTCGTCGTCGGCGATGTCGGACCGGGCCAGGATCTCCCGCACCCCCGCGGTGATCTCGGCGGACACCACCACCGGGTCCGGGTGGGTGTCGGCCAGCGGGCGGTCCACCGTGGCCAGCCGGACCATGGCCAGGTCGAACAGCTCTATGGTCACCCCGGTCTCCCCCACGTCCACCCCGATCACCCGGCTGTACCCGGGATCGACGCGCAGCAGCACCCGCGGCCGGCCGCCGTCGGACTCGACGAAGCCGGCCTCGGTGATCAACCGCTCGTCCACCATCTCGCCGGTGACGTTGCTGACCGTCGCGGCGGACAGCCCCGTTCGCTCGCCCAGCTCGAACCGGCTCAGCGGGCCGTCGAAGAACAGCGTGGACAGCAGCGTCGACCGGTTGTGGCGCCGCAGGTCGCGGACGGTGGCGCGCTTGGACTGCATGGCGGAGATTCAACCAGGTCGGCCCTGGATCGTCGCCCCTTGCCACACGACTTAGTTTTCGTCTTAAACTAAGACTTGGTTTCGTTATCGAGACGTTATTGACGTGACCTGGCTCACCCCGGTTGACTCGGCTCCGGCCAGACCTCTCTCCTCTCCCTGTCTCCGAGGAGGAATCGATGCGGATTCGCCGTCTCGCCGCGCTCGCCGCCGCGGCCACCCTGGGTGTCACGATCCTCGCCGCGTGCGGCAGCGGAAGTGACGACCCGCAGCAAGCCGCCACCGACGTGCTGAACATCGGCATGCCGAACGGTCCGCAGACCGAGAACCACAACCCGTTCCTCGGCTCGTCGGCCGGCGCCTCGCTCGGCTACCGCCGGGTGATCTACGAGCCGCTGGTGATGACCAACGCGGTCAAGCCGGACCAGCCCGGAAAGCCGTGGCTGGCCACCAAGTGGGAGTGGTCGGCCGACTGGAAGTCGGTCACCCTGACCATCCGGGACAACGTGAAGTGGTCCGACGGCAAGCCGATGACCGCCGCCGACGTGGCCTACACCTTCGACCTGTTGAAGCGGACGCCCGCGATCAACGTCGACGCGATCCCGTTCGACGCCGTGTCGCAGAACGGCAACCAGGTCACCGTCAGCTTCACCAAGCCGCAGTACGTCAACCAGGTCAAGATCCTGTCCAGCACCGTGGTGCCGCAGCATCTCTGGTCACAGATCGCCGACCCGGCCAAGGATCCGATCAAGCAGCCGGTCGGCACCGGCCCCTACACGCTGAAGTCGTTCACCCCGCAGACCACCACGCTGGTCCGCCGGGACGAGTACTGGCAGGACCTGCCGAAGGTCCGGGAGCTGCGGTACACCTCCTACACCGACAACAACGCGCAGACCACCGCGCTGGCCAACGGGTCGGCCGAGTGGAGCTTCGTGTTCATCCCGAACTACAAGGCCGTCTACGTGGACAAGGACCCGGCCAACCACAAGATCTGGTTCCCCGCGGTGCTCGGTGTGCACGGCCTGTTCCTCAACACCGAACGCGCGCCGTTCGACAACCCGGCGCTGCGCCGGGCGATGGCCATGGTGATCAACCGGGACGACATCTTCGTGCAGGGCGAGGCCGGGTACTTCTACCCCAAGGTGGACAACATCACCGGCATCCCCACGCCGGCCGGGGAGAAGTTCATCGCCCCCGAGTACAAGGGCAAGACGGTCACGGTGGACGTCGAGGGCGCCAAGCGCGAGCTGACCGCCGCCGGGTTCAAGCTCGACGGCAACAAGCTGACCGACCCGACCGGCAAACCGGTCACCATCACCCTGTCCAACCCGGCCGGCTGGTCGGACTACATCACCGACCTTGAGATCATCAAGGAGAACCTGGCCACCATCGGCATCGAGGCCAAGGTGGACAAGGCGAACCAGGACGTGTGGACCGAGAACATCGACACCGGCCAGTTCGAGGGCGCCATGCACTGGACCAACAACGGCGCCACCCCGTACGACATCTACCAGTCCGTCATGGACGGTGCCCTGTACAAGCCGGTCGGAACGTCCGGCGTGAACGGGAACTGGGGCCGCTACCGCAATGCCGAGGCGACGGCGGCGCTCGAGCAGTACGCCAACGCGACCGACGACGCGGCCCGAACCGTCGCGATGAACCGGCTGCAGAAGATCATGATCGAGCAGATGCCGATGATCCCGACCTCCGCGGCCAACGGCGGCGGCGTGTACAGCACGAAGAACTGGGTCGGGTGGCCGGACGACGCGAACCCGTACGCCCCTGCCCAGCCGACCCTGATCAACGCGGTGGACATCATCCTGCAGTTGCGGCCGGCATGACGGTGACGGAAGCCCCCGCCGCGTCCGGCACCACCGACGTGGTGCTGGACGCGGCGGGTCTCACCAAGCACTTCCGGGTGCGCCGCCGGGTCAGCGAGCTGGTCGCCCGGCGGCACCGCCATGTGCACGCCGTCGACGACGTGGACCTGGAGCTGTGCCGCGGCCGGGTCACCGCGATGGTGGGCGAGTCCGGCTCGGGAAAGTCCACGGTCGCGCGCCTGCTCGCCCAGCTCCAGCACAGCACCTCCGGCGTGATCCGGCTGCACGGCCGCCCGGTGTCGGTCCGCGGCGGCCGGCGGTTCCGGGCCTACTGCCGGAAGGTGCAGCTGGTCTTCCAGGATCCGTTCTCCTCGCTCAACCCCGCGCACACCGTGGGCTACCACCTGATCCGGGCGCTGCGCATCCACCGGTCCGCGGCGACGCCGGGCGACCTGCTGACCCAGGTGCAGCTCACCCCGCCCGAGCGGTACCTGGACAAGTTCCCGCACGAGCTGTCCGGCGGGCAGCGGCAGCGGGTGGCCATCGCCCGGGCACTGGCCGCCCGGCCGGAGGTGCTGCTGGCCGACGAACCGGTCTCCATGCTGGACGTGTCGATCCGGCTCGGTGTGCTGAACCTGTTGCAGGACCTGCGAAACCGGCTGAACCTGGCCATCCTCTACATCACCCACGACATCGCCTCCGCCCGCTACTTCGCCGACGAGATGCTGGTGATGTATGCCGGCCGGGTGGTCGAGGGCGGCGACAGCGAGACCGTCACCCAGCACGCGGCGCACCCGTACACCCGGCTGTTGATCGACTCCGCGCCGGACCCGGACCGGATCGCCGGCCACACCACCGGTCCCGCCGAGGAAGCGGTCGGCGAGCCGCCCAGCCTGATCGACCCGCCGGCCGGGTGCCGGTTCCACCCGCGCTGCCCGCACGTGCTCGCGATCTGCCGGACCGACGTCCCGCCCCGGTTCGATCTCCCGGACCAGGCCGGCCACTGGGCCGCCTGCTGGCTGTACGGGGAGGCGGACCGCTCGTGAGTTTTGTCCTGCGCCGCCTAGGTTTCTACCTGTTCACCGCGTGGGCCGCGATAACCCTGAACTTCCTCATCCCCCGGCTGATGCCGGGCGACCCGGTGCAGTCGCTGATCAGCCGGGCGCAGGGGCAACTGGACACCGACGCCATCCAGTCGCTGTACATCCTGTTCGGCCTGGACAAGGAACAGAGCCTACTTGAGCAGTACACCGGCTACTGGGGCCAGCTGCTGCGCGGCGATCTCGGGCTGTCCTTCACGTTCTTCCCCACCCCGGTGTCCGAGGTGATCTCGGACAGCCTGCCGTGGACGCTCGCTCTGGTCGGCTTCACCACCGTGACGGCCTTCCTGCTGGGCACCGGACTCGGCGTACTTGCCGGGTGGCGGCGCGGCTCCTGGACCGACGCGCTGCTGCCGGTCACCACGTTCCTCTCCTCGATCCCGTACTTCTGGCTCGGCCTGATCGCCATCGCGCTGCTGGCCGGCCCGGGCGGACCGTTCCCGGCCTCCGGCGGGTTCGACCCGGGTGTGATTCCGTCCTGGGACTGGGCGTTCATCGGCAGCGCGGTCCAGCACACCCTGCTGCCCGCGCTGACCATCCTGATCACCTCGATGAGCGGCTGGGTGCTCTCGATGCGGAACATGATGATCACCGTGAACGCCGAGGACTACATCACCGTTGCGCACGCCAAGGGGCTGCCCGAGCGCCGGGTGATGGTCGGCTACGCCGCGCGCAACGCCCTGCTGCCCAACGTGTCCGGCTTCGCGCTGCAGCTCGGCCTCATCGTCGGCGGCACGCTGCTGGTTGAGATCGTGTTCTCCTACCCCGGGGTCGGGTACCAGCTGTTCCAGGCGGTCGGCGCCAAGGACTACCCGCTGCTGCAGGGCATCTTCCTGATCCTCACGCTGTCCGTGCTGGTCGCGAACCTGTTCGCCGACCTCGTGTACATGCTGCTCGATCCCCGAACCCGCAGGGAGGGCTAACCGATGGCCCTGCCCACCGCGGACATCGCCGCGATCGCACCCGAGCCGCCCAGCGCCGTGGTCCCGCCGGTGCGGCGCCGCCGGTTGCGGTTCATCGCCAACCGGAAGGCCGGGATCGGCCTGGTGATCCTCGGGTGCTTCGGCCTGCTGGCGGCGATCGGGCCGATGATCGCGCCCTACGACCCGTCGGCCCGCGGCCCCGACCTGGTTGCCCCGCCGTCGGCCGCGCACTGGCTGGGCACCACCCACCTCGGACAGGACATCCTGAGCCAGATGCTGGTCGGTGCCCGCAGCGTGCTGTTCGTCGGGCTGGTCGCCGGCCTGGTCGCCACCGTGCTCGCCGTGGTCATCGGCGTCACGTCGGGCTATCTGCCGGGCGTGGCCGGTGAGCTGCTTTCCGTGCTGTCCAACGTGGTCCTGGTCATCCCGGTGCTGCTGCTGGTGATCATGATCGCCACGATCATCGAAGACGCCGACGACCTGACCATCGCACTCGTGCTCGGCGCAACCACCTGGCCATGGAGCGCCCGGGTGCTGCGTGCGCAGACGATGTCCCTGCGCCGCCGGGACTTCACCGAGGCGGCCCGCGCGGTCGGCGAGCCGACCTGGCGGATCATCGGTTTCGAGCTGTTGCCGAACCTGACCGCCGTGATCGCGGCCCGGTTCGTCGACACAGTGATCTTCGCGGTGCTGTCCGAGATCGCCCTCGCGTTCATCGGGATCTCCGGTGTCTCCGAATGGAACTGGGGCACGATCCTGTTCTGGGCGCAGAGCCAGCAGGCGCTCGCCCAGGGCGCCTGGTGGTGGTTCGTGCCGGCCGGTCTTGCCATCGCCCTGCTCGGCACCGGCCTGGCACTGTTGAACTTCGGGATCGACGAGTTCGTCAACCCGCGGCTGCGCAACGTGTCCACCGGCAAGGTTGGGCTCACCCCGGTCATTCCGGAGGTGAAGGCGTGATCGGCGCGCCGGTGCTGGAGATCAGCGACCTGACCGTGGACTACGGGCTCGGCGAGCAGGCGGTCCGGGCCGTCCGGTCGGTCGACCTCACCCTGCACCGCGGCGAGGTGTTGGGCCTGGCCGGGGAAAGCGGCAGCGGAAAGTCCACGCTGGCCTACGCAATGCTGCGGCTGCTCCCGCCGCCCGGGGTGATCCGGTCCGGCACGGTGACCTACCACCCGGGCGCCGGAGCGCCGGTGGACGTGCTCACCCTGTCCCCCGCGGCACTGCGCCGGCTGCGCTGGGCCGAGGTGTCGATCGTGTTCCAGGGCGCGATGAACTCGCTCAACCCGGTGCACACGGTGGCCATGCAGCTGTGCGACGTGCTGGCCGCGCACCGGCCAGGGACCACCGGGGCGGGGCGCAGGCGGCGGGCCCGGGAGCTGCTGGATCTGGTGGGGATCAGCGCCGACCGGCTGGACGCCTACCCGCACCAGCTCTCCGGCGGGATGCGGCAACGGGTGATGATCGCCATGGCGCTGGCCCTCGAACCGCGGGTCGTGGTGCTGGACGAGCCGACCACGGCGCTGGATGTGGTGGTACAGCGGCAGATTCTCGCCCAGTTGCGCGCACTGCGGGCGGACGTCGGGTTCTCCGTGCTGTTCATCACGCACGATCTGTCGCTGCTGGTGGAGTTCGCCGACCGGATCGCGATCATGTACGGCGGGCGGATCGTGGAGACGGCCCCGGCCGCCGACCTGTACCGCGACTCGCTGCACCCGTACAGCACCGGGCTGCTGAGCTCGTTCCCCGCGCTGCGCGGCCCGCGCCGCGAGCGGGTCGGGATTCCCGGCTCGCCGCCGGACCTGCGCAACATGCCGACCGGGTGCACGTTCCATCCACGCTGCCCGCGCGCGTTCGACCCGTGCGCGGTGTCGGTTCCGGAGCTGGCCGTGCCGGCCGACGACGCCGGGCCCGGCCGGACCGTCGCCTGTTGGCTGCACGCCGAACGCGTGCGGAGGGGTGCCCTGTCGTAGGGTCGACACGGAGGAGGATGGGATCTTGGACACGACTGCTGCACTGGTGGGTGCCGAGGCCGAGCGCGAGCTGATCGCGAGCCTGCCGGCGTCCTTCCGGTGGGGGGTGGCCACGTCGGCATACCAGATCGAGGGCGCCGTCGACGAGGACGGCCGCGGACCGTCCATCTGGGACACCTACTGCCGGGTGCCGGGCGCGATCGACGGCGGCGACATCGGAGACGTGGCCTGCGACCACTACCACCGGATGCCCGAGGACGTCGCGCTGATGCGCGAGCTGGACATCGACACCTACCGGTTCTCGGTGGCCTGGCCGCGGGTGCAGCCGGGCGGCAAGGGCCCGGTGAACCCGGCCGGGATGGCGTTCTACGACCGGCTGGTGGACGAGCTGCTCGGCGCCGGCATCGACCCGTGGCTCACGCTCTACCACTGGGATCTGCCGCAGGAACTGGAGGACGCGGGCGGCTGGCCGGTGCGGGACACCGCCTACCGGTTCGCCGACTACGCGATGCTGGTGTTCGACCGGCTTGGCGACCGGGTGCGCTGCTGGACCACGTTGAACGAGCCATGGTGCTCAGCCATGCTCGGCTACCACATCGGCCGGCAGGCTCCCGGCCGGCAGGACTTCTCGGCCGCGATCCACGCGGCACACCACCTGCTGCTCGGCCATGGCCTCGGCACCCGCCGGATCCGCGAGGCGGCGAGCCGGCCGGTCGAGCTGGGCATCACGCTGAACACCGGCCACGTGCTCCCGGCGACCGACAGCGAGGCCGACCGGGACGCGGCCCGCCGGGCCGACGGCCTCGGCGTGCGCATCTGGCTGGACCCGTTGACCCGCGGCCGCTACCCGGCCGACGTGCTCGACGACCTGGCCGCGCGCGGGGTGCACATTCCGGTCCAGGACGGCGATCTGGACATCATCGCCACCCCGTTCGACGTGCTCGGCGTGAACTACTACTTCGCCTCCTACGTGTCCGGTGTGGACAGTGCGGGCAACCGGTTCGACGCGGCCGGTCTCCCGGTGGAACGATCGGTCACCACCGGGCGCCCGGTGACCGCGATGAACTGGGAGATCGTGCCCGAGGGGTTCACCGACCTGCTGGTCCGGCTCAGCCGCGACTACCCCGGGATTCCGCTGGTGGTCACCGAGAACGGCGCCGCCTTCGAGGACGTACCGGACGAGAACGGCTCGATCGACGACGAGCAGCGGATCGCCTACCTGTCCGCACACATCGCCGCGGTGGCCAAGGCCCGGCAGGACGGTGCCGACATCCGCGGCTACTTCGTCTGGACCCTCATGGACAACTTCGAGTGGGCCTACGGCTTCGCCAAGCGGTTCGGCCTGATCCGGGTCGACTACGAGACGCAGGAGCGGACCCCGAAGTCCAGCGCGCTGTGGTTCCGGAACCTGATCCGCGGAGTCCGCGGGGACGCGTAGAGGATTCGACCGGGTCCGGGGTGGGTACTTGTCGAACGGACATCGTCTGGAGGTACCGCACCATGACTACACCGACGACCACGAGGACCAAGTTCGCCTCCCCGGGCCTGGCCGGTCTGCCGACGCCGCCGAGCGGCTGGCCGGTCGGTTCCTACGCCACCTACGCCGGAGCGCAGCGTGCGGTGGACTACCTGGCCGACAACGACTTTCCGGTGCGGCACGTGACCATCGTCGGCGTCGACCCGATGGTGGTGGAACGCGTGACCGCCCGCCTGACCTGGGCCCGGGTCCTCGCCGGCGGCGCCGCGTCGGGCGCCTGGCTCGGCCTCTGGGTCGGCCTCCTGCTCGCGCTGTTCAGCACCGGCGACTTCTTCACGCCGCTGCTGATCGGCCTCGTCACCGGCGCCCTGTTCGGCATGGCCTTCGCCGCCGCCGGTTACGCCTCCCTCCGCGGCCAGCGCGACTTCACCTCAACCACCCAGATCGTCGCCACCCGCTACGACGTGCTCTCCGAACCCCCGCACGCCGAACAAGCCAAGGCCCTCCTCGCCCAGTTGGAAGCCGGCTCACCGTCCTAGCGCCGTCCCCACCAGGGGCGCTCAGGGTGTGGCCGTGACGTCCGGCCAGTTGGTGATCACGTTGTAGACGTTGACCCATGATTCGGAGCCCGGGTCGTACATGCTGTTGTGCACGTCCCACATGCTCACCACGTTGTTTTCCCGGTCCCGACCGGCATCGAGAACTACTACGCCTGGGATGTCGGCCGGGCTCGCGCCGTGGAACCACCCGCCCTGGAAAAGCCCGACCGGGTCGTTCGGCGCGACCGTCGCATAACGGACGGTGCCATAGTCGTTGCTGAGGTTGGCCGGATCGGGAATTCCGATGCCGGGAACCGCGAGATAGTAGGCGGCATCGGCGTTCAGACCGGCCCGATCGGCGAACCCGAGGGCGGCGCCGGCGTAGCTGTGCGCGATCACCGAGACCCGGGTGTCCGCTCCGACCATGGGGCGCAGCTCGGTGTTGACGAACTGGCGCACATCCGCGCCGAGCTGCTCGGCCGACGTGAGCATGAGACCGTCCAGATGAAGCGGCCGCAGGGAGCCGGGGTCACGCACAGGTGGGAAGCTGCCGTCCATCCAGACGACCGAGGTGATCCCGCCCGCCGCGTCGCCGCGGTCGACGAAGGTGCGGGCCATCTCCTCCTGGTAGGGGTACGTGTTCATGCTGTTGTCGGCGCCGGGCATGAACACCGCGACGTTGCGGGTGTCGGCGTTGAGCTCGCCGACGGCGGTCACGATCCGGCCGTCGCCGGCGGGATCGAACCGCAGGATCTTGGCGTCGCCGGCGAGCAGGTGGTCGTACACCTGGATCCGCTGCTCGGAATCAGCGATGGCCCGGGCGCGGTCCGCCTCAGATCCCTGGTGGTGCAGCGACATCCCCTGGCGCAGCTCGTCCAGCACCTGCCGTTCCTGATCGCGCGCGTCGGCGACCTTCTGCCGGTTCGCCTCGTTCAGCATGGCCGGGGTGGGCCGACCGGCCGAGCCATCCCCGGCACTCCCGTCGCCGCCGGCTTGGATCCGGTCGGCGCCCTGGGCGACCTGCTGGTCGGCCTTGGCCTTGTCCCAGTCGCGGACGGTGGCGGCTGTGCCCCGCATCTCGCTGATGATCCGGTCGAGCTCGGCGCGCGACGCGGCCAACGCCCGGGCGTTGTCCTCCACCGTGCGAGCATGCGCGGCGCCGGCCTGTGCGGACGCATCGACGTTGGCGAAGGCACTGGCCGGAACCTGGCGGGCCACCAGCGCCTGCCGGGTGTCGTCGAGGACCTTGGCCTGGTTGGGCAGTTCCCGAACGGCGCCGTGCAGTTCCTCCTGCACGACCTGAAAGCCCCCGGCGCCGGACGTCATGTAATCGACCACGCCTTCGACGCTATGCCGCCCCCCGCCAGCGGCCTGACGGCATTTCTGCCGGGATCACACGGAACGATGTGCGACCTACACCGACACCGCGCCGGCAGCGGGTCCGCCTGGTGCACATTGCACTCCGTGATAATCATGTGCGTTGGTCCGGATGCCGACCGGGCGCACGTCGTGGTAGTCGTGCGCGTCTTCGCGGTTGTAGGACGCGTATAAGAGGTCACCATCGGACGAGCTTGCAGGTGACACAGACAGTGCGAGGACGGCGACCAACGCCACCGCGTGTGCGGGCGTCCGGGCGGTCCGTCCCGGTGACGTAGCTTGTTTCACCCGGGGCACTCTACTGTGAACAATGGACAAATGCCAACGTTGTAGTTCCGATCATGCTGCCGGGTCGCGGAGCAGCGATAACGCCGTAATGTCCTGTATTTGGCAACATATCGTGGAATCGAAAAACTGCGTTCCGTATCAGGACCCGCGCCGCGTCACGTGCACGTGAACCCCGCCGTGGATCACCCCGGCCTGAACGGTGGTCCCCAGTTCCGCCCCGGCCACCGAATTGTGCACCGCTGCGCCGTCCCCGGCCGCCGAACCCGGCATCGCGTCGGCTCCGTCCATCGCCGCTCCACCCGGTGCCACCCCGCTCAAGCCGGGCGGCACGGTGAACACCACCACCACCACGACGGTGCGCAGTCCGAGAAGTAAGACACGGTGCTCCGAGCCCGCGCCTACCGGTCCGTTCAGCCAGACCGCCTCTCCCATCACCGACCACCTCCCCACAGGTCTCCAGTCGGGTACCTACGACCAGCATGGGGGTGCGACCTGACGGCGACCGTTCCGCGCGCAGGACTGTTCCCGGTCAGCGGACCGGTCAATTCATCACGAAATTTGACAACAATTGGGCAGCCCGACGGACCGTGCCAACCCAAGATCAGCAAAGTGCTCCGGACTTTCAATCACCTTGCAAGAGACGGTCATTACTCCGAACGAACTACGCAAGGTAACAAGGAGATTTCGGAAAGTCACAAGTCGTGAAACGATCAGGTCACGGTGCCAGACACTCGAGGGGTTGTGTGCAGGTCGGCCAGGGGAGATGGTGGTGGACACTGCTTTTGGCATTCTCGGACGAACCGCTTTACGTGTCGACGGCATCGTCGACGAGGGCTGGGGCGCGCCGCAGTTGCGCGCATTCCTGGGCGCATTGTTGATCCACCCGAACCGCCGGGTTTCGGTTGCGACACTGAAGGAATGGATATGGCCGGACGAGGAGACGGCGCCGCGCCATCCCATGGCGACACTGCAGAGCTACGCCACCCGCATCCGACGGTGTCTTCCCAACGCGGAAGCGCACTCCGTCCTGGCCGCAGACGACGGCGCGTACCGGCTCGAGGTCGACCGGGCAGAGATCGATCTCTACCGGTTCCGTGATCGGATGGCCGATGTCCGTGCCGTGCTGCAGGACGGCCGGTCCCGGGATGCTGTTGTCCTTGCCGTGCAGGCGATCGACCTGTGGCGCGGCCGCCCGCTGGACGACCTTTCCGGACCACGAGCCGAGACCCGGCGCATCCGGCTGCTGCACGACGAGTACCTGCCGGCCAACACGCTTCAGCTCGAGGTACAGCTGACCTTGAACGAGTACGGCGAGGTGCTCGGCCGGCTCAACGACCTGCAGGAGGAGTACCCGCACGCCATCAGCCTCGCGGAGCTGCGGATGACCGCACTCCATGGACTTTCCCGCACCGCCGAGTCCGACGCCTACTACTTCGAATTCCGCCGCTGGCTACTCGACAACGGCGACGAGCCGGCAGCCGACCACCTGCGCCGCCATCAGGAGAACCTGCGCAACCGGGCGGGCAAACCCGACCCGCTCAGCCTGCCCGAACCGGCGGCGCCGCCCCGCCAGCTCCCGCACGACGTCGACCACTTCGTCGGCCGCGCCGGCCTGCTCCAGGAGCTGGATCTCAGGACGACGACCAAAACCGCCGAGGAATCCACCGGTTGCGTGGTGGTCCTGGACGGGATCCCCGGGGTCGGCAAGACCGCCCTCGCGGTGCACTGGGCCCACCTCGCTCAGCACCGGTTCCCGGACGGCCAGCTCTTCATCAACCTCAACGGTTTCTCCGACGATGCTCCGGTCCCACCGTCCACAGTGGTCGATGAGTTCCTGAGCGCACTCGGCCACCCACCCGACCGCAGCGTGGACCCGCGGTCCCGCAGGCTCGCGCTGAGCCGGCTGCTGACCGGACGCCGCCGAATGTTGGTGGTCCTGGACAATGCCCGTGGTACCGAACAGGTGAAGGATCTGATCCCGCTGCTGACCAGCTGCGTGGTCATCGTGACCAGCCGGCAGCGGCTGACCAACCTGAGCATCGGCACCGCGACCCGCCGGGTCCGGGTGGAACCCATGCCGGACGCCGAGGCCGCCGCACTGCTGACCGCCCCACTCAAGGACCGGCACATCGGTCCGGAGGACCAGGACCACCTGGTGCGCCTGTGCGGCGGCCTACCAGTGGCGATCACGATCCTGGCCGACCAGATCGCCGCACTGGGAGTCCAGCAGATTCCCGGGTTCGCCCGGCACCTGGACCGCCGCGCGCTGCTCCAGGACATCGGCGACCACGGCGACGGATCGGCCACCGTCCACACCGTGTTCTCCCTGTCCTATCAACGCTTGGCGCCGCCCGAACGACGGCTGTTCCGCCTGCTCGGTCTGCACCCCGGCTCCGAGATCGGCATCGACGTCGCGCGCGCGTGCGATGGCCGAACGCCCATGGAGACCAAGCAGAGCTTTGGCACGCTGGTCGGCGCGCACCTGCTGGAACGGCCCGTGATCCTCGACCGCTCCCGGTTCCACGATCTCCTCCGGGAGTACGCGGCCAGCTGCGCCGAGCGCGACGAGCCGGCCGAGCAGCGCTCGGCCGCGGAGCGGCGGATGCTGACCTTCTATCTGCACTCCGCCGAGCACGCCAACCGGATGCTCTATCCACACCGGTTGACCCTCGACGGACTTCCGGCCGAGCCCGGTGTCGAGCCGCTCGGGTTCACCAGTGCCGCACAGGCAGCCTCCTGGTTCGACCGGGAGCGCTTCAACCTCATCGCCGCGATCCAGTTCGCCGCCGGCCACTACCACGACTACGCCTGGCGGCTGGCCGACACCGTGGTGATCTACTTCGACCGGCACGGCTTCTACCAGGACAGCCGAACGGTTCTCGAGCTGGCGGTAGCGGCGGCCAGAGCCGCCGGGCATCGCGAGGGTGAGATGTCCTCGCTCGAGGGCCTCAGCAAGGTGTGCATGATTCTCGGCGACCACGCCGAAGCGCAGCGCTGTCTGGAGACCAGCCTGCGCCATGCGCAGGCCGACGGGAACGAGCGGGCGCAGGCCACCACGCTGTACCACTTGGGCCGGCTCCAGATGCAACGCGGAAACCCGGCCGGCGCGGTGGATCTCTACGAGCGCTGTCTGGAGATCGCCAGACAGATAGGTGACGAGGCGGGTCTGGCCTGGTCGCACTGCCAGATCGGTGCGGCACTGCGCACCTTGCAGCGGCACGGCGACGCGCTGTTCAATCTGCACCAGGCCAAATGGTTCGCCGAGCGCATCGGCGACCAGTCGGCCCAGGCCAGCACCTTCGCCGTATTCGGCGCGGTCCACCGTGACCAAGGTGAGCTGCATAGCGCCATGGCCTATGCCCAGCAGGCGTTGCTCATCGCCGAGGCGATCCCGGATCTGGAGATCACCGTGCAGGCGTGGGTGACGCTGGCCGAGATCGCCAGCGAACGGACCCAACCGGACGCCGTCGACTACGCGCGGCAGGCCGTGCAGGTCTGCCGCGACACGCAGAACGTGTCCGCCGAGGCCCATGCCGGCGACGTGCTCGGCGACGTGCACCTGGCGGCCGGTGAGGCGGCCGAGGCGGTCACGGCCTGGCAGCTCGCCGCGGATCTGTTCGACCGCATCGGAAACCCGGGCCGTGCGGCGCAGATCCAGGCAAAGATCGGGAAGGTGCTGCCGTAGGTGTTCAGCGCTGGCCGGTGAAGGTGCCGCCGGAGCCGGCCAGTTCGGTCAGCAGGGGAGCAGGGGTCCAGCCGTCGTCGCCGTGGAACCGGCGCAGCGAGTCCAGAACCGTGGGCAGGCCGATGTGGTCGGCGTACCACATGGGGCCGCCACGGTAGCGGGGGAAGCCGTAGCCGGACAGGTAGACCACGTCGATGTCGGAGGCGCGTTGGGCGATGCCCTCGGCCAGGATGTGGGCGCCGGCGTCGGTCAGGGCGAACACCAGCCGGTGGGCGATCTCCTCTGGATCGGGGGTGGTCGGCCGGACTTCGTTCTGCTGCCAGTATTTCTCCAGCAGCTCGGTCACGACCGGGCTGGCGACCGGGGTGCGGCCGGACGGGTAGTCGTACCAGCCGGCTCCGGTCTTCTGGCCGAACCGGCCCAACTCGCACAGGGCGTCGGCGATCTCGTCCCGGGGCAGTGCCGGATCCTCGGCGTAGCGGCGCTTGCGGATCGCCCAGCCGATGTCGTTGCCGGCCAGGTCACCCACCCGGAACGGGCCCATGGCGAAGCCGAAAGCCTCGATCGCATCGTCCACATCAGACGGCGTGGCGCCGGCCCGGAGCAGGGCCATGGCCGCGTCCCGGTAGCCGGCCAGCATCCGGTTGCCGATGAAGCCGTCGCACACCCCGGACACCACGCCGGTCTTGCCGATCCGCTGCCCCACCGCGAGCGCGGAGACCAGTACCTCGTCGGAGGTCCGGGCCCCGCGCACCACCTCGAGCAGGCGCATCACGTTGGCCGGGCTGAAGAAGTGCATTCCGACCACGTCCTGCGGTCGCCCGGTCCGCGCGGCGATCTCATCGATGTCCAATGTGGACGTGTTGGACGCCAGGATCGCACCCGGCCTGGCCACCTCGTCGAGCCGGCCGAACACCGCGTGCTTGACCGCCATGTCCTCGAAGACCGCCTCGATGATCAGGTCGGCTCCGCCGAGCGCGGCGTAGTCCAGGGCCGGGGTCAGCCGGCCCATCAGCTCCTCGAGCCGCTCCGGCGTCAGCTTCCCCCGGTCCACCTGGACCTGATAGTTCCGCCGGACCACACCGATCCCGCGGTCCAGCGCGGCTTGGTCGGCGTCCAGGATCGTGACCGGGATGCCCACGTTGAGGAAGTTCATCGCGATGCCGCCGCCCATCGTGCCGGCGCCGATCACCCCCACCGCATCGACCGGCCGGGCGGGTGTGCCGGCCGGCACGTCCGGGATCTTGCGCGCGGCCCGTTCGGCGAAGAAGGCGTACCGCATCGCGGCCGACTGCGCGCTGCCCACCAGCCGGAGGAACGTGTCGCGCTCGGCGGTCAACCCCTCGTCCACCGGCGCCGTGGTCGCGGTCGCCACCAGGTCGAGCGCGGCCTGCGGGGCCTCGAACCCGCGGGCCCGGGCGTGCAGCCGGTCGCGCACGGCGGCCAGCCCCTCGGCCGCGCCGGGCTCGACGTCCCGGTCCCGCACCCGGGGCAGCGGCCGCACGCCGGCGATCTCGGTGGCGAACCCGACCGCGGCGGCCACCACGTCGCCGGCCACCACCCGGTCGAGCAGCCGCTGCCCCGCAACGGCGCCGAGTTCCGCCGCGGTGCGCGGGTTTCCGCTGGTGATCATCTCGGCGGCCACCCGGACGGCCAGCACCCGGGGCAGCCGCTGGGTTCCCCCGGCCCCGGGCACCAGGCCCAGGTTCACCTCGGGCAGCCCGAGCTTGCTTCCCTCGCCGGCCACCCGATAGTGGGTGGCCAGCGCGAGCTCGAGCCCGCCGCCGAGACAGTTCCCGTCGATCGCGGCCACCACCGGCTTCGCGGCCTCCTCGAGCGCGGCGATGACCTGGCCCAGGTTCGGTTCCGCGCCGGCCTTGGCGGTGCCGAACTCGGTGATGTCCGCACCGGCGGAGAAGAAACCCGGCCGGCCGGTGAGCACGACCGCGTCGACGCCATCGTCGTCCAGCGCCCGCCGCAGGTCGCGCACGATGCCAGCACGGGTGGCGTGCCCGAGACCGTTGACCGGTGGGTTGTCCAGCCGGATGATCGCGATGCGCCCGTCGAGACGGTACTGAGTGGACATGACGGTAGGCTACTTTCGTTGGGGGATATCGGCAGGTGCGGTGCGGTCGATGCGGAACACGCCCTCCTGGGTGGTCACCGCCACCAACGCCCCGCGGGCGTCGAACAACCGGCCCTGGGTCAGCGCCCGGCCCAGCTCCGCCGACGGCGACGCCTGGTCGTAGAGCAGCCACTGGTCCACCCGGACCGGGCGCAGGAACCAGATCGCGTGGTCCAGCGAGGCGCCCTGGATGGCCCGGCGGGGATGGGGCAGCCGGGCCGCGCGCAGCATGGCCATGTCGCTGAGGTAGGCAAGCGCACAGGCGTGCTGGACCGGGTCGTCGGGCAGTGGCGGGACGTGCCGGATCCACAGCCGCTGCACCGCCGGCACCGGTGCGGCGTCCGCCGGGCGGGGCGCCAACCGCATCTCCCAGTCGTGCCAGTCCGGCAGCCGCCGCATCGTCCGGCCACTGACCAGGTCCAGCTCGGCGATCTCGTCCGGGGTCAGCTCCTGCGGCATGCCGATCTGATGCGAGAAACCCTCGTCGCCGCGGTGGAACGAGGCCGTCATCGTGAAGATCGGCCGATCGGCCTGGACCACGTTGACCTGCCGGACCCGGAAGCTGCCGCCGTCCCGGATCCGGATCACCTGGTGTTCGCTCGGTTCGTCCGGCCGGCCCGGCGCGAGGAAGTAGCCGTGCACGGAGTGCACCGGGTACTCGGCGGCCACCGTCCGCGCCGCCGCCATCAGGGCCTGGGCGACGACCTGGCCGCCGAACGTCCTCGGCAGCTCGCTGGGCACGGCGGCGAACCGGAACCGGTCCTGGCCGAGCTCGTCGCAGCTCAGAATCTCCTTGAAGGGGGCCATGATCACCCGAACCTGTGGTGGGTCACCGGGTGCCGCTGATGCCGCCGTCGACCGGTATCACGGTTCCGGTCAGGTAGGCGCCGGCCCGCGCGGCCAGGAAGATGGCCGTGCCGGCGATGTCCTCCGGAGTGCCCAGCCGGCCGAGCGGAACACCGCCGATCACGCCCGCCCGCAGGTCCGGATCGTCCAGCGCCCATGCGGTCATCTTGCTCGGGAACGGACCGGGGGCGATCGCGTTGACCGTGATGTGTTCGGGCGCGAGGGTGGCGGCCAGCTTCCGGGTCAGCATGTGCACGGCGGCCTTGCTGGCAACGTAGGAGTAGTTGTCCGACCAGGAGCGGACCAGGCCGTCGATCGAGCCGATGTTGATCACGCGGGCCGGGTCGTCGGGGCTGGCCGCCGCGCGCAGTGCCGGCAGCAGCCGTTGGGTCAGCGAGAACACCGCCTTCACGTTGAGGTTGAGCACCTTGTCGAAGGCCGAGTCGGGGAACTCGCCGAGCGGCGCGCCCCAGGCCGCACCGGCGTTGTTGACCAGCACGTCGAGCCGCGGCGTCAGCTCCGCCAGCCGGGCCGTCAGCCCGGCCAGACCGTCCTCAGTGGACAGATCGGCCGGGTGCGCGACGCAGCTGCCCAGCTCGGCCAGCTCGGCCTCGGCCTTGGCGCAGGCGTCGGGCTTGCGGGAGGAGATGACCACGGTCGCGCCCGCCTCGACGAAGCCGCGGGCGATCATCAGTCCGATCCCGCGCGTGCCGCCGGTCACCAGCACGGTCTTGCCGCGCACGCCGAACAACCCGTTTCCCGGTGCGATCGTCACGGGCATATGTGTAGTTGAATTCAATTCTAGTTTCAACGGTTGGGAGGCAACGGATGACGGCGCTGACGGTCACAGTGGATCCGGCCGAGCTCGGGTTCGACCCGGTACGGCTTGAGCGCATCGACCGGCTGCTCGCGCGCTATGTCGACGACGGACAGCTGCCCGGCTGGCTCATGCTCGTCGCCCGGCGCGGCCAGATCGTGCACCTGACCCGGTACGGACAGCGGGACCTGGCGGCGGGACTGCCGGTCGAGCTCGACACCCGGTGGCGGATCCACTCGATGACCAAGCCGATCACCTCGGTGGCCGCCATGACGCTCTACGAGGAGGGCGCGTTCCTGCTCACCGATCCGATCGCGCGCTGGCTGCCCGAGTTCGCCGACATGCGGGTCTACACCATGGGATCGGCGCTGCGCCCGACGACCGTGCCGGCCACCGAGCCGATCCGGGTGTGGCACCTGCTCACCCACACCGCGGGCCTGACCTACGGCTTCCTGCACACGCACCCGGTCGACGCGATGTACCGGGCCGCGGGGTTCGAATGGAGCGCGGGCACCGGCCTCACCCTCGCCGACTGCTGCGCGCGCTGGGCCGAGCTGCCGCTGCTGTTCCAGCCCGGCGCGGAGTGGAACTACTCGGTGGCCTCCGACGTTCTCGGCCGCCTGGTCGAGGTGCTGTCCGGCAAGCCGCTCGACCAGTTCCTCGCCGAACGCGTGCTGGCACCCCTCGGCATGACCGACACGTCGTTCTGGGTCGGCGCCGATGCCAAGGACAAGCTGGCCGCCCTCTACGTCGCCGACCCGGAGTCCGGGCGCGCCGTGCCCGACCCGCTGCTCGGCCGGGCGCCGGACCACCCGCCCACCTTCCTGTCCGGCGGCGGCGGCCTGGTCAGCACCGCGGCCGACTACCACCGGTTCACCCAGTTCCTGCTCCGCGGCGGTGAGCTCGACGGCACCCGGCTGCTCGGCACCCGCACCCTCGCCCTGATGACCCGCAACCACCTGCCCGGCGGTGTCGACCTGGAGACCTACGGCCGCCCGGTGCACGCCGAGATGCCGTTCCGCGGCGTCGGCTTCGGCCTCGGCTTCGCCGTGCTGCTCGACCCGGCCGCGGCCAGTACCCCGTCGGCGGCCGGCGAGTACGCCTGGGGCGGGGCGGCGAGCACCGCGTTCTGGGTGGATCCGGCCGAGGAGCTGACCGCCGTCTTCTTCACCCAGCTCCGCCCGTCGAGCACCTACCCGCTGCGCACCCAGTTGCGCCAGGTCGTCTACCAGGCGCTGGTCGACGTCCCGGTCGCCGCTCGGCTCAGGGAGCCGTGAAGGGCGACCGGGGCGTTGGTCCGGACCGGGCTCAGCCGGGCTGGCCGGCCAGCACGCGCTTGCTGGCGGAGACCTGCGCGGCGTTGCACCGCTTGGTGTAGTGGGTCCACTTGGCGCCGAGCGCCTTGGCGCCGCAGTCGGCGATGATCTCGATGCCGCCGACGTGGGCCAGGCCGGCTCGGGCGGCGTCGATGCCGCCGTAGATCCGGCCCTGCTGCACGTGCACCCATTCGTGCCGGACCACGTCGAGGATCCGGGTGGCCGGCGTGCGCGGGGCGATGTAGACCACACCGCGGGACAGGTCGGTCGCTCCCCAGGCGCCCTTGTCGGCGACGATCCAGGTAGCCGAGCGGGCACCCGGCACCCGGTTGACGGCGTCGTTCAGTCGCTGCTCGAAGCTGACCACCTTGACGGCCTTCGCCTTGGTGGTCTTGCGCGGGGCGGCACTAGCCGTGGTGGCGGACAGGGTCACTGCTGCGGCGGCGGCAGTGGCGACCGCGACGATTTTGGCGAACATGGTCCAACGAATCGGACCGGGAGTGCCACATCCGAGTTAACCCGATAGTTCGCAACCGAGCTGCACCCATGCAGGGATCAGAAGTGATAACGGTCACTTTTCGCGGCTACTCGACGACGTGCAGGCTCCTGTCGGTGTTGTTGAACCGCTGGCCAGCGTCGCTGGTGACCGTCACGATGTCCTCGATCCGCACCCCGAACCGGCCGGAGAGGTAGATGCCGGGCTCGATGGAGAAGCACATGCCCGGCTTCAGCGGTAGCTCCTCCCCTTCCACTATGTAAGGGGGCTCGTGCGTTGTCACCCCAATGCCGTGCCCGGTCCGGTGAATGAACTGCGGTCCGTAACCGGCTTCGGTGATCACGCCCCGGGCCACCCGGTCGATCTCGGCGCAGGACACGCCCGGCCGCACCGCCTCGAACGCCGTCTGCTGGGCCAGCCGCACGACCTCGTGCACCCGCCGCACCTCGGCGCTCGGCTCGCCCACGGTCACCGTGCGGGTGGTGTCCGAGCCGTACCCGTACCTCAGGCCGCCGAAGTCCAGCACCACGGCGTCGCCGGGCTGGATTGCCCGGTCACCCGCCTCGTGGTGCGGGTTCGCGCCGTTCGGACCGGACCCGACCACGGTGAAGTCGACCTGCTCGTGGCCGAACTCGCGGAGCAGCCGGGCCAGGTCGGCCGCAACGTCGTTCTCCCGCCGACCGGCGAAGCGCACGTGCAGGATCTCGCCGAAGGTGGCGTCCGCGGCGGCACCGGCCGCGGCCAGCCGGCCCAGTTCGTTGGCGTCCTTGACCGCGCGCAGCATGGGCAGACTGTGGCTCAGCGCCCGGTACCGGGTGTCCGGCAGCGCCTCCTGCAGCCCGAGCAGGTGCATGGACCAGGTGGAGTCGGAGATCCCGAAGCGCCCGTCCGGCTGCAGCAGCCGGCCGGCCACCGCGTAGGGGTCGGCGCCGTCGGACCAGTCGACGATGCCGAAACAGGTCGCGCCCTTGGCGGCCTCGACGTCCGGGCGTTCCAGGGTGGGGACCACCATCGTCGGCCGCACGCTGCGGGACAGCACCAGCATGGTGAGCCGCTCGGTGATCGCCGTCGGGCGGTAGCCGGTCAGCCAGAGCAGGTCCGGGCCCGGGGCGACGATGACGCCGTCCAGCCCGGCCTCGACCGCCTGATCGACGACCCGGTGCATCCGGACCGCGTAGTCGTCGGCGGTGAACGGCACGGGCTCGGCGGCTGCGATGGTCATGGCTGCTCCTTCGTCCACCCGGCCACGCTAGGGACGCGCCGCGCCGGCAGAGATCACACCTTTGGGGTGAGGCGTCCACATCACCCCGTAACCAGCGGCTTCAGGGGTCGGGTGGCGGTGAGGAGGTGGACCTGCCAGGGCTGGAGGGAGACGTAGAGGCCGAGGGCGGCGAGTTCGGTGCCGTCGCGGTCGTAGACGTCGCCGGTGAGGTGGTCGGTGAGGCGGCATGTGGTGCCGGGCAGGTCGGGCCAGGACAGGGGGACGCGGGCCTGGGCGGGGGCGGCGGAGTAGTTGATCACTACCAGGTGCCGGGCGGTGGGACTCTCCCAGGTCCAGGCCAGGATGTTCAGGCAGGTCTGGTTGTCCGGCCAGCCGCTGGGGTCGAGCAGGCGCCAGGTGCCGGCGCGCAGGCGGTGCTCGCCGACGGTCGCCAGCAAGCGGCGGTACCAGTCGGCCAGGGCGGGGTCGGCCGGCTCGTCGGGTCGCCGGGACAGGAACACCGGCGGCCGGACCCGGCGGCCCTCGAACTGCCCCTCGTGCCACATCGTGGCGCCGGGCAGGGTGGCGACCGCGACGGCGGCGGCGCGCTCCGCGGACGGGGACAGCCGGTCGGCGATCCGCGGCTCGTCGTGGTTCTCCAGGAACCGCAGCAGCCGCGACTGGTATTCGGAGTCCGCGCCGAGATGGCCGCGGATGGCCGACGTGTCGCCCTCGACGATCCGGTCGTAGAGCCGCTTGTCGTAGCAGAAGTCGAACCCCTGCCGCTGCAGCGTCCACTCCATGTCCCAGTACGCCTCGGCGATCAGCACCGTGTGCGGGTGCCGGGCGCGCAGCGCGGTGATCACCTCCGGCCAGAACTCCTGGCTCGGTTCCGGACCGGTGTGCCCGGCCCAGGTCTTGGCGAACACCGGGTTGGTCATCAGCATCGCCATGTCGCACCGGATCCCGTCGCACGCCTCGGCGATCTCGCCGAGGGTCCGCGCGGTCGCGGCGCGCAACGCAGGCGAGAACGCGTCCAGTTGCACCACGTCCGGCCACGGCGGGAAGTACGGGTCGCGGCCGTACGCCAGCACGTGCCCGTTCACCGCCAGCCAGCCGGCCGGGTCGGCCCGGAGGTCGATCTCCGCACCCCGCACGAAATGCTCCGGGTGCTCGGTCACCCAGGGATGGTCGGGCGCGACGTGGTTGGGCACGTAGTCCAGCAGCAGCCGCACCCCCCGTTCGGCCAGCGCGGCGCGGGCCGCGGCCAGCGCCGCCTGGCCGCCGAACGCCTCGTCGACCACGTAGCGGTGCACGCAGTACGGCGAGCCGATCACGTCGGCGGCCGTCACGTCCGGCAGCGCCTGCCGAAACGACGCCTGCAGTTCCGCGTTGGCGTTGGCCAGGGTCAGCCCGGCCGGGCTGCGCTCCCACACCCCCATCAGCCAGACCGCGTCGACGCCGGCCGGGGTGACCGCGTCCCACTCCCCCGCCGGCACGTCGGCAAGCGTGACCGGGTGACCCGCCGCGCGGGACAGCGCATCCAGCCACACCGCGGTGTTCACCTCGTAGATCACCGGAGCGACCGGCCACCCGGCCGTCACGACGGCACCGACAGCGGGGCCAGCCGGCGCGGGCGGGGAATCATGGCGGCGGCCACCCGGCTGCGGAACAGCAGCGGCAGCAGGGCCACCGTGCCGGTCCACCCGGTCTGGTGGCTGGCTCCGATCCCGGCTCCGTTGTCGCCGTGGAAGTACTCGTAGAACAGCACCAGATCGCGCCAGTGCGGGGAGTCGTGCGGAATCGGCGCGTCGCCGTAGAGCGGCCGGCGGCCGTCCGGCCCGGGCAGGAAGGTGCCGGTGAGCCGGTCGCCGATCTCCCGGGCCACCTCGTACAGGGTGGCCTGCCGCCCGGATCCGGTCGGGCACTCCACGGTGAACTCGTCGCCGAAATAGGCGTACAGGTTGAGCAGCGCCCGGATCAGCATCACGTTGATCGGGAGCCACACCGGCCCGCGCCAGTTGGAGTTGCCGCCGAACATGCCGGAGTCGGACTCGGCCGGCACGTAACCCACCCGGTACTCCTGCCCGTCCACCCGCAGCACGTAGGGATGCTCCAGGTGCCACCGGGACACCGAACGGATGCCGTGCGGTCCGAGGAACTCCGCCTCGTCCAGCATCCGCGCCAGGATCCGGCGCAGCCGCGCTTCGTCGAACAGCGCGAACAGCATCGGCCCGGTCGCCCGGCTCTGCCGGCCATGCCCCCACAGCGCCTTGGTGACCGCGGGATGCCGGTCCAGGAACCCGGCGGCGTCGGTCACCAGCCCGGGAAACGCGGTGCGCACCTCGCTACCCAGCACGGTCGCGGCCGCCAGCGGCATCAGCCCGACGATCGAGCGCACCCGCAGCGGGGTGGCGCTGCCGTCCGGGCGGCGCAGCACGTCGTAGAAGAATCCGTCCTCCTCGTCCCACAGGCTCATCCCGTCCGGGCCGACATGGTTGGTGGCGGCGGCGATCCAGGCGAAGTTCTGCATCAGCATCTTGGCCTGTTCCAGGTACACCGGGTTCTGCACGGCCAGTTCCACGGCCATCTGGGTCAAGTTCTCGCAGTACAGCGCCATCCACGCGGTGCCGTCCGCCTGGTCGATCCAGCCGCCGGTGGGCAGCGGCGCGCTGCGGTCGAACACACCGATGTTGTCCAGCCCGAGAAAGCCGCCCTGGAAGATGTTCCGGTCGTCGGTGTCCTTGCGGTTGAGCCACCAGTCGAAGTTCCGCATCAGCTTGTGGAAGGCGTTCTCCAGGAACGCCCGATCCCCCTTGCCGGTCCTGGCCTTCTCGAACTCGTAGACGAACAGCGTCGCCCAGGCGTGCACCGGTGGGTTCACGTCGCTGAAGTTCCATTCATAGGCCGGCAGCTGACCGTTGGGATGCAGATATCGCCGGCCCAGCAACAGGTTCAGCTGCTGCTTGGCGAACGCCAGGTCGACCGGGGCGATGGCCACCGCGTGGAAGGCCAGATCCCAGGCGGCGAACCACGGATACTCCCAGGTGTCCGGCATGGAGATGATGTCCTCGGCGACCATGTGCCGCCAGTCGCTGTTGCGCAGCGGAACGTCGGCGGCCAGCGGGTCGGCGCCGTGCTCTTCCAGCCAGCGCTCCACGTCCAGCGCGTAGTACTGCTTGGACCACAGCATCCCGGCCAGCGCCTGGCGGCAGACCAGCCGTTCGTCGGCGCTGAGGTCCGTGCCGAGCACGCCGGCGTAGTACTCGTCCGCTTCCGCGATCCGGGCGGCGAACACCTCGTCGAATCCGGCGAACGGGTCGGTGTCGGTCTGGATGTCGGTCAGCCGCAACCGGATCGTCGCGGTGCCGCCGGCCGGAACGGACGCTATGTGATGCAGCGCGGCCTTGGTGCCGGTCCCGCTCGGGTCCACGGCGCCGGCCTCGCCGTGCACCACGGCCCGGTGGATACCGTCCTTGACGTACCGGGAGTCGTTGGCCGATCCGAAGACCCGCTCGTTGTTGGTCTCGTTGTCGGTCACCAGCACGCCGACGGTGGTCTCGCCGTAGAGCCAGCGGACGCCCAACTCGGCGTGCTCGGCGCGGACCGTGGCCCGGCCGCGCAGGTCGCTTATCGCGTGCAGCCGGGGTTTCTCGGCCCCACCCGCCCACGACCAGGTGTGCCGGAACCACAGGGTGGGCAGCACGTGCAGCAGGGCCTGCGCCGGACCGCGGTTGTGCGCGGTGATCCGCATGAGCACATCCTCCGGCGTGGCCTTGGCATATTCCACCTCGACGTCGAAATACCGGTCCGCACCGAAGATTCCGGTGTCCACCAGCTCGTACTCCGGGTCGAGCTTGCCGCGCATCCGGTTGGTGGCCACCAGATCCGCGTAGGGGAACTCGGCCTGCGGGTACTTGTAGAGCATCTTCAGGTAGGAGGAGGTCGGCGTCGCGTCCAGGTAGAAATAGCATTCCTTGACGTCCTCGCCGTGATTTCCCTCCGCGTTCGTGAGGCCGAACAGCCGTTCCTTGAGAATGGGGTCGGCGCCGTTCCACAGGGCCAGCGCGAGGCACAGCTGCTGCCGGTCGTCGCAGAATCCGGCCAGACCGTCCTCACCCCACCGGTAGGCCCGGTAGCGGGCCTGATCGTGGGTGAAGGCGGCCCAGCTGTCCGGCCCGGTGCCGCGGTCCTCGCGCACCGTCCCCCACTGCCGTTCGCTGAGGTACGGACCCCACCGCCGCCAGGCGACTCCGGTCAGATCAGCCTCGTCGAGCCGTCGCCGTTCCGCGTCAACCATGCCGTCCAGCCTGTCCCGCGCCCGCGTGCGCGAGGGTCACCCCCGGAGGATGAATCCGGCGGGCGGTACCCGGTTACCGGGTGAGCGGCAGCCTTCCCGCAGTTTCGGCCGTGCCGCTGGATCATCCGGCGCCGCCGCGGCTACGCTCTGCCCGCTCGAAATCCGAGCCTTCTCAACGAATGGGGGAACTGCCACATGCCCAGTCTGACCAGAATCGCCCGCGGCGGCGGGTTGGCGCTCGCCGGAGCGATCGCGCTCACCGTCGCCGTCTCCGTCCCGGCGTCGGCCGCGCCGACCGTAGCCGAGCTGAGCCCGCTGCCCGGCGCGGTGCACGCGGTGCCCACCGACATCAACGCCAAGGGTGATGTCGTCGGCGGTTCCGGCAACTTCTCCGGCGGGTTCCAGCACGCCGTGCGCTGGTGCGCCGACGGCTCGATCACCGATCTCGGCACGCTGCCCGGCGGCCAGTTCAGCTTCGCCAACGGGATCAACCGGGATGGGGTGATCGTCGGCCGGTCCGACAACCAGGCGGTGCGCTGGAACACCGACGGCACCATCACCACCCTCGTGCCGCTCGCCGGGTTCAGCGACGCCTGGGCGACCGCGATCAACAACCGCGGGATCATCGCCGGCGAGGCCTGGGACCGGTCCACCGGTGTGCACCGCGCGGTGCAATGGCGGCCCAACGGACGGCTCACCGTGCTCGCCATTCCAGCGGGCTACGGCAGCACTCTGGTCGAGGACATCAACCAGGACGGGGTGATCGTGGGCTGGGCGGTGAGCCCGGCGTTCGCCGACCGCGCGGTCCGCTGGAACACCGACGGCACCGTCACCGACCTCGGCCTGCTGCCCGGTGGCCGGTCCAGCCAGGCGCGCGGAATCAACCGGGACGGCGTCATCGTCGGCGCGGCGGACGACGCCAACGGAGGGTTCCACGCGGTGCGCTGGGCGCCGGACGGCACGATCACCGACCTGGGCACCCTGCCGGGTGGTTTCGGCACCTACGCGGAGGGCATCAACGACCGGGGCGTGATCGTCGGCTTCACCCAGACCGTGGACGGCGACCGCCCGGTCCGGTGGGGTCCCAACGGAACCATCACCGACCTCGGCTCGCTGCCCGGCCAGTTCGGCGCCAGCGCCCGGGCGATCAACAACGACGGCACGGTCGTCGGTGTCTCCGGCTCCGGCGACAACCGCGCCCTGCGCTGGACCCGGCCCGCCGCCTGAGCCACGATCGACCCCGTGCTGGGTACGGACCGCCTGCTGCTGACCCCGGTGGGCCCGCGGGACCATACGATCCTGCGGGTCCACTGGGGTGATCCGGACGTCTACCGCTTCCTGTTCGACGGGGCGGCGCCGTCCGATGCGGAGATCTCCGGCGTGATCGAGGACAGCGAGCGGACCTTCGGCGCACACGGGTACGGCGTGTGGCTGGTGCGGGAGCGCGACGGTGACCGGCCGGTCGGCACGGTGGCGTTGCGGACGTTGGCGGATCTCGGGCTCGAGGTGGTGTACAGCCTGGCCCCGTCGGTGTGGGGCCGGGGCTACGCGACCGAGGCGGCCGGCGCCGTGGTCGAGCACGCGCTCGGGCCGCTCGGACTGACCGAGGTGCTCGCCGAGGTCGACACGGCCAACGCGGCCTCAGCCGCCGTCGTCCGCCGCCTTGGCATGGTCGCGTTCGCGGTCGTTCCCGGCGTGCTCGGCCCGATGACCCGCTACCGCGGCGTTCGCGACGAGCAGCGGTGAGGTGGACTGCGCGGCGCCGCGGCGGTGCGACCAGATGTCGCGCAGGATCAGCTGGATGATCCCGGCGGCCGGGATGGCGAGCAGGGCGCCGAGGATGCCGAGCAGTTCGGCGCCGATCAGGATCGCCACGATCACGGTGAGCGGGTTCAGCTTGACCGTGCGGGAGAACACGAACGGCTGCAGCACGTGGTTCTCCAACTGTTGGTACAGCACGAAGAACACGATCACGATGATGCCGGCCGGTACCGAGTGGATGAACCCGGCGATCCCGGCCACCAGCGCGCCGAGCGTCGCGCCGACCAGCGGGATCAGGTCGGCGATCGCCACGAACAGGGCGATCAGCTCGGCGAACGGCACCCCGAGCAGCTTCAGCACCACGTAGGTCAGCACGCCGCAGATCACGCTGATGATCAGGTTCCCGGTGATGTACTCGGTCACCGTGCGGGCGCAGGCCTTTCCGAGCCGACGCAGCCGCTCGGCGCGCCGCGGCTGCAGCAGCCCCAGCCCGCCGTCGATCACCTTCGGACCTTCGAGCACGGCCAGGAAGGACAGCACGATGATCGCGATCGTGGCGATGATCCCGGTCGCCACGGCGCGCAGCAGGTTCAGCGCCGGCTCGCTCAGTCCGGTCGCGACCTCGCGGATCCGGCTCTCGTTCTGCTGCACGAACTCCAGCGCGTTCACCCGGACGAGGATCTCGCCGACCGGGCCGCGGCCGGCCCGCGCCTCGGAGATCAGCTGCGGCAGCTGGCCGGCGAGTTGGCTGCCCTGCTGGGCCAGCGGAACGGCGAACGCCGCGAGCAGACCGGCGATCGCGCCGAGCACGACCACGAACACCAGCAGGGTCGCCGGCAGCCGGTGGCCCCGGGTCACCCGGCGCTGCACCCAGTCGACCGCCGGGTACAGCGCGGCGGTGAGGAACACGGCGATGACCATCCAGATGAGCACCCGCTGCACCCGGAGCACGATCAGGATCGCCACCAGGGTGGCCAGCACCAGGCCGATGGCGATCAGGACGACCCGGGCGACGGCCCGGTCACGCACCTCACCAGTCACCCAGCAGAAATAGCCAGCCTGGCAGTTCGGAAACCCGGTGCCGAGGCGATTTCGCCGAGCCGGTGAATGCCGACCGGGACCATGGTGGTCCCGACCGAGGGCACCCGGGTCCCGATTCTGGCTGATCGGCTGAGGCGGCGCGCCCCGGCGGCCAACTAGTTTCGGCGCATGGGAAGGCACCATCGCTGGCTGCTCGCGCTGTTCGGGGCGGCGTTCGTCGTGGATTTCGTGGTGGCCAGGCTGACCGGGGCCGGGGCGCACCTGCTCGGGGCGGCGGGAATGCTGGTGTGCGTCGCGATCGGGTTGCGCCGGCCGGGGGTGGCCGCCGGGATCGCGGCCGGGGTGCTGGCGATCTCCGCACAGGTGGACGCCGGGACACCTCCGGGGTGGGTCGGCATCGAAGGGTTGGGCCTGTCCGAGGTGCTGGCCGGCGTGGCGCTGCTGGTGCTGCTGTGCTGGCGCGAGCCGCCGCGGGTGGCGGCCGCCGGGGTCGCGGCGCTGGTGCTCGGCTGCCTGGCCGCGACCGGTCTGCGGGCCGAGTTCCCGCCGGACGGGCGCACGCTCTCGTTCGGGTTCGCGGTGCTGGTGTGCGGGACGGCGGCGGGGTGGTACCTGCGCCGGCCGGTGCGCTCCGATTGGGACGTTCTGCTGCGCCGGCAGTGGCCGCTGGTCGCGGTGCTGGCCGTGCTGCTGCTGGTCGGGGTGGACGGTTCGGGCGATCACCTGTGGCTGCCGGGCCTCGGGGCCGCTCTGGTCTCGGCGGTGTGCGCGGTGCTGGCCCCGCGCAGCCCGGTGCGCGCGGCGCTGACCACCGCGGCCGTCACCGGCATCCTGGCGGTGCCGGGGTTTGCCGAGCCGCTGCTGCGCCCGGTGAGCGGCCTGGTCACCGTGCACGTGTTGCCGTCACCGTTCGTGCCGGTCCTGACCGCGGCGACCGTCGTGCTGATCCTGACCGTGGTGCGGTACGCGCGTCCGCTCCGGGCGGCGGTCGCCACGGCGGCGCTGGCGGTGGCCGGTACCGGGCCGGTCACGGTGTTCGAGGCTCGGATGTATCTCGTGATCTCGCTGGGGATTGCGGTGTTTGCCGCGGTGGTCGCCGGGCTGTGGCTGCGCGCCCAGGACAGGGAGCACACCCGGTCGGTGACCGGGGCCCGGCAGGCCGAGCGGCTGGCCCTGGCCCGCGAGCTGCATGACGTGGTCGCGCACCACGTGACCGGAATCGTCGTCGCGGCCCAGGCCGCCCGGCTGGTGGCCGACCGGGATCCGGCGGTCGCAACCGGCGCGCTCGAGAAGATCGAGAGCAGCGGGGAGGAGGCGCTGACCGCGATGCGCCGGCTGGTCGGCAGCCTGCGCGGAGCCGACGTGGCCGGCAGTTCGACGGCGACCGCGACCGGGGACCTGGCCGCGGACATCCGGGCACTGGTGGCCGGGTTCACCGGCCCCACCGTCCACTTGGAACTCGACCTGCCGGCGACACTGCCGCACGAGATGGGCCGCTCGGTGCTGCGCCTGGTGCAGGAGTCGCTGACCAACGTCGCCAAGCACGCGCGCGGCGCCACGTCGGTGTTCGTCGGGATCACCGAGGGCCGCGGCGAGTTCGGCCCCGAGCTGCACCTGTTCGTCAACGACGACGGCAGGTCCGACCCGGCCGCCCGGTCCGAGGGGTACGGCCTGGTCGGCATGCGCGAGCGGGTGGAACTGCTCGGCGGCTGGTTCGGCGCCGGCCCGGCCGGCGACGGCGGCTGGGTGGTGAAGGTGGCGCTGCCGCTGTGGGAGGCGCCGTGATCCGGGTGCTGATCGCCGACGACCAGGAGATGGTCCGCACCGGCTTCCGCACGATCCTGGCGGAGCAGGACGACATCGAGGTGGTCGCCGACGTGGCCGACGGCGCCGAGGCGGTGCGCCGGGCCCGGAAGCTGCGGCCGGACGTGTGCCTGCTGGACATCCGGATGCCGGGCATGGACGGGCTGGACGCGACCCGGGCGCTGGCCGGGCCGGGGGTGGCCGACCCGTTGCGGGTCGTCGTGGTCACCACGTTCGACCTGGACGAGTACGTGCACCGCGCACTGTCCAACGGCGCCAGCGGTTTCCTGCTCAAGGACGCCGGGCCGGCACTGCTCACCGAGGCCGTGCGCGCGGCGGCCCGCGGCGACGCGCTGGTCTCGCCGCGGATCACCGTGCGGCTGCTGCGGCACTTCGCCCGGACCGGCGGTGCGACCGACCGTCCGGCCGAGCCGCTCACCGGCCGGGAGCTGGACGTGGCACGGGCGGTCGCGCGCGGGCTGACCAACGGCGAGGTCGGCACCGAGCTGTACCTCTCCCTGTCCACCGTGAAAACCCACCTGGCCGCGGTGCAGGTCAAGATCGGCGCCCGCAACCGCGTCGAGGTGGCCGCCTGGGCCTGGCGAACCGGACTGATGAACTAGGAAACCCGGCGGAGCCGGACGGGAACGCCGTTGAACACGGCGTTGCCGGACAGCACGTCCAGGTCCCGCTCCGAGGTGAGGGCGTTGGCGTTGACGCCGGCGTGCTCGGCGGCGACCCGTTGCGGGCTGCCGGCGTGGCCCCAGCCGTGCGGCAGGCTGACCACCCCGGGCATGATCCGGTCGGTGGGTTCGACCGGCACGGTCAGCTCGCCGGCCGCGGAGCTGAGCACGGCGTGCTCGCCGAGGCCGAGCCGGGCCACGTCGTCGGGATGGACGTGCAGGGTGCACCGGTTGCTGCCGCCGACGAGCGTGGACACGTTGTGCAGCCAGCTGTTGTTCGAGCGCAGCTGGCGCCGGCCGATCAGCAGCAACTCCGGGGCGGCGTCCTCGAGCGTGGCGCGCAGCCGGGCGACGTCGGCGACCAGCGGCGGCGCGACCAGCTCCACCCGGCCGGATGCGGTGCACAGCAGCTCCTTCAGCCGCGGCTCCAGCGGGCCGAGATCGATGCCGCTCGGGTTGGCCAGCAGGTCGGGCAGGGTCAGGCCGTACGGGCCGAGTCGCAGCAGTGCGTCCAGGAACAGCTCGGGGGCGCTGTCGCCGTGCAGTTCGGCGCGCAGCTCGGCCACGTCCCGGCCCTCGAACGGCGAACCGGGCATCGCCGTGGCACCGCCGAGCACCTGCGCCAGGATCGCCTCGTCCAGCACCGACGGCGGGGTCTGCGCGCCGGCGCCGGACGCGATCAGCGTCAACCGGGCCAGAATCTCGGCCTCGGAGCGCTGATCCGGTTCCAGCGGGAGGATCGGCGGGGAGAACCTGGTGTAGTTGCGAACCGTCACGATCTGCAGCAGGAAGTCGTAGTGCGGCGACTGCAGGATCCGGGGTGGCGGCAGGATCACGTCGGCGTGCCTGGTGGTCTCGTTGAGGTACGGGTCGACGCACACCATGAACTCGAGGTCGTCGAACGCCCGGTCCAGCCGGGGTCCGTTGGGCGCGGAGAGCACCAGGTTGCCGGCGATCACCACCATGGCCCGGACCTGGCCCGGTCCCGGGGTCTCGATCTCGTCGGCCAGCGTGGCCACCGGGAACTCGCCGAGCACCTCGGGCAGCCCGCGCACCCGGCTGTGCCAGGCGCCGGTGGCGAACGGCTGCCCGGCGCGGAAGATCTCCGCCGCCGCGGTCCGGGTGAACATCGCGCCACCGGGTGCGTCCAGGTTGCCGGTCAGGATGTTGACCACGTCCACCAGCCACTGGGTGAGCGTGCCGAACGCCGCGGTCGAGGTGCCGATCCGCGAGTACACGACCGCGGTCGGCGCCGCGGCCAGTTCCCTTGCCAGCGGCGGGATCGCCTCGGCCGGCACGCCGCAGACCCGGGCCGCCGCCTCCGGGGTGAACGGCTCGACCAGCGCGGCCAGCTCGTCAAGGCCGGCCACCTCGAGGTCCACGGTGGTCAGCTTCTCGGTGATCAGCGTGCGCACCATGGCCAGCAACAGATACGGGTCGGTGCCCGGCCGGATGAACAGGTGCTGGTCGGCGAACTCGGCGGTGCGCGTGCGGCGCGGGTCCACCACGACGATCTTGCCGCCGCGGGCGCGCAATGCCTTGAGCCGGGCCGGGAAGTTGGGCGCGGCGCACAGGGATCCGTGAGATTCCAACGGGTTCGCGCCGATGATCAGCAGATGGTCGGTGCGGTCGACGTCCGGAATCCCGATGGCGAACGCGTCGCCGAACAGCAGCCCGCTGGCGACGTGCTTGGGCATCTGGTCGATCGTGCTCGCCGAGTAGATATTGCGGGTGCCCAGCGCCTGGGTCAGCGGCTGGCGGTACATGAACCCGGACATGGTGTGGTAAGTGGGGTTGCCGAAGTACACGCCGAGCGCGTCCCGGCCGTGCGTGCCGATCACCCGGGACAGGCCGTCGTCGACCGCCTGGAACGCCTCGTCCCAGCCGGCTTCCCGCCAGCCGTCGCCGGTGCGGATCAGCGGGGTGCGCAACCGGTCCGGGTCCTCGTCGATGCGCCCGAGGCTGGCGCCCTTCGGACAGATGTAGCCCGTGGAGAACGGGTCATCCTGGTCGCCCTTGACCGACTCGACCCTACCGGCGTCGGTGAGGGTCAGCCGCAGGCCGCAGACGGCGTCGCAGATGGGGCAGGTGCGGTATGCGGTCTTCACCGACCAAGGGTCGGCGCGGCCGGGCCGGGCCGGCATCTTCCCGCGTGCTCAATTTCGGGCGCCGGCCTCGATCTCCGATTCGGCGTCGCTGTCCAGGAACCCACCGGACTGGTGCCGCCAGAGCCGGGCGTAGTCGCCGTCCAGCGCGAGCAGTTCGTTGTGCGTGCCCTGCTCGATGATCCGGCCGCGGTCGAGCACGACCAGCCGGTCCATCCGCACCACGGTGCTCAGCCGGTGTGCCACCACGAGCGCGGTGCGGCCGGCCATCAGCGTCCAGAGCGCTTGCTGGACAAGGATCTCGCTTTCCGAGTCGAGCGCGCTGGTGGCCTCGTCGAGCAGCAGGATCGGCGCGTCGCGCAGGATGGCGCGGGCCAGCGCGACTCGCTGGCGCTGCCCGCCGGAGAGCTTCACGCCGCGCTCGCCGACCAGGGTGTCGAACCCGTCCGGCAGGTCCTCGACGAACTCGGTGACGTGCGCCGCCCGCGCGGCGCGGAGGATCTCGTCGTCGCTGGCGCCGGGGCGGGCGAAGGCGATGTTGTCCCGCAGGGTCCGGTGGAACATCGCCGGATCCTGTGGCACATAAGCGATCAGGCTGCGCAGGTCGGCCTGGCGCAGCCGGGCGATGTCCTGGCCGCCGATCAGGATGCGGCCGGCGTCGACGTCCATCAGCCGCAGCAGCAACCGGGTGAGCGTGCTCTTGCCGCCGCCGGACCGGCCGACCAGGCCGATTCTGGTGCCGCTCGGCACGGTCAGGTCGAGCCCGGTGAACAGCGGCGGCGTGCCGGCGTGGGCGAAGTTGACCCGCTCGAACCGGATGTCCGCCGCGGCCGGGCGCAGCGGCTCCGGCGTGACCGGGTCGAGCACGGTCGGCGGGCGCAGCAGCAACTCGGTGAACTGGGCCGCCTCGGTCAGCGAGCTCTCCAGCCGGCGGTAGATCTGGTTGAACTCGAACATGATCCGGGTGGCGTTGGAGTAGTAGGTGAAGGTCACCACGATCGCCTCGATGCCGAGCCCGCCGCCGAGGGTGACCGCCAGGAACAGGCCGAGGGCGTTGGTGAGCACCGAGATCGGCGCGACCACCATGTCGATCCGAAGGTTGGCGTAGTCCCAGGAGCGGATGGCCAGCCGGCGCTGCTCGGCCACCCGGGTGCGGTGCTCGGCCGCCTCTCGGTCCTCGGCGGCGAACGCGCGCACCGTGTCCATGTTCATCAGGCTGTCCGCGACGTGTCCGGACACCCGCGCGATCGCGGCCTCGCGTTGGTCGACCAGCGCCTGCCGGCGGCGCACCAGTGGGGCGATGACCAGGCCGGTGACCACGATGAGGCCGAGCAGGACGGCGACCAGCACCGGGTCGTAGGTCCACAGCACCACCGAGGCGAAGGTGAGCGGCACGAGGCTGGCCACCACGGAGAACGCCATCGTGTCGGCGAACTCCTCGAACCGGGCCGCGAAGCTGAGCACCCGCTTGGTGAGCGAACCGGCGAAGTTGTCGTGGAAGAACGCCGCATCCTTGGCCAGCAACTCGTTCATGCCGACCACGTAAAGGTTCTCGATCCCGCGGCCGTCGGTGCGGTTGAGGCAGTGGATGCCGACCCGCCACAGGCCCTCGCCGAACAGCAGCACCGCGGCGAAGCCGAGCACGTAGGGCAGCAGCGTGCCGGCGCCGGCCGGGCCGCCGTCGGTCAGCCGCCCGGCCAGGGCCGCCACGAACAGCGGGGCGCCGTAGAACAGGCAGAGGTTTCCCAGCGCCGGCAACATGAGCGCCGGACCGGACACCAAGGGATTGCGGAAGATCTCCCGCCGGTAGTAGCGCAGGGCCAGCATGACCGCGGTCTTGCGGGCCGGCGTGCCGCGGCCGAGCCCCTCCGCGTCGGCGCGTGCCATCCGTCCCCTCCCGCCGTCGGCCGCCTCCGCGGCCCATGCTGCCGCAGGGGCCCTGCCGGCGGCGACCGATTAACCCGCCCGGAGTGTGGACGCGGTTGCGCACGGGCACCCGGCGGAATTGACTCGTCGCATGACGGTCACCGATGAACTGCTCGCCAACAACGTCCGGTACGCGGAATCCTTCGCCGGTCCGCTGGCCCTGCCGCCGGCCAGAAACCTCGCGGTCGTCGCGTGCATGGACGCCCGGATCAACGTCTACGCCGTGCTCGGCCTGCGGGAGGGCGACGCGCACGTGATCCGCAACGCCGGCGGGGTGATCACCGAGGACGAGATCCGGTCGCTGGCGATCAGCCAGCGCCTGCTCGGCACCCGGGAGATCATCCTGATCCACCACACCGACTGCGGCATGCTCACGTTCACCGACGACGGTTTCAAGAAGTCCATTCAGGACGAGCTCGGCGTGAAGCCGGCCTGGGCCGCCGAGGCGTTCGACGACCTGGAGACCGACGTGCGCCAGTCGATCGCCCGGATCAGGAACAGCCCGTTCGTCCCGCACACGGACGCGATCCGCGGCTTCATCCTGGACATCGCCACCGGCAAGCTGAACGAGGTGACCTGACGCCGGTCAGTCCAGTTGGGACAGACCGAACGAGGTGAGGAAGCCGGCCACGGTGATCAGCCCGATGAGCAGGTGGGCCTGCTCGAACGCCTCGGGAATCATCGTGTCGGCGATCATCGCCAGCATCGCGCCTCCGGCCAGCGCGGTGATGGTGGCGAGCAGCCCGGGCGGGGCGCCGCCGAGCGCGCCGTAGCCGAGCATCGCGGCCACCCCGCTGGCCAGCGCGATCCCGCCCCAGACGCCGAAGACGTACCGGGTGGTGCGGCCGGCCCGGCGCATCCCGGCGGCGCTGGACAATCCCTCCGGCACGTTGCTGATGAACACGGCGGCGACGGTCACCGTGCTCACCGCGCCGCCGGCCAGCAGGCTGGTGCCGATCACGATCGACTCCGGGATGCCGTCCAGCAGCGCCCCGATCGCGATCGCGGTCCCCGAACCGGCCTCGGCCTGTTGCTGCTCACCGGAGCGCTTGCGGTGTCGGGCGCCGTACCTGGCCAGCGCCAGGTTGGCGCCGGTGTAGAGCAGTGCGCCGGCCGCAGCGCCGACCACCGTGGGCGGCATGCCGGCCAGGTCGTAAGCCTCGCCGATCAGCTCGAAGGACACCGCGGAGATCAGCACGCCGCTGCCGAACGCCATGACGCTCGCGATCACCACGGCCGGTACCCGCACCAGGTAGCCGATCAGGGCGCCGATCACCAGCGCCGATCCGGCCAGCAGCCCCCACCCGCCGGCGGCGAGCGCCGCGCTCAATCGCTCGGCCGTCCGGTGCGCTGATCCCGGGCGTGCCGGCGGAGCCGGTCGGTCTGCTCGGTGACCGACCTGATCCGCTCGGCCAGACCGGCGTGGCTGGTGCGCAGGTGGGTGTGCGTGTCCGCGAGCGGGGAGAGCAGCGCGGCCGGGTCGTCGTCGGCCAGCGCCGCGCCGACCAGGTCGACATGCCGCCGGGCCGGGCCCGGCAGGCCGTCGAGCGCACTGACCTGGCCGGCGAGCTGGCGCAGCACGGCGCCGTTGCGCCGGGCCCAGGCCTCGACGGCGCGATCCCCGGCGCGCCGGTCGCGTTCGGCCCGGACCCGGCCCTCGCCGGTGGCCTCACCGCTGGCGGACGGCCGCAGGCGCAGATAGCGACGTTCCGCGGCCTGCCGGCTGGTCACCCCGAGCGCCGGCGCCAGGCTCGCCCAGCTCGTCCCGCCGTCGCGCGCGGCGGCGATCAGCGTCGGCTCCCAGGACGCCAGCTCCTCGCGGAGGCGGCGCAGCACAGTCAGCGCGGCGAGCAGGTGGTCGGCATCCGGCCGCCCGCCGGCGATGTCCGCGAGCACGCTCTGGACCATGCCGACGGCTTCGGTCACCGGTGACGCGGCGCCGGTGGTCCGGCCGCGCAGCAGGTTGACCGCGGTCTCGTACACAACGTCCACGAGATGTCATCCTTTCGATGACGGCCTACTTGTCATCGGATCGATGACATGTTATACCTGTGGTGCGTGTTGACAACAGAGTTTCGACGAGGAGGGTGTTCCCATGTTGATGCGCACGGACCCGTTCCGCGAGCTTGACCGGCTGACCCAGCAGGTCTTCGGCAACACCGCGGGAACCTGGTCCCGCCCCACCGCCATGCCCATGGACGCCTACCGGGCCGGCGAAGAGTTCGTGGTGGCCTTCGATCTGCCGGGAGTGGACCCGGACGCGATCGAGCTCGACGTGGAGCGCAACGTGCTGACCGTGAAGGCCGAGCGGCGTCCGGTCACCACCGGCGGCAACGTCGAGATGCAGGTCGCCGAGCGTCCGCTTGGCGTGTTCTCCCGCCAGCTCTTCCTCGGCGACACCCTGGACACCGAACGCATCAACGCCAGCTACGAGGCCGGCGTGCTGACGCTGCGGATCCCGATCGCCGAGAAGGCCAAGCCGCGCAAGATCACCATCGACAGCGCCGACCGCGACCGCCGCGAGATCGACGCCTGATCCGGTTCGCCGGTCCCGGCCGCATCCGGCCGGGACCGGAACCGCGCCGGTTAGCATGCACCCGTGCCTTCAGTCACCCGTGCAACGCCGCACGGCCGGTCCAACCGGCGCGAGGCCATGGAGCGCCGCCTGCTCGAGGCGGTCGAGGCGCTGCTCGGTGCGGGGGTCAGCTTCACCGAGTTGAGCGTGGAGCGACTGGCCAGCACGGCCGGCATCTCCCGCTCCACCTTCTACGTGCACTTCCAGGACAAGGGCCAGCTGGTACTGCGGCTGGTCCGCACCGTGCTGGCCGAGCTGAGCGAGGTCTCCAGCCGCTGGTGGTCGGTCTCCGACCGGGCGGTGCGCTCCGACCTGCTCGAGGCACTGACCGCGATCGTGTCCGGCTACCGCCGGCACGCCGCCATCTTCACCGCCGCCGTCGAGACCGCCACCTACGACACCGAGGTCGCCGACGAACTGCGCACCCAGATGCAGACCGTCGCCGACGCCACCCGGTCCGCCATCGAACGCGGCCAGGCCGCCGGAGTGATGCGCGCCGTCGACCCCGCGGTCACCGCCGCCGTGCTCACCGGCATGGTCGAACGCGCCGGCTACCAACTCGTCCGCGGCTCCGACCCGGCCGGCGACCACGCCATCGTGCTGGTACTGACCGACATCATCTGGACCACCCTCTACGGCGCGGAGCCAACGGTCTAGCGGAGCGGTCAGACTCGGCGCCACATGACGGGTGTCCCCAGCGGGTGGTTGCGAGAATGGCCGACGACCACGCCATCGTTGGTCAGGCTGGATCGCGGCGCGGGAGAGAAATCCGTGGGCAGCTCAACCCGATGTCCGTCCTCTTCCTCAATGAACCACGGACCGCTCCCGGCGGCCCGGGCGAGCAGGTGTCCGTGTCCGTTCATCGCAAAGATCGACACACCGGGCAGAACCCGGCGCAGGTGCCCTGCGGTGTTCCAGATCGCCGCAGCGAACTGAATCGCGGCCCCGGCGATCCTGCCGTTGCTGATCGTCAACGCACTGTGTTCGGCATCTTCCCGCACCCGCCGCAACTCCTGCGGCTGCCCGCTTCGGTCCCACCGATAGGCGCGACTGCTTCCGGCCCCGTTGGGTTCGACCACGGATGCCACGACGGTGCCGTCACGCCGATCGAGACACCGAAGGCCGACGTCGGGAACGGCATGGCCAGCAGCCGGTAGAACCCCGGATCATTGGCTGGCCATACGATCACCCGACCGTTCGCGGTCCCGACCACGTCGCCCCGCTCGTTGACCGACGTCGCAACGCTCTCCGCCCCGGCCGGTACCGGTAGATCTTCAAAACGCCCGCCGGCGTACCGGGTAGCCTGCCGCCGAAAGTCGAACCCGAAATGCGACCCCACCGCCACCCCGCTGGTATTGACCGCAACCAGTTCGGTCAACTCCTCGAACGCCTCACCGAGCACGGTCGGCACCTCGTTCTGCCAGATCACCCCACGCCGGTGCTGCCCACCCGCAATCGTATCAACCCATCCGACAAACCGATCCACCCCATCAGTCCCGGCCACCGTCCCGAAAAACGCACCCCCCGGCAACGGCAATGCCGTCGCCGTCCACACAACCTCCTGCCGCCCCACCTCTCCCACGGCCGGAACCGGCCCAACCACCCCAACCGCAACCGCCACCAACACCCCGACACCCACCGTCGAATTCAGAACGGACAAGCTCGAGATCAATGTTGCCCGGCCCACGGCCACCCCATTTCCGTGCATACGACAAATACGCGAACACGGCCAGGTGACCGGCTCGCCACCGCACCGTGCGGCGATATCAGAACCCCGTCCCAGTAAGCAGGACACAGTATCTTGAGGTGATCAAGCCACGTCAACCACACCAATAAGCAGCGGCTAGGGGACTGTAATCTCAACGGTGTAACTGTCCAAAGTGGAGGTTGCATTGATGAGTAGTGAGAGTAGTGCCAGGTCAGCAGCGGCGGGCACGCCGGCGGTGGATCGGCAGGTGGTGGCCGAGTTGGTGGCTCGGGCCCGGGC
>NZ_DASUCC010000041.1:0-162126 GCF_035762905.1 Actinophytocola sp.
ACACGATGTTGTCGGCGGTGACGATGGTGTTCATCTTCATCGGTGGCGCGGTCATGTTGCTGACCATCACAGCCGACTTCGTGAACCCGATCCGAATAGGCCAGTAGGCTGAAAGCATGAGTGGAGCTTGCGGAGCGACTCGATGACCGAAGGCATCATGCTGGGCATGCCGGCCACGCCCCCGCCCGTGCTGGCGGAGCGGCGCAAGACCAGACAGCTGATGGTCGGCAAGGTCGGCGTCGGCAGCGAGTCCCCGATTTCCGTGCAGTCGATGACCACCACCCTGACCGCGGACGTCAACGCGACGTTGCAGCAGATCGCCGAGCTGACGGCGGCGGGCTGCGACATCGTCCGGGTGGCGTGCCCGTCCCAGGACGACGCGGAGGCGCTGCCCGCGATCGCCGCGAAGTCGCAGATCCCGGTCATCGCGGACATCCACTTCCAGCCCCGGTACGTCTTCGCGGCGATCGAGGCAGGCTGCGCCGCCGTGCGCGTGAACCCGGGCAACATCAAGAAGTTCGACGACAAGGTCAAGGAGATCGCGGCCGCCGCGCGCGACCACGGCACCCCGATCCGGATCGGCGTCAACGCGGGGTCGCTCGACCCCCGGTTGCTGAAGAAGTACGGCAAGGCCACCCCGGAGGCGCTCGCCGAGTCGGCGCTGTGGGAGGCGTCGCTGTTCGCCGAGCACGACTTCCACGACCTGAAGATCTCCGTCAAGCACAACGACCCGGTGGTCATGGTGCGCGCCTACGAGATCCTGGCCGAGCGGTGCGACTACCCCCTGCACCTCGGCGTCACCGAGGCCGGTCCGGCGTTCCAGGGCACGATCAAGTCGGCGGTGGCGTTCGGCGCGCTGCTGCGGCAGGGCATCGGCGACACGATCCGGGTGTCGCTGTCCGCGCCGCCGGTCGAGGAGGTCAAGGTCGGCGCGCAGATCCTGCAGGCGCTGAATCTGCGGCCGCGCAAGCTGGAGATCGTGTCCTGCCCGTCCTGCGGTCGCGCCCAGGTCGACGTGTACAAGCTGGCCGACGAGGTGACCGCGGGCCTGGAGGGCATGGCGGTGCCGCTGCGGGTGGCGGTGATGGGCTGCGTGGTGAACGGGCCCGGCGAGGCGCGCGAGGCGGACCTCGGGGTGGCCTCCGGCAACGGCAAGGGGCAGATCTTCGTCAAGGGCCAGGTGATCAAGACGGTGCCGGAGCACCAGATCGTCGAGACCCTGATCGAGGAGGCGCTGCGGCTCGCCGAGGAGCTGGGCGAAGCCGAAGGCGACGGCGCGCCGGTCGTCACGGTCAGCTGAGGCCACCGCGGCAAAACTCGACGGCCACGGTTGGGCGTCGGCTTTTCGCAAACCGCCGTTCATCTGGCAGGCTTGACTCCGTGTTGCGCCTTGCTGGAGCGCGGCTGCTCGATGAGCGTGATCGCGCGTCGGTGCGCGCCGCCCTGGCGGTCGACCCCGTAGCGTCCTGCATGGTCGCGGCGCGGATCGACGCGTTGGGCCTGGACCCGTGGCGGTTGGGCGGCGAGTTGTGGGGCTGCGAGCCACGCGGCCGGACCAGTCGGCTGGACGCGCTGTGCTTCGCCGGTCCGAACCTGATCCCGTTGCAGGGCAACAGGTCTGCGCTCCGAGCGTTCGCCGACCGGGCGCTGTCCCGGCGCCGGATCTGCTCCTCGGTGGTCGGCCCGTCCGAGCAGGTGCTCGGCATCTGGTCGGAGCTGGAGCTGGACTGGGGCCCGGCCCGCGAGGTGCGCGCCGAGCAGCCGTTGATGGCCACCATGGGCGAGCCGATGGTGCTGCCGGACCCGCTGGTGCGCCCGGTGCGCCCGGACGAGCTGGACCGGTACCTGCCGGCGGCCATCGCCATGTTCATCGAGGAGGTCGGCGTCGACCCGCGGGCCGGCGACGGCGGGGCCAGTTACCGGGCCCGGGTCGCCGAGCTGATCGCGACCGGCCGCGCGTTCGCCCGGTTCGAGGGCGGCGACGTGGTGTTCAAGGCGGAGATCGGCGCGCTGTCCCACACGGTCGGGCAGATCCAGGGTGTGTGGGTGCGGCCCAACCGGCGCGGGCACGGGCTGGGCGCGGCCGGCACCGCCGCCGTTGTGGACCGGCTGGTCCGCGGCATGGGCCGGGTCGCGAGCCTGTACGTCAACTCGTACAACGTGGTGGCCAAGGCGGCCTACCGCAAGATCGGGTTCGGCCAGGTCGGCGAGTACGCCACGGTGCTGTTCTGACCGGTTTCGCCGGATCTCACCTACGTCGAGCACGGCCCCGGGCATACTCGCCGCCGTGCGTCTCGACACCCTCCGCCGCCGGCTGACCGCGCTCGCGGTGCTGCTGCCCGCCCTACTGCCGCTGAGCGCCTGCGGGTCGGACACCCCGAGCGCGGAGGCGGCCGCCCAGGAGTTCCTGGCCACCTTCGCCGCCGGGGACACCGGCACCGCGTCCGGTCAGACCGACGCCCCCGACTCCGCCCGCAAGCTGATGGACCAGGTCCGGGCCGGTCTCAAGCCGGCCGCGGTGAGCACCGAGCTGACCAAGGTGGCCGAGGCCGAGGACGGCAACACCGCCGATGCCGAGTACACCCTCACCTGGGACCTCGGTGTCAACCGCAAGTGGAGCTACGCCAGCGCACTTCAGCTGCGGCTGATCGACGAGACCTGGCGGGTGCACTGGGCGCCGACCGTGCTGCACCCGAAGCTGGCCGAGCAGCAGTCGATCGACCTGCAGGTTCAGGCGCCGTCCCTGGCCCCGGTGCTGGACCGGGACGCGGAGCTGCTGCTCGAGCCGGACCTGGTCATCTCGGTGCTGTTCGAGCCGAGCAAGGCCGGCGACGCCGCCGGGGTGGCCGGCAAGCTCGCCACGGCGCTGTCCGGCTTCGACCCGACGATCACCCAGCAGTCCATCCAGGACGGGGCGGCCAAGACGCCGCAGGGCCAGCCGTACCAGGTGGTGGCCCTGCGCGATGCGGACTACGCGGCGGTCAAGCCGCAGATCTACGAGCTGCCCGGGGTGCGGTTCACCTCGGGTCCGCGACTGCTCGCCGTCGACCGCAAGCTGGCGCCCCAGCTGCTGCCGGGCATCCGCAAGTATGTCGAGGGCCAGGTGGCCGGGACGTCCGGCTGGCGCGTGGTCACCGCGGACGTGTCCGGCAACGAGGTCCAGGAGCTGTACGCCAAGGCCGCGACGCCGGCCAAGGCGGTCAGCGTCACGCTGAGCCGCAAGGCGCAGAACGCGGCGCAGGCGGCGCTGGACGGTGTCCCGACCGCGGCGATGATCGTGGCGATCCAGCCGTCCACCGGCGAGCTGCTGGCCGTGGCGCAGAACCCGATCGCCGACGAGTCCGGCGCGCTGGCCCTGACCGGGCGCTACCCGCCGGGGTCCACGTTCAAGATGGCCACCGCGGTGGCGGCGCTGGAGTCCGGCAAGGTCACCGCGGACACTCCGGTCGGCTGCCCGGCCACGGTCACCATCGACGGCCGGGTGATCCCCAACAGCGGCAAGTTCGACAAGGGCACCATCCCGATGCACAGCGCGTTCGCGTTCTCCTGCAACACCACGTTCGCCTCGCTGGCCGTGGACATGCCGCAGGACGCGCTGACCAACGCGGCCCGCAAGCTCGGCATCGGGGTGGACTTCGTGGTGCCCGGGATCACCACGGTGACCGGCTCGGTGCCGCCGGCGACCGGCAAGACCGAGCGCGCCGAGGACGGCTTCGGTCAGGGCAAGGTGGTGGCCAGCCCGTTCGGCCTCGCCCTGGCCGCCGCGACGGTGGCCAGCGGCACCATGCCCAAGCCGTCGCTGGTGCGCGGCGTCGAGACCAAGGCGGACGGCGCCCCCGAGCCGATCGCCGCCCCGACCCTCGAGGCGCTGCGCGGCATGATGCGCGAGGTGGTCACCGGCGGCACCGCCGGAGCCCTGGCCGGCCTGCCCGACGTGCGGGGCAAGACCGGCACCGCCCAGTTCGGCGACGGCACCCACGCCCACGGCTGGTTCGCCGGCTACCAGGGCGACCTCGCCTTCTCCGTCCTGATCACCGACGCCGGCGAGTCCGGCAAGGCCGTCCAGGCCGCCCTGCGCTTCCTCACCGCGCTGCGCTGAGTGCTACCGAGCAGGCCGGGTTGCCGATTGTGGCGCCGGGGGCGTCGTAGGGTGGAGGTATGTCTCCGCGTGCCCCGTTGACGCCTGGTGTTCAGACGCCCCGCCGGCCGGTGCCGGCGCACATCGTGCGACCGGAGTATGTCGGCAAGCCGGCGCCGGCCCGCAACACCGACTCCTACGTGCAGCCGCCCGAGGTGATCGAGGCCATGCGGGTGGCCGGGGGGATCGCGGCGCGGGCGCTGGAGGAGGGCGGCAAGGCGGTCAAGCCGGGGGCGCTCACCGACGACATCGACGCGGTGGTGCACGAGTACCTGATCGACCACGGCGCCTACCCGTCGACGCTGGGCTACCGGGGCTATCCGAAGTCCTGCTGCGTGTCGCTCAACGAGGTGATCTGCCACGGGATCCCGGACTCGACCAGGATCGAGGACGGCGACATCGTCAACATCGACGTGACCGCCTACATCGGCGGCGTGCACGGCGACACCAACGCCACGTTCCTGGCCGGCGACGTGGCGGAGGAGGCCCGGCTGCTGGTCGAGCGCACCCAGGAGGCCACCATGCGGGCGATCCGGGCCGCGCGGCCGGGGCGGGCGCTCAACGTGATCGGCCGGGTGATCGAGTCCTACGCGCGCCGGTTCGGCTACGGCGTGGTGCGCGACTTCACCGGGCACGGCATCGGCCGCTCGTTCCACAGCGGGCTGGTGATCCTGCACTACGACCACCCCGGCGACGACACCCTGATCGAGCCCGGCATGACGTTCACCATCGAGCCGATGATCACCCTGGGCACCATCGAGCACGACATGTGGGCGGACAACTGGACGGCGACCACCAAGGACAAGAAGTGGACCGCCCAGTTCGAGCACACCATCGTCATCACCGACACCGGCCAGGAGATTCTGACCCTGCCGTGATCAGGCGAGCATCTGGGACATGACCTGGAGGATGGCGCGGGCCACCGGGTCGGGGTCGGTGGCGGGGGCGAGGTGGCTGGAGTCGAGTTGGGCGACCGGCCAGCCCAACGACCGGGCCTGGGTCAGGTCGGGGTCGTAGGCGGAGCTGAGGGCGACGTAGCCGGCCGGGCCGGGCCATTCGACGTCGGGCCGGGCCTCCTTGAGGAAGGCCAGCGGGACCTCGGGGGCCTCGTCGGCGATGTCGGCGCGCAGGGCCGGGTCGAGGGGGGCAAGGGGGTCGGGGTCGAACCACAGGTGCCAGCGGGGCAGAAGGCCTTCGCGGGTGCGGTCGCGCAGGCGGGTGTAGAGCTCGGGCGGGACGGTGTCGCGCCAGCTGCGGCCGGGGGTGGGCAGGCCGGCGTCGAGGTAGACCAGGCCGGCGACCGAGTCCTCGAGGGTGTCGGCGAAGGCGGGGAGCAGCGGGCCGGCCCCGCTGTGCCCGACCAGGACCACCGGGCCGGGCAGCGCGGCGTCGCCGATGACGTCGGCGAACACGCCGAGCAGCACCTGGTGGACGGGTGGGGCCACCACCGACGGGCGAAGGTCCAGCAGGACGGTCGGAGTCGCCTCGGCGCCGAGCGCGTCGGCGAGCGGGCGCAGGCTGGCCGGCCCGAGGAACGGGCTGTGCACCAGCACGATCGTCACGGTCGGCACGTCAGCCGTCCAACGGGAGGTTGAGCAGGGCGTTCTCCACCAACTCCGGCATGGCCGGGTGGATCCAGTACTGGCCGCCGGCCATCGTACGGGCGTCCAGCCCGAAGGTCATCGCCTGGATCAGCGGCTGGATCAGGGTCGCCGCCTGCGGGCCGATGATGTGCGCGCCGAGCAGCTGCCCGGTGTCCGGGTCGGCGAGCAGCTTGGCGAAGCCGGTGGTGTCCTCCATCGCCCAGCCGTACGCGATGCCGGCGTAGTCCTGAGTGGACATGACGAACCGGGTGCCGCGCAGCACCGCGTCCTGCTCGGTCAGCCCGACCGAGGCGATCTGCGGCGAGGTGAACACGGCGTGCGGCACGAACCGGTGGTCGGCGGCCACCGGCCGGTCCGGGTGCAGCAGGTTGTGCCGCACCACCCGGGCCTCGTGGTTGGCCACGTGCTTGAGCTGGTGCGCCGAGCAGAGGTCGCCGAGCGCCCAGATCCCCTCGGCCGTGGTGCGCTGGAACTCGTCCACCACCACGTACCCGTCCGCGCCGACCTCGACACCGGCGACGTCGAGGTCGAGCAGGTCGGAGTTGGGCACCCGGCCGACCGCCACCAGCAGCTCGTCCGCGCGCACCGACTCCGGTCCGTCCGGCCCGTCCAGCTGCAGCACCACCTGCCCGTCCGGGTCCCGGACGACGCCCAACTCCTTGCGGTTGAGCCGAACGTCCCACCGGCGCCCGGCCAGCTCGGTGAACCGGTTGCTGATGTCGACGTCCTCGTGCCGCAGCAACGCCCCGGACCGCCCGATCACCGTGACCCGCACGCCGAACGCGGAGAACACGTGCGCGAACTCGGCGGCCACGAACCCGCTGCCCACGATGATCATGCTGTCCGGCAGCGAAGCCAACCGCATCACCGTGTCGCTGGTGTGGAACCCGACCTCGGTGATCCCGTCCACGTCCGGCACCCGAGGCCGGCTGCCGGCGGCGAGCACCACGCGATCGGCGGTGATCGTCTCCGGCGCGCCGCCCGCGTTCGGCAGCACCGAGAGCGTGCGCTCGCCGGTGAACCTGGCCGTCCCCTCGTACACGGTGACGTTGGCGTTGTCCGCGTGCCCGATCCGGTACTCGCGCCCACCCGTCGCGATCGGGTCGATCCGGCCGAAGATCCGGTCCCGCACGTCGGTCCAGCGCACCCCGGTCAGCGCCTCGTCGACGCCGAGCCGGGCCGCGCCGCCCGGGGTGGCCGCGACGTCCGCCGCGTGCACGAACATCTTGGTGGGAATGCAGCCCACGTTCAGGCAGGTCCCGCCGAACACGCCCTTCTCGACGAGCGCCACCTGCCAGCCGGCGAACCGCTGGTCCAGGATCGAGTTCCCGGAGCCGGTGCCGACGATGACCAGGTCGTAGTGCGGCACGTCAGTGCTGGTAGGTGGGCGTGACGATGGCCCGCGCCAGGGTGTGGAAGGCCAGGTTGAACGAGACCACCGCGGGCGAGGCGTCCGGGCCGACGTCCAGCGCGTCCACGTCCACCGCGTGCACCACGAAGTAGTAGCGGTGCACCATGTCGCCCTGCGGCGGCGCGGCTCCGCCGTAGGCCCGCGCGCCGAAGTCGCTGCGCACATGGAAGGCGTCCCCGGGCAGGCCGGCGTCGTCCGCGCCGGCGCCGGTGGCCAACTCGGTGACCGAGCCGGGGATGTTCACCGCTACCCAGTGCCAGAAGCCGGACGGGACCGGCGCGTCCGGGTCGAAACAGGTCACCACGAAGCTCTTGGTCTCGGCCGGGAACCCGCTCCAGGACAGATGCGGAGACCGGTTCTCGCCGCCGGCACTGTCGTGCACGAAGGTCAGCGGGAGCTGCGCACCGTCGGCAACGTCGGTCGAGGTGACCGAGAACGAGCCGGCGGTGGGCAGCAGCTCGTACGGGTCGGGTGCGACCGGGCGCTCGAGACTCATCGTCGGGTCTCCTCCTTCGCGATGATCTTTTCCTCGGGACGACTCAACTCTAGTGATTTGGCCTATCGTTGGCCCCAGGACCGAGGGAGGGGTGGTCGCGGTGACCGAGGACAACACGATCGAGCGGTCGAACTGGGTGCGGTTTCCGGGGATCAGCCCACGCGCGTACGAGCATCCGGCCGATCGCGGTGCCCTTGCGACGCTGCGCACGGTGCCGGGTTTCGCCGCCGTGCTGAAGTCGGTTGCCGGGTTCTGGCACGAACGCGGCGGCCGGCTGATGGTGCTCGGTTCGGCGATCCGGGTCGACGAGCGGCAGTTCCCGACGCTGTACCGGCTGCGCAACGAGTGCGCCGAGACGCTGGACCTGGACACAAAGCCGAACCTGTTCGTCTACCGCGACGCGCAGGCGCACGCCGAGGTGGTCGGCATCGACGAGCCGATCATCATGCTGAGCAGCGGCATGGTGGAGGCGCTGGACACCGAGAGCCTGCGGTTCGTGATCGGCCACGAGGTCGGCCATGTGCTGTCCGGGCACGCGGTGTACCGGACGATGATGCGGGTCCTACTCGGCATGCAGCAGAGCCTGTCCTGGATGGCGATCGGCTCGATCGGGCTGCGGGCGATCCTGCTGGCGCTGCACGAGTGGTACCGCAAGGCGGAGCTGTCCTGCGACCGGGCCGGGTTGCTGTGCGGCCAGGACCCGGCGGCGGCGCTGCGGGCGCACGTGATGATGGCCGGCGGCACCGCGACGGGTGAGATCGACGTGCCCTCGTTCCTCAAGCAGGCCGAAGAGTACGAGGCGGTCGACGACATCCGGGACAGCATCCACAAGCTGCGCTACATCACCTGGATGACCCACCCGCTCGCGGTCGTGCGCGCGGCGCAGTTGCAGAAGTGGGCGGCATCCGAGGAGTACCGGGCGATCCTCGCCGGCGAGTATCCGCGTCGCGAGGACGACACCCCGCACACCACCTGGAGCGAGGACCTCAAGGCGGCGGCCAAGTCCTACCGGGACTCCTGGTCGGAGTCGAACGACCCGCTGGTGAAGATCCTCAGCGACGTCGGGGAGTCGCTCGGCGACGCGGCCGGCCGGGTGTTCAGCCGGTTCGGCGGCCGCGGCTCGGAGGGCGGCTCGGACGAGCAGCCGCGGGGCAACGGGGGCGCCAACTCCTAGTTCCCGGTGGAACTGAAGTGCTGCAGGTCCTTGGGTGAGGTCCAGGTGCCGCCCCAGGTCCAGCCGATCGCGGCGAACGCCCGCACCGTGGGGTCGCCCGGCAGGATCATTCCCGGGCGCACGTTGCCTCTGTCCACATAGGACGATGCCAGCTCGGGCAGCACCAGGTCGCCGCGGATGTAGGGATTGCAGAACGGGTTGACGTCGATGGCCAGCCCGTAGGCGTGCGCCGACCACCGGGTCAGGTTGACCGCGGGCCGGCAGACGAACGCGGTGGTGTTGTTGCCGTCCCCGGTCGGCCGGGCGTCCAGCTCCGGGCGGGCGGTCACCCGCATCTCCTCCAGTGGGAAGCGGTTGCGGAACAGCGTGGCGAACACGCCGGTGACGTCGTCGGCCACCCGCCGGTTGACGATCATCTCGCCGGTGTGCGTGCGGCCGTCGAAGCCCCAGAACGACATGGTCAGGTAGCGCAGGTCGGCGGCGGCGACCGGGCAGTCGGCTCGCCAGGTGCTGCGGGCCAGCACCTCGGCCGGGACCGGCCGCACGGTGGCCGCCCAGCGATCGCCCTCGGGCGGCGGCAGCCGGTCGACCGTGGGCAGGCTGCGGTTGGTGAGCACCTGTGGGGTGGGCAGCACCTGGCCGAAACCGTCCGGGCGCAACGGCAGCGGGGTCGCGCCCACCTGCCAGACCGGAGCGGGCGGGGTCGCCGGCGCGGCCGCGGTGGTCGCCGGAGGCCCGGCGGAGCTCGGCGGCCCGGACGACGACCCGGACGACGGGGGCGCCGCGGGCGCGGCCGGATCCGGCGCGCAGGACAGCAGTAGCAGCAGCACCGCCGGCGCCAGCACCACCGCCGGCGCCAGGGTCCGAGGTCTGCCGCTCATGACCCCAGGATGCCCGACGCACTCGACCCGATCGGGCGACACCATCGGGTTCGAGTTGCCGCGCGCCGGCACCGGGGCCACGGTGCCTCTCGTCCCCCCGCGTGTGAGGAGTACCCGATGCGGGATGTCTCGCGCCTGCTCACCGCGCTGTGCCTCGCCGTCGCCATCGGGGCCGCGGCGCCGCCCGCCGCCGCCGGCCCGCACGTCGTCGGCGGCAACCGGACCAGCACCATCCACTTCCCGTTCGCGGTGTTCCTGATCACCGACACCGGATTCCAGTTCTGCGGCGGCACGCTGCTCGCCGCGCGCAAGGTGATCACCGCCGCGCACTGCGTGGTGGACCGGGCGCCGGAGCGCCTGCGGGTGGTCGCCGGGCGGGACGACAAGGAGAGCCGGGCCGGCGTGGTGACCGGCGTGACCGCGATCTGGGTGCACCCCGGCTACACCGACGTCCAGGCCGGCGACGACATCGCCGTGCTGACCCTCGACTCCCGGCTGCACTACCGCACCGCCCGGCTGCCCGACCCGGCGGACGCCTGGCGATACCGGGCCGACAGCTACGGCACGGTGCTCGGCTGGGGCCGCACCGCCGAGCACGGCCATCCGTCGCGCTACCTGCTCGCCGCCGGCGTGCCGGTGGTCGCCGACGCCGAGTGCGCCGAGATGTACGAGAAGTTCACCCCGGCCTCGATGGTGTGCGCCGGCTACCCGCAGGGCGGCGTGGACACCTGCAAGGGCGACTCGGGCGGGCCGCTGCTGGTCGGCCGCACCCTGATCGGCATCGCGTCCTGGGGCGACGGCTGCGCGCAGGCCGGCAAGCCCGGGGTCTACACCCGGGTGTCGGAGTACGCCGCACTGGTCGCCGCCCAGCTCTGATAAGCAGGACAGGTGACCGACCTGCACCGGGTGACCGGCGACCAGCTCACCGTCGCCCAGCTCTACGCCGTGCTGACGCTGCGGGTGAACGTGTTCGTGGTGGAGCAACGCAGCCCCTATCCGGACCTGGACGGGCGGGATCTGCGCCCGGACACCGTGCACTACTGGTGGGCGCCCGGCGACGAACCGGTGGCGTACCTGCGGTTGCTGACCGAGCCGGACGGCGCGCTGCGGATCGGCCGGGTGTGCGTGGCGCCGGACGCGCGGGGCACCGGGCTGGGCAGCCGGTTGACCGCGGCCGCGCTGGCCGACATCGGTGACCGGGACGCCGTGCTGGATGCCCAGACGGCGGTGCGCGACCTCTACGCGCGGTTCGGTTTCGAGCCGGTCGGCGAGCCGTACGACGACTTCGGCGTGCCGCACGTCATGATGCGCCGGCCCGGGCAGCGGGTGGGGCGCAGCGGCTGATCACCTCGACGGCCCGGTCCAGCTCGCCATCGGTGAGGTCGGCCCGCGCGGTCAGCCGCAGCCGGGAGACCTGGTCGGGCACGGACGGCGGGCGGAAGCAGCCGACCCAGACGCCCGCGGCGCGACACTCGTCGGCCCAGGCAAGGGCCAGCTCCGGGGACGGGGCGCGGACCGACACCACGGCCGCGGCCGGCTCGCTGACCGAAAGCCCGTCGGCGCGCAGCCGGCCGGCCAGGGTGGCGGCCGCGCGCAGCACCCGGGCCGGACGGTCCGGCTCCTCCCGCAGGATCTGCAGCGCGGCCAGTGCGGCGGCGGCGCTGCCCGGGGCCAGCCCGGTGTCGAAGATGAAGCTGCGCGCCGACTCCACCAGGTGGCGGATCACCCGGCGCGGGCCGAGCACCGCACCGCCCTGCGCGCCGAGGGACTTGGACAGGGTCACGGTGGTCACCACGTCCGGCTCGGCGGACAGCCCGGCCGCGGCGACCGCCCCGGCGCCGGCCGGCCCGAGCACGCCAAGCCCGTGTGCGTCGTCGGCGACCAGCGCGGCGCCGTGCGCGCGGCAGGCCCGGTGCAGCTCGCCGAGCGGGGCCACGTCGCCGTCCACCGAGAACACCGCGTCGGTGACCACCAGGGCCCGCTGGTGTCGCCGGGTGGCCAGCGCGTGCGCGACCGCGGCCGGGTCGGCGTGCGCGACCACCGCGACGTCGGCCCGGGACAGCCGGCAGCCGTCGATCAGCGAGGCGTGGATGTAGGCGTCGGTGACCACGGCGCTGTCCCGTCCGGACAGTGCCGTCACCGCGCCGAGGTTGGCGGCGAACCCGGAGGAGAACACCAGTGCCGCCGGCGCGCCGCAGAACCGGGCCAGCTCGTGCTCCAGCTCGCTGTGCAGTTCGGTGCTCCCGGTCACCAGGCGGGACCCGGTGGAGCCGGCACCCCAACGCAGCGTGGCCGCCGCGGCCGCCCCGCCGACCCGCTTGTCCCTGGCCAGACCGAGATAGTCGTTGCCGGCCAGGTCCAGCAGATCGGAGTCGGCCCGGCGCGGCCGCAGCCGCCGGGTCAACCCGGCGGCGGCCCGCTCACCGGCCCGAACGTCCAGCCAGTCGAAAACACGCGCGGGGTCCACACTCACCGGACGAGTCTCGCAGCCGGGTCCCGGCAGGCGCGCCGAGCCCCGGTCGGCCGCCGGCAATGGGACTTGTGCCCAATCTCGTCACCCCTGGGCTGTGGCCACGCACAACGTGCCGAACCGGCCGGTAACAGTTCGGCCTGCCGCTTGCCCGGTCTCGTCGGCAGCAGCTACGGTCCGTGTCTGGCGTGAGCCCGGTCACGCCAGACTTGCCCGTTTGCGTGGTAAGGCTCGGCGCGGAGAGGGGCATGGCAGCAACGATGCGTCCGGCAGACACCGATGCTCCCGCTCTCTTGTCCGTCACCAACCTCGAGGTCGTCTACGACGACGTGATCCACGTGCTGAAAGGCGTGAGCCTGCGCGTCGAGGAAGGCCGGATCGTCGCGCTGCTCGGGGCGAACGGGGCGGGCAAGACCACCCTGTTACGGGCGTTATCCGGCCTGCTGGACGTGCACGACGGCGAGGTGACCAAGGGCTCGGTGATCTACGCCGGCCGGAAGATCCACCACCTGCCGCCGACCAAGATCGCTTCGCTGGGTATCAAACAGGTGCTGGAGGGCCGGCGGATCTTCGCCGAGCTGACCGTCGAGGAGAACCTGCGGGTCGGCGGGCACGTGGCGCCGCGCTCGGTCAAGCAGAACATGGAGCGGGTCTACGGCCTGTTCCCGGTGCTTGCCGAGCGCCGCAAACGCACCGCGGGCTACCTGTCCGGCGGTGAGCAGCAGATGCTCGCGATGGGCCGGGCGTTGATGTCCGAGCCCAGCTGCCTGCTGCTCGACGAGCCGAGCCTCGGCCTGGCGCCGCTGATCGTCCAGCAGATCCGCGATCTGATCGTGGAGATCAACGCGAGCGGCACCACCGTGCTGCTGGTGGAGCAGAACGCCACGATGGCGCTGTCCATCGCCGACCACGGCTATGTGATGGAGAACGGCAAGATCGTCATGGACAAGCCGGCCAAGGAGCTGCTGGCCGACTCCGACGTGCGCGAGTTCTATCTCGGCCTCGGTGCCGAGGGTTCGGCCAAGTCGTTCCGGGACGTCAAGCACTACAAGCGGCGCAAGAGGTGGTTGTCGTGACCACGACGGAGGAACGGACCGAGGCGACGCCTCGGGTCGACGAGCCGGTGCTGGTCTTCGAGGACGTGCGGCTGTCCTTCGCCGGCGTGAAGGCGATCGACGGGGTGTCGTTCGCGGTGCGGCCGGGCGAGCTGTTCGCGATCATCGGCCCGAACGGCGCCGGCAAGACCTCGATCTTCAACGTGCTGTCCGGGGTGTACCGGCCGCAGGCCGGGCAGGTCCGGTTCGCCGACACCGAGCTGGTCGGCAAGCGGCCGCACGTGATCGCTCAGCTCGGCATCGCCCGCACGTTCCAGAACATCGAGCTGTTCGCGAACCTGACCGTGGTGGACAACCTGATGCTGGGCCGCAACCAGCACAACACCTACGGCGTGCTGGCGGCGCTGGCCTGGATCGGACCGGCGCGCCGGTCCGAGGTGGCCAACCGGGCGGCGGTCGAGGACATCATCGACTTCCTCGAACTCGAGCAGTGGCGGCGGTTCCCGGTCGGTCTGCTGCCCTATGGTGTGCAGAAGCGGGTCGAGCTGGGCCGGGCGCTGGCGATGGAGCCCAAGCTGCTGCTGCTCGACGAGCCGGTGGCCGGGATGAACCTCGAGGAGACCGAGGACATGGCCCGGTACATCCTCGACGTGCGGGACGAGCTGGGTATCCCGTTGATCATGGTCGAGCACGACATGGGTCTGGTGATGGACCTGGCCGACCGGGTCACCGTGCTCGACTTCGGCCGGCAGATCAGCACCGGGACACCGCAAGAGGTGCAGCAGAACCCGGACGTGATCCGGGCGTATCTGGGCGAGGAGCACAGAACCTCGGGAGGCGGAGCATGACCGCATTGGCGCAGCAGACCGCAGCCACCACCACCGTCACCGTCGCCAGCCGGGTGCGCGACCGAGCCCGCCAGATGCCGGACCGGATCGCCTTACGGGAGAAGGACTTCGGCGTCTGGCAGGAGGTGACCTGGGCCGGGTACTGGGAAAAGGCCGAGCTGGTCGGGCACGCCCTGCTGGCCATGGGCATCGAGCCGGGCGACCGGGTGGCCGTGCACTCGGAGAACCGGCGGGAGTGGCTGTACTCCGACATCGGCGCGGTGGGCGTGCGCGCGGTGACCGTCGGGCTGTACCCGACCAACCCGGCCGCCGAGGTGGAGTACCTGCTGTCCCACTCCGGGGCCCGGATCCTGATCGCCGAGGACCAGGAGCAGGTGGACAAGGCGCTGGAGGTGCTCGGCGCGCTGCCGGACCTGGAGAAGATCGTCTACATCGAGCCGCGCGGCATCCACAACCGCTACACCGAGCCGAAGCTGATGTCCTGGACGGACTTCCTGGCGCTCGGCGAGGAGCACCGGGCCGCGCACCCGGACGCGGTGGCGGCGCGGATGGCCGAGGCCACCTCGGACGACGTGCTGACCATGGTCTACACCTCGGGCACCACCGGGCCGCCCAAGGGTGCGATGCTCTCGGTGTCCAATGTGGAGTTCTGCATCAAGGTGCTGGTCGAGGGCGGCGGGTTCACCGACCCGCCACCGTCCACTTCGGACGTGTCGCTTTCCTACCTGCCGCTGTGCCATGTCGCCGAGCGGATCTTCACCACCTGGTTCTCGGCCTGCTCCGGCATCCAGGTGCACTTCGCCGAGTCCATCGACACGGTGCAGGCCAACCTGCGCGAGGTGCAGCCGACGATCTTGTTCGGGGTGCCGCGGATCTGGGAGAAGGTGCTGGCCGGGGTGCGGATCCGGATCAGCTCGGCGAGCCGGCTCAAGCGCCTGACCGGCCAGTACTGGCTGCGGGTGGCCGACAGCATCGCCGAGACGCTGGTGCGCACCGGCGGAAAGCACACGGCCGGTAGCCGGCTGCGCTACGCGATCGGCTGGCTGTTCTTCTTCCGCTCGCTGCGGGACCGGATCGGGATGCGCAAGGTGCGCTACGCGGCCTCCGGCGCCGCGCCGATCGCGCCCGAGGTGCTGCGGTTCTTCATGGGCATCGGGATTCCCATGCACGAGGTGTACGGGATGACCGAGAACTCCGCGATCGCCACGGCGAACCGGCCGGGCCGGGTCAAGGTCGGCACGGTCGGCGAGCCGCACCCGGACATCGAGGTGCGCATCGACGAGACCACCGGCGAGATCCTGACCAGGCACGCGGGCACGTTCGTCGGCTACTGGCGCGACGAGGAGGCCACCGCCCGGGTCATGACCAAGGACGGCTGGCTGCACACCGGCGACGTGGGCGAGTGGGTGGACGGCACGCACATCAAGATCACCGACCGGATGAAGGACCTGATCATCACGGCCGGCGGCAAGAACGTCGCGCCGTCGGAGATCGAGAACGCGCTGAAGGCCTCGCCGTACATCAAGGAGGCCATCGTGATCGGCGACCGGCGGGCCTACCTGACCGTGCTGATCGGCATCGAGTTGGACACGGTGGGGCACTGGGCGCAGAGCCGAAAGCTGGGCTACACCACCTACCGGGACCTGGCCGAGAAGAAGGAGGTCCGCGCGTTGGTGCAGTCCATCGTGGACAAGGTGAACGAGCGGTTCGCCTCGGTGGAGCAGATCAAGACCTTCTCCATGCTGCCCAAGGAGTTGGACCACGAGGACGGCGAGCTGACCGCGACCCAGAAGGTGAAGCGCTCGGCGATCGCGACGATGTTCGCCGAGCAGGTCGAGGCGATGTACCGCTCGGGTAAGCGATGAGCGAGCTTGCGAGCGAATCATTGGGCACTGCCCCGGCGTCGAGCCTGCGAGGCGGCGGGGTCGAGCAGCACCGAGCTTGCGAGGTGCGGATCCGATGAGCGAGTTCATTCAGAGTCTGGTCCGCGGGCTGGGCAACGGTTCGGTGTACGGGCTGCTGGCGTTCGGCTTCGTGATCATCTACAAGTCGATGGGTGTGATCAGCTTCGCCCAGCCGGCCTTCATGCTCGCCGGCGCCGTGACGGTCACCTACCTGGTCACCAGCATGAACTTCTACCTGGCGGTGATCGTCGCGGCGGTGGGGGTGGCGCTGCTCGGGATGGGTGTCGAGCGGGCGGTACTGCGTCCGATGATCGGCAAGCCGGTGTTCGTGATCTCGATCATCACGCTGGGCGTGGACGTCGTGATCAGGGTGCTGGTCGGCGGCTGGCTCGGCCTGGACGTGCGGCCGGTGCAGGACCCCTGGCAGCTCAACACGGTGTCGCTGCTCGGCACCGAGGTCCAGCAGCGCTATCTGGCCATGTTCGTCACGACCATGGTGCTGGTCGCGATCCTGTTCGCGTTCTTCCGATACTCCCGCATGGGACTTGCCATGCGCGCGGCCGCGTTCGACCAGGAGGTGGCGCTGGCCCAGGGCGTCTCGGTGGGCACGGTGTTCTCGCTGTCCTGGGCGATCGCCGGCGCGCTGGCCGCGGTGGCCGGAATGTTCGTCTCCACCGGGGCCGGTGTCGATCAGCAGCTGTGGATCATCGCGCTGAAGGCGTTACCCGTGATCATCCTTGGCGGGCTGGATTCGCTGGGCGGGGCGGTGATCGCCGGCCTGATCGTCGGGGTGATCGAGTCGCTGATCGGCACCTACGGCGCGGGTATCGCGCCGTGGATGGGGGGCGAGTTCTCCCTGGTCACCCCGTACCTGGTGATGATGATCGTGTTGCTGGTGCGGCCCTACGGGCTGTTCGGAACCCGTGAGGTGGTGCGGATATGAGGGGCACCAGGCTGCGCGGGCGGCCCGAGCTGTACACCTCTTACCAGCAGGACATGGCCCTGCTGAACACGACGCCGAAGAAGGTGTTCGTCGGCGTGCTGCTCGTGCTGGCGCTGCTGATGCCGTTCTCCGTGGACGACGACATCCTGCAGCTGCTGGCCACCGCGTGCGTGTTCGCGGTCGGCGCGATCGGGCTGAACATCGTCACCGGCTACGCCGGCCAGGTCTCCCTCGGGCACGCGTTCTTCGTGGCCATCGGCGCGTACACGGCCTCGGTGCTCTCCGGCGATCCGGACGGCCGGGTGCTCGGCTTCGGCGTCACCGAGGTCCCGGTGTGGCTGCTCGCCGCGGGCCTGCTCGCCGCCGCGTTCGGCGCACTGGTGGCACCGCTGGCGGCCCGGCTGCGCGGGTTGTACCTGGCCATCGTCACGCTCGGCCTGGTGTTCATCGGCCAGTTCGTGTTCCGCGAGTGGACCGACGTGGCCGGCCCGCCCGACATCGGCCGGCCGGCGCCGGTGCCCACGCTGTTCGGCGTTCGGATCGACGTGGACGGCGAGTTCATCACCCGGGTGCAGAAGCTCTACTGGCTGATGCTGGTGGTGCTGGTGATCTTCGCGGTGCTGGCCCGGAACCTGGTGCGCTCGCGCACCGGGCGCGCGTTCGCCGCGATCCGGGACCGGGACATCGCCGCGGCGGTGATCGGGGTGCCGCTCACCCGGTACAAGGTGATCGCGTTCGCGATCTCGTCGTTCTACGCCGGGGTGGCCGGCGCCCTGCTCTACGTCATCCCGCAGACGTTCACCGCGGGCAACTTCAGCCTGCTGATGTCGGTGCAGTTCATCGCGATGATCCTGATCGGCGGCGTGGCCACGATCTCGGGATCGATCCTGGGGGCGCTGTTCATCACCCTGCTGCCGCGCATCACCAGCGAGCTGCCCGCCGTGCTGCCGTTCATCAGCGACAGCGCGACGGGTGGGGGGATCACCGTTGTTCAGGCCGAGGCGATCCTGTACGGCCTGCTGATCATCGGCTTTCTGCTGTTCGAGCCGAGGGGTCTGTTCGGGATCTGGATTCGGGTTCGCAATTACTGGAAGGCGTGGCCGTTCTCCTACTGAGACGGCCCAGGAAGGAGGCGTCACATGTCAGTGCGACGCATTACCGCGGCGCTGGCTGTGCCGCTAGCGGTGACCATGGTGCTCACCGGCTGCCGGGCTCAGGAGTCCACCGCGCCACAACAGGGCAAGGAGGGCAACAAGGTCGACTTCGGGGTGACCAACGAGCCGTGCCCCGAGGCGATCGACAAGAGTAAGGGATGCATCTACCTGGGCACGATCTCCGACCTCACCGAGGGTCCGTTCCGCGCCCTCGCGGTGCCGATCACCGATTCGCAGAAGGCGTTCTGGAAGCGGGTCAACCAGCAGGGCGGCATCGGCGGCTACGAGATCGACGTCACCAAGTACGTCAAGGACAACAAGTACAACCCGCAGATCCACAACCAGGTCTACCAGGAGATCAAGCCGAACATCCTGGCCATCGCCCAGACCCTGGGCTCGCCGACCACGGCGGCCATCCTGCCCGACCTCAAGTCGAGCAACATCGTGGCGGCGCCGGCGTCCTGGACCTCGCTGTGGGGCTTCGAGGACGTGCTGATCGAGTCCGGCGCGAACTACTGCATCGAGTCGATGAACTCGGTGGACTACGCCGTGGACAAGCTCAGCGCCAAGAGCGTGATGGCGGTGCACCTCGCCGGTGACTACGGCGACGACGCGGCGGCCGGTGCCAAGTTCGCCGCCGAGAAGCGCGGGATGACCTTCACCGACGTCAAGACCGCCACCGGTCAGGACAACCAGAGCGCGGCGATCGATGCGATCGTGTCCGGCAACCCGAGCGTGGTGATCCTGACCAACAGCCCGACCGATGCCGCCGTGATCATCGGCCAGGCCGCCGCGCGCGGCTTCAAGGGCAAGTTCATCGGCACCTCGCCGACGTGGAACCCGGGACTGCTGCAGAGCCCGGCCGCGCCCGCGATCAAGGCGCTGTACCTGCAGTCCGGGCCGTGGGAGCCGTTCGGCACCGACAGCCCCGGGCACAAGGCGATGCGTGAGGCGCTCGGCAACATTCCGAGCAAGAACGACGGCTACACCTCCGGCTGGGTCTGGTCGTACCCGCTGAAGGCGGCGCTGACCAAGGCCGCGGAGAACAAGGACCTCACCCGGGCCGGCCTGCTGGCCGCGGTGAAGTCGCTGAAGTCGGTCGACTACGAGGGCATGCTGCCCCAGGGCGCCGGCAACTACGCGGACGACCCGAACGACGCCGTGTTCCGGCAGACGGAGATCTCCCAACCGGACGAGACCGCCGCGTCCGGGGTCAAGGTGATCGAGAAGTTCTTCACCGGCCCGACCGCGAAGGACTTCGACTTCAGCAAACCCTGCTACCAGTAGCGAGCGCGCGGGGCGCTGGGCGCGGCTAGGACGCCGCGTCCAGCGCTGCCGTGATCTCGTGCGGATCGCGGTACTCCCGCGTGGGCAGCCGGAACAGGTCGCGGATCGTGCCCGCGTCCGCCCCGTAGAGATCGGCCTGGGTGACGATCTGCCATTTCTCGGCAGGGTAGGTGAGACCGTGCAGCACCTGCCGGACCGTGATCTCCCGACGTCCATCCATGTGTCGATGTGTTCCCGCTCACATACCCCACAAACGTGGGTGAGCGTCCAACACGCAGAGTAGTAGTCGGCGCGTACACGTTTACCTTGGCACTGCCCGGAAACAACCCGGGTATGCGGAGCGCGCTGCGGGCGGTGCTGTTCGATCGGGCCGGGACCCTCATCGAGGACGTCCCCTACAACGCCGACCCGGCACGGGTGCGGGTGATGCCGGGCGCCAACCAGGCGGTCGACACGGTGCGGCTGCGTGGGCTGCGCACCGGCGTGCTGACCAACCAGTCCGGGATCGGCCGGGGCCTGCTGACCGTGGCGGTGCGGACCGTGCTGGACGCGGCATGAAGGCGGGGCGGCTACGGGTCCTGGTCTGGCCCGTGCACGGGTCCTGGCTGGACGCGTTCGTCCGGGGCGGGCACGAGTACCTGCTGCCGACGCTGCCCGAGGGCGGTCCGTGGGGCGGTGGCCGGGCCGGTCGGGAGCTGCCGGACTCGGTGACCGAGGTGCCGGCCGCCGAGCTGGCCGACGCCGGGGTGGACGTCGTCGTGCTGCAGCGCCCGGAGGAGCTGGGGTTCGCCGCGCGGTGGCTGCGCCGGACCCCGGGCCGGGACGTGCCGGCGATCTACGTGGAGCACGACACGCCGCGCGGCGACGTGCCGGACACCAGGCATCCGGTGGCCGACCGGCGGGACCTGTGCCTGGTGCACGTGACGCACTTCAACGACCTGATGTGGGACGTGGGCACCACGCCCACCACGGTGATCGAGCACGGTGTCGTCGATCCCGGCCACCGGTACAGCGGGGAGTTGGCCCGGGCCGCCGTGGTGGTCGACGAGCCGCTCCGGCACTGGCGGCTGACCGGTACCGACCTGCTGCCCCGGTTCGCCGAGGGCGCCGAGCTGGACGTGTTCGGCAGGGGCCTGGCCGGCCTCAACGGCGCGGTGAACCTGGGGGAGCACCGGCTGCACCCGGTCGGCGACCTGGCGCCGGGCAAGCTGCACGACGCGATGGCCCGGCGCCGGGTGTACCTGCACACGGTGCGCTGGACCTCGCTCGGGGCGTCCCTGCTCGAGGCGATGCACCTGGGCATGCCGGTGGTCGCGCTGGCCACCACCGAGACGGTCCGCGCGGTGCCGCAGGAGGCCGGCGTGGTCTCGACCCGGATCGACGACCTGACCGCGGCGCTGCGTGAGCTGGTCGCCGACCGGCCGCGGGCCAACCAGCTCGGCAAGCACGCCCGCGAGTACGCCCTGAACAACTACGGCCTGGCCCGGTTCCTGCGTCGCTGGGACGACCTGTTGCGCCACACGGCTCGATAGCCCGGAACTGTTGATGTTCATACGGTCGGTTGAGTCGCGCTGTAGCGGGGTAGCCGAGGATGCATCCTGGGTTCCGTCGAGGGAGGAGCCGACGATGTTCCACGTCACCGAGTTCGACAGCCCGGGCATCGAGCCCGTTCCGCTACCGGACGAGACCATCCTGATCGGCGGCCGTGCCGAGAGCTGGGAACCGTGCGCGCCCGCGGAGGACGAGCCGTTCGAGCCGACGATCATCCGCGGCCGGGAGTGACCTGAGGGTTGGTTGCCCGGCTCGCTCCGCTCCGTGGGAGCGGAGCCGGCCGGCTCAACCCTTCTTGGCGCGACTGGGGGCGACCCGCGGGGGTTCGTTCGGCATCTTCGGGTAGACCGGCGGCCATGGCGCGTCCATCAGCCCGGCGGCCATGTCCCGTTCGTGCAGGGCCAGCAACGGTTCCAGCGACTGCGGACGTGCCGGCATGGCGGCCCACGGGCTGCCCAGCTCGGCGAGCCGGGCCGGCACCGTGGCGATGGTCAGCTCCCTCGGGTCGATCGTCGCCAGCTCGTCCCAGGCGAACGGGGTCGAGACCTGCGCGTGCGGGCTGGCCCGCACGCACCAGGCGCCGAACACGGTCCGGTGCGGCGCGTTCTGGTTGTAGTCGATGAACACCCGGCTGCCGCGCTCCTCCTTCCACCAGGCCGCGGTGAGCAGGTCCGGGTGCCGCCGCTCCAGTTCCCGGGCGGCGGCGACGCTCGCGGCCCGGACCTGGTAGCCGTCCCAGCGCGGCTGCAGCCGGACGTAGATGTGGATGCCGCGGCTGCCGGTGGTCTTCGGGTGGCTCTCGATGCCCAGCTCGTCGAACAGCGCCCGGGTGTGTGCGGCCGCCTCCCGGATCATCGGGAACGTGACGCCGGGGCTGGGGTCGAGGTCCATTCGCAGCTCGTCGGCGTGCTCCGGGTCGGCCGCGGTGTTCGGCCAGACGTGGAAGCCCAGGCAGCCCATGTTCACCGCCCACAGCACGTGCGCGAGGTCCACGGCGACCAGCGCGTCGGAGGTGGTGCCGTTGGGCGTGGACACCACGGTGGTGGTGAGCCAGGGATCGGCCTTGGTCGGCGCGACCCGCTTCTGGAAGAACGAGGATCCGGTGGCACCGTTGGGGAACCGTTGCAGCAGCACCGGCCGGCCGCCCATGGCGGTCATCAGCGGCTCGGCCACCGCGAGGTAGTAGCGCGCCAGGTCCAGTTTGGTCTCGCCGCGCTCCGGGAACAGCACCCGGCCCGGGCTGGTGATCCGCACCTGATGCCCGGCAACCTCGAGCACCTCGGCGTCGTCGGCTTTGGCCACGGACCGACCGTACTCCGGCCGGTGCGCGGCTTCGGGCTACGACTTGCGGGCCACGCCGGCGTAGAAGGCGTCCACCGCCGGGTCCTTGGCCACGTCGTCGCCGCGGTCCGGGTGCCACTGGGAGGTGGTCACCAGGCCCGGCTCGACCAGCTCGAAGTCGCCGAACAGCTCCAGCACCTCGGCCCTGGTGCGCGGGAAGATGTTGATCTGCTCGTTGGCCACCTTCTCGGCGGCCTCGCTGCGCGCGGTGGCGAAGTCGTTGGTCCAGTGGGTGATCGCCAGGTAGCTGCCCGGCGCCAGGGCGGCGCGGTAGCGGGCGAAGACGCCCTCCGGGTCGCGGTCCGGGCCGACGTGGTGGCCGATGGTGATGGCGAGCAGGCCGATGGGTTTGCTGAAGTCGAGCAGCTTGGTCTCCTGGGCGTGCAGGACGACGTCCGGCTCGGTGATGTCGGCGTGCAGCATCACGGCGCGGTCGTTGCCTTCCAGCACGAGCTGGCTGTGTGCCACGGCGACGGCCTCGATGTCCACGTAGACGATGCGGCAGGAGGGGTCGGCCTGCTGGGCGATCTCGTGCACGTTGCCCACGGTGGGAATGCCGGAGCCGAGATCGAGGAACTGCCGGACGCCGTTGCCCACCATGTACAGGACCGCGCGGCGCAGGAACGCCCGGTTCATGATCGCGATCCGGCGCATCTCGGGCTGCAGGGCCAGCAGCCGTTCGACGAGCAGCCGGTCGGCCTCCAGATTGTGCCCGCCGCCCAGGATGTAGTCGTACATCCGGGCAGTGCTCGGCTTGCCGATGTCGATGGTGTCCGGAATCCAGTCCGCCTGCTGTCGCGTCACGGTCCCACCTTCGGTCGCGGTGTCGCGGGGAGAATACTCTCCGTATACGCGTGTGGGAACAAAAATCCCCCGATTGGGCTAGTTGATCGAATGGGTGTTCGATAGACTCGGCGGGTGAGTTCTGGGGGATCCGAGCGCGTGATCAAGCTCTACCAGCCGTGGCCGGCGCCGGTCCTCGCCGCGTGCCTCACCGGCCCGGCTGTGCTGCCGGAGATCGCCCGGTGGATCGCCGGACTCCGCGATCAGGGCCGGATCCCGCCGGACGTCCGGTTCGCCCTTGAGCGCCGGGCCGGCGCGCTGGTCGGGGTGCTGCACACCGGCGCCGGCCGCCACGAGTTGTCACCGGGCTCGTTCCTGGTGTTCACCCAGGAGGGGCTTCAGGTGCTCAACTCCACCGCCTTCTTCCGGCACTACTACGAGCCAGCGGGGTGGGACGCGACGTGACATCGCACCCCCTCGGCGCCGGCCGCCGTGCGGCCTGCAAGTTGCTTGATCAACGGTCGCTCGCCCTTTGATAACAGGTTCATCTCGAATGGATGATCAATTGATCTTCACACCGACTTCACGCCGAGAACAGGGGTCACGACACGCCGGCTGAGCTGCGGAGATAGTCGAATATGGCCCCCCTGAAAGTTCACCCGGAAGTGTGAGTAATGTTCGCCCAATCACTGGCGAAGGTGATCTCTGCGTAGTCGCAGGGTCACTCTCGCGTGTCGGGACTCGCACCAGCTCGGAGGATCAATGGCAGCCACCCCGGCCCCGCGTAACTGGGCCGTATTCGCCCGCAGAGCGTTCGCACTCACCGCCGCCGGCGCGGTCGCGCTCGTCGCCTTAGCGGTGCCTGCCAGTGCGCACACCCCGAAGTGGTCGGCCGGCTGCGATGAGGCGAAGGGTGAGACGGCGGCCGCGGCCTGGGTGAAGTTCGAGTTGAAGTTCTACGACGACTCGAGGAACCCGAACAAGGTCAACAAGTTCGTGTTGAAGGACGGCGACACGGTCCTGGCCTCGAGCAACGACTTCGGCTCGGCCGTCAAGGAGACGAAGATCGATCTCGACCCCACGGTCGAGCACAAGCTGACGTTCAAGGTCACGTCGCACAACGGCTACGGCCAGGTCGACGAGAGCAAGACGGTCAAGGCCTGCGTGAAGACGCCGCCGTCGAGCTCGACCGCGACCCAGCCGCCGTCGGAGGAGCAGCCGCCGGCCGAGGAGGAGCAGCCGCCGGCCGAGGAGACCACGACCACCACCACGACCGTGGCCGTGGGCGTGAACGCCAACCTGGCCGAGACCGGCGCCAGCATCGCGCTGCCGATCGGGATCGGGGCGCTGCTGCTGATCGGCGGTGCCGGACTGCTGTTCGTGCTGCGCCGGCGCGACAAGGCCTGACCGGCACATAACGACCAACGCCGCGGGGTGGGTTCCACGACCACCTCGCGGCGTTTTTCATCTGGTCCGGATGATCGAAACCTCAGACCGCGTCGCGCAGCGGCTTCTCGTCGTCGTCCTCGGTGACCGGCTGCACGGCCGGGCAGGGGTCGAGCAGCCGCCGGGCGCGCAGGGCGATCTCCATGGTGAGCCGTTCGTCGGGGTCGGCGAGGCGGTCCCCGAGCAGCTCCTCGATCTGGTGCATCCGGTACCGCACGGTCTGCGGGTGGATGTCCAGCCGGCCGGCCATCTCGTTGACGCCGCCCCGGGTCTCCAGCCAGGCGAGCAGGGTGCTGGCCAGCCGCTCGCGCTGCTTGACCCGCAGCCCCTCGAACGGTGCCATGGTGCGCTGGGTGAGCTGGGCGATCAGGAACTCGTCGGAGAGCAGGGCCAGAGTGGACAGATGCTCGTCGCACCAGGTGACCGCGACGTCCGGGAGCACGCCGCGCTGCACGAAGCCGAGGGCGCGACGGGCGACGGCGAGCGAGCGGCGGGCCTGCGCGAGCGGCACCAGCGGACCGACCGCGGCGCGCTGGCCGTGCAGCGCCTCCTCGAGCCGGCCCAGGTACCGGTGCGGGTCGGCGACCACCAGGCACGGCTCGCCGCTCTCCAGGTCGACCAGCACATCCCGACCCAGCGAGACGGCCGGCCGGTGGTGCTGGTCGTCGAAGTACTCCAGGGCCACGACGGCTACCCGGTCCGGCATGGTCCAGTCGGTGGTGGCGGCCAGGTCGACCAGCTGTTGCCGGCCGGCCGGCGGCTCGGCGAGGATCAGCTTCAGCAACTGCTTGCGGCGCCGCTCGAGCGCACCGGAGGCGTGCGCCTGGGCCTCGGTGTAGCCCTCGATGGCCACCGTGCTCAGCTCGTCCACCCAGGCGAAGATCGCGTCGGCCACGGTGAACAGCAGGTCGGTGGGCACGCCCATCCGCCGGCCCATCACGCTGATGTGCCGCCAGGCCACCCGGGCGCCGATCCGCACCGCGGTCTGCAGCGAGTCCATGGTGCGGCCCTCCATGAACTCGACCTTGCCGCTGTACCGGAACACCGCCTTCCAGTCGGTCTGCTCGGTGTCGGGGTCGCAGATGTCGTCGAAGCACTTCGTGATCGCCATCTCGACGGCGCCGACGAGCACCTCGCGGAACTTGCCGCGCAGCGGCTGGTCGTAGGCGGGGACGTTGCGCTGGATCTCCCGGATCGCGTCCTGGACCATGACGCCGGTCATCGGGCGCAGCCGCACGGCGAGGTCGCGGGGGATCGACGACCAGATCGGCGCCGCGGCACCCATCTCGGTGCCGGCCACGGTCGGCCCGGGCGGTCGGCGCGGGGCCCGGACGGTCGCGACACGAGCCGTACCGCCGTTTCGTTCAGTCGCCATGACCCGCCACCTCGATGTGACAACTAACGCTGTTCACGCACCATCCGCCGGCAACGACTTTGCTCAGCAGACGATAGAATCGGCCCGATCATGTGTCAAACAAACGGCTGATGGGCGCGCGAAGTTGTCACCCGACTGGCCGGGCCGGCATCGTTTTCTGTGCCAGGCAGACGATGTCCGGAGCGGAAAATCATCCGTCCGTGACAACCCGGTGCGCCGCGCGGTTGTTGTCAGCGCAGGTATCTGTAATGCCTCTTCTGTCCGAAAACGCTCCTTACCGGATGTCGTTCCCGCTGCCAAGGGGTTCCAATTCCGGCCACCTCAGACGTTGTGACCGCAGCGCGATCTCCAGCTCCAGCCGGGCGCCCGGGTCGGCGAGCGAGGCGCCGAACAGCTTGTCCACCTGGCGCATCCGGTACCGCACGGTCTGCGGGTGGATGCCGAGCCGGCGGGCGATCTCCGGGGCACTGCCGCGGGTGTCCAGCCAGGCGAGCACGGTCTCGCCGACCCGGGCGCGCTGCTTGTCGGTCAGCCCGGACAGCGGGGCGAGCGCCCGCCGGGCCAGCTCGCCGACCACGAACTCGTCCGCGGACAGCCATAGGGTGGACAGGTGGTCGCGGCTCCAGACCGGCCCGTCGGCGGCGATGATCCCGCGCCGGACCAGGTCCAGCGTGCGCCGGGCCCAGCGCAGCGACTGCGCGGCGTCGGCCAGCCGCACGGTGGGGCCGACGCAGGCGGTGCGGTCGGCCAACGCGCCGCCGAGCAGCGGCTCGGGTGGCCGCGGGTTGGACAGGATCAGGCACGGCGCCGGCCCGTCCAGATCGGCCAGCACGTCGCCGGGCAGCGCGATGCCGGACAGCTCGTGCTGGTCGTCGCGCTGCTCGACCACGACCGCGGCCACGGTGTCCGGAATCCGCCAGTGCGCCAGCGTCGCCTGCTTCGCGATCGCCTGGTGCGCGGCGGGCGGCTCGGCAAGCACCAACTCGACCAGCCGGCGCCGGTGCCGGTCGACCAACTCGGCGGACTCGGCCCTGGCGGCCGTGTAGCCCTTGATGGACAGCGTGGAGATCTCCTCCACGTAGGCGAAGATCGCCTCCGCGGCGATGCTGAACAGGCCGACCGGCAGGCGTTGCTGCTGTGCCCAGGCGGACACGTGCCGCCAGGCCACCCGGCCGCCGACCCGGTAGGCGGTCTGCAGCGCGTCCAGGCTGCGCCCCTCGTGGAACTCCACCCGGCCGAGCCGGCGGAACACGTTGGCCCAGCTCTCGTCCAGCGGCCGGCCGGTGCCGGCGGAGTCGAGGACGGACAGCACGGCCTGCTCGACGCCCATCGTCATGACCGCGCCGAACCGGCCGGTCAGCGGCTGCGCGTAGGCCGGAACGGCCCGTTGGATCTCGCGGATCATCTCCCGGGTGAGCTGACCGACCATCGGCCGGAACCGGATCACCGCGTCGCGCGGCAGGGCGGCCCACAACGTGCTCGCCCGGTCCTTTGTGCCGGCCAATTCGGCTGACATGATTGTTCCCTGGAATCGTCGCGACCTGGCCATGAATGTACGGGTCTCGCGGCGGATCACCATAAGTTCGATTCCGCCGGGCTGTCAAAGCGGTGGGCGCGCGTTTTGGCGGTACCGGAGGATGTCCGGCCGGTTGTTTGTCAAAGTCCACACAATTTTGCCGGCCCGCCCGGCGCCGGCCTTGCCGGGTCCGGGTCCGGTTTGTAACGTCGGCCACCATGTCGCGCCGTGTGCTTCCCTTCGTCGTGTCGGTCCTGCTCACCGGCCTTGTCGCGGTGGGCTGCGGCACGGACGAGGATCCGGACGCTCCGGCCGTCGCCTGGGCCGAGCAGGTGTGCGCCAGCGTGGAACGCGGCGCGGCCACCCTGGCCTCGCCACCGGCAACCGACCCGAACGATCCCCAGGGTGCCAAGGTCGTGCTCGCCGACTATCTCGGCCGGGTGTCGCAGGCGCTGGACACCGTGGCCGGTGGCATCCGCGAGGCCGGAGCGCCCCCGGTCGACGACGGGCAGCGCGCGGTGGACGACGCGCTGCGGACGATCACGGAGTTGCGGGCCGCGCTCGATTCCGCGAAGAATCGGGTGGCGCGGTTGGAGACCACCGATCCGGCCGGCTTCCAGCAGGCGCTCACCGAGGTCGGCAACGGCCTGGCCGAGGTCGGCGGCGTGGAGGGGCCGACCAAGGACCTGAAGGCGAATCCGGCACTGAACACCGCGTTCGGCAAGGCTCCGACGTGCCAGAAGGTCGACGGCTCGGCCGAATAGAATCGACGCCGGCCGCGCCGGAATTATCATTCATCGGGCAATTCCGATAATGCGCCGGCCGCCATTCCGTGTTTGGACCGTTAAGTGCGCGGGAATCGTTGAAGGGCCGGCGCGGTGATCGCATCCGCCGTGCCGGAGCGCCCGGCGGCGGCGTGATTGCGGTGTGTTTCGAGCCGGCAAAGCCTCTGTACAGGGCGTGTTAACCCCGTTACTATCCCGGTCTGGGAGCGCTCCCAGAAGGGGCGGCTCAACGCTGCCCGGCAATGGCGTCGAGGAAGAGGACGATCCCCATGAGGCTCACCCCCAGACCACCCAAGATCGGCGCGCGCCGAGGTCGCGCGGCCGCGGCCGCGGGCGCGACCGTCGTCGTGGCGGCCGCCACGCTCATGCTGGCGAGCACCGGCCAGGCCGGGGCCGCACCCGGATGCCGGGTCGACTACTCCGCTTCGAACTGGGGCGGGGGTGGCGGCTTCACCGGCAGTGTTCGGATCACCAACGTCGGTGATCCGGTGGCCGGGTGGACGCTCACCTTCACCTGGCCGGGCAACCAGCGGGTCAGCCAGGGTTGGAACGCCACCTGGAACCAGGCGGCCGGCAGCGCCAGCGTGTCCGCGGCGAGCCTGGACTGGAACCGCAACCTGGCCACCGGGCAGGCCGTCGACATCGGCTTCAACGGCACGTTCACCGGGGCGAACACGGCGCCGACGAGCTTCGCGCTGAACGGCACCACCTGCACCGGCGCCACCACCCCGCCGACGTCGACCACGACCACGACCACGACCACGAGCCAGAACCCGAACCCGGGCAACCGGCAGAACAACCCGTACGCCGGCGCGAGCGTGTACGTGAACGCGGACTGGGCGGCCCGGGTGAACGGCGTGGCCGGCGGCAGCCGGATCGCCAACCAGCCGACCGGTGTGTGGATGGACCGGATCGCGGCGATCAACGGCACGACGGGTGCCCGCGGCCTGGCCGCGCACCTCGATGCCGCGGTGCAGCAGGACGCGGCGAACGGCGCGCAGGGCCTGGTGTTCCAGGTCGTGATCTACAACCTGCCCGGCCGGGACTGTGCGGCGCTGGCCTCCAACGGTGAGCTCGGCCCGACCGAGATCGACCGGTACCGCACGCAGTACATCGACCCGATCGCGACGATCCTGGCCCGGCCGGCGTACGCCAACCTGCGGATCGTGACGATCATCGAGATCGACTCGCTGCCGAACCTGATCACCAACGTCGCGCCGCGGAACACGCAGACACCGCAGTGCGACACGATGAAGGCCAACGGAAACTACGTCAACGGTGTCGGCTACGCGTTGAACCGGCTGGGCGACGTGCCCAACGTGTACAACTACATCGACGCCGGGCACCACGGCTGGATCGGCTGGGACGACAACTTCAACCCGACCGTCCAGCTGATGTGCCAGGCCGCCAACGCCTCCGGCGCCACGCCGGCCGACGTGTGGGGCTTCATCGCCAACACCGCCAACTACAGCGCGCTGTCCGAGCCGTTCTTCAACGCCAACACCGTTGTCGGCGGCCGGGTGCTGCGCGAGGTGTCCGGCGGCTGGGTCGACTTCAACCGGTACGTCGACGAGCTCACGTTCGCGCAGGCGTTCCGCAACCAGGCCGACTCGCAGTGCTTCGACGCGAACATCGGCATGCTGATCGACACCTCGCGCAACGGTTGGGGCGGCCCGAACCGGCCCACCGCGGCGAGCACGTCGACCGACCCGATCACGTTCATGGAGCAGTCCCGCATCGACCGCCGGATCCACCTCGGCAACTGGTGCAACCAGAGTGGTGCCGGCCTCGGCGAGCGTCCGCGCTCGGCCCCGGCCAGCGGCATCGACGCCTACGTCTGGATCAAGCCTCCGGGCGAGTCGGACGGATCGAGCACCGAGATCCCGAACGACGAGGGCAAGGGCTTCGACCGGATGTGCGACCCCACCTACACGGGTAACCCGCGCAACAACAACCACATGTCCGGCGCACTCGGCGACGCGCCGCTGTCCGGGCACTTCTTCCCGGCTCAGCTGACGCAGCTGATGCAGAACGCCTTCCCGCCGCTGTAAGGGATAGCTGACTGCGGTAACCATCCAGGCCGCCTTCCCGGTCCCCGCCGGGAAGGCGGCCCGGTTCATGCGCGCGAGTTCCCGGCTCGGGCAGTCGAGTCACCGAGCCGGGAGCCGCGCGTGGGTGCCGGACTGGCAGTTCGGGTGCTGGACGCCGGAGCTCGGCTGCCCGAATCGAGAACTCAGGTGTTGGGGGCGGGGGTTCGGGTCGAGGGGTGGGGTGGGGGGTCGGGTCGGGCGTTGGGGGGTTCGGGTCGAGGGGTGGGGGCGGGGTTCGGGTCGGGGGTTGGACGCTTTGGGTAGGCCGAAGGCCGCCTTCGGGGTGTGAAGGCGGCCTTCGGGTTGGGTGGATCAGCCGCCGTGGTGCAGGTGGGCGGCGTGGGTGTCGTGACTGGTGTGCATGTCGTGACCGGCGTGGGCGTCGTGGCCGGCGGCGATGGTCGCGATCATGGCGGGGAGTTGACGGATTCGTTGGAACACCGGGGCCAGCGGGGTGGCCTCGGGGGCGACGACGGTGGCCGCCGTGGGGACGCCGCAGGCGACGACGTCCGTCGGTGGGTTGTTGGTTCCGGTATGGGACCCGGTGAAGCCGAAGGACACGGTCTGACCTGGGTTGATTCTGAGGTTCCACTGCATATTGATCGCGGTGACCTCAGCCTCGTTCTGTCGGATGTCTGCGTTCCAACCCTGGTTGATCCGCTGCCCGTTGGGGAAGGTCCAGCGGACGGTCCAGCCGAACACCGGTTGGGTGCCGTTGTTGGTCACCCGGACCTCGGCCTGGAACCCGTTGTTCCACGCCGTTCCCGGGACGTACTGCACCGAGCAGTCCGCCGGTGGGGGCGGGGGTGGCGGCGGCGGGGGCGGCGGTGCGCCCGGGCCGAACCACACGTCGGAGCAGTTGTAGAACGCCTCGGGGCTGTCCGAGCGTTGCATGATCGAGTAGATGATGTGCCGGCCGGCCTTGTTCGCGGGCAGGGTCGCCGGCCAGGTGTACTCCGAGCCGTGCGGACCGCTTCCGTTCTGCAGCGGGTTGGTCACCGTGTTGAACGGGGTGGCCTCGAGATCCGACCACTTCAGTGGCGCATCGGGGTTCCACCCGTCCTTGGTCACCCACGACGTGAACGTGCCGGGGTGTGGAGCCCATGCGTTCCACCGGAAGGTGATGTTCGCCCCCGGTAGTAGGGCGGTCGTCGGCCAGTCCTGCCGCGCCATGCGGAACTTGGCGAACGACTCCTGCGGCCCGCACAGGTTGCCGTCCGGGATGATCTCTTGATGCCGGCCGCCGGCGTTGCTGATCAGGTTCCCGAACCAGTTCCAGAACGGGAAGCTGTCACCCTGCTGCCAGGCGTTGGCACAGGCGGCGTTGGTGGGGTTCAGGTTCCCCCCGTTTCCGCCGGCCAACCCGTCCACGAAGCACGCGTAGGTGCGCGACATGGGGAAGGTCGACGCGCCGTGTGCCCATGCCGTCGGTCCGGGCAGCACCACCAGAAGTGTGCTGGTGAGGGTCGCGATCGTGCCGATGGCCCCCATCCTGTGGAGTGCTCTCATGCGCCCACCGTCTCCTCTCAGTTACCGAAAGCGATTGGGAGCGCTCCCAGGATCTAGAGGGTTACATGTGCATGTCAATCCCATGCCGGCTGATCAAGCTGTCAATGTGCCACATCAGGCGGGTTGGCTCTGGTGAAACATTGACACCTCAGGTGATGACCTGGTAACAACTTGTTTACGGAATTCTGGGAGCGCTCCCAGAATGTCTCGCACCGCCCATGCGGCCACCCGGACGCGGCATGACCACCTGGAGCACTACATGAGACGACACCACAGGCTGGGAGCGCTCCCAAGCGTAACCCTGGCCTTGCTGCTTGCGGCAGCCCCTGTCGCGACAGCTTCGGACATCTCGCCACAGGCGATCGCCTGCTCGGTCAACTACAGCGCCAGCAACTGGGGTGGCGGTGGCGGTTTCACCGCGGGCCTGCGGCTGACCAACCTCGGCGACCCGCTCACCGGCTGGACGCTGAGCTTCACCTTCCCCGGCAACCAGCGGGTGGCCCAGGGCTGGAACGCCACCTGGAGCCAGGCCGCCGGCAGCGCCAACGTGACCGCCACCAGCCTGGACTGGAACCGCAACCTGGCCGCCAACCAGTCCACCGACATCGGCTTCAACGGAACGTTCACCGGCACCGCCAACACCGCGCCGACCAGCTTCGCGGTCAACGGCGTCACCTGCGGCGGCGCGAACACCGCGCCGACCTCGACGATGACGGCTCCGACCACCGGCTCCACGTTCACCGCCGGTTCGAACATCGCGCTGGCCGCCACCGCGGCCGACTCGGACGGCAGCGTCACCCAGGTCGAGTTCTACGCCGGCAACACCCTGATCGCCACCGACACCACCAGCCCCTACACCGGCAGCTGGCAGAACGTCGCGGCCGGCAACTACGTCCTGGTGGCCCGCGCGATCGACAACGCAGGCGCGTTCACCAACTCCGCGCCGGTCGACGTGACCGTCACCCCGAACACCGGCCCGTCGGTCGTGGTCGCCCCGGCGGCGATCAACGTGCCGGAGGGCAGCACCGCACCGGTGGCCGTCCGGCTGTCCCAGCAGCCGACCGGCTCGGTCACGGTGAACACCGCGCGCACCTCCGGTGACACCAACCTGACCGTGTCCGCCGGTGCCGCGCTCACCTTCAACCAGACCACCTGGAACACGCCGCAGAACGTGACCCTGGCCGCCGCCGAGGACGCCGACAACGCCAACGGCACGGCCACGTTCACCGCGACCGCCACCGGCCACACCGCGGCCACCATCGCGGCGACCGAGGCGGACAACGACCAGTCGGTCTACACCCAGCGGTTCATGGAGCTGTACAACAAGATCAAGGCTCCGGCCAACGGCTACTTCAGCAGCCACAACCCGCCGATCCCGTACCACTCGGTGGAGACGCTGATCGTCGAGGCGCCGGACTACGGCCACGTGACCACGTCCGAGGCGTACAGCTACTGGATCTGGCTCGAGGCGCAGTACGGCCAGGCGACCCGGGACTGGACCCGGTTGAACACGGCCTGGACGTCGATGGAGACGCACATCATCCCCACCGCAACCGACCAGCCGAGCAACGCGGCCTACAACCCGAACGACACGGCGACCTTCGCCCCGGAGTTCGACCTGCCCAACCAGTACCCGTCACCGCTGGACGCCAACGTCGCCACCGGTCCGGACCCGCTGGCCAACGAGCTGCAGAGCGCGTACGGCACCCGGGACATCTACGGCATGCACTGGCTGCTCGACGTGGACAACCGGTACGGCTACGGCCGCCGTGGCGACCGCACCGGCAGCCCGTCCTACATCAACACCTTCCAGCGTGGCCCGCAGGAGTCGGTGTGGGAGACCGTCCCGCAGCCGTCCTGGGAACCGTTCAACAGCGGCCAGGGTGGCCCGAACGGGTTCCTCCCGCTGTACATCCAGGACTCGTCCTACGCGCGGCAGTGGCGCTACACCAACGCGCCGGACGCCGACGCGCGTGCCGTCCAGGCGGCCTACTGGGCCAATGTCTGGGCGACCGAGCAGGGCCAGGCGGCCGCCGTGGCACCGATCATGACCAAGGCCGCCAAGATGGGTGACTACCTGCGGTACTCGTTCTACGACAAGTACTTCAAGCAGGTCGGCAACTGCGTCGGCCCGACCACCTGCCCGGCCGGCAGCGGCAAGAACAGCTCCACCGGACTGCTCACCTGGTACTACGCATGGGGTGGCGCGCTGGACGGCGGCTGGGCCTGGCGGATCGGCTCGTCTCAGGCGCACTTCGGTTACCAGAACCCGCTCGCGGCCTTCGCGCTGTCGAGCGTGCCCGCCCTGCGCCCGGTGTCGCCGTCCGCGGTGACCGACTGGTCGCAGAGCCTGACCCGGCAGGTCGAGTTCTACCGGTGGCTGCAGTCCGCGGAGGGCGGCATCGCCGGTGGCGCGACCAACAGCTGGGCCGGCCGGTACGCCACGCCGCCGGCCGGGCTGCCGACCTTCTACGGGATGTTCTACGACGTCGATCCCGTCTACCACGACCCGCCGAGCAACGAGTGGTTCGGCATGCAGGTCTGGTCGATGGAGCGGGTCGCGGAGTACTACAACGTGACCGGCAACGCGACGGCGAAGACCGTCCTGGACAAGTGGACCGCATGGGCCAGGGCCAACACCACCGTGAACGCGGCGGCCGGGACCTGGCAGGTGCCGAGCAAGCTGGGCTGGTCCGGGGCGCCGGACACCTGGAACCCGACCACTCCGGGTGCCAACGCCGGCCTGCACGTCTCGGTGCTGGAGCGGGGACAGGACGTGGGTGTGACCGCGGCCCTGGCCAAGACGCTGATGTACTACGCGGCGCGCTCCGGCGACACCGCATCCCGTGACATGGCCAAGAACCTGCTCGACGCGATGTGGGCGACCCCGAACCAGGGCACAAGGGGTATCACCACGGTCGAGCCGCGGACCGACTACAACCGGTTCGACGACCCGGTCTTCATCCCGAGTGGCTTCACCGGGACGATGGCGAACGGAGACCCGATCAACGCCAGTTCCACGTTCATCGGCCTCCGATCCTGGTACCGCCAAGACCCGGCCTGGTCGCAGGTGCAGACGTACCTCAACGGCGGCGCGGTGCCCACCTTCCGTTACCACCGGTTCTGGGCGCAGGCCGACATCGCGATGGCGATGAACGACTTCGCCCGGCTGTTCCCGTCCTGATCCCGGGAGGCGGGGTCCGCTGCACCAACCCGCCGCGCGGGCCCCGCCCCCCTTCCCAATGACGCGAAGGGACCTGGACATGCGTGTTCGAGCGATGCTGACCGCGCTCGGTGTCGCACTGGGTGTCGTGCTGGTGGCGCCGACGGCGCCGCCGGCACACGCCGCGGTGTTCAACTACGCCGAAGCACTCCAGAAGTCGCTGTGGTTCTACGAGGCACAGCAGTCCGGTCCGAAACCGGCGTGGAACCGGGTCAACTGGCGGGGAAACTCGGCCATGACCGACGGTTCGGGTACCGGCGCCGACCTCACCGGCGGCTGGTTCGACGCCGGTGACCACGTCAAGTTCGGCTTCCCGATGGCCGCGTCGGCCACCATGCTGGCCTGGGGTGCGATCGAGTACCGGTCCGCGTACAGCCAGTCCGGCCAACTGACCCACCTGCTGAACAACCTGCGGTTCGTCAACGACTACTTCATCAAGGCACACCCGTCGGCCAATGTCCTCTATGGACAGGTCGGCAACGGGGGACAGGACCACGCGTTCTGGGGTCCGCCGGAGGCCATGGGGATGACCCGGCCGGCGTTCCGGATCGACGCCAGCTGTGGCGGCTCGGACCTCGCCGGGGAGACCGCCGCGGCCATGGCCGCCTCCTCGATGGTGTTCCGCAGCACCGATTCCGGCTATGCCAACACGTTGCTGTCGCACGCCCGGCAGCTCTACACGTTCGCCGACACCGTGCGGCGCAAGTACTCCGAGTGCATCACCGACGCCTCCGGGTTCTACAACTCGTGGAGCGGTTTCCAGGACGAGCTGGTCTGGGGTGCCGCCTGGCTGTACCGGGCCACCGGCGAGCAGGCCTACCTGACCAAGGCGGAGGCCGAGTACGACCGGCTGCCCACCGAGCAGGGCACCGGATTCCGCCCGTACAAGTGGACGATCGCCTGGGACGACAAGTCGTTCGGCACCTACATCCTGCTGGCCCGGATCACCGGAAACCAGAAGTACGTCGACGACGCCAACCGCTGGCTGGACTTCTGGACGGTCGGCGTCAACGGTCAGCGGGTGCGCTACTCGCCGGGCGGCCAGGCGGTGCTGGACCGGTGGGGATCGCTGCGCTACGCGGCGAACACCGCGTTCGCCGCGTTCGTCTACAGCGACTGGCTGACCGACGCGACCCGCAAGGCGCGCTACCACGACTTCGCCGTGCGCCAGATCAACTACACGCTCGGCGAGAACCCGCGCAACGCCTCCTACCTGGTCGGGTTCGGGGCCAACCCGCCGCGCAACCCGCACCATCGCGGTGCGCACGGCTCGTGGTCGAACAACATCGCCGAACCGGTCGCCAGCCGGCACGTGCTCTACGGCGCGCTGGTCGGCGGGCCACCGGATCCGAACGACGCCTACACCGACAGCCGGCAGGACTTCGTGATGAACGAGGTGGCCACCGACTACAACGCCGCCTTCACCGGCGCGCTGGCCCGGATGTACGCCGAGTTCGGCGGCACCCCGCTGGCCAACTTCCCGGTGGCCGAGCCGCCGGACGGCCCGGAGATCTTCCTGCAGGCATCGGTGAACGCGGCCGGCAGCAACTTCACCGAGATCAAGACCATGATCTTCAACCGGTCGGCGTGGCCGGCGCGGGCGCTGACCAACGGCTCGTTCCGGTACTACTTCACGCTGGACGGGACCACCACGCCGAGCCAGATCACCCTGTCCACCGCGTTCAGCCAGTGCGCGGCGCCGACCGGACCAACGCAGTTCTCCGGAAACGTCTACTACGTCACGATCAACTGCGCCGGGCAGAACATCATCCCGGCCGGACAGTCCGAGCACCGCAGGGAGATCCAGTTCCGGATCGCCAGCTCGGCCACCTGGGACCCGACCAACGACTGGTCCTACCAGGACGTGGCCAAGACCCCGGGCGCCACTCCGGTGACCGTGCAGAACATGGAGCTGTTCGCCGGCAGCACCCGGATCTGGGGCAACCCGCCGGGCGGGGGGACACCCCCGGTGGACGACACCACCCCGCCGACCACGCCGGGCAGCCCGGTGGTCGGGACGATCACCTGCAGCACCGCGACGATCTCCTGGCCACCGGCGACCGACACCGGCGGGAGTGGGCTGGCCGGGTACAACGTCTACCGCGAACAGGGCGCGGCGGACCCGCTGATCGGCCAGACCACCACCAACTCGATCACGCTGACCGGGCTCACCGCGAGCACCGCCTACCAGGTGTACGTGCGGGCCCGGGACGGCGCGGACAACCTGTCCACGGCGACGGCCGCCATCGCATTCAGCACCGCACCACCCTGTCCGGTCACCACCTGCCGGGTGGCCTACACGGCCAACGACTGGGGAACGGGCTCCAACGGATTCACCGCCAGCATCACCATCACCAACCTGACCACCTCGACCATCCCAAGTGGATGGACGTTGGCCTTCAGCTATGCCGCCGGGCAGCGGGTGACGGCCGGCTGGAACGCCAACTGGACGCAAGGAGCCGGCAGCGGAAACGTGTCCGCGTCGGGTAACCAGCCGATCCCGTCGAACGGCTCGGTGAACATCGGCTTCAACGGCACCCACACGGGCACGAACTCGGCACCGACCAGCTTCACCCTCAACGGCCAACCCTGCACGACCGCCTGATCGAGGACAGCACGCTCAACGGTCAGGCGGGCACGATCGCCGCACGAAGAAACCTTTTCATTCCGCATAGGAGGTTTGCGCAAACCGAATCGTCTACAGGTAGTGCGGCATTGTCCACAGATTCCTACCTAGTGTAGGTCTGCTGGAGGGGTCGACAACGAATTGGGCTGCAGCACCCACAATGGAGGGCCGACCTATGCGGAAAAAGCTTGCACATTTGCTGACCGGGATGGTGGTCGCCGGCTCGGCCGTGGTGGTGGCCCAGGGGGCCGTCCAGGCCGGGTCGGCGGCCGCCGACATCACCGCGGTAGCGCAGCCGCACAACTGGCGCAATGTGCAGATCGCCGGTGGCGGGTTCGTCCCGGGGATCATCTTCAACCAGACCGAGCGCAACCTGATCTACGCGCGCACCGACATCGGCGGCGCCTACCGGTGGACCGAGAGCACCCAGCGCTGGACGCCGCTACTGGACTTCGTCGGCTGGAACAACTGGGGCTACAACGGGGTGCACAGCATGGCCACCGACCCGGTGCAGACCAACCGGGTCTACGCCGCGGTCGGCATGTACACCAACAGCTGGGACCCCAACAACGGCGCGATCCTGCGGTCCACCAACAAGGGCGACAGCTGGCAGATCACCACGCTGCCGTTCAAGCTGGGCGGCAACATGCCCGGCCGGGCCATGGGTGAGCGGCTCGCCGTCGACCCGAACCGGAACAGCGTGGTCTACTTCGGCGCGCCCAACGGCAACGGCCTGTGGCGCAGCACCGACTTCGGCGCCACCTGGGCCCGGGTGACCAGCTTCACCAACGCCGGCAACTATGCCGACGACCCGGCGGATCCCAACGGCTACAACAGCCACCAGCCCGGCGTGGTCTGGGTGGCGTTCGACAAGTCCACCGGGACAACGGGCAACACCACCCAGGGCATCTACGTCGGGGTGGCGGACAAGCAGAACACGGTGTACCGGTCGACCAACGGCGGCACCAGCTGGGAGCGGATCGCCGGCCAGCCAACCGGTTTCCTCGCGCACAAGGGTGTCGTGGATCCGGTCAACAAGGTGCTGTACATCACCACCAGCGACACCGCCGGCCCGTACAGCGGCGCCAAGGGCGACGTGTGGAAGTACGCCATCGCATCCGGGAGCTGGACCCAGATCAGCCCGATCCCGTCCAGCAGCGCCGACGACTACTTCGGCTACAGCGGCCTGACCATCGACCGGCAGAACCCGAACACGATCATGGTGGCCACCCAGATCTCCTGGTGGCCGGACGCCATCTTCTTCCGCAGCACCGACGGTGGGGCGACCTGGACCCGGATCTGGGACTGGACCTCCTTCCCGAACCGCAGCTTCCGGTACACGATGAACGTCGCCGCCGCACCGTGGCTGACCTTCGGCACCAACCCGCAACCGCCCGAGGTCACGCCGAAGCTGGGCTGGATGAACGCGTCGGTGGAGATCGACCCGTTGAACTCCAACCGATTGATGTACGGCACCGGCGCCACCATCTACGGCACCACCAACCTCACCAACTGGGACACCAACACCCAGTTCCAGATCAGGCCGATGGTCGCCGGGCTCGAGGAGACCGCCGTGCTCGACCTGATCAGCCCGCCGACCGGCGCACCGCTGGTCTCCGGGCTCGGCGACATCGGCGGCTTCCGGCACACCAACCTGGACGCGGTGCCGCCGATGATCTTCACCCAACCCAACTTCACCTCGACCACCAGCCTGGACTTCGCCGAACGCAACCCGAGCGTGATGGTGCGGGCCGGCAACTTCAACGACGCCGACCGGCCCAACGACAGTCACGTGGCGTTCTCCACCGACGGCGGCGCCAACTGGTTCCAGGGCACCGAGCCCGGTGGCATCAACGAGGGTGGCAAGGTCGCCGCGGCCGCCGACGGCAGCCGGTTCGTCTGGGCGCCCCGCGGACAGACCCCGGTCTTCTCGGTCGGCTTCGGCAACTCCTGGACCCAGATCCAGGGCCTGCCAACCGAGTCGATCGTCGAGTCGGACCGGGTCAACGCCAACAAGTTCTACGGGTTCAACGGTGGCCGGTTCTACGTGAGCACCAACGGCGGCGCGAGCTTCACCGCCACCGTGCAGACCGGACTGCCGACCACGGCGAAGTTCCAGGTGGTGCCCGGCCGGGAGGGCGACATCTGGCTGGCCGGCGACACCGGCCTGTTCCACTCGACCAACTCCGGGACTAGCTTCACGAAGGTGACCAATGTGACCGCCGCACGCAACATCGGCTTCGGCCGGGCGGCGCCGAACCAGACGTACCCGGCGCTGTATGCGGTGGCCACCGTGGACGGTGTGGAGGGCGTGTACCGGTCGGACAACGCCGCCGCCGCCTGGGTGCGGATCAACGACGACGCGCACCAGTACGGCAACATGGGCGAGGCCATCACCGGTGACCCGAGGATCTACGGCCGGGTCTACCTGGGCACCAACGGCCGCGGCATCCTCTACGCCGACCCGTCGGGCACCCTACCCACCTCGACGACCACGACCACGACGAGTTCAAGCACCACGACGACCACGACGACGACCACTACCACCACCACGACCACGACGAACCCGCCGGCCGGTCCGTGCCGGGTGACCTACCGGGCCAACCAGTGGGACACCGGGTTCACGGCCAACATCACGATCACCAACACCGGTAGCGCGGCGATCAACGGCTGGACGCTCGCGTTCACCTACCCCGGCACGCAACGGATCACGCCACCCGGCTGGAGCGCGACCTGGACCCAGGCGGCGGCCGGCGCCAACGTGACCGGAACCAACGTGTCCTACAACTCGACGATTGGAGCAGGCAACTCGGTAGAAGTCGGATTCAACGGCACGTGGGCCGGCAGCAACCCACCGCCGACGAGTTTCACCTTGAACAACAACCAGTGCACAACCGGCTAGGGAGCGCTGGACACCTGGGCGGGTCGCCGCACACGACGCGGTGGCCCGCCCTGGGCGACGGGACGGGCTCCCTCTGAACTGAATACAGGTGGCCTTTGATGAGAAGGAAATTGCTTGCTGCGGCAATTTGCGCGACGCTCAGTGCGCTCGGGCTTGTCGCGCTCAGCACGACCGCAACGGCCGACCCGTTGCGCAGCCACGCCGGCAGCCGGTTCATCGGCTACGCGCTCAACCTCACCGCGCAGGGCAGCGATGCCAGCTACCGCACCGTGGGCGCTCGCGAGTTCAACATCGTCACCGCCGAGAACGCCATGAAGTTCGACGCCACCGAGCCGAACCAGAACCAGTTCACCTTCGGTCAGGCGGACCAGGTGGTGGCCGCGGCACAGGCCAACAACCAGCAGATCCACGGGCACACGCTGGTATGGCACAGCCAGACGCCGGGCTGGATCCAGGGACTGGGCGCGACGCAGATGCGTGCGGCCATGCAGAACCACATCAACACGGTGGTCGGCCGGTACGCGAACAGCGTCCGGTCCTGGGACGTGGTCAACGAGGCGTTCAACGAGGACGGCTCGTTCCGGCAGTCGTTCTGGTTCAACACGTTGGGCCAGAGCTACATCGCCGACGCGTTCCGGTTCGCGCGGGCGGCCGACCCGGATGCCGAGCTGTGCATCAACGACTTCAACACCGACGGGATGGGCGCCAAGAGCAACGGCCTGTTCAACCTGGTGCAGTCGTTGGTCCAGCAGGGTGTCCCGATCAACTGTGTCGGGTTCCAGGGCCACCTGGCGATCCAGTTCAGCTTCCCCAACCAGGTACAGCAGAACTTCCAGCGGTTCGCCAACCTCGGGCTGAACGTGAAGATCACCGAGCTGGACGTCCGGATGCAGAACCCGCGGGACGCCACCAAGGACAACACGCAGGCCACCTACTACCGCAACATGGTCAACGCCTGCCTCGCGGTCACCCGGTGCAACCAGATCACCATCTGGGGCTTCACCGACCGGTACTCGTGGGTGCCGGAGACCTTCCCCAGCGAGTGCTGTGCCCTGCTGTACGACCAGAACTACAGCCCGAAGCCGGCCTACACCGCGGTGCACGACGCGCTGGGTGGCAATGAGCCGGTGCCGCCCGACCCGACCCCACCGACCACGCCGGGCACGCCTGCCGCGTCCAACGTGACCTCCAACAGCGCCAACCTGACCTGGGCGGCGTCCACCGACACCGGCGGCAGCGGTCTGGCCGGATACAACATCTACCGCCGGCAGGGCACCACGGACACCCTGCTGAGCCAGTCCACCACCAACTCCACCACGCTGACCGGCCTGACCCCGTCCACCCAGTACGTGGTGGTGGTGCGGGCCAGGGACGGTGCCGGCAACCTGTCGCCGACCTCGGCGACGGCCACGTTCACCACGTTGGCCGGACCGGTCACCGGCACCTGCCAGGTGGCCTACACCGCAACGAACTGGGGCGGTGGCGGCGGGTTCACCGGCGGGGTGACGATCACCAACACCGGCACGGCGGCGATCAACGGCTGGACCCTCGCGTTCAGCTTCCCGGCCGGCCAGCGGGTGAGCCAGGGCTGGAGCGCCACCTGGAACCAGCCGCAGGGCAGCGCGAACGTCACCGCCACGCCACTTTCCTGGAACACCACCATCCCGCCGAGCAGTTCGGTCCAGATCGGATTCAACGGCTCGTTCACCGGCTCCAGCAACCCTGAGCCGACCGCCTTCACCATCAACAACACAGCCTGCACCGTGGTCTGACCGACCAGAGGTCCACAGCAGACCCACCGCGGAATCTGTCGAATTCGACAGATTCCGTGGTTGGGTCTCTTCGCTCTGCCTTCAGTCCTTTGTGGTCATTCCCCTAGTGGGAACAGGGTCTGGGAAACACCAATTAACATTGGTGGAATGGGCTGGCAATCCGCTTCCCTTTACTGGTTCCAATTTCCGGTGGAGGGGCGGTCATGTCGACAGGAGGGTCGGCACGATGTCGAAGCCCAGCAACAGCAGAACCACGGTGAGCCGGCGCGGTCTCCTCGCCGGTATCGGCGCCGGCGCAGGTGTGCTCGCGCTGCGTCCGATGGAAGCCATCGCCAGCGTCGTCACCGACGCCGCAGGCGGACTCGCCACCAGTCCGGACCGGTTCGGCCGGATCTTCAACCTGGCGCCGTTCGCCGATTTCAACGCCACCGGTTTGCGCAACGCGCTCATGGCGATGGGCCGGCCGGGCGGCGTCGTCGACGCCAGGGACCCGGTGGAGGTGGGACCGGTGCGGCTGATCACCGAGCCGGCACTGAGCCCGAACAACCTGGACAACCCCAACAACACGGCGGGAGTGACCTTCCTCGGTCAGTTCCTCGACCATGACATGACCTTCGACCAGACCTCGCCGCTCGGCGTGGTGACCGCGCCGGAGACCTCGCCCAACACCCGCACCCCGGCGCTGGACCTCGATTCGGTGTACGGGCGCGGGCCCAGCGGCGACCCGCAGCTCTACCAGACCGGGGACCGGGACAAGTTCCGGGTCGAGAGCGGCGGGCTGTTCGAGGACCTGCCCCGGCAGGCCAACCGCACCGCGATCATCGCCGACCCGCGCAACGACGAGAACCTGATGATCTCCGGGCTGCACGCGGCGTTCCTGCTGTTCCACAACCGGGTGGTGGACCGGCTGCGCTCGCAGGGCCAGACCAATGTGTTCGCCGCCGCGCAGCAGCAGGTCCGCTGGCACTATCAGTGGATCATCCTGAAGGAGTTCCTGCCGGCGATCCTCGGGCAGGCACTGGTGGACGACATCCTGCGCAACGGCCGGCGGGTCTACCGGCCGCCCGCCGGGCAGCAGTTCATCCCGGTGGAGTTCCAGGGCGCCTGCTACCGGTTCGGGCACAGCCAGGTCCGGCCGTCCTACCGGGCCAACCTGCGCGGCGACCCCAACGGAAACCCGGCGATCGGCGCTCCGGCCTTCTTCGGAATGATCTTCGACCCGGCCGGCGAGGGCCAGGCCGACCCGGTCGACCTGCGCGGCGGGGCGCGGGCCCCCCGGCGGTTCATCGGCTGGCAGACGTTCTTCGACTTCGGCGGCGACCAGACCCAGCACGTGCGGCCGAACAAGCGGATCGACACCAAGATCTCCTCGGCGCTGCTGAACCTGCCACTGCAGACGCTTCCGGACGGGACGCCGCCGACCGCGCTGCCGGCGCGCAACCTGCTGCGGCACATCACCTGGTCGATCCCGAGCGGTCAGGCGATCGCCCAGGCCCTCGGCATCCCGCCGCTGTGGGCGCAGAACTTCCCCGAGCTGCAGCAGTTCGCGCACGGCCTGCCGAGCAGCACGCCGCTCTGGTACTACATCCTCAAGGAGGCCGAGGTCATGGCCGGCGGGCTGCGGCTGGCCGGCGTCGGCGCCCGGATCGTCGGTGAGGTGTTCATCGGGCTGCTCCAACTCGACCCGACGTCGTTCCTGGCCACCAACCCGAACTGGGTGCCCACGTTGCCCCGCCGGGGTGGTGCGCCGACCGGCGACTTCCGGATGGTCGACCTGCTCACGTTCGCCCAGGTCGACCCCACCAGCCGGGGTCAGTAGCGGATCCGCTCCCGCCCGGCCACACACGGTGACCGGGCGGGAGCCTCGCGCGGGCCGCGGAAAGTGGTGTCTAGTATCTGCCGCGTGGGGCCTCTTCGTTCACGAATAATCGCCTGGATCGGGCGGCGATACCTCGCGCGCACCCAAAAAGACGGCTTTGACCTGTCAAAGCTTTCGCTGTTGCCGGATGCCGCGCTGATGCCGCTGCGGCGGGACGGCCTGGATCCGGTGCGTGAGCTGGGGGAGCGGCGGGAAGAGGAGCCGATCAGTCGGATCCGACTACCACTCGGTGTGACGGTGTGGCTGGTTTCCGGTTACGACGAAGCCAAGGCCGTGCTCGGCAAAAACGAGGGATTCAGCAACGATTTCACCAATTTGATGGGGAATTTCGGTGCGTCGGCCGAGCAGAATCCCGGCGGGCTGGGGTTCGCCGATCCGCCGGTGCACACCCGGCTGCGCAAGCTGCTCACGCCCGAGTTCACCATGCGCCGGCTCGGCCGGCTCACCCCGCGGATCGACGCGATCGTGACCGACCAGCTCGACGCCATGGCCGAGGTGGACGGGCCGGTCGACCTGTGGCGGATGTTCGCGCTGCCGATCCCGTCGCTGACCATCTGTGAGCTGCTCGGGGTGGCCTACGAGGACCGGGAGGACTTCCAGCGACTCTCCACCGCCAGGTTCGACCTGTTCGGCGGCGCCAACGCCTCGCTCGGGGCGATCACCGAGTCGCTGACCTACCTGCTGGACGTGGTGAAGAAGCAGCGCGAGTCGCCCGGCGACGGGCTGCTCGGCATGCTGATCAAGGAACACGGCCACGAGATCGACGACCGGGAGCTCGCCGGCCTGGCCGACGGCCTGCTCACCGGCGGGCTGGAGACCACCGCCAGCATGCTGGCCCTCGGCGCGCTGGTGCTGCTGCGCAACCCCGATTCGGCCGAGCTGGTCGTGCGCGACCAGGACTCGGTCAACCGGTTCGTCGAGGACCTGCTGCGCTACCTGACCGTGGTGCAGGTGGCTTTCCCCCGGTTCGCCACGGCGGACATGGACATCGCCGGGGTGCGGATCGCCAAGGGCGACATCGTGGTGGTCTCGCTGAGCGCCGCCAACCGGGACGGCAAGCTCGGCCCCGGCATGGAGGAGTTCGACCCACGCCGCGCGCCCACCTCGCACCTGGCGTTCGGCTACGGCATCCACCGGTGCGTTGGCGCCGAGCTTGGCCGCATGGAGCTGCGCGCCGCCTATCCGGCGCTGGTCCGGCGGTTCCCGAAGATCCGGCTCGCCATCGACGACGACGCGCTGTCGTTCCGCCCCACCTCGATCGTCTACGGCGTCGACTCGCTGCCGGTGCTGCTGCACTGACCGGCGGTGACCCGGCCGCCACGGCGACCGGGCCACCGGAGCAACCGCTCAGTGGAACCGCAGGCTCGGCGCCGCACCCGCCGCCTTCGTCGCGGTCGCCGGCGCCGACGAGGTCCGCGCGGTGGCCGCGACCGTCCCGCCGGTGAGCTCCAGCCCGCCGGTCGGCACGGTCATCGGCAGCCGGAACGAGCCGCCGGACGGCGCGCCGGCCACCGGGAGCACCGGGAACGCGTTCCCGCCCGGCACTATCGACGTGGAGATGTAGTCGCCGAACATCCGGCCCTGCGAGGTGTTGGGCAGCCAGGACAGCGACATCGGTCCGGCGATCTGGGTCGGCGCGCTCCAGGTCGAGCCGCCGTCGGTCGACGAGATGAACCCGACGTTGAGCTGGCAGGTCGCGGCCGTGCACGAACCGTTGGCGTAGTAGTAATAGGTGACGCCGATCCGGGCGGCGGCACCGCCACTGGTCTGGTCCACCGCGATGCCCGGGGCGAAGTGGTCGACCCCGCTGGTCACCGGGTCGATCGGCACCCGGACCGTCGGGCCCCAAGTCGTCTCGCTGGTCGACTTGGCCAGCACGATGTCGTTGGTGGCACAGCCGGCCCGGAACCCGCAGTCCGCCCAGGCCAGGTAGATCGTGCCCGGGCCGTCCCGGTCGGCGGACGGGAACGGGAACTCGCGCAGCCCGCCCGAGGGGTTGTCGTGCTGGACGGTGTCCACGCCGACCGTGGCCCGCCAGGAGGCCCCGCCGTCCACCGAGCGGAACGAGCGGATCTGGTCGAGGACCAGGTCGTAGTAGGGAACGACGACGGCGCCGCTGTTCAGCACCACCGGCTGCCCGCCGATGCCGACCCCCGCGTCGGCCGGGGACCGGCCCGGACCCCAGGTGAGCCCGCCGTCGGTGGAGGTCTTCATCCGCACGACGTTGCCGGCGACGATGTCGTAGGTGGCGTAGCAGTTGCCGTAGAACTCGCTGGCCGCGTTGTTGTCGCAGGTGATCCACGGCTTGTCCAGGAACTCGCCGAAGGCGACCCGGACCGGGTTGGACCAGGTCAGTCCGCCGTTGGTGGAGCGGCTGGCCAGGATGTCGCCGGTGCTCGACGTGATGCCGATCGAGGTGATCATCCACACGTTGTGCCGGGCGTCGAAGGCCACCGCCGGACCGGACACCTGGCCGTACGAACCGCGCGGGCTGCTGTTGGCGGTGAGACCGGGCAGGAAGCCGCGGGTCCAGGTGGACCCGCCGTCGGTGGACGTGGCCCAGCCGATGTTCGACGCGCCGCCACCGAACACCCGGCCGCTCTGGAAGGCCGACACGATGGTGCTGCCGAACTGGAAGGTGTCCGGTTGGACCTGAGTCTGGTGTTGTGCCTGGGCATCTGTGTAGGGATCGCTGCTGACCGGGGTGACGGGGACGTTGGCAATGGCCGGAGGTGCCGCGAGCAGGACCGCGGTGGCGGCTGAAATGGTGGCGACGCCAAAGCGCGCAAATAGGCCGACAAGACGCATGAGCGTTCCCTTCCCGTTTGTGGTGGGCGTTTTAGGCGTTTTAGGTAGGGAAAAGGCCGGCCTTGGCGGTTGAGGTGTAGCACCGGGTCCGGCGAAACGGCAAGAGCCCTAGTGGAATGCCGCAGCGGTTGTCAGACGATCAGCATCAGCACCGCGGCCAGCACGGTGGCCAATGTGAGTCCGGTGCCGAGGATCCACGCGGTCCAGGACGGAGGCAGCGGCTCGCCCAGCCGCATGGCCCGCTCCACCCGGAGCCAGCGCCGGTGGCCGGTCGCGGCCAGCAGCAGCGCGAGGCCGATCAGCAGCAGCCCGAGAATCAGCCGGGGCGCCCGGGGAATGGTCGGGGACAGGAACTGTATGACGCCGATGCCGGCGGCCAGCAGCGCGAGCGAGGTGCGGATGCCAGCCAAGAAAGTGCGCTCATTGGCCAGCGAGAAACGGTAGTCCGGCGGCTCGCCGACCTCGCGGACCGACCGGTCCGGAGTCCACCCCCGAATTCGGGCCATTCTACTGGCCGTTCTCTCCTCGGGACCGCCCTTGCTGGTTCTGTTCTCCCTGGTCGTTCGGATTACCGTTCCCGGCTGGTTTTCCAGGATTCTTCGGCGGCTTTCCCGGAGTCGGGTTGGGCGACCCCTGGCTGTTTTCCGCGGAATTCTCCGCCGGCGTTTCCGACTCGTCCTGCGGGTCCGCCGGTTGCGGCGCATTCACCGCGCCGGATTCGTCCCCGTTCCGGTCGGGGACCGGAACCGCGCCCGGCCGCCGGCCGGCGCCCGGCCCTGGCGCCTGCGGGCCGGAGATCGCCCGGTCACCGCCGGGCAGCGCCGGGACCGCCTCGCCGGGACCGCTGGCCGTCACGGTCACCGCCGTCACCGCGGCGACGGCCGCGGCCGCGCCGGCCTGTGCCGCGCCGGTGGACAGTAGCGCTTTCACCCCGGTCAGCCAGGACGCCGCCGCCACACCGGTCCAGACCACCGGCTTGAGATACCCGGAGACCAGCGGCGCGCCGAGCACGATCGCGGCCAGGATGGCCGGCAGGTCCCCGTTGACCCTGGCCAACCCGTCGGCCAGGTCCCGGCACCGGCCGCACCGGTTCAGGTGCGCGTCGATCTTCCGCTGCTGCGGGGCGGAGATGCTGCGGCGCACCCAGCCGGCCAGCTTGTCCCTTGCCACCCGGCATTCCCGCAGATGGCTGCCGGCCGGCACGTGCTGGCGCAGGTAGGCCTGGCGCAGTCCCTCCCGGGCCCGGTAGGCCAGCGCGGCCACCCCGTTCGGGGTCATGCCGAGCAGCGGCGCGATCTCGGTCGGCGACTCGCCCTCGATCTCGGTGTGCCAGAGCACCATCCGCCAGCGCTCCGGCAGGCCGGCGAACGCGTGCGCGGCCTTGGCGTGCGACTCGTCGCCGGCCGGCTCGGCCGGCATCTCCGACAGGATCGCCTCCGGCAGATCCGCGAACAGCGCCGTGGCGAGGTTGCGCCGGCCGGAGTTGATCGCCAGGTGCCGCATCGTCACCAAGAGATAAGGACGGAACTCCTCGGTCGGGCCCCGGCCGGAGCGCAATGCCTGCAGCACCCGGGTGTACGCCTCGGCAACCAGGTCCTCCCGCTCGGCGCGGGTGCGGGTCAGGCACCCGGCCATGCGGTTGGCCGCCGGCAGGTGCCGCTGGTACAGGACGCCGTAGGCGGTGGTGTCGCCACGCCGTACGGCGGCGATCAATGCGGCGTCGCTCGCGGACTCGGGAGACATCGCCGAAACATTACGGCACGAGAGTGGAGTTGTCGCGTTCCGTGCGGACACCGTATGTAGTAACGAGCAAAACCCGTTTGGCGGTGTCCTGACCGGACATCATCCTGGAAAACTTCCGGCTCGTTCCAAGATCGATGCAGGCGAAGGCTGAACGGGGTCCGATGGACAACAAGATCGCGCGTGTCGTAATCGTCGGCGGCGGCACGGCCGGCTGGATGGCGGCCTCCTACCTGGGTAAGGCCCTTGGGCCAGGCGTAACGATCACGGTGCTCGAGGCACCGGCGATCCCCCGGATCGGCGTCGGAGAGGCCACCGTTCCGAACCTGCACAAGACGTTCTTCGACTTCCTGGGCTTATCCGAGGAAGACTGGATGCGCGAGGTCAACGCCAGCTTCAAGATCGGCATCAAGTTCGTCAACTGGCGCACCGACGGTGCCGGTGCGGCCGCGCCGCGCCCGCACCGGGGCGGCTCCGACCACTACTACCACCAGTTCGGACTGCTGCCGAATGTCAACAACGTACCCCTGTCACATTATTGGGTCCACAAGCGATTGGCCGGGGCGACCGACGAGCCGTTCGACTACGCCTGCTACCCCGGCGCTCCGGCACTGGACGCCAAGCTCTCGCCGCGCTTCCTGGACGGCACCAAGTGGACGAACTACGCGTGGCATTTCGACGCCGCGCTGGTCGCCGACTTCCTGCGCCGGTTCGCGGTGGGCAAACAGGGCGCCATCCACATCGAGGACAAGATGACCGAGGCGGTGATCGACCAGCGCGGGCACATCACGTCACTGCGCACCGAGGGCGGTCGCACCATCGACGGTGACCTGTTCATCGACTGCTCCGGCTTCCGCGGCCTGCTGATCAACCAGGTCATGAAGGAGCCGTTCCTGGACATGAGCGACCACCTGCTCAACGACAGCGCGGTGGCCACCCAGGTGCCCAACGACGACGCCGCGCTCGGCGTCGAGCCGTACACCTCCTCGATCGCGATGACCTCGGGGTGGACCTGGAAGATCCCGATGCTCGGCCGGTTCGGCACCGGCTACGTGTTCTCCAGCCGGTTCCAGTCCCGGGACGACGCCACCCTGGAGTTCTGCCGGATGTGGGGGCTGGACCCGGAGACCCAGCCGCTGAACCAGATCAAGTTCCGGGTCGGCCGCAACCGCCGCGCCTGGGTGAAGAACTGCGTGAGCATCGGCCTGGCCTCGTGCTTCCTCGAGCCGCTGGAGTCCACCGGCATCTACTTCATCTACGCCGCGCTCTACCAACTGGCCAAGCACTTCCCGGACAAGAACTTCGACCCGATCATGTCCCGCCGGTTCAACGCCGAGATCGAGACCATGTTCGACGACTCGCGCGACTTCGTGCAGGCGCACTTCAGCTTCGCCCCGCGCAACGACACCGCGTTCTGGCGGGCCTGCAAGGAGTTGGACCTGTCCCCGAACATCAGCGAGAAGATCGCGATGTACCGGGCCGGGCTGGCGGTGAACATGCCGATCGTCGACGAGACCAACTACTACGGCAACTTCGACGCCGAGTTCCGCAATTTCTGGAACAACTCCAATTACTACTGCATCTACGCGGGGCTGGACTTCCTGCCCGACCACCCGCTGCCCACGCTGGCCGCCCGGCCGGAGGTGATCAGCCAGGCGGATCCGGTGTTCGCCGACATCAAGCGCAGGCAGCGCGAACTGCTGGACACGCTGCCGACGACGTACGAGTACCTGCGCCTGCTGCACGGCAAGTAGCCGGTGACCACGCACCAAGCCACGGTCCTGCTGTTCGACCTCGCCCTGATCGTGGTGGTCACCAGGTTGTTCGGGTCGCTGGCCACCCGGTTCGGCCAGCCCGCGGTGATCGGCGAGGTGGCCGGCGGGATCCTGCTCGGGCCGACGCTGATCGGCGCGACGCTGTCCGAGACGCTGTTCCCCACCGACGTGCGCCCGTTCCTCGCGGCGCTGGCCAACCTCGGCGTCGCGCTGTTCATGTTCGTGGTCGGCCTCGAACTGGATCAGGGCCTGGTGCGCGGCAAGCTGCGGGTCGCGCTGAGCGTGTCGGCCGGTTCGATGCTGCTGCCGCTCGGCTTGGGCATGCTGCTCGCCCTCTACCTGTTTCGGCACCATCCGACCGGGGACCGGCTCGGCTTCATCCTGTTCATGGGCGCGGCCATGTCGGTCACCGCGTTCCCGGTGCTGGCAAGGATTCTGACCGACCGGGGGTTGCACCGCGGGGTGATCGGCGGGCTGGCGCTGGCCAGCGCGGCGATCGCGGACGTGCTGGCCTGGTCGCTGCTGGCCGTGGTGGTGGCGATGGTCAGCGGGGCGATGCAGTGGCAGCTGGTACTCACCGTGCCGTACCTGCTGGTGATGTTCGCGTTCGTGCGGCCGGTGCTGCGCCGGTTGGTCGGCGGCGAGCGCACGCCGGCGCGCACCCGGTTCGCCGTGGTGCTGGTCGGCCTGCTCCTCTCCGGCGCCCTCACCGAGTACTTCGGCCTGCACTTCATCTTCGGCGCGTTCCTGTTCGGCGTGGTGATGCCGCGCGGAACCCTGCTCCGCGAGGACATCCTGGGCCCGGTCGAGCAGGTCAGCATGACCCTGCTGCTGCCGGTCTACTTCGTCGTGGCCGGGCTCAAGGTCGACCTGTCCGGCATCGACGCCATCGGGATCCTGGACCTGAGCCTGATCCTGCTGGTCGCGGTGCTCAGCAAGTTCGCAGGTGCCTTCGCCGGTGCCCGCCTGCAGGGCGTCGGTGCCCGGGACGCCGCCGTGCTCGGCACCCTGATGAACACCCGCGGCCTGACCGAACTGGTGATCCTCACCGTCGGCCTGCAGCTCGGCGTACTGGACACCACCCTCTACTCCCTCATGGTCGTCATGGCCCTGGTGACCACCGGCATGGCCGGCCCGATGCTGCACCTGATCGGCAGAAAACCCGCCTCCGACCCCGAGTTGGACCGGGCCACATCGGTTCAATAGCCATTTTCGGCATCTGGCAATTGAGTTTGTCCTGAACTAGTGCTGTCCAGGTGACTGGCGTCATGTTGAAATGAATGCTGCCAGCACCCGGTCTCCGCCCGCGGACGGCGCTCGTTGGGAGTGATGTCATGTGCAGCCGCTGCCACTCCACCGGACGATCGTCGCCGTTGATGTGGCCGGCTTCACCAACCCGATGCGGACGTTGGTGCACCAGACCGCGGTGCACGAGGGCCTTTACGAGGTACTGAACCAGGCGTTCACCGAAGCGGGGGTGAACCTCGGTAAGTGTCGGGTCGAGGACCGGGGCGACGGCGCATTGATCCTGCTGCCCCCGGATATTCCCAAAAGTCTTCTGGTTGACCGCCTTCCGGACCGGTTGGTGGCCGGACTGCGCCGGTACAACGCGGTCCATTCCGCCGCGGCCACCGTTGCGCTCCGGCTCGTTCTGCACGCCGGCGAGGTGCACCAGAACGCCCACGGCTCGGTCGGCCCGGCCATCAACCTCGCATTTCGCATTCTGGACGCTTCGGACGCCAAAAATGCCCTTAATATGTCAAACAGTGTGCTGGCCGTGATCGCGTCCGATCAGTTCTACCGCGACGTGATCGTCCAGGACCCGGGGACCGCACCGGACACGTACCGGCGGATCCTGGTGCTGGTCAAGGAAACCTCGACGCTGGCCTGGCTGCGCCTGCCGGACCGGCCGGCCACCGTCTCGGACGTACCGGAGGCGGTGCTCGACCTGTTGCCGGCGCGCGACCTGGACCGGCTGCGGACCTGGCTCTCCGATGTGGCCGTGACCCAACTGCCGACCCTGGTGCAGCGCGCGGGCGGTCCGGGGGTGCAACCCGCGCCGCACGGGGCCGACGCCTGGGAAGCGTTCCTGCATCTGGCCGACTTCAACGCCGGTGCCGACGGGATTCCGCCGGCACTGGCGTTTCTGGAGCTGATCACCGCGCAACTCACCGGCCCCGCTCGGGACCAGCTCGCGGAGTGGATCGAGAACCAGTCCCGCCGGCTGCGGCTCGGCCCGGCGATGCGGGTCCGGCGGGAGCACCATGCGCGGGCGTTCACCGACACCCGGCTGCACCTGATGATCGTGGTGCTGCACGACGGCATCGATCCCGGACGCTACCTGCTGTCCAGCTGGCGGCAGGACGATCCGGCGGTGTGGCCACCGACCCGCGGGGAAATCCGGGAGGTCGCCCTTGATGAGCTCGAACCGCGGGTGGACGAGCTGGTCCTGGACGCCGAGCGGGCCTGGTCCGGCCACGGCGGATCGGTGCTGCTGGAGTTTCTGCTGCCGCGCGCGTTGCTGCACCTGCCGGTGCACCGGTGGTGCAAGGAACACGACTCGGGTGACCCGCGGCCACTGTTTCTGGACTATCCCATCGTGGTGCGTTCCCTGGAACGCATGACTTCTCCGCACTGGCACCGGGTCTGGCACGAGCGTTGGCAGGCCATGGTGCACGACCCGTCCCCGGACCGGGTGCACTTCAGCCAACCGGAGAACCTGGCCGACCGGCACCGGGTCGACGCGATCCTGAGCAGTACACATTGGACACTGATGGTGTTGAATCGGGCCCCGCCGGTCCAGCACGACCCGGCGGCCGGATCGCCGGACGAACTGACCGCGGCCTTGCGCGCCGGGATGCCGGCACTAATATGGCATTCCGAGGCCTCGTCGGAAGCATTGCGGGATATTGTCAACTGGCTGGTCAAGGGCGATGGCATGAATGATCTTCCGCAGCGTGCACAGGCCTGCCGACTTGCTCCCTTGCTGGAACCGACGCCGCCATTCGACGCGGAGTTGGTACGTGATTTGGTGATATTGTGGGATGATCCTTCTCGGGTGGTCGTTCTCGATCAGTCGCCAGGACGCCCGCGGTTGTGAGGAATACCGCAGATGAGCGCGAACGAGCATTCCCCCGACGAACAGCCGGACGGCGCATCGTCTTTTGTTCCGCCGGACTGGTGGATCTATCGCGGCACCAGCCGGCCGCAGGACGGCGTCCGGCTGGACGTGGACCTACCACCTCCGCCGCCGTGGCGAGACTTCAACGGCGGCCCGTTGCCGGAGCCCGACGAGCCACCCGAGGACGACGGTCAGGCAGCCCGCCGGCTCGGTTCGGAGTACCACCTGACCGAGCAGGACGTGAACCCGCACGAGGTCGACATGGTCAACACGGCGCTGTACCTGCGCCGTCCGCTGCTGGTGACCGGTCAGCCGGGCACGGGAAAGTCCGGTCTGGCCTTCCAGATCGCCCGGGAGCTGAACCTCGGCCGGGTGCTGCGCTGGCCGATCACCAGCCACACCACCCTGCGGTCCGGTCAGTACGAGTACGACGCGATCGCGCGGGCGCAGGCGGCCGGCGCGCTGCACGCCGCCGCACGGTACGGGCCGGCCGGCGACGCGCCGGTCCGGTGGGAGCCGCCGCTCGGGGAGTTTCTGCGGCTCGGTCCGCTCGGCACCGCGTTTCTGCCGCGCAGGCGGCCGCGGGTGCTGTTGATCGACGAGCTGGACAAGAGCGAAGCCGACCTGCCCAATGATCTTCTGATTATTTTCGAGGACGGCGAGTTCACCATTCCTGAGCTGCACCGGGTCCGCGAGCGCACCCCTGAGATCACCGTTTTCACCGACGATCCGGGTGCGTCCGCCACGATTGTCGGCGGCCGGGTGCTGTGCAATGCCTTCCCGATCATCGTGATCACCAGCAATGGTGAGCGTGACTTCCCGCCAGCGTTTCTGCGCCGGTGCGTGCGGCTGGACATCAAACCACCGACCGAGAGCCAGCTGGTGAAGATGGCCGCCAATCACCTGCTGGACCGGGACGGCCAGCTGCGGCCGCTGGTCCGCGAGTTCGTGGAGCGCGGCAAGGCAAGCGGCGGGCTGCCGGCGGACAAACTGCTGGACACGATGTTCCTGGCGACGTCGGGTGCCTACCGCCAGAACGACGCCTCCTGGCGCCGCCTGATCGACGCGTTGTGGCGCCCGCTCAGCTCGATGGTGCCGTGAACGTGGACGCTGCCGGCAACGACCTACCCGGGATAGACCGCCTCCGGGTCGAGGACCTCGTGTACAAGGAACTCGCCGACGCGGTCTGGCTGGCCGCGGCGACCCAGCGATGCGAGCCGGAGGCCGAACCGGAGACCACGCCGGCCGCGAAGCCGTTCGCCGGCCCGCCACCCGCCGATTCCGGTCCTGCGGCCGAACCACCTGCGCGGGACTGGCTGGACGGCCATGTGACGACCGCCGCCCCGGCCCCGCGCCGGGAGGAGGACGTCGTGCGCCTGTTGCCGGCCATCGGCGACGGTGCGCCGGCCGCCACCGAGCTGCTGCGGCGGTCGGCGGAGATCGTGCGCGCGCTGCGGCCGCTGCGCCGCAAGGTGCCGTCCGCGGACCAGGACGAGGTGATCCTGGACGAGGTGGCCACGGCCGAGCGCGCGGCCCAGGACGGCCTGTGGCTGCCGGTCACCAAGCCGGACACCACCCGCTGGCTCGACCTCACGGTGGTGGTGGACACCGGGCCGTCCATGGCGATCTGGCGGTCGACGGTCACCGCGTTCCTGTCGCTGGTGCAACAGCTCGGCGCGTTTCGCACCATCCAGCTCCGGTTGCTGGACACGCACCGGTCGGCGGGCGGGTCACCGACGATCCCGGCATTGCGCGGCGGCACCCCGGGAACGCCGGTGCGCGGTCCCGCCGAACTGCTGGATCCGTCCGGCCGGCGGATCGTGCTCGTGGTGAGCGACTGCGTGAGCGAGTGCTGGCGGACCGAGCAGGTGTCGCCGATGCTGTGCCGGTGGGGGACCACCATGCCGGTGGCCGTGCTGAACCCGTTGCCACAGTGGCAATGGGGCCGCCGAGGCCTGGCGCTGCACCGCGCCCGGCTGACCGTTCCGGGCTCGCTGCGGCCGAACGGGCGGTGGGGACTGGAACTGCCGGACGCGTGGTCACTTGCCGACCCCGGTTCGCTCATCCCGGCCGGCACCGTCCCGGTGCCGATTCTCGAGTTGGAGCCGCGCTGGCTCGGCTGGTGGGCCCGGCTGGTCGCCGGGCAGCACAGCAGTTCCGCCAACGCGATGGTGTTGCTGGCCAACCCGGCCGGGTGGCCGCCCCGGCCGGAAACCCCCGCCGGCACGGCGCCGGCCGGGGACCGCGACGCGCAGGCCGAGGTGCTCCGCTTTCTCAGCGTGGCCTCGCCGCCGGCCTATCGGCTCGCCACGCTGCTTGCGGCCGTTCCGGTCAGCATGCCGATCGCGCGTTTCGTGCAGGCCGAGCTGATTCCGGACTCCGGGCCGGCGCATCTCGCCGAGGTGTTCAACAGTGGGCTGCTGCACCCGCCGGATCCCGGTACCGATGAGCGATCTTGGGAAGCGGTTACCTTTGACATCAACGACTCGGTCCGCCAGGTGCTGTTGAGCGGAGCCCGGCGGTCCGAGACGGCGAAGGTGATCCGCCTTGTGGCGGAACGATTCGGTGTGCTCGGCCGGGTCCGGGCCGCCCTGGACAAGCCGGACGCCACGCCGGATCCCGATCTCACCGCGGACAATGCCTACTTAGTAGCGATTGAGCGCACCGTCATGCGGGCACTGAGCGGACCGTATCTTTCCCGGGCCGATCGACTGAGCCAATCGACGAGTTCTCACCAACCGGCCCCGGTTACCTTAAGCTCAGAAACTGCAACACGTGCTTCGAAGAATACGGTGAGCGAAAACATGCCAGACGTAGCCGAGCACGCCGAGCTGCCCAGCCAGCGGAGTGCGACTTCCATAGCTGATCCGGAAACCCCGGTGGTCGACCGGACCGGCCCCACCGACCCGACACCCGTTGTGCCGTACGATCCCGCGCCCGCGGTCGGTCTGCCGCCGAAGGAGCGACGGACCGACGGAAACCCGCCGGTGTGGGGCAACGTACCGCCGCGCAACCCCAATTTCACCGGCCGGACCGAACTGCTCGAGGAGCTCGACCGGCGGCTGGAAACCGGCACGACGGCCATCCTCCCCGCCGCGCTGCACGGAATGGGTGGGATCGGCAAGACCCATATGGCGGTGGAGTACATCTACCGGCACCTGGCCAAGTACGACGTCGTGTGGTGGATTCAGGCCGCCCAGGTGGGGCAGGTCCGGGCCGGGCTCACCGAGTTGGCCCGGCGGCTGCGGCTGCCCGGCGCCTCCGAGGCCAACGCCGCCGTGCCCGAGGTTCTCGAAGCCCTGCGCCTCGGCGATCCGTACGACCGGTGGTTGCTGGTGTTCGACGCGGCGGAAAGCCCGGAGACGATCCGGCATTACTTCCCCAGCAACGGACCCGGCGACATTCTGATCACCTCACGAAATCCGGACTGGGCCAGCATCGCCCGTCCGCTCGAGATCACGGTGTTCAACCGTGCGGAAAGCATCGAGCTACTCAAGCGCCGGGGCCCGGAAATCGACGAGGGCGAGGCGGATCAACTCGCCGAGGCGCTCGGCGACCTGCCCCTGGCCATCGAACAGGCGGCCGCCTGGCGGGCCGAGACCGGCATGCCGGTCCGCGAGTACCTGCGGCTGTTCGACGAGAAGGTCGCCGAGATCCTCGACACCTCCGCACCGAGCGGCTACGAAGTCTCCGTCGCCGCCGCCTGGAACGTCTCCTTCGACGCGCTGAAACACCGCAGCCCCGCCGCCCACCAACTCCTCCAGGTATGCGCTTTCTTCGCCCCCGAACCCATCTCCCGCGCCCTGTTCGCCGGTGCCCGCGGTGTTTCCATCTCCCCCGAGCTCGACGTCGCCCTGCGCGACCCCATGCAACTCGGCCGCGCCATCCGCGACATCAACCGCTACGGCCTTGCCAAGATCGACCACCGCAACAACACCCTCCAACTCCACCGCCTCGTCCAACTCGTCCTACGCAACCGAATGTCCCCCCAACAACGCGAAGTCATGCAACACGGCGCCCACGTCCTGCTCGCCAGCTACGACCCCAACGACCCCCTTTCTCCCGACCAGTGGCCGCGCTACCAGACCGTGCTCCCGCACGTCTTTTCCTCCGAGCTGACCGACTGCGACGACCCGTGGGTGCGTCAACTGGTCATCAACCTGATGAAGTACCTGTATTTCTGGGGTGACCACGAGGAGGCCGCTGCGGTGGCCACCGCCGCCAGGGACCGGTGGACCCAGCGGCTCGGCGAAGCCGACTCACAGGTTCTCGAAGCGGCCAGCCAACTCGGCATGTTCCTGTGGGCCCTCGGGCGTTATCCCGAAGCCGCGCGGGTCAACCAGCGCACCCTCGAACTCTGCCGCGCCCGTTCCGGCGACAACAGCGAGGACACGATCATCGCCGAACTTCGGGTCGCCGTCGACATGAAGGCCCGGGGCGACTTCGCCGCCGCTCGCACCCTGAACGAGGAGATCCACACCCGGGTCCGGGCCCAGTTCGGCGACGACGACCCGGTGACCCTGCAGACCGCGCACGACCTCGGGGTGAGCCTGCGGCTGTGCGGGGAGTACCAGCGGGCCCTGGAGTTGGACGAGTACACCTACCAGCGGCGGGCGGAGGTATTCGGCCAGGACCATTTGGACACCCTGAACACGCGCAGCGGTCTGGCCATGGACCGTCGTGAGCTGGGGGACTACCAGCTTGCCAGGGACGAGCACGAGTGGCTCGCCACCCGGGTGCGCGACCTGCTCGGCGAGGACAAGGCGGACACGCTGCGCCGGTACGGGTACCTGGCGGTAGCCAGGCGAAAGGTCGGTGACCACGAGGGAGCACTTGGCCTGTCCCGCAAGGCGCTGGAAACCTACCGGCGCCGGTACGGCCGACAGCATCCGGTCGCCATGGCCTGCGCCATCGACCACGCGAACGACCTTCGGCACGCCGACGATCTGGAGGGCGCGTGGCAGCTCGGTCAGGAGACCTTCGAGCTGTACCGCGCCATGTTGGGCGAGACCCATCCGTACACCCTCTCCGCGGCGGTGAACCTGGCGGTCACGCTTCGCCTGCGCGGAGACGTCGAGGCGGCCCGGCAGCTCAACGAGCGGTCGCTGGACCGGCTGCGCGCGGCGCTCGGACCGGACCATCCGCACGCGCTGGTGTGCGCCATCGACCTGGCCAGCGACGCGGCGACGCTCGGTGAGACCGACACCGCGCTCACGCTCGGCCAGGACGCCACCGAACGGGCTGACCGGGTGCTCGGTGCCGAGCACCCGATCACGCTCGCCGGGCGGCTCAACGTGGCGATGGATCTCCGGATGCTCGGTCGGACCCAGGAGGCCGACGCCAGGCACGCGGACGTGGTCGGGGGATTCCGGCGCGTCCTCGGGGAGCGGCATCCGGCGACCCAGGATGCCGTGCGCGGCCTGCGCGCCAACTGCGACATCGACCCGCTGCCGCTGTGATCAGCGGACCAGCGGGCTGATCCACTCGGCCAGCTCGACCGGGTCCACCGTGCGCTCCCGCCGGACCTCCCGGTGCACCGCCCGGACCAGCTCGGGCCGGCCAAGCAGCGCCCGGGCCGCCGGGCTGGTCACCTGCGCGGCCCGCAACGCCAACCCCAACCCCACCCAGGCATTCGGGCTGTCTTGGTCCGTTGCCAGCTCGGCCCGGTACGACCGAACGGCGTCCTGCGCCCGACCGGTCGCATAGTCGAAGTCGGCCCGCGTGGCGCCAGGGATTTCCTGCCACACCGAAGCGATGCTCGGCGCGGGGATCGTGAGGGCGAGCCGGACCAACTCGGTGCGCGCCCCCGACCAGGTTCCGTCCGGTACCGGCGTCGGCGCCTGATCATCCAGCGCCACCGGTGCGGGCTTCTTCCCGGACAGCCAGGCGATAGTCAGTGATCGCACCGTTTCCTTGTCCGGCCGCACATGCCGCATCCGCCATCCGGCGTGGTGGTCGACGGTCGCGGCGTCGACCAACCCGGCGGTCCGGTCCGGGATCGGCTCACGCAGCCACGGCTCCAACCGCCCGGCGATCCCGTCGACGAACCGCCGGCCGATCTCGGTCAGGCCGCCGTCGGCTCGCAGCGCGTCGAGCGTCCGCGCGACCCCGGCACGCCAGTAGCCGAACTCGAACCAGGCCCGCTCGTCGGTCGCCTGGGTGTCCACTGTGGCCAGACCGCGCCAGAACGCGGTGACCCCGAAGAACGCATAGACCCCGTGCAGCACACCGCCGATCGGTCGCGGATCATCCCGCCACTGGGTGTAGAACCGCTCCCGGCAGTCCGCTTCGGTCAGCGCGGTCAGATGCATCAGCGCGCCCAGCTTGAAATGCTGGAACTCGTGCACCAGCATCGCCGCGAGTGAGGTGGCGTCCGCCGGGAGCGCAATGGTGGCGCTGCCGAAGGCCTCCCCGGCCGAACCGCTGACACTCTTGTACGGAACCGCCGGGATCGGCACCACGGCGTCGAACCCTTCCGCAAACCCGTCCGCCACGGCGGGAACACAGCGCAGCATCAGGTGCCAGGCCCCGGCGAGCAGCTTCTCCCAGTCCCGCACCGCGTCCGCGTCGATCCGCTTCGGCAGCAAGGGCTCGTGCATCCCCCGGTACGGATCCACGTCATCCAGCCGAATCCTGACCAGCCGCCCCGCATCCCGCGCCTCGATCCGCCTGATCGCCCACCACCCCGGCGCATCCGTGGACAGGTCGACGGGCAGCGTCAAGGACAGGTCCGCCGCACCCACCCGCACTCCGCCGGCATCCCCCCGAACCTCCGCAACCGAGAACCGCGACCTCATCGGCAGCTGCGCCACGCCCAGGGTCGGCAGAACGATCGTGCCCTCCCACACCGGAACCCGAATCGCGAACCCGATCCCCGCCTGAATCGCCGCCGACGCCGCGAGCGCATGGAAGTACCCCAAGTGGATCCACAGTGGACAGACGCCGGATGTTCCGTTGCGCACCAACCTCGTGGCATGGGCCAGCCATGACCCGGTGTAGGGGTTCGCCAGCAGGCCTTCAACTACCTGTGGGTCGCTTTCCTCAACTCTGCTGAAAAGCTCCCAAGCCTCATCCGGAGAGGGCAGCGGACGGTATAGCTCCGGATCCCTGCACATGTGGTCATGAAGGGCCCTGAGCATGAGCAGCCGCCGTGAGCGCTCCATGCCACGCAACTGCCGGATCGTCCCTGGGCCGCCTTCGCCCCGGGTCAGTTCGTCGAAGCCGTGCAGGGAGAGGCCATGGAAGTCCTGCTCCAATAGACACGCCTGCCTTTCAGCAGCGAGATGGTTCGTGCCGATCAGTCGATTCGGACCGCCTGGGAACATGTGGCTTCGGTCTTGCTCGGCCTGCTGACTTGTTCGGTTACAACGTTCAGGCCGTGTCGCAGAACCGAAGAAGAAGTTTCAAGTGTCAATAGAGCGGACAGCGAGAGGTAGCTTAGGTCGGGTACCTCTGATCCGATGCCCGCCTTAGTGAATGCGCCCGGACCCAAGGTGTCCCTCCAGTGTGCAATGGCTCCGTGCGTTTGCGACGGCGAGCCATGATCGCATCGGGAATCTGGAAAGGACTAGTCGATCACAGGTCTTCTTCGAGTGTGCCAGTGGGAATCACCCGATCGGGTGGATGTGGGCAACCCGTTTGGTCTACGGCCAAGCCCCCTTTTGTGGGCACTACGTTCGGCCGGTTGCGAGATCCCGCAGGCGGGCGAGGCTGACGATGCGGACCCGGCGTCTCGCGGTCTCGAGGATGCCTAGGGACCGGAGTTCGTCGAGGCCTCGGACCAGGGTGCTGCGGGAGACGCGGGCGAAGGCGGCTAGTTCGTCTTGGGTGAAGGGGAGGTCGATGGGGGTGGTGTCGGGGATGGGGTTGAGGGTGTGGGGGGCGCATTGGTGGGCTAGTTCGAGGAGGGTGGCGGCTAGGCGTTGGGGGAAGGCGGGGCCGCCGGCTTCGAGGCGGAGGAGGTCGGACTGGGTGAGGCGGATGGCGGCTACGGAGAGGAGTTCTTGGGCGATGCGGGGTTGACGGGCGAGTACAGTGCGGAGGCGTTCCTGCGGGATGACGAGGGCGTGCACCGTGCCGATGGCGTGGATCGTGGAGTTGCGGGGACGGCCGCTGATGGCGCCCAACTCACCGATGATCTCGCCGGGACCACGGGCGGCAATGGGGGCGTTGTCGCCGCGCTCATTGGTCACCGAGATTTTGACCCAGCCGCTGAGGATCACGCACATTCCGCCGGGCGGCGCGCCCTGCCGGATGATGACCTCACCCGGCCGCCACTCCTGCGTGTATCCGGCTTCCCGCAGCGCGGCCTGCTCCGCGGCGGTCAGTCGATACCAGGCTCTACCTTCTTCCTCCGGCAGGGTCACGGTCGACGTCCTTCGGGTCACGCGGGCGGTATCCGAACCCAGCGTTCCATCTGACACTTCGCAGGATCCCGGGGGGCGTCAGTATGGGGGGCTACCCGACCGCTTGGGATAACGATGACTTACACCGGCCCTCAATACCAGAGGCTGTCCGGCCGCATGGCGGAAACGTTCGGTTCGACGCCCGAGGCGGTCCCGCCGCACCCGCCGTTGATCTCCGGCGGCTGGTATCACGGCATGTCGCTGGACGAGGTGCTCGGCCCGGGGCGGTGCCCGCCGCAGCCGACCGCGGACCGGTCGGTCGGCACCGCCCTGTGGCTCACGCTGGCGTTCGGGCCGGCCGGGCTGGGCTACGTCTCCCGCGCCGGCGGGCTGGTCTGCTCGGCGCTGACCGTGCTCGCCGTGGTCCTGCTCGGCTTCGCCGCGCTGCTGATCGCCTGGCCGCTGAGCATGGTCTGCGGCGGCATCCTGGCCAGCGGAGTGCACGCGGAGTACCGGCGTCAGTAGATTTCCCGGCATGAGCGTGCCGGGTGAGCAGCCACGGGTCCGGTCGCGGCACCAGTCGCGGTTGCTTGAGCTGTTACGGGACGAGGGCCCGCTGTCGCGGGTGGCGCTCGGCGAGCGGCTGGACCTGCCGCGGGCGAAGCTGGCCGGCGAGCTGTCCCGGCTGATCGACACCGGGCTGGTGCAGGTCGGCGGCCCGGCGGCGAGCCGGGGCGGGCGCCGGTCGACGCTGGTGCACCTTGCCGAGGACCTGCGGTTCATCGCGGTCGACGTGGGCGCGACGGCGGTGGCGGTCGCGGTCACCGACGGCCGGTGCGAGGTGCTGGCCAACGAGCGCGCCGAGTGCGACGTGCGGCTCGGCCCGACCCAGGTGCTCGGCCGGGTGGTGGACATGGCCGGGCGGGTGCTGGACAAGGCCCCCGGCCGGCTGATGGGCGCCGGAATCGGGCTTCCCGGGCCGGTGAGCTTCCGGGACGGCATGCCGGTGGCCCCGCCGATCATGCCCGGCTGGGACCGCTACCCGGTGCGCGAGGAGCTGGCCGGCAAGTGGGGCCGGCCGGTCACGGTGGACAACGACGTGAACGTGATGGCGCTCGGCGAGCGGCACGCCGGGGTGGCCCGTTCGCTGGACGACCTGATCTTCGTCAAGATCGGGACTGGGATCGGCTGCGGCATCGTGGTCGGCGGGCGGGTCTACCGCGGGGTGGCCGGAACGGCCGGCGACATCGGACACATCAAGCTGGACGACTACGGCCCGGCCTGCGCGTGCGGCGAGGTGGGTTGTCTCGAGGCGTACTTCGGCGGCGCCGCGCTGGCCAGGGAGGCACTGACCCTGGCCCGCAGCGGCCGGTCCAGCATGCTGGCCGCGGCCCTCGAGGAGCGCGGCCGGCTGACCGCGAACGACGTGGGCACCGCGGCGGCGGCCGGTGACTTCGCCGCCGCGAACCTGGTGCGCGAGGGCGGCCGGCGGCTCGGGCACGTGATCGCCTCGCTGGTCAGCTTCCTCAACCCGGGCATGGTGGTGATCGGCGGCGGGGTGTCCCGGCTGGGCCATCCGCTGCTGGCCGAGGTGCGCAGCTCGGTCTACCGCCGCTCGCTGCCGCTGGCGACCGGGAACCTACCGATCGTGTTGTCCGAGTTGGGCGATCTGGCCGGAGTGACCGGTGCGGCCTGGTCGGCGACGGACCATACGTTCAACTGAGCCGGATCGACACACTTTCGTTATCTACCGACGAAAGTGTGCGGCAACGTTAGGCCAAACGGCCTATTGCCCCACGGCCCGGCCGTGAGACACGCTCACACGCAACGTCAATTTGGTCAGGTCCTCAACGAAGTGGAGCGGTGTGGGACACAGTCGTCCGGTGGACCAGGCGGGCCTGCGCCGCGGGAACCTCGCCCTGCTCGTGCGCACGCTGCGCGAGCACGGCGCGCTGTCCCGCGCCCAGCTCGCGGTCCGGTCCGGGCTGTCCAAGGCCACCGTGTCCAGCCTGGTCACCGATCTCGAGCAGCGCGGCCTCGTGCACTCGGCCGGCGTGTCCGCCGGCGGCGCCGGCCGGCCCGGTCAGCTGGTCGGACTGCGTCCCACCAGCGTCTGCGGCCTCGGCCTCGACCTGCACCTGGACCACGTCGGCGCCTTGGTCACCGACCTGTCCGGGGCGGTGCTGTTCCGCCACCGGATCCAGTGCGACGTGCCCGCTCTCGGCCCGGACCGGGTGCTCGACCAACTCGCCGCGCTGGCCAAGGAGGCGCTGGACGCGGTGGCCGGGGCCGGCGGGCACGCGGCCGGCCTGACCGTGAGCGTCCCCGGCCTGGTCGACACGGACGCCGGGGCGGTCCGGTTCGCGCCGCGGCTGCGCTGGCGCGAGGTGCCGGTCGCCGACGCGCTGGCCGCGCGTACCGGCCTGGACCTGGCCCGGGTGGCGGTGGACAACGACGCCAACCTCGGCGCCATGGCCGAGCACGCCGCGCTGCCGGTGTCCGACCTGGTCTACGTGACCGGCGACTTCGGCATCGGCGGCGGGGTGATCTGCGGCGGCCGGCTGGTCCGCGGGTCGATCGGTTTCGCCGGGGAGATCGGGCACATGTCCATGGACCCGCTCGGCCCGACCTGCTCGTGCGGCCGGCGCGGCTGCTGGGAGACCCAGGTCGGCCTGCAGGCCATGCTGCACGCCTGCGCCGACCCGGAGGACCAGGTGCACGACCCCACGCTGGACCGGGATCAGCGGATGACGATGATCCGGGCCCGGGCCGAGCGCGGCGACCAGCGCACGCTGCACGCCCTGCATCAGATCGGCTCGGCGCTCGGGGTCGGCGTGTCCATCGTGGTCAACCTGCTCAACCCGGCCGTCGTGGTGCTCGGCGGGTACTTCGCGGCGCTGCCGGAGTGGCTGGTCGAGCCGGTGCGCCAGGAGGTGGCCGCCCGGGTGCTCGCGCCAGGGGCCGGCGGCGCCCGGGTGGTCGGCTCCCGGCTCGGCTTCACCGCGGCGACCACCGGCGGCGCGCTCGCCTCGCTGCGCCGCGTGCTCGAAGACCCGGCCAGCGTGCCCATCCTTTCCGCTGCGGAGGTGGCTCCGTCGTGACCGCCGACGTACTTGGTCCCGCGGAGGCGGAATCATGACCGCCGACGTACTCGTTTCCGCGGAGGCGGAATCATGACCGCCGACGTACTTGGTCCCGCGGAGGCGGAATCATGACTGAACCACTGCTGACCATGACCGGCATCGTGAAGACGTTCCCGGGCGTTCGCGCCCTTGACGGGGTGGACCTGGAGGTCCTGCCGGGCGAGGTGCACTGCCTGCTCGGCCAGAACGGCGCCGGCAAGTCGACGCTGATCAAGGTCCTGTCCGGGGCGCACCAGCCGGACGCCGGCACGATCCACTGGCTCGACCAACCGATCCGGTTCGGCTCGCCGGTGGACGCGCTGCGCGCCGGGATCGCCACCATGTACCAGGAACTGGATCTGGTGCCGGCGCTGTCCGTGGCGGACAACATCTTCCTTGGCCACGAGCGGTCCCGGTTCGGGTTCACCCAGCGCCGGGCCAGCCGGGCCACGGCGGCCGCGCTGATGCGCCGGCTCGGGCACCCGGAGATCTCGCCGCGGCGCGAGGTCGGGCTGCTGTCCGCGGCCGGTCAGCAGGTGGTCTCGATGGCCAGGGCGCTGGCCCACGACGCCCGCCTGATCGTGATGGACGAGCCGACCGCGGCGCTGGCCGCCGACGAGGTGGACAACCTGTTCCGGATCGTCGGCGAGCTGACCGCGGAGGGCGTCGCGGTGGTCTACATCTCGCACCGGCTGGAGGAGATCCGCCGGATCGGGCACCGGGTGACCGTGCTCAAGGACGGCGCGACCGTGGCCGCCGGGCTGGACGCGGCCGACACGCCGACCTCGGAGCTGGTGAACCTGATGTCCGGCCGGATGGTGGAGACCGTGTTCCCGGTGCGCGTGGAGTCCACGGCGGACGAGGCGCACGAGGTGCTCGAGGTGCTCGGGCTGAGCCGGACCGGCGAGTTCACCGACGTCTCGTTCACCGTGCGGGCCGGGGAGATCCTGGGCATCGCCGGGCTGGTCGGGGCCGGGCGCAGTGAGCTGCTGGAGACCGTTTTCGGGGCCCGGAAACCGGATTCCGGCACCGTGACGGTGAACGGCAAGCGGTTGCGGCCGGGCAGCGTTCCCGCGGCGGTTGCGGCCGGCGTCGGCCTGGCGCCGGAGGAGCGCAAGAGCCAGGCCCTGGTGCTGGACGCGTCCGTGGCCGGCAACGTGACCCTGGCCAGCCTGTCCGAGTACAGCCGGGCCGGGTTCACCGACCGGCGGCGCGAGCTGCGCGACTCGCGGGCCACGCTGCAGCGGCTGGACCTGCGCCCGGCCGACCCGCGCCGGATCATGCGCACGCTCTCCGGCGGCAACCAGCAGAAGGCGGTGGTGGCCCGGTGGCTGGTGCGCGACTGCCGAGTGCTGCTGCTGGACGAGCCGACCCGGGGCGTGGACGTGGGCGCGCGGGCCGAGCTGTACCGGCTGATCCACGAGTTGGCCGCGGCCGGGGTGGCGGTGGTGCTGGTGTCCAGCGAGGTGCCCGAGGTGCTCGGGCTGTCCGACCGGGTGCTGGTGCTGCGCGAGGGCCGGGTGGTCATGGAGGCGCCGGCCGGTGAGCTGTCCGAGGCAGCGGTGCTCGACCTGGTGATGGAGGAAGGACAGGAGGTACTTGCCTGATGAGCGAGGTGACCAGCGAAACCTCGACGCAGAGCGAGGATCGGCAGCAGGCCGCCGAGCCGGCCAAGACCACGCCGGAGTCCCACCGCGGTTTCCCGCTCGACGTGCGGCTGATCGCGCTGACCGGGGTGCTTGTCCTCATGTGCCTGATCGGCTACATCAGCCAGCCGGACACGTTTCTCACCGAGAGCAACATCTCCACGATGCTGCGGCTGGCGGCGGCGATCGGCGTGGTCAGCGTCGGCATGACCTTCGTGATCATCAGCGGCGGCATCGACCTGTCGGTCGGCTCGCTGGTGGCCCTGTCCAGCGTCTGGGCGACCACGGCGGCCACGCAGGCGTACGGCCCGTGGGTGATGGTGCTCTGTGCCCTGCTGGTCGGTCTGGGCTGCGGCCTGGTCAACGGGGTGCTGATCGCCTACGGCAACATCGTGCCGTTCATCGTCACGCTGGCCATGTTCGCCTCGGCGAGGGGGCTGGCCGAGCGGCTGTCCGGGCGGCGTACCCAGGTGGTCACCGAGACCGGCTTCACCACCTTCTTCCGCGGCGACGTGCTCGGCATCCCGGTGCTGATCATCATGCTGGCCGCGGTGTTCGCGGTCGGCTGGGTGGTGCTCAACCGCACCACGTTCGGCCGGCGCACGTTCGCGGTCGGCGGCAACGCCGAGGCGGCCCGGCTGGCCGGTATCAACGTCAAGCTGCACACCGCGCTGGTGTACGGCATCGCGGGGCTGTGCTGCGGAATCGCCGCGATCATGGTGATCGCCCGGACCACGGCCGGCGCCTCCACCAACGGGATGTTCTACGAGTTGGACGCGATCGCCGCCGTGGTGATCGGCGGAACCCTGCTCACCGGCGGTCGCGGGACGCTGATCGGCACGCTGATCGGGGTGCTGATCTTCACCGTGCTGAACAGCATCTTCACCCAGAACCACCTCGAGACCGACATCCAGCAAATCGCCAAAGGCGTGATCATCGTCGTCGCGGTGCTGCTGCAGCAGTTCGGCACCACCTGGCGCAGGAAGACCTGAAATGCCCAGCCCACAACCAATTGCAGGAGTTCGCCATGTCTGACCCGTCCCTGGCCCGTCGTCGGTTCCTGCTCGGCACCACCGCCCTCGGTGCCGGCACGTTACTGGTCGGCTGCACGTCCAACGAACCGGCCGACTCGGGGGCCAATGTGGCCGCCGGGGCGGGGAACAACTCCCAGCCCGGCCAGCAGGTCACGATCGGCTTCTCCGCACCGGCCGCCGACCACGGCTGGATCGCCGCGATCACCAAGAACGCCCGGGCCCAGGCCGAGGAGTTCTCCGACGTGACGCTGAACGCCACCGAGGGCACCAACGACGTCAACCAGCAGATCGCCCAGGTGGAATCGCTGATCAACAGCAAGGTCAACGTGCTGGTCCTGCTGCCGCACGACGGCAAGGCGCTGACCGCGGCGGCCCAGGAGGCGATGGACGCCGGCATCCCGGTGGTCAACCTGGACCGGATCCTGGACACCGCGCTGGCCTACCGCTCCTGGATCGGCGGCGACAACTACCGGATGGGTGTCAACGCGGGCAACTACATCGCCGCCGAGATGAAGAAGAAGAACGTGTCCAGCCCGGTGATCTGCGAGGTCGCCGGCATCGACTCGCTGCCGCTGACCCAGGACCGCAGCCGGGGCTTCAAGGACGCTTTGAGCAAAGCCGGATTCGCGGTCGGACCGCGGGTCGCCGCGAGCTTCACCGCGGAGACCGGCGAGCAGGTCACGGCGAACCTGCTGCAGTCGGTGCCCAGGATCGACGCGCTCTGGAACCACGACGACGACCAGGGGATCGGCGTGATGAGCGCGATCGAGTCGGCCAACCGCACCGAGTTCATCATGGTCGGCGGCGCCGGCTCGAAGAACATGATGGACCGCATCAAGGCCGACAACACGGTGATCAAGGCCACCGTACTGTACAGCCCGTCGATGTCGTCCTCGGCGATCGTGCTGGCCCGGCTACTCGGCCAGAACAAGGGCCTCGGCGATCTCGCCGAGCACGAGATCCCGGCACAGATCACCACGTACTCCGCCGTGGTGACCAAGGAGAACGTGGACTCCTACATGGATGTCGCGTTTGAGTCGTAAGGGGTTGGAATGAACGATTACGCGCCGCGCCCGGAGCACAGGTTCAGCTTCGGGCTGTGGACCGTGGGCTGGTTGGGGGTCGACCCGTTCGGGACGGCCACCCGCGACCCGCTCGACCCGGTGCACACGGTCGAGAAGCTGGCCGAGCTGGGTGCGTGGGGCGTCAGCTTCCACGACGACGACCTGATCCCGTTCGGCGCGGCCGACGCCGAACGGGCCAGCCGGGTCGACGCGTTCCGCAAGGCGCTGGACGCGAACGGGTTGGTGGTGCCGATGGCCACCACCAACCTGTTCACCCATCCGGTGTTCAAGGAAGGCGCGCTGACCGCCAACGACCGGGACATCCGGCGGTTCGCGCTGCGCAAGGTGTTGCGCAACCTCGATCTGGCCGCCGAGCTCGGCGCGAAGACCTACGTGCTGTGGGGCGGCCGGGAGGGCTCGGAGTCGCCGGTGGCCAAGGACATCCGGGCCGCGCTCGACCGCTACGCCGAGGCGCTGAACCTGCTGTGCGGCTACGTACGCGAGCGCGGCTACGACATCCGGTTCGCCATCGAGCCCAAGCCGAACGAGCCGCGCGGCGACATCCTGCTGCCCACGATCGGACACGCGCTGGCGTTCATCAACGAGCTGGACGACTCCGAGATCGTCGGGCTCAACCCCGAGGTCGGCCACGAGCAGATGGCCGGCCTGTCGGTCGTGCACGGCTACGCCCAGGCGCTCTGGCACGGCAAGCTGTTCCACCTCGACCTCAACGGGCAGACCGGGCCGCGCTACGACCAGGACTTCCGGTTCGGCAACGGGGACGTCAAGAGCGCGTTCCTGTTGGTGGATCTGCTCGAGGGCGCCGGGTACGACGGTGCGCGGCACTTCGACTTCAAGCCGGCCCGCACCGAGAACCGGGACGGCGTATGGGCATCGGCCGCCGCCTGTATGCGCAACTACCTGATCTTCGCCGAACGGGCCAGGGCGTTCCGCGCCGACCCGGAGGTCGCCGCGGCGTTGCGGGACAGCCGGGTGGACCAGCTCGCCGAGCCGACGCTCGCGCCGGGCGAGAGCCTGACCGCGCTGCGCAGCGAGGAGCTCGACGTCGACTCGGCCGCCCGGCGTGGCGCCGGCGCCGAGCGGCTCGACCAGCTCGCCCTCGAGCACCTGTTCGGTGTGCGCTAATGGAAGGAACCAGTTGACATGAGCCGACCGATCACCCTGTTCACCGGGCAGTGGGCCGACCTGCCGTTCGAGGAGGTCTGCAAGCTGGCCGCGCAGTGGGGCTACGACGGGCTGGAGATCACCTGCGGCGGCGACCACTTCGAGGTGGACCGCGCGCTGGCCGACGACGACTACGTGCCGGCCAAGCTCGCCATGCTGGAGTCCTACGGCCTGCGGGTGTGGGCGATCTCCAACCACCTGGTCGGGCAGGCCGTGTGCGACGACCCGATCGACGAGCGGCACCGCAACATCCTGCCGGAGCGGGTGTGGGGCGACGGGGAGCCCGAGGGCGTGCGGCGGCGGGCCGCCGAGGAGATGGTGGACACCGCGCGGGCCGCGGCGAAGCTCGGGGTGCGCACGGTGATCGGGTTCACCGGGTCGAAGATCTGGCACTACGTGGCCATGTTCCCGCCGGTGTCGGCCGAGGTGATCGCGGACGGCTACGCCGACTTCGCCCGCCGGTGGAACCCGATCCTCGACGTGTTCGACGAGGTCGGTGTCCGGTTCGCGCACGAGGTGCACCCGTCGGAGATCGCCTACGACTACTGGTCGACCGTGCGCACCCTCGAGGCCATCGAGCACCGGCCGGCGTTCGGACTGAACTGGGACCCGTCGCACATGGTGTGGCAGGACATCGACCCGGTGGGCTTCATCCTGGACTTCGCCGACCGGATCTACCACGTGGACTGCAAGGACACCAAGAAGCGGTTCGACGGCCGCAACGGCCGGCTCGGCTCGCACCTGCCGTGGGCGGATCCCCGGCGCGGCTGGGACTTCGTGTCCACCGGGCACGGCGACGTGCCGTGGGAGTCGGCGTTCCGCGCGCTCAACTCGATCGGCTACACCGGACCGATCTCGGTGGAGTGGGAGGACGCCGGCATGGACCGGTTGCGTGGCGCCGAGGAGGCGGTCGGCTTCATCCGGAGCCTGGCCTTCGACCCGCCGGCCGCCTCGTTCGACGCGGCGTTCTCCACCAAGAAGTAGCCCGACCGGAAACACCCGGCCGGCCGGCGCCGATAACGGGGCGACTCGCGCTTCGGGAGGCCGCCGATGAAGACGAACCGCGCACTGCGCCTGCTGTTCTCGATCTTCCTGTTGCCCTGCGGGGCGGTGCTGGTGCTGATCGCCGGCACCGGGAAGGTCGGCACCTTGGTGGCCAGCCTCGGCGTGTCCCTGATCGTGGCCGGCATCGTGGCCGCGTTCCGGGAGCTGGTGATCGTCCGGCTCGAGGCGGACGAGACCGCCGACTCGATCGCCGGCCGGTTGCAGCAGAAGCTGATGGAGGGCGGCGGGACCGGCATCCGGATGGTCTCGCCGGTGCGGCGCGGCTACAGCGGCTACTACCGCTGGGCGATCACCAACCAGCGGTGCGAGCTGTTCTTCGCCGGCCGGTCGGTGCTGCACCGGGTGCAGTCCGACTTCCGGGACCGCCGGCTGTTTCCGGTGGAGCAGGTACTGCTCGGCAAGCTGCAACAGGGATCGGTGATCCGGGTGCTGTCCTCGACCCGCGCTCCGAGCTGATCCCGCGGCTGTCCAGGGAGGAGCGGCAGAGCAAGCAGGACATGCTCGCCGACTTGGCCATCTCGTTGGGCATCTGCCAGCGGCTCTACGACCTGATCCGGGCCGCGCCGCCGCTGCCGCCGACGGCGCAGCTGGACATCCGGGTCTACGACGAGGTTCCGCACTTCGCCTACCACCGCGAGGACGACGACGTGATCGTCGGCTTCTACTTCCTGTCCGCGCTGGGATCGGCCTCGGCCGCGTTCGAGGTGCTCGACCCGCAGACCAAGGCGTTCTTCGAGGGGCACTTCGCGACGATCTTCGACCGGGCGGCGAGCGACGGCCGGATCATCGAGGTGTCGTCGCACCGCACGGTGCCCGATTTCAATGCGACGCTGTACCGCAACCTGTGCGACGTCCTGACCGCGGATCTGGGCGGCGACCGGTGCGAGGCGCTAATGTCCGGCAACCGATAGAGGAGGGCGCGACATGCCAGTGCTGAAGGACCTGCTCGGCGCGATCGGCAACGGTGTCGAGATCGTCGACCTGACCGCGCCGCTGTCGGCCGGCACCCCGGTGCTGCGGCTGCCGGAACCGTTCGCCAACACGATCTCCTTCCGGTTGGAGGAGATCAGCCGGTACGACGAGCCGGGTCCGTTCTGGTACTGGAACAACATCCACACCGGTGAGCACACCGGCACGCACGTGGACGCGCCCCGGCACTGGGCGTCCGGGCGGGACGGGCACGACGTGTCCGAGCTGCCGCTGCGCACCCTCGTGGCACCGGCCGCGGTGCTCGACGCGTCCGACCGGGTGGCGCAGAATCCGGACTTCCTGCTGGAGATCGCCGACGTGCGGGCCTGGGAGGCGGCCAACGGCGCGCTGCCGGACGGCGGCTGGCTGCTGTACCGCACCGGCTGGGACGAGCGGTCCGGCGACGAGGAGCGGTTCCTCAACGCCGACGACAGCGGCCCGCACACGCCGGGCGTGTCCGCCGAGTGCGCGCGCTGGCTGGCCGAGGAGACCGGGCTGGTCGGGCTCGGCGTGGAGACGGTCGGCACGGACGCCGGTGGTGCGGGCGGCTTCGACCCGCCGTTCCCTTGCCACCACTACTTTCTCGGCGCCGGCAAGTGCGGGCTGACCCAGCTGCAGAACCTGGCCGCGCTGCCGCCGACCGGCGCGGTGCTCCTGGTCTCGCCGCTGCCGATCGTGGGCGGCTCGGGCAGCCCGGCGCGGGTGCTGGCGCTGGTCGAGACGTGAGCGAGCTTGCGAGCGAACCAGTGGCAGTGCCGAGTACCGCCAAATTGGTCGGCCGGACGCTGGCCGAGCTGGGCGCGGCGCACGCGTTCGGCGTGGTGGGCAGCGGGAACTTCGAGGTGACCAACGCGCTGCGGGCCGGCGGGGTGCCGTTCGTGGCCACCCGGCACGAGTGCGGTGCCGCGGTGATGGCCGACGCCTACGCCCGGATGAGCGACCGGCTGGCCGTGGTCAGCGTGCACCAGGGACCCGGCCTGACCAACGCGCTGACCGGGGTCGCCGAGGCGGCCAAGAGCCGGACGCCGGTGCTGGTGCTGGCCGGCGAGACCGGGGCGGCCGCGGTGCGGTCCAACTTCCGAATCGACCAGGCCGGCGCGGTGACCGCGATCGGCGCGGTGGCCGAACGGGTGCACTCGGCGGCGACCGCGGTGGCCGACACCGTGCGGGCGTACCGGACCGCGGTGCACGAGCGGCGCACCGTGGTGCTGAACCTGCCGCTGGACGTGCAGGCAGCGGCCGCGGTCGAGGCACCGGCCGGGGAACTGTCCGTCCCGCGGCCGGTCCGGCCGGATCCCGCGGCGGTGCGGGAACTGGCCGAGGCGATCAACGCGGCCCGGCGGCCGGTGTTCATCGCCGGCCGGGGTGCCCGGGGCGCCGGCCCGCAGCTGCGCGCGCTGGCCGAGCGAGCCGGTGCGCTGCTGGCCACCTCGGCCGTCGCGAATGGACTGTTCGCCGGCGAGGAGTGGTCGGTGGGAATCTCCGGCGGGTTCGCCTCGCCGCGCGCCGCCGAGCTGATCTCGTCGGCGGATCTGGTGATCGGCTGGGGTTGCGGGCTGAACATGTGGACCACCCGGCACGGGCGGCTGCTGTCCGGCGAGGCCGTCGTCGCCCAGGTCGACCTGGATCCGGCCGCGCTCGGGGCGCACCGGCCGGTGGCCATCGGGGTGCTCGGCGACGTGGCGCTGACCGCTGCGGACGTGCTGGACTCGGTCGTCGCCGGCACCCGGTTCCGGGACGCGCCGCCCGGCGACGTGCGCTGGCGCTCGGTTCCGTTCGAGGACACCTCGACCGGGGACCGGATCGACCCGCGGGCGCTGTCGGTCGCGCTGGACGACCTGCTGCCGGCCGAGCGGCTGGTCTGCGTGGACTCCGGGAACTTCATGGGCTATCCGAGCGCCTACCTGTCGGTGCCGGACCAGTACGGCTACTGCCTCACCCAGGGTTTCCAGTCGATCGGGCTGGGCCTGGCCACCGCGATCGGCGCGGCGCTGGCCCGGCCGGACCGGCTGGCCGTGGCCGCGCTCGGCGACGGCGGTGCGCTGATGAGCGTGGCCGAGCTGGACACCGTGGTGCGGCTGGGCATTCCGCTGGTGACCGTGGTCTACAACGACTCCGCCTACGGCGCCGAGGTGCACCACTTCGGCGCCGATGTCGACCTGGACACCGTGGTGTTCCCGGAGACCGACATCGCGGCCATCGCCAGGGGCTTCGGCTGCGCCGCCGCCACCGTGCGCACCCGTGCCGACCTGGCGGCACTGCGCGACTGGCTGGCCGGCCCGCGCTCTCAACCCCTGGTGCTGGACGCCAAGATCACCAGCGACGGCGGCTCATGGTGGCTCGCCGAGGCCTTCCGCGGCCACTGAGCTGCCCAGCTTGGTGAGCGCGTAGGAGCAGGTCCGCGGGCGACCGGCGGCGACCGGATCGATGTCCTCCCACTCGCGGCGGACCAGACCGCGGTCGCATAACCGGTGAACGATGGGGTAGCCGCTGGCCGGCGGCAGGCTGGCCGCGGTGAACAGCTCCCGCGCCTCGACGGTGCCACGGGCCGCCAGAACGCGCAGGATCCGGGCGGCGTGCGATGAGATCCCCTGGACGACCATGTCCCCTCCGCAGCTGACGATTCGTATTAACCCACAGGTCAACCGGGGTGGGCACCGCTGTTGTGGTGAGACGTGGGCCACACGCGCAGCACCAGCGCGCCGAGCAGGCCGGCCAGCGCCGACGCGGCCAGGATGCCGATCTTGGCCTGGTCGATCAGGTCTGCCGAGTCGAGGCTCAGGTCGGCGATGAACAACGACACGGTGAAGCCGATCGCGGCCAGGATGGCCATGCCCCAGACATGCCGGGTGCGCACACCCGCGGGCAGGGCGAGCGGGCCGAGCCTGGTGGCGGCCAGGGTGGCGCCCGCGATGCCGAAGGTCTTGCCGACCAGCAGGCCGAGCAGGACCGCGAGGGTGAGCGGGGCGGTGAGCTCGGCGCCGCCGAGCGCGACGCCGGCGTTGGCCAGGGCGAACAGCGGGACGATGCCGAAGGCGACGAACGGGTGCAGGCGGTGTTCCAGGACGGGCAGGTAGTCGCGGCCGCGGACCGGACGGGCCGGGCAGAGCAGGGCCAGCACGACCCCGGCGAGGGTGGCGTGCACGCCGGACTGGAGTGTGGCGAACCAGAGCGCCGCGCCGAGCGGCAGGAACGGCCAGAACGCCGCGACCCGGAAACCGCGCAGCACCACGATGGCCAGCACGCACAACGCCGCGCCGCCGAGCCAGACCGGCGACAGGTCGTCGGTGTAGAACACGGCGATCACGGTGATCGCGATGATGTCGTCGACGATCGCGATGCTCAACAGGAGCAGCCGCAGCCCGTCCGGGGCGTGCCGGCCGACCAGGGCCAGCACACCGACGGCGAAGGCGACGTCGGTGGCGATCGGGATGCCCCAGCCGGCCGAGCCGGGACCGCCGCGGAGCACGGCGGTGAACACCGCGATCGGCAGCAGCACCCCGCCGATCGCGGCCACCACCGGCAGCGCCGCCGCGCGCGGCGAGTTCAGCTCGCCGGTCACCAGCTCACGTTTGATCTCCAGGCCGACCAGCAGGAAGAACAACGTCATCAGGCCGTCGTTGACCCAGTGCCGCAGATCGAGGGTGATCAGCGTGGTGTGCCAGAACGTCTCGTAGGACTCACCCGGGAGGTTGGCCCAGACGATCGCGACCACCGACGCGCCGAGCAGCGCCACCCCACTCGCGCTCTCGGTGCGCAGGAACTCCCGCAGCGGCGGCAACGGCATGCCGCACAGCATGGAGTATCACGATCATCCACGCACGTTCACGGCTGCACCTCGCAAGCTCGGTGCAGCCGAACCCCGTCGCCTCGCAGGCTCGGCGGCGGGGCAGTGTTCGACGGTTCGCTCGCAGGCTCGCTCACGGCAACCCATTGAGAAACGGCTCGTGGCTGTTCTGGAACTCGAAGCCGAAGAACCGGTCCCAGTTGATGGACCAGGTCATCAGGCCGCGGAAGCCCGGCGACACGCCGCCGCGCAACGTGTAGCCGCCGCAGGACTGGCCGCGCACCAGACAGTTCACCGCGCTCTGCACGGCGGCCGGGGCGGTGTGGCCGTTGCCGGCGCTGGTCGCGGCCGGCAGCCCGAAGGCGATCTGGTCCTCGCGCAGGCCGGGGAAGCGCAGCCCGGTACTCGCCACGGTGAACCCGGCCTTGACCATGTCGGTCATGGCGATGTGGAAGTCGGCGCCGCCCATGAAGTGGAACTGGTTGTCCAGGCCCATCACCGGGCCGGAGTTGTAGTCCTGGACGTGCAGCACGGTGAGGTCGTTGCGCAGCGCGTGGATCACCGGCAGGTAGGAGCCGGTGCGGTTGTCGCCGCCGCCGGCACCGCCGTAGAACTGGTAGCCCACCTGGACGAAGAACGTCTCGGGCGCCATCGTGAGCACGAAGGCGCTGCCGTAGCGGGCTTTCAAGGTGCGCAGCGCGGAGATCAGGTTGACGATGACCGGCGTGGTGGGGTTGCGAAAGTCGGTGTCGCCGGCGTTGAGGAACAGCGAATGGCCCTCGAAGTCGATGTCCAGGCCGTTCAGACCCCACCGGTCGATGATCGCCGCCACCGAGCTGACGAACCGGTCCCGGGCGGCGGTGCTGGTGAGCTGCACCTGGCCGTTCTGGCCGCCGATCGAGATCAGCACCTTCTTGCCCTGTGCCTGTTTCGCCCGGATGGCGGCCAGGAACTCCGCGTCGGACTCCACGTTCGGGCACTCGGCCACCGGGCACCGGTTGAACCGGATGTCGCCCGAGGTCACCGAGGTGGGCTCGCCGAACGCCAGGTTGACGATGTCCCACGCCGGCGGCACATCGGCCATCCGCAGGTAGCCGGAGCCGTTGGCGAAGCTGGCGTGCAGGTAGCCGATCAGCGCGTGCCTCGGCAGCCCGGGGTTCACGCAACCCGTTGTGGTGGCGGTGGTTTCGGCGCTGCGCGGCGACTCGCCGGTGGCGTTGAACGCGGCCACGGCGAAGGTGTGTGTGCTGCACGCGGCCAGGCCGCCGACCGTGGCCGAGGTCGCGGTCACCGTGGCCCGCACCGTGTTGCCCTCGTACACCCGGTACCCGCTGACCGTTCCGGTGGCGGCGCCCCAGGACAGCCCGATCGAGGTGTTGGTGACCGTCCCGGCGGTCGGCGTGCCCGGGGCGCCGGGTGCGCCGGGGTTACCCGGCGGGCCGCCGCCCGGCCCGTCCAGGCTCACGTCGTCGGCGTGGTAGGTGCCCTGCCCGAACCAGCCGTGCAGGTACAGCTGCGCGCTGGTCTGCGCCGCACCGCTGGTGAACGTCAGGCTGAGCTGGGTGTAGCTGGTGGCCGACGGGGTCCAGCTCACCGGGCCACCGGTGATCCCGAGGTGGACGAAGTTTCCGCGCACCCAGGCCGACACGGCATAGCTGGTGTTCGGCAGCACGGAAACGGTCTGGGTGCACCGGGCGTTGTCTGAGGAACTGGCCGCGCCGGCGAGCGCGAACGAGCCGGAGCGCACCGGGCTGTTCACCACCGAGCCGGCCGAGCAGCTCCAGCCGGACAGCGAGCCGGCCTCGAACCCGGGGTTGGCCAACAGGTTGGCCGCCGCGGCCGGAGTGGTGCCGACGGCCAGACCGGCCACCAGCACGGCCGCCGACAACAGGGCTGCGCGCTTCATCGCGGATTCTCCCGTCAGGGCAGGGTGTTCAGGAACGGCCGAACCGTGCGGGCGAAGTTGTTGCCGTTGCTGACATCCCAGTTGACCGACCAGGTCATCGCGCCGCGGATGCCCGGATAGGTGCGCGGTGGGCGGAAGCTGCCGCAGTTGGTGCCGCGCGCAAGGCAGTCCAGCGCGTTGTTCACCATGGAGGGTGCGACGATGCCGCCGCCCGCCGCCCCGGGCCCGGCGGGGAGGCCCAGCGCAACCTGGTCGGGCCGCAGCCCGTTCTCCAGCTGGATGCAGGCAAGCGCGGTCATGAAGTTCACCGTGCCCTGGGTGTAGGCCTGGGCCTGGTCGCAGCCGAGCATCGAGCCGGAGTTGTAGAACTGGGTGTGCACGACGGTGAGGATGTCCCGGATGTTCAGCGCCAGCTGGAAGTACGAGCCGCCGGTGGACTGCATGTCGATGGTCTGCGGGGCCATCGTGATGATCAGTCCGGAGCCGACCTGGTTGCGCAGCGAGCGCAGTGCCTGGCCCATGAACGTCGGGTTGAGCCCGTTCTCCAGGTCGATGTCCACGCCGTCGAAGCCGAACTGGGTGATCAGCGAGCGCATCGTGTTGGCGAAGTTGGTGGCCGCGGCGGCGTCGCCGACCGCGACCCGGCCGGCCTCGCCGCCGACCGACAGGATCACCTTCTTGCCGCGTGCGTGCAGGGTGGCCACGTCGGCGGTGAAGTCGGCGTTGGTGTAGCCGCCGAGCGCGCCGGACAGGCCGGCGTCGACGCCGAAGGTGACCGCGCCGGGGGTGCCGGTGGCCTCCGCGAACGCCACCGCGACCAGGTCGTAGTCGGCCGGCACGTCGCGCAGCCGCAGCTCCACCGCCGGGTTGACGAAGTTGTGCCAGTAGCCGGTCAGGAAGTGCCGGGGCAGCGGGCCGATCGGGCAGCCGGTGGTGGTGCCGGTGACCGGCGCGCTGCGGGCCGACTCGCCGGCCGCGTTGACCGCGGAAACCGTGTAGGTGCGGGAGGTGCACGCCGCCAGGCCGGTGATCGTGGCCGAGGTGCCGGTCGGGGTGGCCCGCACGGTGGTCCCCTCGTACACCCGGTAGCCGGTCACCGTTCCGCTGGATGCGTTCCATGCCAACGAGATGCTCGATCCGGTGGTGGCGCTGACCCGAACACCGCCGGGAACGCCGGGCACCCCGGGGGGTTGCGGTCCGCCACCGCCTCCGCCGCACGCGACGCCGTTGACCGTGCAGTTCGCCGGGGCGCCCGGCCCGCTGCCATTGAACCCGAAGCTGACCGAGGCGCCCGGCGCCAGCGTTCCGTTCCACCCGGCGTTGCTGAACACGTAGTGGTTTCCGCTGCCGCCGCGCACGGCGTCCCAGTGCGTGCCGATCGCGGTACCGGCCGGCAGATCGAACTCCACCCGCCAACTGGAGATCGTGACGGTCCCGCCGTTTCTGATCGTGTACCGCCCTTCCCAACCTGTGCCCCAGTCGGACACCTTGGCGAACGTGGCGGTCTCCCCGGCGGCCTGGGCCACCGGAGCGGTGATCAGGCCGAGGCCGAGCAGGATGACGACAAGCGGAAGAAGGCGAGCGAATGCGGTTCGCATGACAGGCTCCCGGGTGCAGGGACGGGACGCTGCTCTCCTTATTGTCTAGACCAATTTCCCACAGATGTCTAGTCCAATAGTGCGACACGCGTGAATCCTCGCCCCCACCAACGCAACCTCAGGGGCACCGTGACGCAACCCAGCCACAATCACCCCGCCAACCGCACCACCCGCCGGAACGCAACAACAGCAGTTAACCCCGGAGAGGCGGAACAGTGACGGTTCTGGTGACCTGACCGGCAACCCCGGCGTTGTCCAGCACCACCAGGGTCACCCGGTAGCTGCCGGACCGCGGGAACCGGTGCGACAACCGGGACCGGTTCTGCAGGTCGTCGTTCGTGCCGTCGCCGAAGCCCCAGGCGAAGTAGACGACCGCGCCGTCCGGGTCGGTGGACCCGGCGCCGTCGAAGGTGCAGGACAGGCCGGAACAACTGGCCGTGAACCGGGCCACCGGTGCCCGCTGGGCCGGCGGCGGGCCGGGCCGCGGCGGGAGCGCCGCCTGCGTGGTGCTCGGCTTCGGTTTCGGCTTGGTGCTCTTGCGGGTCACCGTCGCCGAGGCGGTGACCGGTGCCGGCGCGGCGTTGACCTGGATCGGGGTGGTCGTCGGCGCGATGTCGTCCTCGGCGCCCCCGGCGATCACCGGGCCGGGCAGCTGCGGGAACGGCGGCACCTGCTCGGCCGGTCGCGCGGCCAGCGACGCGATCACCGCGAACAGTGTGGCCACAAGGATTCCGGCCAGACCCAGGAACGCGAACGACGCGCGCCGGCGCCGCGGTCCCTGCTGACTCGGCATCACAGCGGCGTAACCTAGCAGCTTCGCTCCGTGTCCGATACGTCCAGCTGGGTGACGCGGCGGCCGGCGATTGCGGGATCGGTACCGGCCGTTCGAATCTTGCTCCGGGTCAGGGCCGGGTTTACCGTCGAAGTTCGTGACCCGCACCCTGCAGCTCGCGTCCCTGCTCGCGGCCGCGGCGTTCGCGGCCGGCTTCGTGGTGACCCCCGCCGCCGCCGCCCCCGTGCCCCCACCGGACAACCCGTGGCAGTACGACCACTGGCCCCAGCAACAGCCCTGGCAGGAAGGCAAACCGCTGACCATGCAGGGCCGCCCCGGCTTCCCCGCCCCGATCGACCCGCAGAACTGGGTGAACCCGGACCACATGACGTGGGACGACTACCGGCCGGTGCCGGGCACCAACTGGGCCGACCCGAGCCGGCCCGGCTCGGTGCGCACGTTCCGCGGCGCGCTGGTCCTGCTCGACTACCCGAACCAGCCGTTCGTGGTGACCAGGCCGCAGAACTCGACCGTGTTCGGCAACCCGAGCGCGGAGGCGCACGACATCCCGCGCGACCGGGTGGCCCAGTTCTACAAGGACTTCCTGAACACGCCGGGCACTCTCAACCGCGGGCACACGTTGCACGAGTACTGGATGGAGGATTCCGCCGGCCGCTACGGCGTCCAGCTCACCGGGTTCGGGCCGTACCTGATGCCGGGCAAGTCGCACGAGTACGCCATGGAGTTCCAGGCCGGCACCGGCTGCCCGGCCGGGGACAACTGCAACCGCAACATCCGCACCGACGGCCGGGCCGCCTGGGTGGCCGACGTCGGCGCGGAGGTGCCCGCCGGGTTCGACTTCGTGTTCTTCCTCTCCGCCGGTCAGGACGAGTCCTCGACCTGGCAGGAGTTCGGGATGATGAAGTTCCAGAACAAGGAGGACGTGACCGACGCGTTCGGCCCGCCGGACGAGAACCTGACGAACTGGAGCCGCACCCGGTACGTGGAGTGGACCTCGTGGGCGTCCGGCTCGTCCATCTGGCCCAACGCCGGCGGCGGCTCGTCCACCCAGGCGGAGAGCTCGGGCATGTCGGTGTTCGCCCACGAGTTCAGCCACATCCTGGGCATCGGCGACAACTACAACAACCCGTACGGCATCCCCCTGCGCCGCGCGTACTCGGGCATCTGGGAGATGCTGTCCCGCGGCACGTTCAACGGCCCGGGCGGCCCCCACAGCCGGTGGGTGATCCCGCCGACCGCGGGCGCGTCGATGGGCGCGCAACACATGCTGCGCAACAAGCTCAAGCTCAACATGGTGGACGAGGCCAACGTGCTGCGGTTGAGCCGGGAGGCGCTCGCGCAGTCCGGTCTGGTGGTCGCCACCGTGCACGCGCGAGCCTTCCAGCCGGGCGGGAACACCCTGTCCGGGATCAACATCGCCATGGGCACCGGCGACCTCGCGCCGCCGTGCAACGTCGCCACCGACGTGTTCTGTGACGGCCGCGGCTACCAGAACTACACGCTCGAGGTGGTCGACCGGATGGGCACCGACTCGTTCACGCCGGACTCCGGGGTGCTGATCGCCAAGACCAAGAACCAGGACCAGGCGCCGTTCGAGTGGGTGATGGACGCCAACCCGCAGGACATCGGGATGACCGACTACGTGGCGCCGGACGGCACCCGGGTGCCGATCACCCTTGGCGACTACCGGCAGCTGTCCGACGCGCTGTTCCACGCCGGCACCGACTCGGGCAGCGAGTTCGAGTTCGTCGACACCGCCAACCGGCTGCACTTCTACGTGCTGGACGTGCGACGCGACGCCCAGGGCCTGCTGTCCTACACGGTCGCGATCCGCTCGCTGGACGGCGCGGGGCCGGCGCCGCGCGGCGTGCGGCTGGCCCTGGCCAACGCCCGGGCGGACGGCGACGGGTTGGCCCGGTGCAACGTTCCGCTGACCAACACCGGATCGCCCGCGCCGCCGCGCGGCGACCACCCCGAGGACGTCACCGCGTACCTGGGCAGCGACGTCTACCGGCTGTCGGCCACGGTCGACGGTGCGGGCTGGAGCAGCTGGCTGCCCAACCAACTGGCCACCGCCCGGTTCGGCAGCACCGTGCAGGTGCCGGTGTACGTCAGGCAGGACGGCCAGGGCGCCAACCCCGTGCGGGTCCGGGTGACGGCGACCTCGGAGAGCGATCCGACCAGGACGTCCACCGCCACCTGCTACGTGTTCGGACGCTGAGCCGTGCGCCGGTCACTGCTCGCCGCCGCGGTGTCGCTGGGCCTGGCAGTCGGCGGCGTGGCGGCGCTGCCGGCAGCCGCGCACGCGGCGCCCGGCGACGCCGTCGTGGTTCCGGTTCAGGTGACCGGCGACCCGGCCAAGCGGTTCAACATGGTGCTGCTCGGCGACGGCTACACCGAGGCCGAGCAGGCGAAGTTCCGCGAGCACGTGGACAAGCACCTCAACGTGCTGTGGACCATCGAGCCGTTCAAGACCTACCGCAGCTACGTCAACGTCTACGCGGTGGAGATCATCTCCGGTGAGTCCGGAGTGGACTGTGACCCGAACCTGGACTCGCCGCGCCGGGACACCCCGCTGAACATGGGATTCTGGGGCGGTTGCAACCCGAACAGCGTGCAGCGGCTGCTCACCGTGGACGGCGCGGCCGCAAACCGGTACGCCAACCTGGTCGCCGGCACCACACCGGGCAACCGGCAGTTGCTGGCGCTGGGCAACAGCGACACCTACGGCGGCGCGGGCGGGTCCAACGCCACCGCGTCCGGCGGCAACGCGCTGTCCGCGCTGATCTCCCCGCACGAGCTCGGTCACTCGCTCGGCAACCTGCAGGACGAGTACGACTACCTCGCCCGGGGCGTGCGCGGCGCCGCCTACACCGGGCCGGAGCCGTTCTCCGTCCACCACACCCTGCTGACCGAGCGGCAGCTGCGTGATCAGCAGCAGAAGTGGTGGCGCTGGCTGGGTGAGCGCAGCGAGTCCGGCGGCACGATCGGCCGGTACGAGAGCGGCATGCACATGGGCAACGGGGTCTGGCGACCTAGTGCGCACTCGATCATGAAGACCCTCGGCTACTACTACGACCAACCCGGCCGGGAGCAGATGACCCAGCGGATCTCGGCCAAGACCAGCATCCTGCAGGACGCCACCCCCGATGACGTGCCGGTGGGGGCGGACCGCGTGGTGTGGGTGGAGACCCTGCACCCGGTCGCCCACTCGCTCGCGGTGACCTGGACGCTGGACGGCGCCGTGCTGCCCACCGGCGGCGCGCACAGTGTCGATCTGTCCACCATGGACATACCGGCCGGGGTGCACACGCTGACCGCGACCGTCGTCGATCCCACGGTCTTCGTGCGCGACCCGGCGATCCGTGGCTCGGCGGCGCTCACCCGGACCCGGTCCTGGACGGTGGACACCGCGGTGGTCACGCCACCGGAGGACGTCCCGGTGGAGATCACCGCGGCCACCCCGACCGGCCGCCCGGTCGGCGGCACCGACGTGGTCTACGTGGAGACCAGCCATCCGCGCGACGTCATCCCGCCGGTCACCTGGACGCTGGACGGCCGCCCGATCGCCGCCCCGGGCAACGACCGGGAACTGGCGCTTGCCGGCCTCGGCCTGTCCGGCCGGCACACGCTGACCGCCACCGCGGGTGCGTCGAGTCGCATGTGGACGATCGACGCCCGGCGGCCGGAGACCGGCTACGAGTTGTCCGCCGCGCTGCTCACCGTGCCCAAGCCGGGCCGGACCGAGTTCATCTTCAACGGCCCGTTCACCATGCGGCTGACCGGCACCGACGACACGCCGGGCTTCGTGGTGCGCGAGTTCCAGACCGACGGCGACGGCTGGTTCAACTACTTCGGCTGGCCCACCGACCCGGACCTGCCGTTCCTGTTCACCCCGAGCGGAACCAACATCGACAACCTGATCTACGGCAAGCTCGGCGTGCCGCGGCTGTCGCCGTGGGACGACCCGACGCCCAGCTACGGCCGGCACACCATCGCCTACCGCGCGATCGACCCGGCCGGAAACTACGGCACGCCCGAGGAGTTCGTCGTCACCCTGCTGCCAGAGCCGCCGGCCTGCACGGCCACGATCACCGGCCGGCACCGGGGTTCGCTGGTCGTTTCCACCGGCGTCACCTGCCTGGACCGGGCGGAGGTGGCCGGGCCGGTGCTGGTCCGGCCGGGTGCGTCCCTGGTGGCCTCCGGGGCGACGGTCGCCGGGCCGGTGGTGGCTGCCGGCGCGGCGGCGGTGGAACTGCTCGACACCACGGTCCGCGGTCCCCTTTCGGTCACCGGAACCACCGCCGACCTGACCGTGGTGGGCGGCGCGGTGCACGGCCCGGTGTCGCTGTCCGGCAACCGCACCGGAACCCGGGCACCCGTGCTGGCCGGCGTGGTGATCCACGGCCCGCTGTACTGTGCCGGCAACACCCCAGGGCCGGAGAACCTGCAGGCACCCAACACCGTGCGCGGACCGGTCATCGGCCAGTGCGCTCAGCTCTGATCCGGCACCCGGCCCAGCGACCGGAGCGTCCAGGTGGCCGAACCGCCGGACAGCACGGTGTGCGACAGCGGCGCGATGTCGATGCGCCAGAACGACTCCGGGGTGGCCCGGATGGCGTGCACGATCGCCGCCCGGATCACCGACGGGTGGGTGACGGCGGCGATCCGCTGCCGGCCACTCGGCAGCTCGTCCAGCCAACCGCCCACCCGGGCCAGAACGTCCATTGTGGACTCACCGCCGTGCGGGGTGGCGGTCGGGTCGGTCAGCCACTCCCGTACCGCATCCGGCTCGGTGTCGGACAACTCGGCGAGCGTGCGGCCCCGCCAGCGGCCGTAGTCGCACTCCCGCAACCGGGCCTCGAGTCGAGGCGCCAGCCCGAGCGCGGCGGCGGTCTGCCGGCAGCACACCGCCGGGCCGGTGAACGCGAGGTCCACCCGGATCCGCAGCCGGGCCGGCGCACCCTCGATCGACTCGTCGTCCGGGAACGCGGCCCGCCGGGTGGCCGTGGTGGGGCCGTGGCAGACCAACACAAGACGGGTGGTCATCCGGCTCCCATGGGTGGTACGTTGCCAAATTGACCCTGATGGTACGAGGAAGCCGGTGAAACTCCGGCACGGCCGCGCCACTGTGCAGTGCGTCAGCACGAGTCAGACCCTCGAACCGTCGAACGCTCCACGATGGGCCGCGTGAGCCCGAGGAGGTTGCGCCAGATGTCGCAGGCCGTTGCCGTCCCGACCCCGATCCCGGTGCGGATCCCGATCCGCGAGATTCTGCCCTACGCGATCTTCGCCGGCGTGCTGTTCCTGGTGGTGATGTACTTCGTCGGCTCCGAACAGGGCGCGGTGCAGTTGTTCTCCGGAACGCTCCTGCACGAGTTCGTGCACGACGGCCGGCACCTGCTCGGTTTTCCCTGTCACTGACCGGCGTCCGGCATGACACTGTCCATGCGCACCTTGCTGGTGTGGGGCCTGCTCGCGGGTCTGGTGGCCGGGGTGCTGGCGTTCGGTTTCGCCGCGACGATCGGTGAACCGCCGGTGGAGGCGGCGATCGCGGTCGAGGAACAGGGCGCCGGGCACGAGCACGAGGCCGGCGCGGCCGAGGAGCCCGCCCCGGTCAGCCGGGGCATACAGCGCACCGTCGGCCTCGCGGTCGGCACGTGTGCGTTCGGCGTCGCACTCGGCGGGCTGTTCGCGCTCGCGTTCGCCTTCGGCTACGGACGGATCGCCCGGCTCGCCCCGTGGGCGACCGCGCTGCTGCTCGCCGGGATCGGGTTCGTTTCCGTGCACCTGGTGCCGTTCCTGGTCTACCCGCCCAACCCGCCGGCGGTGGGCGAGGAGAACACGATCGGCGACCGGACCGCGCTGTACTTCGGCATGATGGCGATCTCCGTCGCGCTGGCCGTCGCCGGAGTCGCACTGGCCCGGCGACTCTCGGCCTGGCTCGGCACGGTCGCCGTGATCGCCGGCTATGCCGTCCTGGCCGGGGTGATCGGCACGCTGCTGCCGCACTTCGACGAGGTGCCACCGGGTTTCCCGGCTCAGGTGCTCTGGGAGTTCCGGATCGCCTCGCTCGGCACCCAGGCGGTGTTGTGGGCGGCGATCGGGGTCGGGTTCGCCTTCCTGCTCGACCGCGCCGAGCACCGGGCGACGAACCGGGAGATGGCCGCCGGACACGCCGCCGGGTGAGTGTGCACGTAGGACGCGTGCACCGCGGCGCTGACGAAGCCGTCGGACCGGACCCGGCCGCTCTCCTCGCGCCAGCACCAGGCCGGCCGCTCGCCGTGCGCCGGCGTGATCGCGGTGCGGTGGAACTCGTGCCCGGTCAGCCGGGTGCCCTCGGCGTGCAGCGACGATCCGCCCGGCGCGACCACGTCCCGGTAGCCGAGGGTGAGCCGGTCGGTCATGACCGCGTCGGCGTCGAGCACCCCGCACATCGGGTGGCCGTCCAGGCCGCGGGCCAGGTAGAGCAGGCCGGCGCATTCGGCGTGCACCGGTACGCCGGCCGCCACCGCGGCGGCCACCGCCGTCCGCAGCTCGACGTTCGCCGACAGCTCGGCCGCGTACTGCTCGGGAAAGCCGCCGGGCAGCACGATCCCGGCCGTGCCGTCCGGTAATCCGGTGTCCCGCAACGGATCCACCACGGCCACGGTGGCGCCCGCGGCGCGCAGCAGCTCGGTGTGCTCGGCGTAGCCGAAGGTGAACGCCGGCCCGCCGGCCACCGCGACCACCGGCCGGCCGGGTGCCGCCTCGATTCCCGGATCCCACGGCGGCGCAAGCGATCGGGCTCCCGAGCGGGCCAGCGCGACGATCCCGTCCAGCGCCACCGATGCGGCCACCAACTCGGCCATCGCGTCGATCGCGCGGGTCGCGGCCGCGCCGTGCTCGGCCGCGGTGACCAGGCCCAGATGTCGGGACGGCACGTCCACGCCGGCGTGCCGGCGCAGTGCCCCGAACACCTGCAGCCCCACCTCGGCGCAGGCGTCGCGCAGCACCCGCTCGTGCCGGTCCGAGCCGACCTGGTTCAGGATCACCCCGGACAGCCGCACATCCGGGCGGTAGCCGCGGAACCCGTGCAGCAGCGCGGCCAGGCTGGCGCTGTGCCCGCGGGTGTCCACCACCAGCACCACCGGCGCGCCGAGCAGCCGGGCCACGTGCGCGGTCGACCCGAACCCGTCGGTGCCGATCCGGCCGTCGAACAGGCCCATCACGCCCTCGACCACGGCCACGTCCGCGCCGCGCGCGCCGTGCGCGAACAGCGGCGCGACGAGGGACTCGCCGACCAGCACCGGATCCAGGTTGCGGCCGGGCCGCCCGCTGGCCAGCGTGTGGTAGCCGGGGTCGATGTAGTCCGGGCCGACCTTGGCCGGCGCCACGGTGTGCCCGCGCCGCCGCAGCGCCGCCATCAGGCCGGTTGCCACGGTGGTCTTTCCGCTGCCGGACGACGGCGCGGCGATCACCACCCGACCGGTCACCACTCGATTCCCTTCTGCCCCTTGGCTCCCGTGTCCATCGGGTGCTTCACCTTGGTCATCCGCGCGACCAGGTCGGCGGCCTCGACCAGAGCCTCCGGCGCGTCCCGGCCGGTGATCACCACGTGCTGGTTGCCCGGCCGGGCCACCAGCGTCTCGACCACCTCGGTGGTGTCCACCCAGCCCCACTTGAGCGGGTAGGTGAACTCGTCGAGCACGTACAGGGTGTGCCGCTGCTCGCCGAGCCGCCGGGCGATCTCCCGCCAGCCCTCCCGGGCGGCCTCGGCGTGGTCCACCTCGGTGCCCGGGCGGCGCGACCAGGACCAGCCGGAGCCCATCTTGTGCCACTCGACCGGGCCGCCCCGGCCGGTGTCCCGGTGTACCTCCCCGAGCGCGAGCAGCGCCACCTCCTCGCCCACCTTCCACCGGGCGGACTTGACGAACTGGAACACCCCGATCGACCAGCCCTGGTTCCAGCCGCGCAGGGCCAGCCCGAACGCGGCGGTGGACTTGCCCTTCATCTCTCCGGTGTGGACGATCAGCAGCGGGCGGTTGCGGCGCTGCCGCGTGGTCAGCCCGTCGTCCGGCACGTTCTCCGGTTTTCCCTGTGGCATCAGGCACTCCTGCGAACCGCGTGAACCACCCCGGTGACCCGGTCGGCGGACAACTCGTCCAGCCGCACGCACGCGCCGGCCAGCGCGTCGGCGATCCGCCGGGGCAGGCCGAGCCGGACCGGCCCGCGTTCGCAGTCCACCACCACGCTCGCCACCCCGTCGGCGGCCAGCAGGCCGGCGGCCCGGATCGCGTCGGCCACCGGGTCCGCCGCCACCGCGACCGTGGCCCGGCCGTCGGTGACCAGCACCAGCAGCGCCCGGCGGCGCGGGTCCCGCAGCCGCTCGACGGCGAGCGCGCGCCGGGCCCGCAGCAGCCCGCCGGCCAGCGGGGTGGCGCCGCCGGTGCCCAGCAGGCGCAGCCGGGCCACCGCCGCCTCCACCGAGGAGGTGGGCGGCAGCACCAGTTCGGCCGTGCCGGCCCGGAAGGTCACCAGCCCGACCTTGTCCCGGCGCTGGTAGGCGTCCAGCAGCAGGGAGATCACCGCGCCGGTCACCGCGGCCATCCGCCGGCGCGCGGCCATCGAGCCGGACGCGTCCAGGGCGAACAGCACCAGGTTGCTCTCCTTGCCCTCGCGCACGGCGCGGCGCAGGTCCGGTGGCCGGATCACCAGCCCGGCGCCCGTGCGGCCGCGGGCAAGCTGGTGCGGTGCCGCCGCGGTGAGTGTGCCGACCAGGTGCAGGCCGCGGCCCTGGTGCGCGGAACCGCGCAGCGTGCGACCGAACGTGGAGCGGGCCCGGGACCGCCGGCCGGGTGCGCCGTCGCCGAGCCCGGACAGCTCGAGCATCCTTGCCCGGAACGCCGGATCGGGGTTCGCCGCCGGGGCCGGCGGCGCGGCGCCGTTTCCGTCCACAGTGGACTCGTTCGGCGGGGTGGCGCCGTTGCCCGGGCCGTTGCCGGGGCCGTTCGGCTCGTCGTCCGGCGGCTCGGGTTGTTCGGCTTCCTCGGCGGCGTCGCGCAGCGCCTGCTGCAGTTGCTGCTCGTCGATTCCGGGCTCGTCGAACGGATCCCGGCGCCTGCGGTGCGGCAGCGCCAGCCGGGCGGCCACCGCCACGTCGGCCTCGGCAACCGCCTGCGCGCCGCGCCAGGCCGCGTGCGCCACCGCCGTTCGGGCCACCACCAGGTCCGCGCGCATCCCGTCCACCTCGAACGCGGCGCACAGCGCGGCGATCCGGCGCAACTCGGCGTCCGGCAGGGCGACGGCGGGCAGCGCTTTCCGTGCGTCGACGATGCGTTCGGCCAGCTCGGCGTCCGATGTGGACCATTGCTCGGCGAAGGCGTCCTGGTCCGCCTCGAAGGCCAGCCGCCTGCGGATCACCTCGGCCCTGGTGTCCACATCCCGGGCGGCGGCCACCTCGACGGTGAGCCCGAACCGGTCAAGCAACTGCGGCCGCAGCTCACCCTCCTCCGGGTTCATCGTGCCCACCAACAGAAAAGCGGCGGCGTGCGAGACCGACACGCCCTCCCGCTCGACGTAGGCGCGGCCCATCGCGGCCGCGTCCAGCAGCAGGTCCACCAGGTGGTCGTGCAGCAGGTTGACCTCGTCCACGTAGAGCACGCCGCGGTGCGCCGCGCAGAGCAGCCCCGGCTGGTACACGCGCACCCCGCCGGTCAGCGCGCGTTCCAGGTCCAGCGAGCCGACCAGGCGGTCCTCGGTGGCGCCGACCGGAAGCTCGACCAGCCGGGCCGGACGGCGGGTGGTGGCGGTGCCGTGCGGCGCGTCCGGGCAGGCCCGGTCGGGTGCGGCCGGGTCGCAGCTGAACCGGCAGTCCTGCGCCACGTCCACGGCGGGCAGCAGCGCGGCCAAACCGCGCACCACGGTCGACTTCGCGGTGCCCTTCTCGCCCCGCACCAGCACGCCGCCGATCGCCGGGTGCACCGCGTTGAGCAGCAGGGCGAGCCGGAGGTCGGCGTGGCCGACGATCGCGGAGAACGGATAGCTCGTGGTCATCGGCTGCGCGTCCTTCCCCGGGTCCGCGCCCGAGTAGAGGCATCGGCAGGGCCGAGTGTCTGACTTCCGGATCAGCTCCGGTCACAGTGGCGGGACCGCACCAGACTCACACTGGTTTCCTCGGCGTCCTGCGCTCCGTCGTTCGCATCGTGTCAGACCTCGGCCGGGGTGTCGATTACCGTGCAGCCTCGTGGAGTTGACCGTGGTGGGGATCGGGGCCGACGGGTGGCCGGGGCTGTGCGAGGAGGCCCGCCGGGCGCTCGGCGCGGCCGAGGTGGTGATCGGCAGCGCCCGTCAGCTCACCCTGGTCGACGGCCCCGTGACCAAGGTCACCTGGCCGTCGCCGATGCTCCCCGCCATCCCTGCGCTGCTGTCCGCGCACGCCGGCCGCCGGATCTGCGTGCTGGCCAGCGGCGACCCGATGTTCTTCGGCGTCGGCGCCACGCTGGCGCGATTAGTCGGCCCGGGTGCCCTCCGGGTGATCCCGCACGTGTCCTCGGTGTCCCTGGCCTGTGCCCGCCTCGGCTGGGCCGTCGAGGAGACCGAGGTGGTCAGCCTCGTCGGCCGCCCCCTGGACACGCTCCGCCTCGCCGTGCGCCCCGGCCGCCGGGTGCTCGTCCTCTCCGCCACCGGCGCCACCCCCGCCCGCGTCGCCGACCTGTTGCGCACCCAGGGTTTCGGCCCCAGCCCGATGACCGTCTTCGAGGACCTCGGCGGCCCGGCCGAGTCGCGCCGCACCGGCACCGCCATCTCCTGGCGCCCACACCCCGTCGGCGCGCTCAACCTGGTCGCCATCGACTGCCGCCCGGCACCCGATGCCGTGGTGTTGCCACGCGGCCCCGGCCTGCCCGACCGCGCCTTCGAACACGACGGCGCTCTCACCAAACGCGAAGTCCGCGCCGTCACCCTGGCCGCGCTGGCGCCCCTGCCCGGCGAACTGCTGTGGGACATCGGCGCCGGCTCCGGCAGCATCGGCATCGAGTGGATGCGCACCGACCCCGGCTGCCACGCCGTCGCCGTCGAAGCCAACCCGGACCGCGCCGCCCGGATCACCCGCAACGCGCACACCCTCGGCGTGCCCACCCTCCGCGTCGTGGTCGCCAAGGCCCCCGCCGCCCTCACCGGCCTGCCCACCCCGGCCGCCGTCTTCATCGGTGGCGGTCTCACCACCGACGGCCTCCTCGACGCCTGCTGGTCCGCCCTGCCCCCGGGCGGCCGCCTGGTCGCCAACGCCGTCACCCTCGACTCCGAAGCCGTGCTGTCCGACTGGCACCGCGAACGCGGCGGCACCCTGACCCGCATCGAGATCAGCCGCGCCTCCCCCCTCGGCGGCTTCACCGGCTGGCGCCCCATGATGCCGGTAACCCAATGGCTGGTGACAAGACGATGATGATCGGGCGAGTGGAGGTGCGTGGGTGACCGTTTACTTCATCGGGGCGGGGCCGGGGGCGGCGGATCTGATCACGGTGCGGGGCGCGCGGTTGCTCGGGGCGGCGCCGGTCTGTTTGTATGCGGGCAGTCTGGTGCCGGACGAGTTGCTCGCGGGGTGTCCGGCTGGGGCGCGGTTGGTGGACACGGCCAATCTGACGCTGGATCAGATCATCGGGGAGCTCGAGGCCGAGCACGGGCGGGGCAACGACGTCGTGCGGTTGCACTCGGGGGATCCGGCGGTGTTCAGCGCGGTGGCGGAGCAGGGGCGGCGGCTCGAGGCGTTGGGGATTCCCTTCGAGATCGTGCCGGGGGTGCCGGCGTTCGCGGCGGCGGCGGCGACGCTGAAGCGGGAGTTGACGGTGCCGGGGGTGGGACAGACGGTCATCCTCACCAGGATCGCGGCCCGGGCCACGCCGATGCCGGCGGGGGAGGATCTGGCGACCCTTGGCCGCAGTGCGGCGACGATGGTGGTGCACCTCGCGGTGCAGCGGATCGACGAGGTGGTTGCGGGGCTGGTGCCGAACTACGGGGAGCACTGCCCGGTGGCGGTGGTGGCGTATGCGTCCCGGGCGGACGAGGTGGTGGTGCGCGGGACGTTGGCGGACATCGCCGGGAAGGTGCACGAGGCGGGGATCAGGCGCACGGCGGTGATCATCGTGGGCCGGGTGTTGACCGCGGAGGGGTTCATCGACAGTCATCTGTACTCGGCGCAGCGAGTCCGGCCACCGCTCCCGCACGGTCGATGACCAGGACGTCGACCGACACGGGGGCGTCGCGCAGGACGTCGAGCGCGGTCCGGCGGGCGGCGGCGGCCACCGAGTCGGCGAGCGGGACATCGGCGGCGGTGGCCAGTTGGAGGGCTTCCAGCGCGGTGTTGGCGGCGGCGATCGGGTCGGCGAGGTGTGCGGCGCCCAACGCAACCGCTTGGCGGGCAAGGGATTCGAGGTCGACGGTGGAGCGGGCGGAGTGCAGGTCCAGGTGGCCGTCGGCCAGTTTGGACAGTTTGGCGAAGCCGCCGGCGATGGTGAGCCGGGGGATGGGATGGCGGCGCAGGTACTTGAGCACGGCGCCGGCGAAGTCACCCATGTCCAGCAGGGCGTCCTCGGGGAGGGCGTACCGGGACACCACGGCCTGTTCGGAGGTGCTGCCGGTGCAGGCGGCCACGTGGGTGTGGCCGACGGCGCGGGCGACGTCGATGCCTCGGCGGATGCTGTCGATCCAGGCCGAGCACGAGTACGGGACGACGATGCCGGTGGTGCCGAGGATGGACAGGCCGCCGAGGATGCCGAGCCGGGGGTTCCAGGTGCGCCGGGCCAACTCCGCGCCGCCGTCGACGGAGATCTCGACGATCAGGTCCGCGTCGCCGACCACGTCCCGGATCAGCTTGCGCGGGACCGGGTTGATCGCCGGCTCGCCGACCGGCAGGGGTAGCCCCGGTTTGGTGACCGTACCGACGCCCGGCCCGGCGACGAACGTGACGCCGGTGCCGGGCGGGCCGGCGCGCACGGTGGAGCGGATCACGGCGCCGTGGGTGACGTCCGGATCGTCGCCGGCGTCCTTGACGATCGCGGCCATGGCGCCGCCGGAGACGAAACCGGAGTCCGCGAGCGGGAAACTCGGAGTGTGCCCCTTGGGCAGCGTGATGCCGACCGGGTCCGGGAACACGCCGGTGCGCAGCGCGGTGTACGCCGCCTTGGTCGCCGCGGTCGCGCAGGCGCCGGTGGTCCAGCCGTAACGCAGGGGCACCGGGATAGGGTGCACGAACCCCCGATCGCCCGATACCCCAGTTGACAGCCCCCACCCATCCCGGGGGGCGGCCCACGTCCATTCTATCCGGCGGAGGGGTCGGCGGTGATCGACATGGGTGGGGTTGTGGACAACGGTGGGGGGTGTGGACAGACGCGCTGCGTGGCGATTCTCGGTGGCACCGGCGAGGCCCGGGCGCTGGCCGCCGAGCTGCATGCCCGGCCCGGCATCCGGGTGGTGTCCACCCTGGCCGGTCGGGTGCGCGCGCCCCGGCTGCCGGCCGGCGAGGTGCGGATCGGCGGGTTCGGCGGCCCGGACGGGCTGGCCGGCTGGCTGCGCGCCGAGCGGGTCACCGCGATGGTGGACGCCACCCACCCGTTCGCCGAGCGGATCAGCGCGTCGGCGGCCGAGGCGGCCCGCCGCGCCGGAGTGCCGATCGTGGTGCTGCGCCGGCCCGGCTGGACGCCCGGACCGGGCGATGACTGGCGGTTCGCCGACGACCTGGCGCACGCCGCCCGGCTGATCCCACCGAACGCCAGGGTGTTCCTCACCACCGGCCGCCAGGGCCTTGCCGCGTTCGCCGCGGTGGAGCACGCCGCCTTCCTGATCCGCTGCGTCGATCCGCCCGACCCGCCACTGCCGCCGGATGCGGAGGTCATCCTCGCCCGCGGCCCCTACACCGAGGCCGGGGAACTGGCGCTGCTCCGGGCGCACAAGATCGGGGTGCTGGTCACCAAGGACAGCGGCGGCGCGGCGACCGTCGCCAAGCTCAGCGCCGCCCGCACCCTGGGGCTGCCGGTGATCGTCGTGCGCCGCCCGCCCGCACCCGACCTGCCCACCGTGGCCACGGTCGCGGCGGCGCTCAGCTGGCTGGATAGTGCCGCGGGGTGAACACCGACCGGCTCCCGTCCGCCCGCTCGACCACCCGGGTCCGCGACGAGCCCACGATCAGCAGGCACCGCATGTCCACAGTGGACGGATCGAGCGAGCCGAGCGGCAGCACCGTCACCGACTCGGCCGCGCCGCCCACGTCCCGCCCGAGCACCACCGGCGTGTCCGGCGACCGGTGCGCCAGCAGTAGCTCCTTGGCCGCCACCAGCTGGTGCCGCCGCGAACGGGACGCCGGGTTGTAGATCGCGATCACGAAGTCCGCCGCGGCCGCCGCGGACAGCCGCTCGGCGATCACCTCCCACGGCTTGAGCCGGTCGGACAGCGACACCGTGCAGAAGTCGTGCCCGAGCGGCGCGCCCACCCGGGCGGCCACCGCCTGCGCCGCGCTCACCCCGGGCACCACCCGGACCGGGATCGCGCCGAACCGGGGCTCGGCCGCCGCCTCGAACACCGCGCTGGCCATGGCGAACACGCCCGGGTCGCCGGAGGAAACCACCGCCACCCTGGCCCCGGCCGCGGCCAGCGCCAGGGCATGGGCGGCGCGCTCGGCCTCCACCCGGTTGTCCGAGGGATGCCGCCGCTGCCGAGGGTTCGGCGGCACCCGGTCCAGATACGGTTGGTAGCCCACCAGATCGTCCGCCCCGGCGATCGCCTCCTGCGCCTCCGGGGTCAACCACCCCCGGCCGCCAGGGCCGAGGCCGACCACCACGACCTCCCCGGTGCCGGAAGGGGCCGGGGACTCGGGTTGCCGGACCGGCCCGGCCGAACTGGGCAGCAGGGCGAGGGAGAAGTACGGCACCGAGTCCGGGTCCACTTCGGACAGTGCGGCGACCCGGCCGGTGGGCCAGGTGGCGCGCTCGACGTAGATCGCCTCGTCCAGCCGGCCGGCGTCGGTCAACGCCTTGCGCACCTTCTCGAACGTCCGGCCCAGCTTGAGCACCGCCGCCGGACCGGCGCCGGCCAGCCGTTCGGTGAGCACCTCGGCGGGCAGCGTGCCGGGCAGCACGGTGAGGATCTCCTCGCCCTCCACCAGTGGCCGGCCGGTGACCGCGGCCGCCGCGGACAGCGAGGTCACCCCGGGCACCACCTCGGTGCGGTACCGGTCCGCAAGGCGCTTGTGCATGTGCAGGTAGGACCCGTAGAACAGCGGATCGCCCTCGCACAGCAGCACCACGTCCCGCCCGGCGTCGAGGTGGACGGCCAGCCGGGCGGCGGCGTCGGCGTAGAAGTCGGCGATCGCCCCGGCGTAGCCACCCGGATGGTCGGTGGTCTCCACGGTCAGCGGGTAGACCAGGGGCTCCTCGATCGCCGTCCCGCTCAGGTACGGCGCCGCGACGCCACGCGCGATGCTGCGGCCGTGCCGGGCGCTGTGGTAGGCGATCACGCCGGCCGCGCCGATCAGCCGGGCCGCCTTGACCGTCACCAGTTCCGGGTCGCCGGGACCGAGGCCAACGCCGTACAGCGTTCCCGTGCTCATTCCGCCTCGCTCGCGATCGCGTTGATCGCGGCGACCGCCATCGCGCTTCCGCCGCGCCTGCCGTGTACCACCAGATACGGAATCCCGGCCGGGTGCCTGGAAAGCTCCACTTTGGACTCGGCGGCGCCGACGAAGCCCACCGGCAGCCCGAGGACGGCCGCCGGCCGTGCGGCCCCGGCGTCGACCATCTCCAGCAGCCGGAACAGCGCGGTCGGCGCGTTGCCGATCGCCACGACCGCGCCGCCGAGCCGATCGGCACACAACTCCAGGGCCGCCGCGCTTCGCGTGGTGCCAAGGGTTTCGGCCAGTGCCGGCACCCGGGGGTCGGTCAACGTGCAGACGATCTCGTTGCCGGCCGGCAGCCTGCGCCGGGTCACTCCGGCGGCGACCATCGCCGCGTCGCACAGCACCGGGGCCCCGCCGCGCAGGGCCGCCCGCGCCTTGGCCACCACGTCGACCGAGAACGCCAGATCGTCCACCAGATCGACCATCCCGCAGGAGTGGATCATGCGCACCGCCACCCCTGCGAGGTCCGGCGGTAGCCGGGCCAGGTCCGCCTCGGCCCGGATCGTCGCGAACGACCGGCGGTAGATCTCCGCCCCGTCCCTGACATAGTCGATCACCGAAGCTCCCGTCGCACCACGTATCCGTCCCCGGTCGCCACCACGTCCAGCACGTCGCCGCGCGGTCGCCCGCACCGCCGCGCGCAACCCGACCAGTGCACCGCCACCGTCGTCCCCGGCCCCGCGCGCAGCATCGCCGCCGCGTCGGCCCGGACGTCGGCGAGCGCCTTCGCGCACCCGGGCCGGCCGGTGCACGCGGTCACCGCGGGCGCGTCCGGGTCGAGCAGCAGCCCGGTCGCCGCCAGCCGCGCGGCCACGGCGTCCACGCGGTCGGCAGGAACGTCCGGCACCACCACGCCGCGCCACGGGGTGATCACCAGCTCCGGCCCGGCGGCCTCGAGCGCCGCGCCCTGCGCCGGATCGACCCGGCCAAGCGGCACCGAGACACCCAACGACACCAGCCCATCGCCCCGGTCGAACCGCCCCACCGGCCCCCGGGCGGGCGGCGCTCCGGCGGGAACCGGTTCCACGCGCCCCGACATTGCGCGGAAACCCGTCAGATCCGGCAGCTCGGCGATCCGCCACTCGCCGGTGCGCACCGCGAGGAACCGTTCGGCGCAGTCCAGCATGGTGCGCACCAGTTCGGCACGGCCGGCCCGCAGCCCCACGTCCACGCCGCCGAGCAGCACGGCCGCGGTGTCCGACGTCCGGAACAACGCGGTCACGTCGCCGTCCAGCCAGGCCACGTCGCCGTCCCCACTGTCCACAATGAACAGAAACCGGCCGGGCAGCCCGGCGAGCGCCGGCCGCGCGCACAGCCCGGCGTCCAGCTCGCGGACCAACTCCGAATCGCCGGACAGCGGCGAGGCGATGATGTTGCGCACCAGCTCGTGCGTGGCCGACGGCAGCAGTCCGGCCGCGGCCAGCCGCTCGCCCGGCGCGCAACCCTCGGCCAGACCCCGGATCTGCAGGTTCGCCCGGGAGGTCAGCTCCACCGTGCCGTCCGGCGCGGCGGCCCGCACGGCGCGGAACTGCGTGGCGGTCAGCCGCCCGCCCGGCACCCGGATCCGCGCCACCCCGCCGTCGGCGGCCGCATGCACCCGCAGCGCTCCCGGGCAGGCGTCCGTCGGACGGTCACGAATCGGCACCAGCCGAATATAGAGTCGAGCCTTGTGATCCTGTTGCTGTCCACCTCCGACACCGACCTGCTCTCCGCCCGCGCCAGCGGTGCCGGCTACCGGCTGGGCAATCCCGCCCGCCTGCCCGTTGCCGATCTGCCCGCCCTGCTCGACGGCACGGACCTGGTCGTGGTGCGCCTGCTCGGCGGCCGCCGGGCCTGGGAAGACGGCCTCGATCTGCTGCTGGACGGGCCGCGCCCGGTGGTGGTTCTCGGCGGCGAGCAGGCGCCGGATGCGGAGCTGATGGAGCTGTCCACGGTTTCCGGCGGGGTGGTGGCCGACGCGCACGCCTACCTCGCCCACGGCGGGCCGGCGAACCTGCGTGAGTTGGCTCACTTCCTGGCCGACACCGTGCTGTTGGCCGGAAACGGTTTCGCGCCGCCGCAACCGATGCCGGTCTGGGGTCGGCTCGATCGGCCGGCCGGGCAGCGCACCGGCCCCCGGGTCGGGGTGCTGTACTACCGCGCACACCACGTCGCCGGGAACACCGCGTTCGTCGAGGCGCTGTGCGCGGCGGTGGAGAACGCCGGGGGGCAGCCGGTCGCGCTGTACTGCGCCTCGCTGCGCACCCCGCCGGACGAGCTGATCTCGTTGCTGGGCACGGTGGACGCGCTGGTGGTCACCGTGCTCGCGGCCGGCGGCACCCGCCCGGCCGCGGCGTCGGCCGGCGGTGCCGACGACGCCTGGGACGTCGGGGCGCTCGCCGCGCTCGACATCCCGGTGATCCAGGGCCTGTGCCTGACCACCGACCGGCGCACCTGGCAGGACAGCGATGCCGGACTGTCCCCTGTGGACACCGCGACCCAGGTGGCGGTGCCCGAGTTCGACGGCCGGCTGATCGGCGTGCCGTTCTCGTTCAAGGAGCGGGATCCGGCCGGGCTGTCGGTCTACCTGGCCGACCCCGAGCGGGCCGCCCGGCTGGCCGGGATCGCCGTGCGGCACGCCAGGTTGCGGCAGGTGCCACCGGCCGAACGGCGGATCGCGCTGGTGCTCTCGGCGTATCCGACCAAGCACGCCCGGATCGGCAACGCGGTCGGGCTGGACACCCCGGCCAGCGCGATCCGGCTGCTGACCGCGATGCGCGCGGCCGGCTACCGGGTGGGCGAGCTGCCCGGCCTGGACTCCGGGGACGGGGACGCGCTGATCCACGCGCTGATCGAGGCCGGCGGCCAGGATCCGGACTGGCTCACCGAGGCGCAGCTGGCCGGCAACCCGGTGCGGATCTCCGCCGCCGACTACCGGGCGTGGTTCGCCACGCTGCCAACGGATCTGCGGGAGCGCGTGACGGCGCACTGGGGCGAGCCGCCCGGCGAGCTGTACGTGGACCGGTCCGCCGACCCGGACGGCGAGATCGTGCTGGCCGCCCTGCGCGCGGACAACCTGGTGCTGCTGGTCCAACCGCCGCGCGGGTTCGGGGAGAACCCGGTGGCCATCTACCACGACCCGGACCTGCCGCCCAGCCACCACTATCTGGCCGCCTACCGGTGGATCCGGGACGACTTCGGCGCGCACGCGATGGTGCACCTCGGCAAGCACGGCAACCTGGAGTGGTTGCCGGGCAAGAACGTCGGCATGTCCGCCTCCTGCGCCACCGACGCGGCGCTGGGCGATCTGCCGCTGGTCTACCCGTTCCTGGTCAACGACCCGGGTGAGGGCACCCAGGCCAAACGCCGCGCGCACGCCACGCTGATCGACCATCTGGTGCCGCCGATGGCCCGCGCGGAGAGCTACGGCGACCTGGCCCGGCTCGAGCAGCTGATGGACGAGCACGCCTCGATCGCCGCGATGGATCCGGCCAAGCTGCCGGCGATCCGCGCACAGATCTGGACGCTGATCCAGGCCGCGAAGCTCGACCACGACCTCGGCGTCGACAACCGCCCGCACGACGCGGAGTTCGACGACTTCCTGCTGCACATCGACGGCTGGCTGTGCGAGGTGAAGGACGCGCAGATCCGCGACGGGCTGCACATCCTCGGCGACGCACCGACCGGCGAGCCGCGGGTCAACCTGGTCGCCTCGATGCTGCGGGCCCGCCAGGTCTGGGGCGGCACCGCGAACGCGCTGCCCGGCCTGCGCGAGGCGATCGGCCTGACCGAGGACGGGTCGGCGGCCAGGCAGGAGGTGGACCGGATCGAGGAGACCGCGCGGAACCTGGTGCGCGCCATGGAGTCCCGGGACTGGCGGCCGGACGCGGCCGGCGCGGTGTGCGCCGAGCTGCTCGGCCGGGACGAGCCGGCGGTCGAGGCGGTGCTCTCCTTCGCCGCCACCGAGATCGTGCCGCGGCTGGCCCGCACCACCGACGAGCTGGACAACGTCCTGCACGCGCTGTCCGGCGGGTACGTCCCGGCCGGGCCGAGCGGGTCGCCGTTGCGCGGGCTGGTCAACGTGCTGCCCACCGGCCGCAACTTCTACTCGGTGGACCCCAAGGCGGTGCCCAGCCGGCTGGCCTGGGAGACCGGGCAGGCGATGGCCGGCTCGCTGCTGTCGAGGTACCGGGCGGACACCGGCGAGTGGCCGCGCTCGGTCGGCCTGTCGGTGTGGGGCACCTCGGCGATGCGCACCGCGGGCGACGACATCGCCGAGGTGCTCGCGCTGCTCGGGGTGCGGCCGGTGTGGGACGAGGCGTCCCGGCGGGTCGGCGGCCTCGAGGTGATCCCGCTCGACGAGCTCGGCCGGCCGCGGATCGATGTCACCGTGCGGATCAGCGGCTTCTTCCGGGACGCCTTCCCGCACGTGGTGTACCTGATCGACGACGCGGTGCGGCTGGTGGCCGGGCTGGACGAGCCGGACGAGGACAACTACGTGCGCGCGCACGTGCGGACCGACCTGGCCGGGCACGCCGACGAGCGGCGGGCCACCACCCGGGTGTTCGGGTCCAAGCCCGGTTCCTACGGCGCCGGGCTGCTTCCGTTGCTGGACAGCCACAACTGGCGTGACGACAAGGACCTGGCCGAGGTGTACGCGGTGTGGGGCGGATTCGCCTACGGCCGCGAGCTGGACGGCGCCCCGGCCCGGCCGGACATGGAGGCGGCCTACCGCCGGATCGCCGTCGCGGCCAAGAACACCGACACCCGCGAGCACGACATCGCCGACTCCGACGACTACTTCCAGTACCACGGCGGGATGATCGCCACCGTGCGGGCGCTGACCGGGACCGCGCCGGCCGCCTACGTCGGGGACAGCACCCGGCCGGACGCGGTGCGCACCCGCACGCTGGCCGAGGAGACCGCCCGGGTGTTCCGGTCCCGGGTGGTCAACCCGCGCTGGGTGGCCGCGATGCGCCGGCACGGCTACAAGGGCGCGTTCGAGCTGGCCGCCACGGTGGACTACCTGTTCGGCTACGACGCCACCACCGGCGTGGTGGCCGACTGGATGTACGAGCAGCTGGCCCGGGAGTACCTGCTGGACGAGGCGAACCAGAAGTTCCTCACCGAGTCCAACCCGTGGGCGCTGCACGGGATCGCCGAGCGGCTGCTCGAGGCGGCCGACCGCGGGCTGTGGGCCGAGCCGCGGCCGGACACGCTGGCCGCCGTGCAGGCGTTGTACCTCAAGGCGGAGGGCGACATCGAGGCCGGAACGTGACTGGAATCCTGGTCTGCGGCACCACATCGGATGCCGGCAAGAGCCTGGTGACCGCCGGGATCTGCCGGTGGCTGGCCCGGCGGGGCTACCGGGTGGCGCCGTTCAAGGCGCAGAACATGTCGAACAACTCGATGGTCTGCCCGGACGGCGCGGAGATCGGTCGGGCGCAATGGTTGCAGGCGAAGGCCGCCGGGGTGGCGCCGGAGGCGGCGATGAACCCGGTGCTGCTCAAGCCGGGCAGCGACCGGCGCAGTCACGTCGTGGTGCTCGGCCGTCCACACGGGACACTCGAGGCCGGGCAGTGGTCCACCGGCCGGGCCGGCCTCGCCGAAATCGCCTTCGACGCCCTTGCCGGCCTGCGCGAGCGGTTCGACATCGTGGTGTGCGAGGGCGCCGGCAGCCCGGCCGAGATCAACCTGCGGTCCGGCGACTACGTGAACCTGGGCCTGGCCCGGCACGCCGGGCTGCCGGTGGTGGTGGTCGGCGACATCGACCGGGGTGGGGTGTTCGCCGCCATGTACGGCACCCTGGCCCTGCTCGACGCCGCGGACCGGGCGCACATCGCCGGCTGGATCGTGAACAAGTTCCGCGGCGACCTCGGCCTGCTGCGGCCCGGGCTGGACATGCTGGCCCGGCGCACCGATCGTCCGGTGCTCGGCGTGCTGCCCTGGCTGGACCGGGTGTGGATCGACTCCGAGGACGCGCTCGCCGCCGCCGGCTGGCGCGCCGAGGTTCGCGCCGGCCGGCCGCTGCGGATCGCGGCGGTCCGTTTTCCCCGGGCCGCCAACGTGACCGACCTGGACGCGCTGGCCGCCGAGCCCGGGGTGAGCGTCACGCTGACCGCCGACCCGGACGTGCTGGCCGACGCCGACATCGCCGTGCTGCCCGGATCCCGGGCCACCGTGTCCGATCTGAACTGGCTGCGTGAGCGCGGGCTGGCCGACGCGGTGCGCGCCCGGTCCGCCGCGCACCGCCCGGTGCTCGGAATCTGCGGCGGCTACCAGATGCTGGCCCGCACCATCGACGACGACGTGGAGTCCGGCGCCGGGCGGGTGGACGGGCTCGGGCTGCTGCCCAGCACCGTGGTGTTCACCGGCGCGAAAACGCTGGGCGTGCCCGAGTCCCGGTGGCGCGGCCACGAGGTGCGGGCCTACGCGATCCACCACGGCCAGGTGCGGATCGATCCCGGTGCCGGTGGCACCGTCGAGCCGTTCCTGGACGGCTGCCTGGCCGGCTCGGTGTGGGGCACCACCTGGCACGGCGCGTTCGAGAACGACGGGTTCCGGCGCGCCTGGCTCACCGTGGCGGCTGGGCAGGCCGGGGTGGCGTGGTCAGCGGCGCCCGACGCACCCGGCTTCGGCGCCCTCCGAGAGGGCATGCTCGACCGGCTGGCCGATGCCGTCGACGAGCACCTGGACACCGCCGCCCTGCTCGACCTGATCCTGGCCCCGGGCGGACGAGTTGAGCTGCACGATCGTGGCCCCGGCGAGCAGCACGGCCGCGCCGAGCACCTGGACGGCGGTCAGCGACTGGCCGAGGAAGATCCACGCGGCGCCGGCGGCGACGATCGGCTCGACCAGCGCGAGCACGCTGACCACGTTGGCCGGCAGGTGCCGCATGGCCGAGATGGACAGCAGGTAGGCGAGCGCGGTGGACAGTAGGGCGATGCCGACCACGAGCACCCAGACCGGCGGGTGCCACGGCCCGAACGCGGCCGGGTCGTCGAACACGCCGGCCGGGATGGTCCACGGCGGCACGAACACCGCGATGGCCACCGCGCCGACCACCATGCCCCAGGTGACCAGGCCGAGCGGCTCGATGGTGTCGACCGCGTGCGAGCCGATCAGGTAGTAGGAGGCGGCACCGAACGCGGCGGCGGCGCCGGCCAGCATCCCGATCGCGTCGAAGGCCAGGCCCTGCCACACCTGGGCGACCAGGACCAGCCCGCCGAACGCGAGCGCGGTGCCCAGCCAGGCGCGGGACGGCAGCACGGTGCCGCGGACGAACCGCACCCAGAGCGCGACCAGGACCGGGGCGGTGTACTCGAGCAGCATCGCCACGCCGATCGGGATCCGGGACACCGCGATGAAATAGACCACCTGCACCGCGGCCACGGCGATCACGCCGTAGGCGACGATGATCCGCCACTGGGTGCCGCGCAGCCGCAGCAGCTTCGGCCGGGTGAGGCCGACCACCACCAGCAGGCCGAGCGCGGCGAGCCCGATCCGGATGCCGGCCACCTGCTGCGGGCTCAGCCCGGCGTCCATGATCGGTTTGGCCAGCGGGCCGGAGGTGCCGAACGCGACCGAGGCGAGCACGACCAGCACGGTGCCGCGGCCCCGGCTCGCGGATCTCGTAACCGGTGAAATCAGTTCAGTGGTCACAGCTACCAGTCTGCCCGTTCGCACCGGGGCGAAACGTCCCCATTTCTCATCACGTGGGACGCCACGGGCTACGGGTGTCGGTGGGCCGGGTCGGGTCGTGGAACCGGGGCAGGTCCGGCTCATCCGCCCGCAGCGGCACCAGGTCGGCGGTGATCGCCCGCATGATCCGCTGGTGCGCCCGCATCGCGTCGCCCGGCCGGTTCGCGGACAGCCCGGACAGGTCCACCTGGCCGCCGAAGTGCACCCGGAACGTCGGCCGGTTGCGCACCGCCCGGCCAAACGAGGCGAACACCGGCACGAAGTCGGCCGGCTTGGCGAACCGCTCAAGGCCCCAGTACATCGCCTCGTGCGCCCCCCACTGGCTGACCGTGACCACCGGCACGTCGCCGGCCAGCGCCATCCGGGCCAGGCCGGTCTTGCCGCGCTCCGGCCACAGTCCCGGGTCGTGGCTGATCCGGCCCTCCGGGTAGACCAGCAGCGGGAGCCGCGCGGTGCGCAGCGCGGTCACGGCCCTGCCGAACGCCTCGGCCACGTTGCTCTTGCCGCGGTCCACCCGCAGATGCCCGGCCCGGCGCAGGAACCACCCGGCCACCGGCGCGTCCAGCAGCCCGGCGGTGAGCATGAACCGCAGATCCAGGCCGATCTCGGCGGCCGCGGCGATCAGCACCATCGGGTCGAACATGCCGATGTGGTTGGCCGCGACCAGCACCGGACGGCCGCGCAGCTCGTCCGGGAAGCCGCCGGTGACCTCCAGCCGGCCGGCTAACCGGACCACCTGCCGGTCCAGCCAGGTGATCGCGCGCCAGTCCGGCGGAACCGGAGCCGGACCCCGGTTACGGCGTGTCGGCTCGGTCTGCCGGCGGGACAGCGCAACCATGGGCGGAGCATCGCATGCCCCAGGAGGGGGAAAGCAGGCGGATACCGTGAGGCCCATGGCGACCACCAGGACGACCAGGGCCGGCCGGGGCGGCACCCGAACGAGTGGGCGTTCGACCCGGCCGGCGTCCGCGCGCACCCGTGGCCGGCCGGCGAACCGCCGTCGCAACCGCGGCCCGCTCGCCCGGTTTCTGCTCGGCACCTGGAACCTGCTGGCCAAGGGGGTCGGCGGGCTGGCCCGCACGGTCGGCCGGACCAGGGACATCGAGGCCGAGGTGCGCCGGGACGGGGTGGCGTTCGCGCTGATCGCGGTCGGCGTCGTGGTCGGTGCCGGCATCTGGTGGCGCACCGGCGGGCCGGTCAGCATCTGGCTCGAGCACGGCGTGCGCACCGTGATCGGGGCCGCCGCGGTGGCCCTGCCACTGGTGCTGCTGGTGGTCGGGATCACGCTGATGCGCTCGGACCCGCAGCCGGACAAGCGGCCCCGGCTGATCATGGGTGCGCTGCTGTTCACCGTGGCCCTGCTCGGCGTGCTGCACCTGTTCAGCGGCCTGCCCGCGGACAACGACGGCCGGATGTACGCCGGCGGCGCGCTCGGCTTCGTGTTCGGCGGGCTGTTGGCCATGGGCGTGACCACCTGGGTGGCGCTGCCGCTGCTCGCGCTCGCCATCGGGTTCAGCGTGCTGGTGTTCACCGGCACCCGGATCAGGGACATCCCCACCCGGCTGCGCGAGCTGGGCGTCGACCCGGAGTGGCAGGAGGAGAACGAGGCCCCCGAGGAGGCCGTCGAGGAGCCGAAGCCGCGCCGGCCGGCCCGGCGCCGGCAGGCGTCCATGGCCGACCCGGAGCAGGAGCCGCTGCCGCTCGAGGACCCCCCGGCCAAGCCCGCGCCGCGGGTCCCGGCCAAAGTCAAGGAGCACGCGCCGGCCAAGGAGCCGCCGCCCGGCAAGCTGACCGTGACCCGGGTGGTGGACGGCGACTACAAGCTGCCCCCGCCGACCCTGCTCGAGCTGGGTGCCGCGCCCAAGGCCCGCAGCCGGGCCAACGACCTGATGATCGAGGCGATCAGCGGGGTGTTGGACCAGTTCGACGTGGACGCCCAGGTGACCGGGTTCACCCGGGGCCCGACCGTGACCCGGTACGAGGTGGAGCTCGGCCTCGGCGTCAAGGTGGAGAAGATCACCGCGCTGACCAAGAACATCGCCTACGCGGTGGCCACCGACAACGTCCGGCTGCTGGCGCCGATCCCGGGCAAGTCCGCGGTCGGCATCGAGGTGCCCAACAGCGACCGGGAGATGGTGCGGCTAGGCGACGTGCTGCGCTCCCGCACCGCCGTCGACGACCTGCATCCGATGGTGATCGGGCTGGGCAAGGACATCGAGGGCCACATGGTCACCGCCAACCTGGCGAAGATGCCGCACCTGCTGTGCGCCGGGTCCACCGGCTCGGGCAAGTCCAGCTTCGTCAACTCGATGCTGGTCTCGCTGCTGGCCAGGGCCACCCCGGACGAGGTCCGGATGATCCTGATCGACCCGAAGATGGTCGAGCTGACCCCGTACGAGGGCATCCCGCACCTGATCACCCCGATCATCACCCAGCCGAAGAAGGCCGCCGCCGCGCTGTCCTGGCTGGTCGAGGAGATGGAGCAGCGCTACCAGGACATGCAGGCCAACCGGGTGCGGCACATCGACGACTTCAACCGCAAGGTGAAGTCCGGGGAGATCACACCGCCGCCCGGCAGCGAGCGGGAGTACCGGCCGTACCCGTACATCCTGGCCATCGTGGACGAGTTGGCCGACCTGATGATGACCGCGCCGCGGGACGTTGAGGACGCCGTGGTGCGGATCACCCAGAAGGCCCGCGCCGCCGGCATCCACCTGGTGCTGGCCACCCAGCGGCCCTCGGTGGACGTGGTCACCGGACTGATCAAGACCAACGTGCCGTCCCGGCTCGCGTTCGCCACGTCCTCGCTGATCGACTCCCGGGTCATCCTGGACCAGCCCGGCGCGGAGAAGCTGATCGGCATGGGGGACGGGCTGTACCTGCCGATGGGCGCGTCCAAGCCGCGGCGCGTCCAGGGCGCGTTCGTCACCGACGAGGAGATCGCCGCGGTCGTCGGGTTCTGCAAGAACCAGGCCGAGCCCGACTACACCGAGGGCGTCACCGCCGCGAAGGCCGGCGAGGCACGGGAGATCGACCCGGACATCGGCGACGACCTCGACGTGCTGTTGCAGGCCGCGGAGTTGGTGGTCACCTCCCAGTTCGGCTCCACCTCGATGCTCCAGCGCAAGCTCCGGGTCGGCTTCGCGAAGGCCGGCCGCCTGATGGACCTGCTGGAGACCCGCGGCATCGTCGGCCCCTCCGAGGGCTCCAAGGCCCGCGACGTGCTGATCAAACCGGACGAGCTGGACGGCACCCTCGCACTGATCCGCGGCGGCCCGCCGCCGAGCGACGACGAGCTGTCCGAATAGGACCAACGTCACGTAACCGGGGTGTCAACATCTCGGTCCTATCTCGACGGTGTCCCGAATCCGACGGCGTCGTTGCCGTAACTCAGTCCACAAGGGATTCTTCCGATCCCTGCCAACGCAGGGACATCGGAAAGGATCTTTAATGGACGACTTCACCACCACGACGAGTGTCGACTCCGGTGCGCTCCTCATCACAGGCGTGATCGGGCTCGCTGTGGGTGTGTTCCTCATCGCGGCGATGTGGCGCATGTTCAGCAAGGCCGGTCGGCCGGGCTGGGCCGCGATCGTGCCGATCTACAACATCTACGTGATGTGCAAGATCGCCGGCAAGTCGGGCTGGTGGGTGCTGTGGCTGTGCATTCCGATCGTCAACATCGTGACGTCGATCATCTTCTCGATCGATCTCGCCAAGGCGTTCGGCAAGGGCGCCCTGTTCGGCTTCTTCGGACTGTGGATGTTCGGTTTCATCGGTTACCCGATCCTCGGCTTCGGCCCCGCCCGGCACGTCGGTGCGGGCGACCGGCCCGCCGAGCCGGCCGCGGTCCCGGCGCAGGTCTGAAGGGCTGAGTAGTCCTACCCGTTTCCCCCGGCCCGCGGAACGTTCCGCGGGCCGGTTCGGTCTGTTGTTGCGACCGACCGAGGAGGGGAAATGGTTGAGGACAACGGGAAAGCGCGGGAAGGCTTGGCCTGGGGGATGGTCGTGCTGCTGGCCATCGGATTCCTGATGGTGGCCGCGGTCGCGATGATCGCCGGCCTGGCGACGACCGCCTGCACGACGGCGCACAAACGCCTCATCTGCGACCCGCTCGCGCACCGGGTCGCCCTGTGGACGCCACCCACCGCCCTCGCGTCCGGGCTCGCGATCCTCGGCTTCGGGGGGCACCGGGCCGTGCGCACCGGCCGCCCCACCGGCCCCTGGCAGGTCGCCGCCTGGGGTGTCCTGGTGGTGGGCTTCATGGTGTCCTACGCGATCACCACCGGTTGACCGGTCACAGCTCGAGCAGCATTCGGGCGTTGCCGAGGGTGTTGGGTTTGACGTAGGGGAGGTCGAGGAACTCGGCGACGCCCTCGTCGAGCGAGCGGCGGATCTCGTCGTAGACCTCGGGGGAGACCGGGGTGCCCTCGATCTCCACGAAGCCGTGCGCGGCGAAGAAGCTGGTCTCGAAGGTGAGCACGAACAGCCGGGCCAGGCCCAGTTCCTTGGCCCCGGCGATCAGCGCGTCCACCAGGACGTGGCCGATGCCCTTGCGGGTCACGCCGGACCGCACGGCGATCGTGCGCAACTCGCCGATGTCCTCCCACAGCACGTGCAGCGCGCCGCAACCGACGACCTGCCCGGACTGCTCGGCGATCAGGAACTCCTGGACGTCCTCGTACAGGGTGACCAGCGGTTTGGCCAGCAGTACCCGCCCGACGTAGCCGTCGATGATCGCCTTGATGGCCCGTACGTCGGTGGTGCGCGCCCGCCGCACGAGCAGCTCCGGGTTCCCAGTGTTCATTGGGATCCATTGAACACCGACGGCCTATTGACAGTGATCGCGTCCCGACCCAGAGTGGACGGCACCGGATAGCGTCTTGCTTGTACGCATTGCGGACACTCGGGAGTACCCATGGCGGTCGACGCTCGTCAGCTCCGCAACTGTCTCGGCCACTTCGCCACCGGCGTCACCGTGGTCAGCTGCGAGCACGAGGGCCGGCCGCACGGCGCCACCGTCAACGCCTTCGCCGCGGTGTCCCTCGACCCGCCGCTGGTCATGGTGTCCCTGGACCGCCGGTCCCGGGCCGGCGGCTACCTGGGGCAGCGCCCGTTCACCGTCAACGTCCTGCGCGAGCGGCAGACCCGGCTGGCCCGGCACTTCGCCGGCCAGGCCAGGGCCAGCGCGGTGGAGTGGGCGATCTCCACCGCCGACCGGCCGCCCCGCCTGGTCGGCTCGCTCGCCGTGTTCGAGTGTGAGCCGTGGCGGACCTACGACGGCGGAGACCACCAGCTGTTCCTCGGCGAGGTCGTGGACTTCGAGTACCACGGCGGCGACCCGCTGGTGTTCTACCGCGGGCAGTTCCGCCACCTGCTCGCGCCGCTCGACGAGACGCTCTGGCTCGGCTCGCTGGACTGCCCGGACCTGAGTTGGATCCTGAACTAGCCGGCGGGCGAGGAGGCACAGAGGTGACCACGCGGCACGACGACCTGAGCCCGTCCACGTGAAGCCGGCCGAGGACAAGGATTACGTACAGTCCCTCGAGCGCGGGCTGACGGTGATCCTCGCCTTCTCGGACAAGCGGCCGCGGCTCACCCTCGGCCAGCTGGCCAGCCTCACCGGGCTGACCCGGCCGACCGTGCGCCGGCTGGTGCTCACCCTGGCGCGGTTGGGCTACATCCGCGCGGAGGACCGGGCGTTCTCGCTCACCCCGCACGTGCTGGCCCTCGGCTACGCGTTCACCTCCTCGCTCAACCTCGCCGAGCTGGCCCAGCCGCACATGGAGGACGTGACCGAGGTCACCAGGCACACCTGCTCGCTGGCCGCGCTGGACGGCGAGGACGCGGTGTTCCTGCTCCGGGTGCCGTCCCGCCGGGCGATGGCGCACCTGCTGCTCACCAGCACCCGGCTGCCCGCCTTCGCCAGCGCCATCGGCCGGGTGCTGCTCGCCGGGCTGCCCGATCCCGAGGTGGACTCGTTCCTGCGCAACGCCCGGTTCCCCCGGCTGACCGCGCACACCGAGACCGACCCGGTCCGGCTGCGGCAGATCATCACCGAGGTGCGCGAGCGCGGCTGGGAGGTGGTCGACCAGGAGCTGGAAGAGGGGGTCCGGTCGTTCTCCGCGCCGGTGCGGGCCAGCGGCGGCCGGGTGGTGGCGGCGCTGGGCATGTCGGTCGCGGCCGGGTCGGTGGGCCTGCCGGAGATACACAGCGCGTACCTTCCGGCCATCGTCAAGGCGGCGGGCGCGATCAGCAGCCGGCTGGGCGCCAGCTACCACCCGAACGGACAGCGGGAGAACACGGCCAATGCGTGAGGCAGTCATCTGCGAGCCGGTCCGGACGCCGGTCGGCCGGTTCGGCGGGGTGTTCCGGGACGTCCCGGTCACCGCGCTGGCCGCGACCGTGGTCCGGGAGTTGTTGGCCCGCACCGGAATCCCGCCGGCAGCGATCGATGACGTCCTGTTCGGACAGTGCTATCCCAACGGTGAGGCGCCGGCGCTCGGCCGGATCGCCGCGCTGGACTCCGGGCTGCCGGTCGAGGTGCCCGGGTTGCAGGTGGACCGGCGGTGCGGGTCCGGCCTGCAGGCGGTGCTGGACGCGGCCATGCGGGTGCAGACCGGGGTGGCCGACCTGGTGCTGGCCGGCGGCGCGGAGAGCATGAGCCAGGTGGAGTTCTACTCGGCCGAGATGCGCTGGGGCGTCAGCGGTTCCGGGCTCGAGCTGCACGACCGGCTGGCCCGGGCGCGGGTCAGCGCGGGCGGGGTGTTCCATCCGGTCGAGGGCGGGATGCTGGAGACCGCGGAGAACCTGCGGCGGGAGTACGCGATCGCGCGGGAGGAGCAGGACGAGCTGGCGCTGACGTCGCACCGGCGCGCGGTGGCGGCCATCGAGGACGGCCGGTTCGCCGAGGAGATCGTGCCGGTGACCGTGCCGGGCCGGCGCGGAAAGCCGGACACCGCCGTGGACCGCGACGAGCACCCGCTGCCGGACGCCAGCCTGGCCGCGCTCGCGGCGCTGCGGCCGGTGCGGCGCAAGCTCGACCCGGACGCCACGGTCACCGCCGGCAACGCCAGCGGCCAGAACGACGGCGCCGCGGTGTGCGTGGTGACGACTCCGGAGCGGGCGGCCGAGTTGGGCCTGCGCCCGCTGGCCCGGCTGGTGTCCTGGGCGGTGGCCGGGGTGCCGCCGCGGACCATGGGCCTCGGGCCGGTGCCGGCCACCGAGCGGGCGCTCGGCCGGGCCGACCTTTCCCTGGCCGACATGGACCTGATCGAGCTGAACGAGGCGTTCGCCGCGCAGGTGCTCGCGGTCACCCGGGAGTGGAAGTTCACCCCGGCCGACTTCGAGCGGACCAACGTCAACGGCTCGGGCATCTCCCTCGGCCATCCGGTCGGCGCCACCGGCGTGCGCATCCTGACCACACTGCTGCGCGAGCTGGACCGGCGCGGGCTGCGCTACGGCCTGGAGACCATGTGCATCGGCGGCGGGCAGGGCCTGGCCGCGGTGTTCGAGCGGGTGGTCTGACATGCGGTCGTTCCGCTACCAGGCGATGCCGAGCCGGGTGGTGTTCGGTGCCGGCAGCAGCCGGCGCGACCTCGGCTCCGAAGTGGACGAGCGCGGGCACCGGGTGCTCCTGATCACCACCAAGCGGGCCGAGCCGCTGGCCGCGGCCCTCGTCGCGCCGCTTGGTGACCGGGTGGTGGGGGTGTGCACCGATGTGCAGGAACACGTCCCACGGGAGACGGCCGATGCGGCACGGACAGCTGCGCAGGAGGCTGCGGCCGATTGCCTGCTGAGCATCGGCGGGGGTTCGGTGGTCGGCACCGCCAAGGCGGTGGCCGTGGAGGCGCGCTTGCCGATCGTGGCGGTGCCGACCACGTACTCCGGCTCCGAGATGACCCCGACCTGGGGCGTCACCGAGGGCGGCCGGAAGCGCACCGACCGGTCGCTGTCCGCCTTGCCCCGCACGGTGATCTACGACCCGGAGCTGTTCGTCACGCTGCCGCCCGGCGTGACCGCGGCCAGCGGGCTGAACGCGCTCGCGCACTGCGTGGGCGCCGCGTACCAGCCCGGCACCGACCCGGTCACCGCGCTGCTCGCGGTGGAGGGGGTGCGGGCGCTGGCCGCCGGGCTGCGCGGCGCGGTCGCCGACCCGGCCGACCTGGAAGCGCGCGGCGCCGCCTGCTACGGGGCCTACCTGGCGGGCACCACGCTCGCCGCGGTGGGCCCGGCGACGCACCACCGGATCTGCCACGTGCTCGGCGGGACGTTCGGCCTGCCGCACGCGCCGACCCACTCGGTGGTGCTGCCCTACGCCGCCGCGCTGGTCGAGGACCGCACGCCGGAGGCGCTGCGCGGGGTGGCCGACGTGCTCGGCACGCTGCGCGCCGCGGACGGGTTGCGGGCGCTGGCCGAGCAGATCGGCGCGCCCACCTCGCTCGCCGACCTGGGCCTGCGCGCGGAACAACTGGACCGGGCCGCGGGCGAGCTGGCCGCGGCCGGGATCCTCGACGCCGACGCCGCGCGCCGGTTCCTGGCCGCGGCGCACCAGGGCGGGTGGGGGGAGTGACGCTCACCGACCAGGTGGTGGCCAGCTTCGGCGGCGCCGCCTCGCCCCGGTTCGCCGAGATCATGACCAGCCTGGTCCGGCACCTGCACGCGTTCATCGGCGAGGTGCGGCTGACCGAGGCGGAGTGGGCCGCCGCGATCGACTTCCTGACCCGTACCGGGCAGCAGTGCGACGACCGGCGCCAGGAGTTCATCCTGCTGTCCGATGTGCTCGGTGCCTCGATGGCCGTGATCGACGTGAACCACCCGACCGGCGGCACCGCCACCGAGTCCACCGTGCTCGGCCCGTTCTTCGTGCCCGGCGCGCCCGAGTTCGCGGCCGGCGAGGACATCTCCGCAGGCGCGCCCGGCACGCCGTGCCACTTCTCCGGCACGGTCCGGTCCCCGGCGGGCGACCCGGTCCCGGACGCCGAGATCGACGTGTGGCAGTCCGACGAGACCGGCCACTACGACGTGCAGTACCCCGACCTGGATCAGCCCCGGGGCCGGGCCCGGCTGCGCACCGACGCCAGCGGGGCCTACTCGTTCTCCTCGGTGCGCCCGGAGTCCTACCCGATTCCCCACGACGGCCCGGTCGGCGACCTGCTCAAGGCGGCCGGCCGCGGCCCGATGCGCCCGGCGCACATTCATTTCAAGATCACCGCGCCCGGTTTCCGGACCCTGGTCACGCACATCTTCGTGGCCGGCGACCCGCATCTGGGCTCGGACGCGGTGTTCGGTGTGAAGGACGCGCTCATCACCGGCTTCGACGGCGACCGGGCGTCCTTCGACTTCACGCTGGCCCGGTCCTGACCGCCGGCAGCCCGGTTACGCTGTGAGTCGTGTCTGCTCCGGAATCCTCTCGTCGGGTCGCGCTGCTCACCCTCGGGTGCGCGCGTAACGAGGTCGACTCCGAGGAGCTGGCCGGGCGGCTGGGCGAGGGCGGCTGGGAGCTGGTCGACGCGGACGGTCCCGGCGGTGCGGACGTGGTGGTGGTGAACACCTGCGCGTTCGTGGCGTCGGCCAAAAAGGACTCGGTGGACACCCTGCTGGCCGCCGCCGACACGGGCGCCAAGGTCGTCGCGGTGGGCTGCATGGCCGAGCGGTACGGGGTCGAGCTGGCCGAGAGCATGCCGGAGGCGGCCGCCGTGCTGGGCTTCGACCACTACCCCGACCTGGCCGACCGGCTGGCCGACGTGGTCGCCGGGCGCCGGGTCGAGTCGCACGTGCCGGCCGACCGGCGCACCCTGCTGCCGATCACCCCGGTACACCGGCAGCGGGCGGCCGGCGAGGTGGCGCTGCCCGGTCACGGCTGGGGCCCCCGGGTGCTGCGCCGGCGGCTGGACGACGCGCCGGTGGCCCCGCTGAAGATCGCCTCCGGGTGCGACCGGCGGTGCGCGTTCTGCGCGATCCCGTCGTTCCGCGGGGCGTTCGTCTCCCGGCATCCGGACGAGATCGTGGCCGAGGCCGCGTGGCTGGCCGGGCAGGGCGCCCGGGAGCTGTTCCTGGTCAGCGAGAACTCCACCTCGTACGGCAAGGACCTGGACCGCTCGCTCGGCGGCCTCGAGGCGCTGCTGCCCCGGTTGGCCGCGGTGCCCGGGGTGGACCGGGTGCGGGTGTCCTACCTGCAGCCGGCCGAGACCCGCCCGGCACTGGTCGAGGCCATCGCCGGCACCCCCGGCGTCGCCGACTACTTCGACATGTCGTTCCAGCACGCCAGCGAGCCGGTGCTGCGCCGGATGCGCCGGTTCGGCTCGACCGGCTCGTTCCTGGCGCTGATCGACCGGATCCGCGGGTTGGCCCCGGCCGCCGGCATCCGCAGCAACGTGATCGTCGGGTTCCCCGGCGAGACCGAGGCGGACCTGGCCGAGTTGGAGCGGTTCCTGACCGCGGCCCGGCTGGACGCGGTCGGCGTGTTCGGCTACTCCGACGAGGACGGCACCGAGGCCGAGGGCCTGCCCGGCAAGCTCGACGAGGACGCCGTCGCCGAGCGGGTGGCCCGGGTGTCGGACCTGGTCGAGCAGCTCACCGCGCAGCGGGCCGAGGACCGGATCGGCGAGGAGGTGACCGTGCTGGTCGAGCAGGCCGGCGCGGAGTGCCTCGGCCGGGCCGCACACCAGGCGCCCGAGGTGGACGGCGAGTGCGTGCTGCCGGACGGAGCCGGGCTGGCGGCCGGCGACCTGGTCCGCGGCACGGTGCGCGCCGCGGAAGGGGTCGACCTGGTGGTCGATCCGCTCGAGGTGCTGCCGCGCAGGGCCCGGCCATGACTCCGGAGCCGGTGCAGCCGGTCGACGGCCTCGCGGAGCCGGCGGCGGTGATCCCGCTGGTCAACATCGCCAACCTGCTCACCGTGACCCGGCTGGTGCTGGTCCCGGTGTTCCTGCTGGCGCTGTTCGCCGAGGGCGGCGAGTCGAGCACCTGGCAGCTGATCGCGTTCACCGTGTTCGCCCTCGCCTCGATCACCGACCACGTGGACGGGCGGCTGGCGCGCAAGTTCGGCCTGGTCACCGACTTCGGCAAGATCGCCGACCCGATCGCGGACAAGGCGCTGGTCGGCGCGGCGCTGGTCGGGCTGAGCCTGCTCGGTGAGCTGCCCTGGTGGGTGACCGTGGTGATCGCCGTGCGCGAGCTCGGCGTGACCCTGCTGCGGTTCTGGGTGATCCGGTACGGGGTGATCCCGGCCAGCCGGGGCGGGAAGGCCAAGACGCTCGCCCAGATCGTCGCGATCGGCCTGTTCCTGCTGCCGCTGCCGGCCGCGTTCGACCCGCTGTGCTGGGCGGTCATGGCCGTGGCGCTGGTGCTGACCGTGGTCACCGGGCTGGACTACGTGTACCGGGCGGTGCGGCTGCGCGCCACCGCGCGGCGGGCCCTGCCGGGCACCGGGTGACGGGGCTTGCCGAGGCGCTGGGCATCGAGCCGGACCGGGTGGTCGCGGTCATCGAGGCGCTGCGGGCCCGCAACGAGACGGTGGCCACCGCCGAGTCGCTGACCGGCGGGCTGGTGTGCGCGGTGCTCACCGGCGTCCCCGGGGCCAGCGCGGTGGTCCGCGGCGGGCTGGTCGTCTACGCCAGCCAGCTCAAGGTCGCCCTGGCCGGGGTGAACGGGCGGGCGCTGTACGAGCACGGGGCGGTGCACCCGCTGATCGCCGAGGAGCTGGCCGCCGGGGCCCGGGACCGGTGCCAGGCGAGCTGGGGGATCGGGCTGACCGGGGTGGCCGGGCCGGACCCGCAGGACGGGGTGCGGCCGGGCACCGTGCACATCGGGGTGGCCGGTCCGGGTCCGGTGATCGTGGACACGCTGCTCACCGGCGGTGACCGGCACGCGGTGCGGGCGGCCGCCGTCCGGCGCGCCGTGGAGCTGCTTCAAGCCGGAATCGACCGGTCGCCGAGCGGTCGTTGAGCAGGGTGCGCCCGGTGCGGGGGAACATGAGGGCCGGACCGCTCGTTCGCCCTTGGCGGACGGGTGGGCCGGGTCGCTGCGGACGGCCGCATCGGCTCGGTAACGTAGCTACTGTGCTCGGCTGGACCCGCCGGACGAAGGGAGGCGCGCGATGACCGTGCTCCTGCGCGAGGCCATCGGTGATCGGCTTCGCCACGCCCGCACCAACCAAAGGCGCACGTTGCGTGAGGTTTCCCGGTCCGCCCGGGTGAGCCTCGGATACCTGTCCGAGGTCGAGCGGGGCCGCAAGGAGGCGTCGAGCGAGCTGCTGGCCGCCATCTGCGACGCACTCGAGCTGCCGCTCGCCGAGCTGTTGCACAACGTGGCGAGCGATCTCGACGTGCTCACCGCCGTTCCGGACGCCGTGCCCGACCCGGTTCCGCCGCAGCCCGAGCCGGCCGGTCCGGCCACCGGACGGCGCGAGCCGGCGCCGCGCGCGTCGGTCGACTCGGTGGACGCGGGTCGTCTGGTCCCGGCCGTGGTCGGGGACAGCCTTGCCGACCTGCGCATCCAACCCGCGCTCAGCCACCGCCTGCCGACCGCGTTGTCCAACACCCGTGCCGGGGTCGTCTTCGCCGCCTAGGCTGCCATCGACCCGGAGGCCGACTCAGGGACCACGGGGAATGATCAGGGCCATCCCTGATTTCTCCGGGGTGCGGTGGATCGGCAACGGTGTACCTGGAACGATGGAACTCACAGCGACGGCGGGGCGTTGCTCTACACAACCGCGAGAGCAGCCAGAGCACGGAGAAGGCAGGCGGAGGAGATGGCCAACCCCTTTGTGAAGTTCTGGAAGTACCTGATGGCGGCGTTCTCGTCGAAGATCGACGAGCACGCCGACCCGAAGGTGCAGATCCAGCAGGCCATCGAGGAGGCGCAGCGTCAGCACCAGGCCCTCTCGCAGCAGGCCGCCGCGGTGATCGGCAACCAGCGCCAGCTCGAGATGAAGCTGAACCGGCAGCTGGGCGAGGTGGAGAAGCTGCAGGCGTCCGCCCGCCAGGCGCTCGTGCTGGCCGACGAGGCGCGGTCCAAGGGTGACGAGCAGAAGGCCACCCAGTTCGAGAACGCGGCGCAGTCCTTCGCCACCCAGCTGGTCACCGCCGAGCAGAGCATCGAGGACCTCAAGACGCTGCACGACCAGGCCCTGCAGGCGGCCACCCAGGCCAAGGCCGCGGTCGAGCGCAACGCCATGGTGCTGCAGAACAAGCTGGCCGAGCGCACCAAGCTGCTCAGCCAGCTGGAGCAGGCCAAGATGCAGGAGCAGGTCTCCAAGTCGCTCAACCAGATGAGCGAACTGGCCGCCCCGGGCAACGTGCCGTCGCTGGAAGAGGTTCGCGACAAGATCGAGAAGCGGTACGCGACCGCGATCGGCTCCGCGGAGCTGGCACAGAACTCCGTGCAGGGCCGGATGATGGAGGTTCAGGCCTCCACCACGGAGATGGCCGGCCAGTCCCGGCTGGAGCAGATCCGCGCCTCGATGCGCGGCGGCTCGGTGGCCGGGCAGGTCACCGCCGGCACGTCCGGGTCCTCGTCCGCCGGATCGTCGTCCGGGTCGCCGTCCGCGTCCAACATCCAGGCCGAGATCGCGCAGCGGGTGGCCCAGGAGCAGAAGGCCAACCCGCAGCCCGGGTCCTGATCCGTTGCCATGGGACGCGCAAACGAGTTAAGACGGCTGATCGCTCTGGCCGAGCAGTTGCGCGGACCCGTGATGCAGCATGTCCAGCAGTTCTCCAACGCCGTCGCCCAGCGCGGCACCAACCAGGACCAGCTGCGCCGGCAGCGCGCCCGGCTGGCCCGGCGGCACGCCTGGGCGTCGCGCTGGACCACCGTGTGGGCGCTGGTCACCGCGATCTGCATGGTGATCACGGTGGCGGCGCTGCTCGGCGCCATGGAGGAGGCGACCGCGATCGGCTCGATCATCATGGGCATGATCGCCGGCACGTTCGCGTTCCGCTCCGGACAGCGGATGCGGGTGCTCTCCCGGCAGCAGCGTGAGCTGGAGCCCGCCGGCTCGGCCGGGCCGGCGCGCGCCGCCCTCCCCCCGAAGGGCTCGATGGCCCGGGCGCCCATCCAGCGCCTGGTCGAGGCCGAGAGCACCCTGGCCGACCTGCTCGCCCAGATCGCCCGCGGCGGCTCGGTGTCGACCGAGTCGGTCGAGCACACCCGGCAGACCGGCGCCGACGCCGCCGTGGTCCTGCGGGACGTGGCGGCCCAGCTGCATGCGGTCGAACGCGCCCGCGACCACGCCCCGCCGCTGGAGCGCGGCCCACTCGCCGACGCCGTCCGCCGGCTGCGCACCCAACTCGACGAGGGTGTCGACGGCTACGGCAGCCTGGTCGCCGCCGCCGGCCGGGTCCTCGCCGCCAGCTCCCTCGGCGACCCCAGACACGACCTCAACGACGCCACCGAACACCTCGCCGGCCTCGCGCTGGCCCTGCGCGAGCTATCGCCGGAGTAGCGCCGCCCGGTTGATCTTCCGGACCAGTCCCGGACCCTGGTAGACCAACCCGGTGTAGAGCTGCACGAGGCTCGCGCCCGCGTCGAACATGCGGGTGGCGTCGTCGGGGGTGGCGATGCCGCCGACGCCGATGATCGGGAGGCGGCCGCCGGTCTCCCTTGCCACGAAGTCGACCACGGCGAGCGCGCGGGCGGCGAGTGGCGGGCCGGACAGGCCGCCGGTCTCCTCGGCGCGGGCCGCGTCGGCCGGGGCCAGGCCGTCCCGGGCGAGCGTGGTGTTGGTCGCGATGATGCCGTCCACCGCGTGCACCGCGCACACGTCGAGCAGGTCGGCGATCGCGTGGTCGGTCAGGTCGGGAGCGATCTTCACAAGCAGCCGCACGGTGGCCTCCGCGCGCAGCGCGCCGAGCAGCGCGTCCAGCGCCGCGCGGTCCTGCAGGGCGCGCAGGCCCGGCGTGTTGGGGGAGCTGATGTTGATCGCGAAGTAGTCGCCGTGGTGGCGGAGCACCCGGAACGCTTCGAGGTAGTCCTCGACCGCGCCGGCCGCGGGTGTGGCGCGGGACTTCCCGATGCTGATGCCCAGCGGTGTCCGAAGTGGACCGAGGTCGTGCAGCCGGGCGGCCAGCGCCTCGGCGCCGGCGTTGTTGAAGCCCATCCGGTTGATGATCGCGGCGCTGGCCGGCAGCCGGAACAGCCGGGGTCGCGGGTTGCCCGGCTGGGCCTGCCGGGTGACCGTGCCGACCTCGACGAAGCCGAAGCCGAGCGCGGGCCAGGCGGGCAGCGCGAGGCCGTCCTTGTCCATCCCGGCGGCCAGCCCGACCGGGCTGGGGAACCGCACGCCGAACACGGTCCGCGGCGCGTCGGCGCCGAACCAGCGGTGCAGCAGCGAGACCAGCCGCGGGTGCCGGCCGAGCCGGGCCAGCGTCGCCAGGGTCCGCTCGTGCGCCGCCTCGGGATCGCCGTGGCCGATCCGGAACAGATGCTGGCGCAGCACCCGGGAATAGATCACCAAGGCATCGTGTCACGGGGGATGATGGAGCCCGTGTCCGACACCGCGCTGGCCGACGCCGTCCAAGAGCTCTACGCCGCCCCCCGCGAGGAGTTCATCGCCCTGCGCAAGGAGCTGGCCGGCCGGGCCCGCGCGGCCGGTGACGTCGCGGCGGCGACCGAGATCGCCAAGCTGACCAAGCCAAGCACCGCGGCCTGGGTGGCCAACCAGCTCGCCCGCACCGACGCGGCCGAGGTCGGCGCGCTCGCCGGGCTGGGCGACGACCTGCGGGAGGCGCACGAGAAGCTGGACGGTGCCCGGATCCGGGAGCTGTCCCAGGAACGCACCGGGCTGATCCGGGACCTGCTGGAGCGGGCCCAGCAGCGGCACGGCAACGGGCTGAGCGAGTCGGTGCTGCGCGAGCTCGAGGAGGTGCTCACCCGGGCGGTGGCCGACGCCGACGCCGGGCAGGCCCTGGTGTCCGGCTGCCTGACCTCGGCGAAGGGCTTCGCCCCGACCGCCGGCTGGCCGGTCGGCGCACCGGCCGGGCCACCGGCTCCGCGCGCGAAACCGGAACCGAAGCAGACATCGAAGAAGAAGCCCGACGACGCGCTGGACCGGGCCCGGCTGGCGCTGGAGGAGGCGCGGGCGGGGGTCAAGGAGGCCGAGGCCGCCCGGGCCGACGACGAGCGGGCGCTGGCCGACGCCGATGCGGCCGCGCAGGAGGCGGCGGCCGAGGTCCACCGGCTGGGCGAGGAGCTGGACGCGGCCGAGACCCGGGAGCGGCGGGCCAGAGGGCTGGTCGCGACGGCCCGCCGGGCGGCCAAGGAGTCCGAGCGGCAGGCCGGGGCGGCCTGGCGGCAGGTCCAGCAGGCCGAGCAGCGGCTGGCCGAGTTGGAGGAGAAATAGGACAACCCCCCGGAGCATGCTTCCCGCGAACCGTTCGGTGCGCGGGCCCTGGGGCGGACTAGGTCCCAGAGACTCCGGGGGGTGGGTGACTGCCTGGTATTCGCCGGCCCACCGAGGCCGGCCAACCCAAAATTGTCCGATCGGTGGTCCTAGCGGACAGCCACCTCACGAGTCCCATCAGTATTCACCGTTGGACCACCTCCTCTCTCGTGTACCGCCAACGTAATAGGCGAGCGGCCCGGTCGCCAAGAGAATTCACGGATGCGGTCCCGGTTGGCAGGCCGGGCAGAAGTAGGTGATTCGCTCGCGGGCGTCGTCGCCCTGGTCGGCCACTCGAACCGGGCCGCCGCAACGCAGGCAGCCGGACCGGGCGCGGCCGTACACCCACAGCCGGCGGTCCCGGCGGGTGTCCCCAGTGGTGCTGCGGTCGAAGGTGGCCGTGTTGCGCAGCAACAGTTCCCGGCTGAGCCGGACCGCCCGCTCCGAGTCCACTTCGGACACCGGGGTCCACGGCGAGACGCCGAGCAGGAAGCACACCTCGGCCTTGTAGACGTTGCCGACCCCGGCCATGGCGCGCTGGTCGAGCAGCGCGACGCCGATCTCCCGGTCCGGCTGGCCGGACAGCCGGCGCGCCGCCTCGGCGGCGTGCGCGTCGGACCAGTCCGCGGCCAGCAGGTCCGGTCCGAGGTGCTCGACCAGGCGATGCTCCTCGGTGGTGGGGACGAGGGCGAGCTTGTGCAGGTTGACTCCGATCGCGGCCTTGTCCGCTGTGACCAGCACCACACGGACCTGGTGGCCCAGTCGGGCGGCCGGGCCGGCCAGCCGCCACGAGCCGTCCATCCCGAGGTGGTTGTGCAGGCTCAACTCCCGGTCGAACCGGATGAACAGGTGCTTTCCGACGCTGCCGGCGCCGCGCACGACGCGCCCCGCGAAGTCTACTGTGGACAGTCGGGGATGTCGGATCTCCCCGCGCACCAGGACCTTTCCGGCCAGCGCGGCGGCCAGCCGGCGGGCGGTCAGGAACACGGTGTCGCCCTCGGGCACCGGGGTCAGCCGTCCGGGTCGTGGTCGGGGTCCCCGTCCCGGGCCGGCCAGCTGATCGCCTGGTGCCGGCCGCGGCCCCCGGTACGCAGCAGCCGGGCCAGCAGCAGGTTGAAGGCCAGCGAGATCTCCCGGGCGCCGGGCGTGGCCCACAGGTGGATCGGCGTGCACGCGCCCTGCGCCTGCTGTACGGCCAGCCGGTCCGGCAGGGCCACCGGCATGATCAGCGAGCCGAAGCTCTCCCGCAGCTCGGCGATCCGGTACTGGTGCTCGTAGGAGTGCGGCCGGACCCGGTTCACCACGACGCCGAGCGGCACCAGGTCCGGGTTGTGCTGCTCGCGGGTCTCCTCGAGCGCGTCGAACGCCCGGTTTGCGCCGGACACCGCATACAGCGTCGGCTCGGTGACCAGCAGCGCGCCGTCCGCGGCCACCAGGGCCGAGCGGGTGAGCCTGCCGAGCGACGGCGGGCAGTCCAGCAGCACCAGCTGGTAGGGCAGCTCCCCGTCCTCCAGCAGTGAGGACAGCGCGGTCAGCGCCCGGCCGAGCTTGCCGAGCCGGCGGGAGTCCGGATCCGGGTCGTTGAGCACCTCCAGGTCCTCCGAACCGACCAGCACGTCCACCTCGTCGCTCCAGCCGCTGTGCGCGATGGCCTCGCGCAGCACGGTCGGGCGCGGCGTCTCCAACACGTCGGCGAGCGTGGTCGCGGTGTCCTCCGGGTCGAGCGTGGCCGTGGCGTTGCACTGCGGGTCCAGGTCGACGACCAGTGTGCGGGCTCCGCGGCGCATGGCCGACGAGGCCAGGCCGAGCACAACGGTGGTCTTGCCGACCCCACCCTTGAGGCTGAGCACCGCCACCGTTCGCACGCACGGAACCTTACGGTCCTACGCTCTGCCCATGCGACTGGACGCCGTTCGCCGTGCGCTCGACGCCGAACTGGCCGCCGCCCGGGACCGCCGGGCCGGCATGCCGCCCCGGGTGCTGGACGTCGGCGGGGGCAGCGGCACCCTGGCCGTGCCGCTGGCCGCCGCCGGCTGCCTGGTCACCGTGGTGGAGCCGAGCCCGAACGCGCTGGCCACCCTGCACCGCCGGGCCGAGGAGGCGGGCGTGTCCGGGCGGATCACCGCGGTGCAGGGCGACAGCGACCTGCTCGGCACGCTCGTCGCGCCGGGTGGCGCCGACCTCGCCCTTGCGCACGGGCTGCTCGAGGTCGTCGAGGACCCGAAGAACACGGTGGCCGCGATCGCCGAGGCACTCGCCCCGGGCGGCGCGGTCTCGGTGCTGGTGGCCAACCGGTTCGCCGCGGTGCTGCACCGGGCGCTGGCCGGCCGGCTCGCCGACGCCCGGGTGCTGCTCGACGACCCGGCCGGGCAGCTGCCCGGCGAGTCGCTGCTGCGCCGGTTCGACACCGAGGGCCTGCGCCGGCTGCTGGTCGACGCCGGCCTGGCGGTGGAGCTGATGCAGGGCAGCGGGGTGCTCTCCGACATGGTGCCCGGACCGGTGCTCGAGCAGAGCCCGGGGGCCGCGGACGCCCTCGCCGAGCTGGAGCTGCGGGTGGCCACGCTGGCGCCGCTGCGCGACGTGGCCACCCGGCTGCACGCGATCGCGCGCCGCTGACCCGGAACTGTCGGTCCCGGCTGGCATGCTTGCCCCGTGGGACGCAGTGGGGATCTGCCGCGCGGGCTGGTCGAGCGGTACCGGGCGGCGGCGGACGTCGGGCCGGACGGCTGGCCCGACGACACCGGCTGCCCGATCCTGCACGTCGACATGGACGCCTTCTTCGCGTCGGTGGAGCTGCGCGAGCGACCGGAGCTGAAGGACCGGCCGGTGGTGGTGGCCGGCGGCGGTCCGCGGGCGGTGGTGCTGGCCGCCAACTACCCGGCGCGCACGTTCGGGGTGCGCTCGGCGATGCCGGCCGCGCGGGCCAGAAGGCTCTGCCCGCAGGCGGTGTTCCTGCCGCCGCACCGGGAGAAGTACGAGCGGGTGTCCCGGGCGGTCATGGCGGCGTTCCGGGAGCTGACCCCACTGGTGCAGCCGCTGAGCCTGGACGAGGCGTTCCTCGACGTGGGCGGGGCGCTGCGCCGGCTGCGGACCAGCCCGGCGCGGCTCGGGGCGCAGTTACGCGGGCGGGTGCTGGCCGAGCACGACCTCACCTGCTCGGTCGGGGTGGCATCGACGCCGTTCGTGGCCAAACTCGCGTCGGGGCTGGCCAAGCCGGACGGGATGGTCGTCGTGCCGCGCACGGAGGTGCTCGCGTTCCTGCACCCGCTGCCGGTCTCGGCGCTGTGGGGCGTCGGGCAGCGCACGGCGGAGCGGCTGGTCGCCGTGGGCCTCGAGCGGATCGGCGACGTGGCGGCCACGCCGCTGCCCCGGCTGCGCCGCACCCTCGGGGTGGCCGTGGCCGAGCACCTGTGGGCGCTGGCCAACGGGCACGACGAGCGCGCCGTCGAGCCGGACGTCGCGGAGAAGTCGATCGGTGCGGAGGAGACCTTCGACGTCGACCTGGCCGACCGGGAGGCGGTCCGGCGAGAGCTGCTGCGGCTGTCCGAGCGCACCGCGGCCAGCCTGCGCCGGCGCGGGCTGCGCGGCCGCACCGTGTCGATCAAGGTGCGGTTCGGCGACTTCAGCACAATCACCCGGTCCCGCACGCTGCCCGTGGCCACCGACGTGACCCAGGAGATCTACCGCACCGCCACCCAGTTGCTGGACGGACAGACCCCGCCCGGTGCGATCCGGCTGATCGGCGTGCGGGTGGAGCAACTCGGCGCAGGCGACGCCGAGCAGCTCACCCTGGACGCGCCCGAACGCGGCTGGCGGGACGCCGACGCCGCTGCCGACGCCGCCCGCGGGCGGTTCGGCAACGCCGCCGTGCGCCCCGCCGCACTGCTCGAGCCCTGAGCGGCGCGAGCGCGGCGGTTCCTGGACCGCGACCCTAGGTCGACGTGGCGCTCGGGAAGCTGACCGGGCTCCGGAAGCCGTTGCGGTTCACCGCGCGCACGCCGTAGAGGAAGTTGTCCTTCGAGGTGTTCGGGAACGTCACATTCGTGACGTTGCCGACCGGCATGACGTCCTCCCATTCCAGGTCCGTGGTGTCCCGCACGACGACCTCGTAGCCGGACAGGTTGACCTCGGTGTTGGGGTTCCAGCGCAGGACCGTGTCCGACCGCAGGCCCTGCACGTTGAACAGCGCGCCGGCCGGCGCGGCCGGCGATCGAGCCAGGTTGGCCAGCGAGATCGCGTTCACCCGTGCCACTCGGGCGATGTAGTCGAAGTCGCAGAACTCGGGCAGGTCACCGAACTGCACCCCGTCGCGCACCGCGACGTCGATGTGCTGGTGCCGGTAGTCCTCGTTCGTCTCGGTGAACCTGACCGCCGGATAGCCCTGCTGCAGGAACGGGATGTGGTCGCCGCCCCGGCCGAACCGGTCCCGCCGGTAGATGATCTTCACCTTCATCCGGGTGGCGTCGTTCTCGGCGACATCCTTGATGTAGCGGGCGAGCTGGCGCGGTGGGCCCTCGGTCTCCCAACCGCCGAACCGCCGCCAGTCGGTCTCCAGGGCCGGGTTCGCCACGGTTGGCAGGCCCTCGCCGAACAGTCGGACGGTGAACGGCTCCCGCTCGCCCGCGCCGCCGACCGAACTGCCGATGATGTCGTTGGTGAACATCCCGGCGATGTTGCGGCCGGCGGCCTTGGCCGTTGTGGCGAAGTGGTTCGAGCCGAGCAGGCCCTGCTCCTCGCCGGCCACGGCCATGAACACAATGGTGGCGTCGAACGTGCGGGTGGCCATCACCCGGGCCATCTCCAGCACCGCGGCCACGCCCGAGGCGTCGTCGTTGGCACCGGGCGCGTCCGAGGTGAAGTCGGTGACGCTGGTCGGCATCGAGTCGTAGTGGCCGCTCACCACGTAGGTGCGGTCCACCGAGTCCGGCGAGCTGCCGCGCAGGGTGGCCACCACGTTGGTGATCGGGGTGGGCACCGGGATCCGCGGTGCCACCCCCTGGATGTAGGACTGCAGCTCGACGGTCATCCGCCCGCCGGAGGCCGCGGCCGCGCTGGTGAACTCGGCGAACAGCCAGTCCCGTGCGGCGCCGATGCCCCGGGTCGGGTGGTCCTGGGCGGACAGCGTGTTGCGGGTGCCGAACGAGACCAGCGTGTTGATGGTCCGCTCGATGTTGCGCGGGTTGATCTCCCGCAGCATCGCCCGGATGTCGGGGGGAACCCGGCCGCCGCGGTCGCCGGTCTGTTCGTCCGCGTGCGCGGCGGTCGCCCCGATGATCGGTACGCTGCCGAGCACGGCCGCGCCGGCCAGGACGTTTCTTCGGGAGATGGCAGGGTTTTCGTCGTTCACGGTGCGCCTCCTGAGCACAACCGGAATATCGGACCCTTGCGAACCTACGCCCGCCCGATCAGCACGTGTAGAGGCTGTTCGGGTGCCCACGTTCGCAGTAGCGCACGTGCAGATGGTTGTCGTGGTTGGGCTGGCTGGTGGTCAGTCCCTCGGCGATCAGCGTCGGGTCGTTGAAGAAGATCAGCCGGACGTGGCCGGGCGCGGCGGCGCGGATCTCGTTGATCAGCTGCCGGGTGGCGGCCCGGTCGTAGGTCGCCGACTGCCAGGTGATCCGTCCGGCCGTGCACTGCGCGCTGTCCGTGCGGACCGGCCAGATGTCGATGTCCAGCCCGACCTCGTGGCTGGCGTGCCCGGGTATGTCGCCGCCGTGCTCGAAACCGGCGTCGCCCATCGGAACCCGGCCGTTGCCGGTGCCGGCGAAGATCCCCACGGCCCGCTCCAGCTGGCCGATGGCGGCGGCGGTGGCCCAGTTGGCGGCGGTGCCGTTGCCGTCCGGGTCCTGGTCACAGATGCCGACCGAGAAGTCCGGATAACCGTGGTGCCACACCAGGTTGCGCCAGGTCATCGCACCGGCGACGCCGTCGACCCCGATGCCGGCGTGCTGCTGGAAGGACCGCACGGCCGCATCGGTGGCGGCGTCGAACACGCCGTTGACCGCGAGCGAGAGGCGACGCTTCTCGTTCAGCTCGACCTGCAGCGCACGCACCGCGGAGCCGCTGTTTCCCTGGCGCAGCACGGGAACCAGGGCGGCCCAGGTGTTCGGCCCGACGATGCCGTCGACGGATAGGCCGCGGGCGGACTGGAACGAGCGCACCGCGGTGTTGGTCGCCGGGCCGAACACGCCGATCGGGTCGACCGCAAACCCGTGGTGCGTCAGCAAATGCTGGATCGCTTGCACGTCAACGCCGCGGTTGCCGGTGCTCTGCGTGTGGAAGAACGCGCCATCGAAGGCGTACGCCGGAGATCCGGTCAGCCAGAGGCTTCCGGCGACGAGGGCAGCGGCCACGGTAACGGCGGACCGGCGTAGGTTGATCATTCGCATGAGCGGACAGTATGGACAAGATCCAACCAAATGTGTAGTCCTTGATGCAAAGATCTAACGGAACGGGAGTCGATGGATCAGGCAGGGAGCTGGCCGGAGAGCGTGCCACCGAAGGTGAACCTCGACCAGCCCAGCGCGGCCCGGATGTACGACTACTACCTGGGCGGGGCCCACAACTTCGCGATCGACCGGGAGGCCGCCGAGCGAGCGATCGCCGCGCTGCCGGCCACCGTCGCCGGCGCCCGCACCAACCGGGCGTTTCTGCAGCGGGCGGTGCGGTTCCTGGTCGGCTCCGGCATCCGGCAGTTCATCGACCTCGGCTCCGGCATCCCGACCTCCGGCAACGTGCACGAGATCGCCCAACTGGGCGACCCGGAGGCCCGGGTGGTCTACGTCGACATCGACGCGGTGGCCGTGACGCACGGCCAAGCCGTGCTGGCCGGCAATGACCGCACCGCCTTCGTGCACGCCGACATGCGGGACGTGGACGCGGTGCTGGCCGCCCCGGAGCTGCGCCGCGTGATCGACTTCGATCAGCCGATCGGTCTGCTCATGGTGGCGGTGCTGCACTTCGTGCCCGACTCCGACGGGTTGGCCGGGGTTCTGGGCCGGTACCGGGAGGCGTTACCGGCCGGCAGCTATCTGGCCCTGTCGCACATGAGCATGACCGGGCAGCCGCGGGAGTTCCTCGAGCGGTTCGAGAAGGTCTACGCCAATACCGCCAACCCGGTGGTGCTCCGCTCGCAGGAGGAGATCTCGGCTCTGTTCGACCGGTACGAGCTGGTCGAGCCGGGCGTGGTCACGCTGCCGCTGTGGCGCCCGGACGGGATCAGCTACTTCACCGACGACCCGGAGCGGTTTCCCGGGTTCGCCGGCGTGGCAAGGAAAACGACCTAGCGTCGGCCAGCACCTCGTCCAGCGATGCACCCTCGGTCCAGGGCAGCACCGGGATCGCGGCGGCGGCCAGATCCCGGCGCAGCACCGCCCGGTCGGCCCGCCACAGCTGCGTGATCAGCGGGTCGACCGGCGTCACCGGGCGGCGCAGCACGTCGATCACCAGCACGGTGTGCCCCCGGGCGCGCAGGTCGGCCAGCACCGGGCCGACCCGGGCGTCGAGCAGCGGGCTGAACGCGAGCACGCAGCTGCGCGGCGGCAGCGCGGCCCGGGGCGGACTGGCCGGCGCGCCGGACGACCCGCCGGTGGCGTCCAGCACGGTGTCCACGATCCGGTAGAACTGCCGGCGCCCGATGTCCGGGCCGAGCCAGCGGGCCGGGCCGCCGAGGGCGAGCACCCCCGCGCGGTCGCCGCGGCACAGGGCCGCCTGCGCGATCCCGGCCGCGCCGTGCACCGCCAGGTCCAGGCCGCACCCGTTGGTGGTGTCGATCAGCGCGACCACGTCGGTGGCCCGCTCGGCCAGCCGCTCGGTGACGTGCGGCCGGCCCAACCGGGAGCTGGCCAGCCAGTTCAGCTTGGTCAGCGGGTCACCCGGCTCGTACGGCCGGATGCCGGCGAACTCCAGCCCGCCGCCGCGCATCCGTCCGATGTGGACACCGAGCCGGTCGAGCAGCTCGTTCGGCCGCACGACCGTCCGCGCTGCCGGCGGCCTCGGGTAGACCCGGAGGTCGATCGCGGCCACCACGGCAGTCGCGGTCAGCAGGCCGCCGGCGGCCCGGGCGGTGACCACCACCGGCACCCGGTACCGGCCCCAGCGGCCGGCCCGCAGTCCGCCGGGCAGCGCCTCGATGCCGGCCGGCGGGCGCGGGCGCACGGACAGCGTGCCGATTCCGCCGGCCGCGGTGGCGGTCACCCGCACCGGCACGGTCTCCCGTTCGAAGCAGCGTGGCTCGGCCGGCTCGGCGTGCACCAGGACGTGCGTGGCCGGCCGGCCGGCTCCCCAGATCCCGGCCAGCACGCCGAGCAGCGGGGCGGTGAACGCCACCAGCTCCGGCCGGCGACCGACCACGGCCAACGTCAGCGCGGTGACCGAGGTGGTGAGCAGCGCGAGGGCCAGCGGGGAGAGCTGCCAGCACAGCGCCGTCCGCCGGACGGTCATCCCAGCTCGCACAGCCGGGGCGCGGGCCGCTGGGCGACCAGCTCTTCGATCAGCTGCTCGCCGCGCACCCGGCGGACCCACATCTCCGGCACCAGGCTGATCCGATGCGCCCAGGCCGGCACCGCCAGCGCCGCGACGTCCTCGGCGAGCACCCGGTCCCGACCGGCCAGCACCGCCCGGGCCCGGGCCAGCTGCACCATGTCCAGCTCGGCCCGCGGACTCACCCCGACCTCGATCCTCGGGTGCTCGCGGGTGGCGGCGGCCAGCCCGACGACGTACTCCAGGACCTGGTCGTCCACGATCACCGACTCCAGCGACTCGCACATGGCCAGCACCTCGTCCGGGCCGACCACCGCGCGCAGCTGTGCCGGGGCGGACCCGCGGTCCAGCCGGCGGCGCAGCATCTCCAGCTCGCCGGCGCGGGGGAGGTAGCCCAGCCGCACGCGCAGCGTGAACCGGTCCAGTTGGGCCTCGGGCAGCGGGTAGGTGCCCTCGTACTCGATCGGGTTGTCGGTGGCCAGCACGATGAACGGGTCGGGCAGCCGGTGGGTGTTGCCGTCCACGCTGACCTGTCCCTCGGCCATCGCCTCCAGCAGCGCGGCCTGGGTCTTCGGCGGGGTCCGGTTGATCTCGTCGGCCAGCAGCAGGTTGGTGAACACCGGGCCGGGCCGGAAGTTGAAGATCTTCCGGGACTGTTCGTAGATCGTGGCTCCGATCAGGTCGGCCGGCAGCAGGTCGGGCGTGAACTGGATGCGGGTGAACCGCAAGCCGAGGGCGTCCGCGAACGACCGGGCGATCAGCGTTTTGCCCACCCCGGGCAGGTCCTCGATGAGCACGTGGCCGCGGGCCAGCACGCCGAGCAGGATCAGCGTGAGCGCGTCCCGTTTGCCCACCACCGCCTGTTCGATCTCGTCCAGCACGACCTGAGCGAGCGCTGTCGTTGCCGATGCAAGCATCCTCACACGTTGCCTAACGAGCCGGCGGTGGCTGGGGTGCGGGATTGCGTTCCGTAACCGCTACACGAGTGCGGGAAGCGTGCGGCCGAGCGGCTCGCGCAGCACCACCGCGGCCAGGCCGTCGTAGGGGGTTTCGGATCCGTTGCACACGACCACGGTCGCGCCGGCCGCGGCGGCCAGCCCGACCAGGCCGGCGGCCGGCTGCACGGTCAACGAGCTGCCGGCGGCCAGCATCAGGTCGCAGGTCTGGGCGGCGCTCCTGGCCCGGTCCAGCACTTCCGGGTCGAGCGCCTGGCCGAACGAGATGGTCGCCGACTTCAGGATGCCGCCGCAGCGCGGGCACGGCGGGTCGGGCTCGCCGGCCGCGACCCGGTCCAGCGCCTCCCGCATCGGCCGGCGGTCGGCACAGGACATGCACACGGTGTCGAACATGTTGCCGTGCAGCTCGACCACCAGCTCCGGGTCGGAGCCGGCGCGCTGGTGCAGGCGGTCGATGTTCTGGGTGAGGATGGCCAGCAGGCGTCCGTCGCGCTCGAGATCGAGCAGGGCGCGGTGCCCCGCGTTGGGCTTGGCGTCCCAGGCGCTGTGCGCGGCGCGGGCCTGCCAGGAGCGGCGCCGCACGTCCGGGTCGGTGAGGTAGGTACGCAGGTCCGACATCCGCTCCGCGCCGGGGTTCTTGGTCCACAGCCCGTTCGGGCCGCGAAAGTCCGGGATGCCCGACTCGGTGGAGATGCCGGCCCCGGTCAGCACGGCGATGCGGCCGGCGGCGGCCAGCAGGTTCCGGGCCCGTTCAACCAAACCCGCTCCGGAGGTCACCTGTCGATGGTACGTAGGTGAAGCTCTTTCACCCTGCTACGGAGGTGCGTTGACGATGAACCTGCTTCGCCGCCTCGCCGTCGTGCTCGCCGGCGGCGCGTTCCTGGTGGTCAGCCCGGTGCCCGCGGCGGCCGTCACGGACGCGGAGTTGGCCCTGCGCTGGGCTCCGATCCATTACCAGGACACGGACTCGTCCGACTACGACGCGGACTTCCTCACCCGGATCGACTACGACGCCGAGTGGAACACGCTGAACAACTGGGAACACCAGGACGACAACCCGGCCTTCCTCGCCGGCTGGACCTACTACTCGGTGGTGGAGACCTCGACGCACTGGTTCCTGCTGTACGGCTTCTACCACCCGCGGGACTGGGAGGACTTCCCGGACCCGTTCGAGCTGTTCACCCACGAGAACGACATGGAGGGCGCGCTGCTGACCGTGCGCAAGGACGGCTCGACGTACGGGGCGCTGGAGGCGATGGTCACCGTGGCGCACAGCGACTTCTACTCCTGGGTGCCGGCCGGCAGCCCGTACACAAGCGGCCGGGAGAGCGTGGACGGCACGCTGATCATGCAGACCGTGGACGGCCTCGCCCACCCGACCACCCGCCAGGAACCCAAGGGCCACGGCGTGTTCGGCTGGAACGGCGCCAACTTCCCCGGCAACGACGGGGTGATCTACTTCCCGAGCGCCACCGCCACCGAGGTGCCCTCCGGCGGCAACGACCGGTCGGTGGCCTACCGCTTGGCGGATGTCTTCGCCGGCGGCGGCCTGTGGGCACACCGCACCGACCCGACGACGTTCACCGGCCCGACGGGGGCCTTCCGCGGCGACAACGGCGCGGACAACGCGGCCAACCCGCCGTGGGGTTGGGACGACCAGAATGACGGCACCGACATTCCGCGTGGCCTGCTCGCCACCGACCCGGCCTACCTGGTGTCGGCCTACTTCGCCGGCGAGGGCGCGTTCAGCCTGACCTACACCCGCAACCCCTACCGGTCGTAGTCGAGCTTGCGCCAGAGAAACTCGTACACCAGGGCCGACTTGAACGCGATCTGCTCGTTGTCGGCCGCGGCGCCGTGTCCGCCCTCGATGTTCTCGTAGTAGCGAACGTCGTGGGCGGACTCGCGCATCCTGGCCATCATTTTCCTTGCGTGCGCGGGATGCACCCGGTCGTCCCGGGTGGACGTGATCAGCAGCAGCGGCGGATAGCTCCGTCCACTGTGGATGTTGTGGTACGGCGAATGGTGCCGCAGGTACGCCCAGTCCGCCGGTTCGTCCGGGTCCCCGTACTCGGCCATCCACGACGCGCCGGCCAGCATCCGGTGGAAGCGCCGCATGTCCAGTAGCGGAACCTGGGCCACGATCGCCCCGAACATGTCGGGGTGGTGGGTGAGCATGACCCCCATCAGCAGCCCCCCGTTGCTGCCCCCCTGGATGCCGAGCTGTTCCGGCGTGGTGATTCCCCGCTCCACCAGATCGGCCGCCACCGCCGCGAAGTCCTCGTACACCTTGATCCGGTTGGCCCGCATCGCCGACGTGTGCCAGCGCGTGCCGTACTCCCCGCCGCCCCGGATGTTGGCCACCGCATAGGTTCCACCCCGAGCCAACCACCCCCGCCCGATCGTCCCGCTGTATCCGGGGGTGAGCGAGATCTCGTACCCCCCGTACCCGGTGAGCAGCGTCGGCCCGGGTTCCCCGGTTTCCCGCCCGACCACGAAGTACGGCACCCGAGTCCCGTCCGCCGAGGTCGCGAAGTGCTGCCGCACCGACACTCCGGTGCTGTCGAAGAACTCCGGCGCCCCCTTGACCGTCTCGGCGTCCTCCCCGATGACCCCTCGCCGCAACGTTCCCGGCTGCGTATACCCACTGACGTCAAGGAAGTACTCGTCGCTCTCATCCGGATCGGTGTCGATGATCTCGGCCGACACCATGTCCGGCACATCCGCCAACGGCGCCCGAATCCACCCGTCCGGTCCCGGTGTCAACACCTCCAATCGGCTCTTCACATCGGTCAACATCGCCATGATCAGGTGGTTCCGCGTCCACGCGTGGTACTGCAACGCGGTGTGCTCGTCCGGCTCGAACAGAACGGTCAGCTCCCGCTCCCCGGCCAGGAAGTCGTCGAACCGCACCCCCAACAGCGCACCGGCCGGATACTTTCCCCACTCCGTCCGCGTCGTGATCAGCAACCACTCCCGGTGCGCGCTGATCCGCGCGTCCTCCGGCACCTCCAACCGCACCAGCCCGTCCGCCGTCCGCAGGTACTTCTCACTCCGCCAGAAGTCCAACCCCCGGTGCACGAAGTCCCGCTCGAATCCCTCCGTCGGATCGTGGTAAGCGTGCACCGACACGTCCTCGGGCTTCCCCTCGAACACCGTCGTCGCCTCGCTCAACGGCGTCCCCCGCCGCCACTCCTTCACCACGCGCGGATACCCCGAGTTGGTCAACGACCCGGGTCCGAAGTCGGTCCCCACGTAGATCCGGTCGTCGTCGATCCACCCGATGTTGCTCTTGGCCTCCGCCAGCTCGAACCCGTCCTCGACAAACCGCAGGTCCACCAGGTCGAACTCGCGCACCACACTCGCGTCCGCCCCACCCCGAGACAGTTCCACCAGCGCCCGCCGGCATTCCGGCCACAGCACCGTGGCGCCCTGCCACACCCAGTTCTCCTCCTCGGCCGCCCCCAACGCGTCCACGTCGAGGACGATCTCCCACGCCGGACGCTCCGTCCGGTATTCCTCCAAGGTCGTCCGCCGCCACACCCCCCGAGGGTTGGCCGCGTCCTGCCAGAAGTTGTAGAGGTATCGTCCCCGCCGCCGCACGTAGGGGATGCGGTCGTCCGCGTCCAGCACCTCCCGCAGCGAGTCCTGCAACTCCAGGAACCGCGCCGTCCCGGCGAGCTCCGCGACCGTCTCCGCGTTCCGTTCCCGTACCCACCTCAGCGCCTCCTCCCCGGTCACGTCCTCCAACCAGAGGTACGGATCTTCCTCGGCGCCCAGCGACTCACTCATGCCGTCAGTCTGCCAGCGCCGCTCACCTCCCAGCCCGCGACGGATCGGATGCCCGTCCAGGGCTATTGCCGCAGCACGTTCCGCCGAAGTTTCTGCGTACGATCCAACCATTTCGGCGGCTTGAAATACGGCAACCCGTTTATCATTCGGATTGACCATTCTGAGTGGTGCACCAGCCGGTGATGCCTTCGGCATAGCAGAACCAGGTTGTGCAAATCCGTAGTTCCGCCGTATGCCCAGTGCCTTATGTGATGTGCGTCGGTCCAGCGTGCCGGTAGATGGCACCCGGGGAACGCGCAACCCCGATCCCGAGCGATCAGCGCTTTCCGTTGTTCGGGTTTCACCAGCCGATGCTCCCGGCCCAGGTCCAGTGGGACACTCTTCTCGTTGAGTACCACCGGTATCAGGCCCGCATCACAGGCGACGCGCCGTGCGGCGGATGCGGTGAGGAATGCTCCGCCGTCCATGGTGGCGGTGCCGACACCTTCGAGCAGGGTGTTGAGGTTCAGGTAGAGGTGCAGGTGCGGCTTGTTCCCGCCGGCCTTGGCGTCGTCGATCTGGGCGGCGCTGTGGCACAGCTGCGCGAAACCGTCACCTCGCCGAAGTTCGATCGGTCGCGGATCGGGAACGCCGTCGGCCGGAGACTGAGGCAGGCTCAAGGCCCCGATCAGGCTGACGAACTCCTCGCCCGCCTCCGGATCCAGGAGCCCCCGGAACCTGACCCACCCGTTGGACTGGGTGTGGAGGTGCAGTTCGTTGGTCGGTTCGGCGAGCTTGTCCTCCTGGTGTGGATCCTCGCCGTCCTGGTCGATGCGTGCCAACAGGATCCGCCCGTACTTGCGCACGACTCGCGGGTCGGCAGTGCGGGCAGTCTCGATGAGCGTGGCCTCCACGAGCTTGGTGTTCTCCGGCCCCGCCCACGCCGGGATCGCCCGGACGGTCTCCGCGATCACCTCGAGATGGTCGGCGTCAATCATCCCGTCATGGAGCGCTTCCCGCGCCAGCGGCAGTTTGGCCGGCGCCACATACCCCGTGGGTGTTACGGACTCGGCCACCTGCTCAGCCTGCACGATCAACGCCGCCGCCTTACGCGTAGTGATCCGCAACAGGTCGGACAGATACTTGGCCAAACTGGGATACCCGGCCGTCTCCTCGACCTGCCGCCGCCCCAATTCGCGGATGATATCCAACGCGTCCGCATAGTCACGCCGCATCTGCCTGAACAATCCACTGAGGGCAGCCTGAAGCTCCGGACCTCTCCGGGCCGTGATTTCCATTGCTGCGCTCATGCCGCCATTCTACCGACTTGGCCGCATCTTCCAAGAATGTTCACTCGATCAGGTGTTCGACGAACGAACGGTCCATTCATCCGGGCCGCGACTTGCGAAAAGGGAGGGCCATGGGACGGGTCTCCGGCTTGGATGAGCGAGCTGCGGGAGTGCGAGCGGAGGTGCAAGCGAGCGGGAAGGAAAGGGAGGAGGGAAGGGCCAAAGGCGAAGGTGCGGGAGAAGAGACACAGGAGGTGTGGCGTGGAGGAGCAAGGCGAGTTGGAGGGTGAAGGAGCAAGCGGGTTGGGGTGACGGGGCAAGGCGGGTTGGGGGTGACGGGGCAAGGCGGGCTGGGGGTGACGAGGCAAGGCGGGCTGGGGGGCGGAGCACGGGGCGTGGGTGGAGGGAGAACAAGTCGAGTTGAGGGGTGACGGGCAAGCGGGTTTGGGGGTGACGGGGCAAGGCGCTGAGGGGGGAAGGGGCAAAGGGCGCGGGTTGGAGGGAGAAGGGCAAGGCGTGCTGAGGGGTGAAGGGCAAGCGGGTTGGGGGTGAAGGGAAAGGCGGCTGGGAGGGAGAAGGGGTAAGGGGAGGAGGGAGATAGGCCCTCCGAGGAAGAGGGAGAAGTTGGAGATCCGACCAGGCCACAGCCGGCATCGGCCCGGCCGGGCCGATGCCGGCTGCTCGGCGAGTCAGTCGGGGATTCGGGTGTTGGAACTGGGAGTTCGGCTGCTGGAGCTGGCAACTCGTGAAGATCGGGGGTGGGCGGGTGGCGTGGTGCACGTTAGGGATGGCGGTTGGGCCGATGCCGGCTGTTCGGCGAGTCATTCGGGGATTCGGGTGCGGGAACCGCGAGGTCGGGGGTTGGGGTGCTGGGGTTGGGACTTGCGAAGAGCGGGAGGTGAGTGGGTGGCTCGGTGCACGGTTGTGGACAGGCCGAGCCTGGGGTGTGTGCACTGAGCGCCTGTCCATGACCGTGCGGCGGAACGCCGGGCCCAGCTTGGCCAGGGTGACCGACCCGAGCGTTCCGATGTCGCCGGGGACGCCACCCAGGCCCACCGAAAGGCAACAGTGCACGACGGCGGATCAGGCGCCGGCGGCGCACCGTCCTCCAGCCCGCCTCCTGCGTCAGGCACTCACGGAACCCGCCATGTCTGCGCATCGGTCCCGTTGCACGTCCACAGTTGCACAGCCGTCCCGTTCGCGGTGTTGCTGTTCGGCACGTCCAGGCACTTCCCGGACGGCGGATTGCGTAGACCGCCGTCCGGGCGGGGCCACCATTGTTGCGCGCTGGTTCCGTTGCAGGTCCACAGCTGGATTCGGGTGCCGTCGGCGCGGCCGCTGTGGTCTACGTCCAGGCACTTGCCCAGCGCCCGCAGCGAGCCGTCGGATGCCAGGGTCCAGTTTTGGGCTCCGGTTCCGTTGCAGTCGTGGATCTGGATTCGGGTGCCGTCGGCCGTGCCGCTGGCGGCAACGTCGAGGCACTTGCCGATGATGCCGGTGATCCGGCCGCTGCGGGCGGGGACCGGGCCGACGTCGAAGGACGGCGGGGGCTCGGTGGCACCCCAGGACGGGGTGGGCGATGCGGTGAGGGTGAAGCCGAGGGTTCCGCCGGAATGGACGAAGGACTCCGGGAGCCAGGAACGGGCCGATGGAGCGCCGTTGACGGTCAGGGCCTGCACGTATTTGACCGTGTCCGAGGCTCCTGGCGCCGTCATGTTCAGCACCACTCCGTTCCCGCGGGTCACCGTGATCGCCGGGAACTGGGGGCTCGCCAGCACCAGTTCCGCCCGGCCGGGCACCTCCGGGTACATGCCAAGGGCCGCCCACACCGCCCACGAGGACATCTGACCGAGGTCGTCGTTGCCCACGTACCCGTCGGCGGTGTCCTTGAAGATGGTGGTCAGCGCTCGGCGGACCACGTCCTGGGTCTTGTGCGGCGCGCCCGCGTACACGTACGCCCAGGGTGTCTCCAGGCTGGGTTCGTTGCCGAGGTAGGCGTACGGGCGCGCCCCACCGGCGTTCAGCTCGGTGAAGAAGGTGTCCAGGCGGGGCAGCACCGCCGCGTTGCCGCCCATCGCGTCGAACAGGCCGCGGTAGTTGAACGGCACCATCCAGGTGTACTGCGCCGCGTTCCCCTCCACGTACTCGTTCTGCTGCGTCGGACTGAAGGCGGGGAAGGTCGTGTTGGCGTTGCGCGGCTGGATGTACTTGCTGGCCGACTCGAACAGGCTCCGCCAGAACTGCGCCCGGCGCAGGTACAGCTCGGCCGTCGTGCTGTCGCCGAGTCGCGCGGCGTAGGCGGAAACGGCGAAGTCGGCGCTGGTGTACTCCAGCGTGGTCGCCGCCGAGCCCCACACGCCCGCCGTGCCGGTCGGCACGTATCCCATGGTGTCGTACTGGGCGGCGCCCGGTCGCTGCCGGCCGTCGTGGCTGCCGGTGATCATCCGTTGCAGCCCGGTGGTGGTGTCGAACCCGGTCGCCCCGAACGCGTGCAGGTTCGACACGATGATCGACATCGGGTCGCCGTTCATCACGCCCGTGCCGCCGTTGGCCACCGTCCAGCGGTCGAAGAACCCGCCCTGGACGGCCTGGTTGACCGCCGACTGGGCGATGTCGGAGGCCTGCGCCGGGACGAGCAGCGCGACCAGTTGGACCTGCGAGCGGTACACGTCCCAGCCGGAGAAGTTGGCGTACTGCACGTGCCCGGGCGCGGTGCTGTGGACCCGCCCGTCGAACCCCATGTACCGCCCATCGGTGTCGCTGAACACGTTGGGGTGCAGCAGGGAGTGGTACAGGTTGGTGTAGAGCACGCGGCGCTGCGTCGTGCTGCCGCCGGACACCGCGATCCGGCCGAGCAGCCCGTTCCAGGCATCCCGCGCGCCGGTGCGGACCACGTCGAAGCCCCGGGTGCCCTGCTCGGCTTCGAGATTGGCCCTGGCGCCGTCGAGGCTGACGAACGAGATGCTGACCCGGAACGTCACGGTGCGGCTCGTCGTGGTGTCGAACGAGACGAATGCCGCCGCGGCAAGGGTTTCCGCGGAGCCGGTGCTGGCATCGGGTGGCGGCGCCGGCCGGGTGTCCACTCCGGACTGTGCGGTGGCGGTCTTGGCCGATGGTGGCACGGTGCCGGGGCCGGTGCCCTCGATCGACCGGCGGGAGGGATCCACCTTGCCGTCCGGCCCGGCCACGCCCGCGGTGGCGAACGGCCGGTCGAACACGGCGTAGAAGTGCAGCCGGTAGCGGTTTCCGGCGCCGCAGAAGCCGCCGCTGTCCGTGAAGCCGGTCAACGTGTTGGTGCCGATGGTGATCGAACCGCTGGCGGTGTTGAACGCCCGGGCCGCGTCCACGGCGAGGGAGGCCTGCACGCCGGCCGGGTAGGTCACCCGAGCCATGCCGGAGCGCTGGGTGGCGGCGAGTTCGGTGCGCAGCCCGTTGTCGAACGCCACGGAGTAGTAGCCGGGCGTGGCGGATTCGTTGGCGTGCGAGAACGTGTAGTGGCCGACCGGGGCGGCGCCGAGGGTCGGCAGGAACGGCACGTTGCCGAAGTCGCTGCAGCCGGGCCCGGACAGGTGGGTCAGGCTGAACCCGCGGATCCGGTTGTCGTCGTAGTGGTAGCCGCCGTGCTGGTGGGTCACCGTGTCCGGGCTCCACTGCAGCATTCCGAACGGCGCGTCGGCGCCCGGGAAGGTGTTGCCGGCGCCGCCGCCGTGTCCGAAGTCCGGGCCGCCGGGTTTGGTGCCTACGAACGGGTTCACGTACTGCGCGGGGTCGTCGATCACCACCTGGGGGGCCGGCGCGGCCGCGGCGGGTTCGCTCGGCAGCACGGCGGTGGCCAGCGCGACGCCGGCGCCGACCAGGATCGCGAACATCGGTGACCGGTACATGTCATGGCCCCCGTCAAATAGGGTGACAACGTTGTCAGCGCCGATCCTGGCAGGTACCGCCGACGGCGCGGAAGGGTGGCTTCCGGAGCTTCCCCCGGTTGGCGCAGCGATGTGTCGGGTTTGTCCGAAGCTTATTTCGCATCCCCCAAGGGATACGGGTGGGATGCCGGTATTGACCGTTGTTTGGAGTCGTACCAGGCTTAGCCCAGGTGCCGAAATGACACGGGCGGGGCCTCGCCTTATATCGTCGTCAATTCAGTGCCCGGCCAAGGGTGGGTGGAATATGCGCGCAATTCGAGCACTCCCTTTGCGCGTCGGTGAACCCGTGTCTTCGGTCCAGCCTTCCAGTCCCTGCCTACGATTAGTCCGTTTTGTCGCCGACCCACCAGTTTTCTCGGCGTCGAAATACTGACGGAGAGGAATGGCATGAACATTAAATTCGGTTCCTCGTCCAGATTGGTCCGCGGGACCAGACGCCGAAATCCACTCGTCACGCTGTCCGCCGCGGTGCTGCTGGCCGGGGCTCAGGTGATGGGCCTGGTCGGCTCGGCGGGCACCGCGGCCGCCGCCGTCCCGTTCGCCATCCAGAGCCTGGACGGCGGCGGCAACAACATCGCCAACCCCACCTGGGGCCAGGGCGGCACGGCGTACGCCCGGGTCGCCGCCGCCCGGTACGCCGACGGCCGCAGCCAACCGGTCGCCGGGCCGAACTCCCGCGCGATCAGCAACCGGGTGTTCAACGACGGCAACCAGAACATCTTCTCCGAGAAGCAGGCGACCGCGTGGGCGTGGACCTGGGGCCAGTTCCTGGACCACACCTTCGGTCTGCGGCTGGGCCGCTCGCCCGGCGACCCGGCCGGCGAGCCGGCGAACATTCCGTTCAACGCCAACGATCCGCTCGAGGACTTCGAGAACGACCTCGGCGTGATCGGGTTCACGCGCTCCGACGCGGCGCCGGGCACCGGCGTGAACAACGCCCGCCAGCAGGTCAACACGGTCAGTTCCTACATCGACGCGGCCGCGGTCTACGGCGGCACGAACCAGCGCCTGGACTGGCTGCGCGAGGGCTCGGTCGACGGCAACCCGGCCAACAACAACGGCCGACTGCTGTTGCAGAACAACTACCTGCCCCGGCGCGACGCCCGCGGCAACCCGGCGGCCGCACCGCCGATGGAGATCGACGGCATCCTGCGGGCCAACCCGAACCGGGCCATGGTGGCCGGCGACGTGCGCGCCAACGAGAACCTGTTCCTGACCGCCACGCACACGCTGTTCGCCCGCGAGCACAACCGGATCGTGAACTCGCTGCCCAACTCGCTCAGCGAGGAGGACAAGTTCCAGATCGCCCGGCGGGTCATCATCGCCGAGCAGCAGTACATCACCTACAACGAGTTCCTGCCGGCGATGGGCGTCTCGATCCCCAGGTACTCCGGCTACCGCAACAACGTCAACGCCACGCTGACCAACGAGTTCGCCACGGTCGGCTACCGGGTGCACAGCATGATCCACGGCGAGATGGAGGTCGCCGGCGAGGAGGACACCTGGACGGCGGCACAGCTCGACGCGTTCCGGGCCCAGGGCATCGAGGTGGTCGAAGAGGACGGCGAGGTCGAGCTGGTCATCCCGCTGAACCGGGGCTTCTTCAACCCCGATCTGGTCCAGCCGATCGGACTCGGCCCGCTGCTGCAGGGCATCGGCGGCGAGCCGCAGTACAAGAACGAGGAGATGATCGACAACCAGCTGCGCAGCGTGCTGTTCCAGATCCCGGTCACCGGCAACCCCGAGTGCCTGGACGGGCCGGAGCTGCCGGAGTGCTTCGACTCGGTGGTCGACCTCGGTGCGATCGACGTCGAGCGCGGCCGGGACCACGGCATGCCCACCTACAACCAGATGCGCCAGGCCTACGGGCTGCCGGCCCGGACCTCGTTCACGCAGATCACCGGCGAGTCCAGCTCGGCCTTCCCGCCCGGCACCGGCATCGACAACCCGGCGAGCCTGGAGTTCCGCGAGCTCTCCGACGTGTTCGGTGCGGCGATCGACCCGGAGGACGAGGACCGGTTGGAGGCCACGCCGATCAACTCGGTGCGCCGTGCACCGTTGGCCGCCCGGCTACAGGCGATCTACGGCAACGTGAACAACGTCGACGCGTTCGTCGGCGCCCTGGCCGAGCGGCACGCCAGCAACGGTGACCTCGGCGAGCTGCAGCGAGCCATCTGGGCCCGCGAGTTCACCCGGCTCCGGGACGGTGACCGGTTCTTCTACGCCAACGACCCGGGCCTGACCTTCATCCGCAACACCTACGGGATCGACTTCCGCAGCAACCTCGGTGACATCATCGCCCGCAACGCCGGCGTGCCGCGGTCCGAGTTGGGCTCGAACGTGTTCTTCTCGCACGGCGACACCCCGCCGAGCGCCTGCCGGGTCAGCTACACCATCGTCAACCAGTGGCCCGGCGCCTTCCAGGCGAACATGAACATCACCAACACCGGATCGGTGCCGATCAACAACTGGACCCTGCGGTTCAGCTTCGCCAACGGCCAGCAGATCACCAGCCTGTGGAACGGGTCGGTGGTGCAGGACGAATTCCGTGTGCCCGTGGAGAACGCGGGCTGGAACGGCACGATCAACCCAGGTCAGACCGTGCGGGATGTCGGGTTCACGGCGACCCGGAACGGCGCCACCAACGCCCGACCAACAAGATTCTCCTTGAACACCACACAGTGCTCGATCGGCTAGTCGAGTGACACACACGGGCCCCGGGATGATCATCCCGGGGCCTGTGTGTACCTAAGTGTCTGCCTAAACTGGATTTGACCAAATTAAAACCCCTAGGGCCTGTTGCAACTGTGGTCGCAGGACGACAATGAGGAGTCACGGGGAGTGCCAGGCGCAAAGGGGTAGATGTACATGATCCGAGTAGCGCTGCGCTCTCCTCGACGGTTGTTCAGAGACGCTCTCGCGGGTTGTCTCGAAGCCAGACCGGAGTACGCGGTCGTCGGCAGTGTGGCCGATCTCGACGATCTCCCCATGCTGTGTGAGCTGCAACATCCCGATGTGGTCCTGGTCGACGTCGGCGGCGGGATCGGTACCGACGAGCAGGTTCTCAAGCGCCTCAAGGACTGTGTCGACCTGGCCCGGTTGGTCGTGGTCTACGAGCGGCTGTCCTCCGCCGAGCTCGGCGCGCTGTGGCAGCTCGGCGTCGACACGCTGCTGCCGTGCTCACACGGCCTGGACGCGCTCCTGGTCGTGTTGCAACGCTACGTCGCCACCTACCGCAACCACCCGGTTCGCTCGGCCGGTGTCGAGGACGGGCTCACCGAGCAGGAAGGCAAGATCATCTCCCTGCTCAGCGCCGGGCACACCGCAAACCGGATCGCCCAGCTGCTCGACATCAGCACCTCCGCGGTGGCCAACGCCAAACGCCGCATCTATCGCAAGCTCGAGGTGGCCAGCCAGTGTCAGGTGGTGGCCAGGGCGACCGCACTGGGCATCATCACCCGCCCGACCACCCGCCCGGCCGGCAGCCGTCCGGTCGGAACGGTGGTGGCCGTGCTGCGCGGCGCGGCCGGGCCGACCCGCGAGCAGGTCGCCACGGCGCTGCTGGCCGGCGGCATCTCGGTGGCCACCGAGGTGGAGGCGAACAGACGCAGACCCGCGGAGGGTGAGGGCTCCGAGTCGGTTTTCGTGGTCCTGGTGGACCCGGCGTCGTCGGACTGGCCCACCGGATGGGACGCCGGACTGCCGGTCGCCCTGGTGCGCAGCACCCCGCCGCCCCGGGCCGAGGTGCTCGGCGCGCTGCTGCGCGGTGCGCTCACGGTGGTCACCGCCGACCGGGTGGCCAGCGACCTGGTGCCGGCCCTGACCTTGGCCACGCACGGCTACCTGGCGATCGAGGAGAGTGCTGCCGCGGCCCTGCTCGATGCCGTGCGTGGCCCTTCCGGCGGAACCGCCCCCGGCCTGCCGGAGCTGACCTCCCGCGAATGCGACATTCTGCGTTCGATCGCCAACGGCCACACGGTTCGGCTGACCGCGCGGGCCCTCGGCATCGCGGAGAAGACCGTGGAGAACACCCAGGCCCGGCTGTTCCGCAAGCTCGGCGCGCGCAACCGGCCCGGTGCGCTCGCCGCGGCGCACGCGCTCGGCCTGCTGGACCTGATCCCGGCCGCCCGGCCGCCGTCAGGCTGACCGTGGCACGCTGACGGCGTGCTGATCCGTACCGCGACCCCGGCGGACTGGCCGGCGATCTGGTCGTTCCTGCGCCAGATCGTCGCCGCCGGGGAGACCTACGCCTACGACCCGGAGCTGACCGAGGACGCGGCCCGGGCGATCTGGATGCTCGCCGCGCCGGGCACGACCGTGGTCGCCGTCGACCAGGACGGCACCGTGCTCGGCTCGGCCAAGATGAACCCGAACCGGGACGGCCCGGGCGCGCACGTGGCCAGCGCCAGCTACATGGTCGACCCGGCGCACGGCGGCCGGGGCGTCGGCCGGGCGCTCGGCGAGCACTCCCTGGCGTGGGCCCGGGCGCAGGGTTACCGCGCCATGCAGTTCAACGCCGTCGTGGAGACCAACACCCGCGCGGTGGCGCTGTGGCGCTCGCTCGGCTTCGAGATCGTCGGCACCGTTCCGGAGGCCTTTCGGCATCCCACCAAGGGTTACGTCGGCCTGCACGTGATGTACCGGCAGTTGCCGCCGCTCCGGGATTAACTGCTGTCGTTGCGTTCCAGCGAGGGCGATCTCGGCCCGTTGCCGCGGCTCATGGCGTTGTTCGATCACCCTCGGCCAGCTGGCCGAGCGTGATGGCCGAGCCGATCGGCCGGCGGGCGAACGTGTCCAGATCGGACTCGGCGACCGGGCGGCCGTTGAGCCGGGCGGCCAGGCAGGCCACCGGGTAGCCGCAGATCCGGCCCTGGCACCAGCCCATTCCGGCCCGGGTCAGCGATTTCACCGTGCGCGCGTCGGTCGCGCCCAGCTCGGTCACCGCCGCGCGCACGGCGCGCAGCGGCACCTCCTCGCACCGGCACACCACGGTGTCCGCGGTCAGCCGGTCCGGCCAGCCGGCCGGCACCGGGTGCGCGGCGTGCAGCGTCGCGGCGAACCGGCGCAGCCGCGCCCGCCGGCCGGCCGGTCCGGCCGGGACCGCGTCGTCGGGGGTGCGGCCGCCGAGCGACGCCGCGGCGGCGGCACCCGCGATCGCGCCCTCGGCCAGCGCCAGGTCCGCCCCGCCGACGCCGGTCACCTCGCCGGCGGCGAACACCCCGGGCACCGAGGTCTGCTGGGTGTGGTCGACGGCGGTCACCAGGTTGCCGTCGGTATCCAGGCACACCGCACAGCCGAGCAGGGTCGGCAGTTCCAGCGCCGGCACGAACCCGTAGCCGACGGCCAGCGCGTCGCACCGGACCCGCCGGGTGTGCCCGTCCCGGCCGGCCACGGTCACCGCGGACACCTCGACGTCGCCGTGGGCGGCCACGACCACGTGGCCGGTGCGGTACCGGATCCGGTGCCGGGCGAACCGGGCCGCGTACCCGGCCACCTCGGCCAGCTTGGCCGCCGGGACCGGGCGGCGCAGCACCCGCAGGGGGTTGCCGGCCTCGAACACGCCGGCGATCCGGGCCCCGGCGGCGGCCAGCCCGGCGGCCACCGGCAGCAGGAACGGCCCGGTGCCGGCGACCGCGATCCGCCGGCCGGTGAGCACCCCGTGCCCCTTGAGCAACGCCTGCGCGCCGCCGGCCGTGGTCACCCCGGGCAGGTCCCAGCCGGGGAACGGCACCACCCGGTCGTGCGCGCCGGTGGCCAGCACCAGCCGCTCGGCGCTGACCTCGCCGGCGCCGGTGTGCAGCGTGAACCCCGGTTCGGCGAACCACACGCTGGCCTCGGCCCGGTAGTCGACCCGATCCAGCGCGCCGGCCAGCGCCCGGAACCGGCGGTCGGCCGGGGCCGATCCGGCGCGGTGCCGCCAGTACTGCCCGCCCGGCCGCGGTCCGGCGTCGAGCACGACCACCCGGCAACCGGCGCCGGCCGCCCGCGCCGCGGCGGCCAGTCCGGCCGGTCCGGCGCCGATCACCGCGATGTCGTAGGTCATGGCCGGCCCGACGATTCGCTCGCCAGCTCGCTCACCGGCGCCACCACGTCACCGTCGCGCGCCGGCAGCAGGCAGGCCCGCTGGGCCGGTGCGCCGTTCACCGTGACCAGGCAGTCGAAGCAGGCGCCGATGCCGCAGAACAGCCCGCGCGGCGCCCCGGCCCGGCGGGTCCGGTGCCAGGACCGGACACCGGCCGCGATCAGCGCGGCGGCGATGCTCTGCCCGGGTTCGAACGGGATCTCCCGGCCGGCGAAGGTGATCATGCGAACCGCTCCGGCCGGAACGGGGTCAGGTCCAGCAACCGCGGCGCGCCGGTCAGTTCGGCGGCGATCACCCGTCCGGTCGCCTGGGACAGCCCGATCCCGGCGCCCTCGTGCCCGCAGGCGTGGAACAGGCCGGCCACCCGCGGGTCCGGGCCGATCATCGGCAGGTGGTCCGGGCTGTACGGGCGGAACCCGCGGTAGGCGCGCAGCAGCCGCACCCCGGCCAGGAACGGGAACAGCGCGATGGCCTGCGCGGCCAGCCGGCGCAGTACCGGCAGGGCGAAGCCGCGGTCGAAGCCGACCCGTTCCCGGCTGGCGCCGATCAGGATGGTGCCGGACGGGGTGCCCTCGACCACGGCCGACGCCTGCAGCCCGGCGTCGCCGCTGGCCACGTTGTCCAGGTAGTCCGCGGTCGCCACCTTGTACCGCACCAGCGGCGGCAGCGGCTCGGTGACCAGCACGAAGCCGCGGCGCGGCGCGATCGGCAGGGTGACGCCGGCCAGCCCGGCCACCTCGCCGGCCCAGACGCCGGCCGCGTTGACCACGGCGCCGGTCGGGATGCGCCGGCCGGCGGTGCGAACCGCGACCACCCGTCCCCGGTCCGTCTCGATCGCGGTCACCGGATGTCCATAATGGACTTCGAGGTTGGGGGCGGCGCGCAGCAGGCGGGCGGTGGCGAGCATCGGCTGCACCTGGAGGTCCTGCGGATAGTAGGCGCCGCCGGGAAGTCCGGGCCGCAGCCGCGGCTCGTAGGCGGCCAGGTCGCTGACCATGATGGCGTCCACTCCGGACGCACGTTGCGCCGTGGCCAGATCGTCCACAGTGGACATCGCGGCTTCGGTGCTGGCGATCATCAAGCCGCCCTTGGGTTCCAGCTCGATCGGCCCGATGTCCAGCTCCCGCCACAGCCGGTAGGACAGCAGGCCGAGGTCGAGTTCGGGCCCGGGTAGCTTGTCCGACAACAGGATGTTGCCCTCGCCTGCGCTGGTGGTACCGCCGGCGAGCGGTCCACGGTCCACCACGGTCACCGCGAGGCCGGCCCGGGCGGCGTAGTAGGCGCAGGCCGCTCCGACGATGCCCGCGCCGATCACCACCACGTCGGTCATCTGCCGCTCACAGCAGGAATCCGGCCGGGAACGGATCGGCCGGATCCAGCAGGTACTGCGCGGTGCCGGTGACCCAGGCCCGGCCGGTGATCGTGGGCAGCACCGCCGGCCGGCCGCCGGTCGTGGTCTCGCCGACGAGCCGGCCGGTGAAGCTGGTGCCGAGGAAGGACTCGTTCACGAAGTCGGTGTGCAGGCCCAGCTCGCCGCGCGCGTGCAGCGCCGCCATCCGCGCGGATGTGCCGGTGCCGCACGGCGACCGGTCGAACCACCGGGGCGGCAGGACCATCGCGTGCCGGGAGTGTGCGGCGTCCGAGCCGGGCGCGGCGAGGTACACGCCGTGTACCGCGCGCACCGCCGGGTCCTCCGGGTGCACCGGCGGATCGGTGGCGTTGATCGCGTTCCTGATCGCGATCCCGGCGTCGAGCAACCGGTTCTGCTCGGCCCGGTCGAACGGCAGCCCGAGCTCCTCGAGCGGCACGATCGCGTAGAAGTTCCCGCCGTAGGCCAGGTCGTAGCGCACCGTGCCGTATCCGGGCACGTCCACCTTCGCGTCCAGCGCGGCGGCGAACGAGGCCACGTTGCGGATGGTCACCGCCGTTGCCCGCCCGTCGCGCACCGCGACCTCGGCGGTCACCAGCCCGGCCGGCACGTCCAGCCGGACCGTGGTCACCGGCTCGGTCACCGGCACCATCCCGGTCTCCACCAGCACCGTGGCCACGCCGATCGTGCCGTGCCCGCACATCGGCAGCACCCCGGAGACCTCGATGAACAGCACGCCGTGGTCGGCGTCCGGCCGGGTCGGCGGTTGCAGGATCGCACCGGACATCGCCGCGTGGCCGCGTGGCTCGTACATCAGCAGGGTGCGCAGGTGGTCCAGATGCTCGATGAGGTGTGCGCGCCGCTCGGCCATGGTGCGGCCCGGCAGCACGCCGACCCCGCCGGTGATCACCCTGGTCGGCATGCCCTCGGTGTGCGAGTCCACCGCGTGGAAGACGTTCCGCGAGCGCATCAGTGCCTCAACACCTTCGCCGTTTCCCGCACGATCTCCTCGGCGTCCGCAGTGGACAGTGGCTCGCGCGGAGGCCGGCACGGTCCACTGTACCGGCCGGCGACGTCCATGGACAGCTTGATCGCCTGCACGAACTCGGTGCGGGAGTCCCAGCGCAGCAACGGATGCAGCAGCCGGTAGGCCGGCACTGCGGTGGCCGGGTCGGCGCCGGTCGCCGCGGTGTACAGCTCGACGCACTGGTGCGGCAAGGCGTTCGGGAAGCCGGCCACCCAGCCGACCGCGCCGGCCAACGCCAGCTCGAGCAGCACGTCGTCGGCACCGGCCAGCAGGTCCAGCCCGGGGGCCAGTTCGGCGATCCGGTAGGCCCGGCGCACGTCGCCGCTGAACTCCTTGACCGCCACGATCAGGCCGTCGTCGAACAGCCGGGCCAGCAGCTCCGGGGTCAGGTCCACCTTGGTGTCGTGCGGGTTGTTGTAGGCCACGATCGGCAGTCCGGCCCTGGCCACCTCGCGGTAGTGCGCGACGATCGCGCGCTCGTCGGCCCGGTAGGCGTTGGGCGGCAACAGCATCACCGCCGGGCAACCGGCCTCGCCGGCCTGCTCGGCCCACCGTCGGGCCTCCAGCGCGCCGTAGGCGGCCACCCCGGGCATGACCACGCAGCCGGCCGGTGCGGCGTCGACCGCGGTGCGCACCACGGCGGCTCGCTCCTCGGGGGTGAGAACCTGGTACTCACCAAGGGATCCGTTCGGCACCACGCCGTGACAGCCGGCCTCGGCCAGCCACTTCACGTGCTCGGCGTAGCCGTCCAGGTCCACGGCCAGGTCCGGGCCGCGAAACGGCAGCGCGGTGGCCACCAGCACGCCGTGCCACGGCTTGGCCGGGGCGCCCATCAGTCCCGCCACCCGGTCAGCCGCACGCCCTTGGCCACGTCCACCCGGAACCCCATGGTCAGCTCCGCGGTCTTGTTCGGCGCCAGCTCCAACGTCCACCTCACCTCGCCCAACTCCGTCTGCTCAGCCGGTTTCGGGGTCAGCTGCACGTCCCGCACGGTGATCCCGTCGTCCCGGGAGACCGGAACCTGGTCGATCACCGTGACGCTGGCCGGCCGCGGCCCGTAGTTCCCGATCGTGATCTTGTACGCCGCCTCGTGCCGCCGGGTGTTGCCGAGCACCGCCTTGCCGGCCGTCCGGCGCACCAGCTCGCGCTCCACCCGGACCCGGTCGTCCACGCCGAGCGCCAGCTCCACCTCCTCACCAGGGGCCCACGGTTCCAGCGCCGTGCTGCCGACGAACTCGGTCTCGTGGAAGATCGCCGCCGGCCCCGGCCGCAGCGTGTGCTCCGAGGAGTTCACCACGGTCGCCCGCAGGTAGGCCTCCGGTCCGCGCAACGGCACCGTGACATGGTCCAACCGGGCCGGCAGCTCGGCCTGCAGCACGGTGGTGCGGTGCGCGGAGCCGTCGGCGGGCACCGCGACCGGGCGCGCCGGCCGGTAGGTGGCCGCCGCGACGCCGTGCTCGACGCTCGCCGTTGCGGTCGCGACCTCGGCCTTGGCCTGCGCGACCAACTGCCGGAACCCACCGCCGCCGGGCGCCTGGGCGGGCACGGGTGCCGGCATCCGCTCCATCTCCATGTCGGCGGCCATGCCGAAACCGGCCCTGAGCGGGACCACCGGTTGCTCGCGGTCCAGGTACCACGGGTCCAGCTCCGGCACGGTCACCGCGCTGGCCGGGCGGGCGGTGGACAGCCGCAGGTCGCACTCCGGCCAGTCCTCGCCGGTGTGCTGACTGACCAGCCCGAACCAGGTCAGGGTCAGGGTTTCGCCGCGCAGCCGCACGTCGTAGCGCGACTCCCAGCGGGCCGCGTCGACCAGGTAGGACAGCTCGAGCTCGATGTCGGCGGCCGCGGCGACGTCCAGGCTGACCGCGACCGCCATCCGGTCCGGGGCCTGCGCGGCGATCCGGTCGGCCAGCCGGCGCTCGAGCTCGTCGAGCTCCTGCTGGGTCGCCCGGCGCCGCTCGGTCAGCTGGCGGCGGGCGGCCAGCACCGCGGCGAGCTGCTCGGCGAGGCCGTCGCTCACCGCGGCCACCCGGGACACCTCGACCGAGTCCGCGGCCAGCGCCCGGGCGAACGCCGCACCGGAGCGCCGGGCCAGCGCGGTGATCAGGTCCGCCCGGCCGGCCAGCACCGTGTCCTCGTCGTTCAGCTCGGCCACCCGGTCCCGCACCGCGTCCCGGCGCCGCTCCAGCTCCTCGACGGCCACGTCGGGCGACCGGGGATTGCGCTCGGGCAGCACGTCCACGCCGAGCACGGTGGCCGGGCCGTGCCCGCCGGCGCGCACCGAGTCGGCCCGCAGGGTCAGCGGCAGCCCGCCGATCACCACCCGGTTCTCGCCCGCGGCAAGCGAAACCGTGCCACGCCGGGTGATCCGGGCCTGTCCCGGATACACCGTTACGGCCACAATGTCCGCATCCACTCTGCTCACTGTGGCGAGGCTAGCCGACGTTCGGCGCTATCACCCCTGCTGCGCCGCGGATAGGTTCCGGGGCATGACGATGCGCCGTACCACTCTGGCGGCGGCACTGGTCTGCGTCGCCGGGTTGCTCGTGCCGGGCGCGGTCGCCACGGCGGCCCCGGCGGCCCCGCACGTGCGCGGCACCCAGACGGTGCCGGTCTACGACTATGCCGACGCGATCCGGGAAAGCGTGTGGGTCACCACGCCGCTGGACAACGACGGGGACGGGGTCCGCGACAAGATCGTGGTCGACCTGGTGCATCCGCGGGAGGCGGCCGAGCGCGGCGTCAAGGTTCCGGTGATCATGGACGCCTCGCCGTACTACCAGTGCTGCGGCCGGGGCAACGAGAGCGAGCGCAAGGTGTACGCGGCGGACGGCACCGTCGCCAAGTTCCCGCTGTTCTACGACAACTACTTCGTGCCGCGCGGATACGCCTTCGCCGCGGTGGACTTCAACGGCACCAGCCGGTCCACCGGGTGCGGCGACGTGGGCGGGCGCGAGGAGATCATCGGCGCCAAGACCGTGATCGACTGGCTGAACGGCCGGGCGCGCGGTGAGTACGCCGACGGCACCGTCGCCAGGGCGACCTGGTCCACCGGCAAGGTCGGGATGATCGGCAAGTCGTGGGACGGCACCGTGGCCAACGGCGTGGCCGCGACCGGCGTGGACGGGCTGGCCACGATCGTGCCGATCTCGGCGATCTCCAGCTGGTTCGACTACTACCGGGACAACGGCGCGCTCTACACCACCGACTTCGGACCGGCCTGGCTGTCCGGGTTCGTCAACGGCCGGCCGGACCCGATCTGTGTGCCCAACCGGGAAGCGCTGCTGGCCGGATCGGACAACGCCACCGGCAACTTCAACGCGTTCTGGGCCGAGCGCGACTTCGTGCCGGACGCGCGCCGGGTCAGGGCCAGCGTGTTCGTGGTGCACGGCATCAACGACCTGAACGTGGAGACCAAGCATTTCGCGCGGTGGTGGGACGCGCTGGCCGGCCGCGGCGTGCCGCGCAAGATCTGGCTGGGCCAGGAGGGGCACGTCGACCCGTTCGACTTCCGCCGCGCGGAGTGGGTGGCCACCCTGCACCGGTGGTTCGACTTCTGGTTGCAGGGCCTGCGCAACGACGTCATGCGCGAGCCGATGGCCACCATCGAGCGCACCCCGGACCACTGGGTGAACGAGCCGACCTGGCCGGCGCCGGGTTCGTTCCACCTGCCGGTCTCGCTGGGCACGGGGGACGGCTCCGCCGGCACGCTCGGGTTACGGCCGAGCCGGCCGGGCACGCTGGTGTCGGTCACCGACGACCCGTCGCTCCGCGAGGGCGCCGCGGTGTCCGACCCGAACGCGGCGGTGGCCGGTCGGCAGGTGTTCCTGTCCGCGCCGCTGCGGCGTGACCTCCGGATCAGCGGCACGGCGACGGTCAGCCTGCGGGTCCGGGTGAACCAGGCCAACACCGGGTTCGCCGCCCGGCTGGTGGACTACGGCACGGCGGAGCGGATCAACTCCCTGGCCTCCGGCGAGGGGATCCGGACGCTGGCCACCGAGTCGTGCTGGGGCGCGACCTCCGCTGCCGACGACCCGTGCTACCGCGACACGGTGAAGAACGTGGTCACCCGGGACGCCGCCGTGATCTCCCGCGGCTGGCTCGACGCCGCGCACCGGGACTCGCTCACCGCGCCAAGCCCGCTGGTTCCGGGCCGGTGGTACACGGTCACCTGGCAGCTGCACGCGCACGACCTGGTGCTGCCCGCCGGCCGGGTGCTCGGTCTGGTGATCACGTTGAGCGACAGCCAGTTCACCGTGCCCCGGGGCACCGGCGCCACGGTGGACCTGGATCTCGGGCGCAGCCGGTTGGGCCTGCCGATCTCGCTGCTGCCCGGCGCGGCCGCGCTGCCCGAGGTCGAGGTGGCCCCGCAGGTCTCCGCCACCCTGGAGCCGGAGGTCCCGCCCGAGGACCGGTGGACCGGCTTCCGCTGAGTTACCGGGTGCGCTCCACCTCGTCGATCTCGGCGAGCAGGGCGGAGCGCACCTCGGGCCGGCAGAACGCGGCGTCGACACCGGCCCGGGCCAGGTCGGCCAGCTCGGTGCGGCTCAACCCGAACTGCTCGTGGCAGAGCAGGTATTCGGTGTTCAGGTCGGTGTGGAACATCCCGGGGTCGTCGGTGGCGATGGTGACCGGCACCCCGGCCTCCAGTAGCCGGGGCAGCGGGTGCTCGGCCAGCGTCGGCACCGCCTTGGTGCGGATGTTCGAGGTCGGGCACACCTCGACCGGGATGCCGTTGGCGGCCAGGTGGGCGAGCAGTTCGGGGTCGGCGACCGCGCTGGTGCCGTGCCCGATCCGTTCCGCGCGCAGCTCGGTCAGCGCGGCCCAGATGGTCTCCGGTCCGGTGGTCTCCCCGGCGTGCGGGACCAGGTGCAGCCCGCCGTCGCCGGCCATGCGGAACGCGTCGGCGTACTTCTCCCTCGGCACGCCGATCTCCGCGCCGCCCAGCCCGAACCCGACGGTCCCGGCCGGCCGGTGCCGCAGCACCCACTCGGCGGTGGCGATGCCCGCCTTGTAGCCGAGTGATCCGGCGATGTCGAACACCCAGGCGAGCTCGACGCCGTGCTCGGCGCGGGCCCGCTCGCGGCCGGTGGTGAGCGCCTCGGCCAGCTCGTCCGGCTCGATGCCCAGCATCAGGTGCGGCACCGGGGTCACGGTCACCTCGGCGTAGCGCACGTTGTTCCGGGCCAGGTCGGCGGCCTGCCCGACGACCAGGTCGGTGATGTCGGCTGCGGTGGTCACCAGGGTGGTGACCTTCACGTACACCTCGATGAAGTGCGCGAAGTCGGTGAACTCGTAGAACTCGCGCAGCGCCGCCCGGTCCACCGGGACGCCCCGGTCCGGGTGCCGGCGGGCCAGCCCGAGCACCGTGTCGATGGAGGCGGAGCCGAGCAGGTGCACATGCAGCTCGACCTTGGGCAACGCGGCGACGAAGTTCTGCACGCCGACAATTCTTCCAAGTTAGATCTACACGACAACGCAATTTATTTGGCAAGATCCTCACATGAAGACCCTGCGCCTCCTCACCGGCGCGGCGCTCGCCGCCTCCGCGCTCACCGTCCTCGGCACGACCGAGGCCAGCGCCGCGCCCGCCTTCCAGCTCCCGTTCCCCTGCGGCCAGACCTGGAGCGGCCAGACCAGAACCAACCACAGCCCGGCCAACGCGGTCGACCTCAACCGGACCAACGACGACGGCGACCCGGTGGCCGCCGCCGCGGCCGGCCGGGTGTCCCGGGTGGACAACGAGGGTGCCGACAGCTACGGCCGGTGGATCGAGCTGGACCACGGCAGCGGCTGGACCACCCGCTACGCCCACCTGTCCGCCCAGCGGGTCGCGGTGGGCGACCGGGTCAGCCCCGGGCAGCTGATCGGCAACGTCGGCACCACCGGCGGGTCCAGCGGCCCGCACCTGCATTTCGAGGAGCGGCAGAACGGCGCCGCCGTGCGGATCTCGGTGAACGGCGCGCAGATCCTCTACTGGGGCACCCGGAACTACACCAGCGCCAACACCTGCGCGGCGAACAACTCGCACACCCCACGAGAGGTGTGCGGCGCCGGCTACCAGGTGATCGACTTCGCCGGGCTCGGCCAGGCCGGCACGGTCTACCTGCTCTACAACGCCGGCACCGGCAACAACTGCGTGGCCACGATCAAGTCGACGTCGATCGGCACGGCCTCGGCCACCTCGGCCTTCCTCGAGGTGCAGGGCGCGGCGCGGGCCACGGACTCCGGCTCGTTCGCCTACTACGCCGGCCCGGTCCGCCGCGCGGCACCCGGGGCGTGCGTGCGGTGGGGCGGCTCGGTCGGGTCGGCGTCCTACACCAGCCCGTTCAAGCACTGCGGTTGATCAGGTACCGCGGTTGATCAGGTACCGCGGTTGATCTGGCGTTGCGGTTGATCAGGGGCTGGGTGGCTCGGCGAGCATTGTGCGGAGTTGGGCGAGCAGGTCGCGTCGGTTGGCCGCGCCGAGGCGTTGGCGCATCCGGGCGACGTGGTGTTCGACGGTCTTGGCCGAGATGTAGAGCCGGTCGCCGACCTCCCGGTAGGTGAGGCCGTCCAGCACCAGGCGGGCGACCTGGCGTTCCCGTTCGCTGATCCGGGCCGGGCCGGGCTCGTCCGGCGCGGGCACCGGGCCGGCGCCGGACAGCGACCGGGCGCAGTCCATCAGCGCGACCATCGCCCGGCGGTCCGGCGTGCGGATCGCCGCCTGGCCGGCCAGCCGGGCGGCATCCCAGCGCAGCCCGGCGGCGTGCAGGTCGCGGGCCACCGGCTCGATGGCGGCCGGATCGATCGTGCCGCCGAGCACGTCCAGCCAGCAGCGCGCGGCGGCGGCGAGCAGCGTGTGCTGCCGGCCGTGCCCGGCGTGCCGGGCCAGCACCGCGGCCTGCTCCTGCGCAAGGGCCGGCCGCTCGGCCACGATCGCGGCGTGCAGCCGGCTCCAGGCCAGGCCGGCCGCCCACAGCGGCGGATCGTCCAGTGCGTCCAGCAGCATCCGGGCGGTGGCCAGGTGTCCGGCCAGCCGGTCCTCCTCGCCCATCCGGGCCGCGGCGATCGCCAGCTCACCGAGCGGAAGCAGGGTGAACAGGTCCACCGGATGGCGGATCGCGGCGTCCCCGGCCCGGGCCCACACCCGGCGCAGCGCCTCCAGGTCGCTGGCCCGCCGGGCCAGGCCGACCTCGAGCGCGACCGCGAACAGCCAGTCGCGCGGCGGCAGCGGGGCGCCGGCCGTGCGGGCCGCGCCGGCATCGCGCAGCCGCTGCCTGGTCGCGTCCAGGTCCCCGCGGATCAGGCTCACCCAGGCGTAGAGCAACCGGTGCCGCACGGCGAACGGCAGGCCGCCCATCCCGGATCGCACCGCGCGCTGCAGCACCGACTCGGCCACGGCCAGTTCGCCGGCATGCAGCGCGACCACGGCGGCCAGCGCCGCGGGGGAGTCGGGCAGCAGCACGGCCGCCTCGGCCGGTTCGAGCAGTGAGGACGCCCGGACCAGGTCGGCCAGCGCGCTCGCCGGCCGGCCGGTCACCGAGGCGTGCACGCCGCGGGCCATCAGCTCGGCCGCCCCGGACAGCAGCGTCGGCGGGCCGTCCGGCGGGGACCCGCCGAGCAGCGCCCCGGCCGCGTCCGGCGCGCCGGTGCCGATCAGGCCGATGGCCGCGAACGCGTTCGACAGGCCGGTCGCCGACCAGCGGAACAGCTCGGCGCTGCTGCCGAGCTGGCCACGGTGGGCGAGTGCGGCGGCGGCCACCCGGGCCGCCTCCCGGGCGGTCTCGCCGTGGCCGGCCCGGTCCGGTCCGGCCAGCACCTGGTCGGCCACCCGCAGCGCGGTGTCCAGATCACCGGCCAGCGCCACCCGCTCCGCCCAGGCCGGGCCGCGGGAGCGCTGGGCCTCGGCCAGCCGGGCCCGCACGGCGGTGCGCCGGTCCACCGGCACCAGGGTGCGGATGGCCAGCCGCACGACCGGGACCGGCCGGCCGCTCCGGTCGATCAGCCCGGTGGCCCGGGCCGCCCCGGCCACCTCGCCGACCCCGTCCGGGTCACAGCCGAGCAGGTCGCCGAGCAGTTCGACGTGCGGCGCGGGGCCGGACAGGTCGGCGGCGATCAGGAAGTCGAGCACCCCGGTGGCCAGGCCGTCGAGCTGCGGGCCCAGCTCGGTGATCGCCGCCGCCGGCACCTCCAGCGGGTCGTCATGGCCGGCCGCGGCGATGGCCCTGGCCAGCCGGTCCACCAGCGCCGGCACCCCGCCGGTCTGGGCCAGCACGAACTCGTCCAGCCCCGGCCGGTCGGCCAGGCCGACCGCGGCCAGGTGCGCGGCGATCTGCTCCCGGTCGAACGGCCGCAGCGCCGCGGTGCCGTCCAGCGCGCCGGCCAGTTCGCGCAGCGCCGTGGAGTTGGGCCACGGCCGGGCCGCGACGATCAGCCGGGCCTGCCCGGTCCGGGCCACGCCGTGGATGTGCCGCAGCGCCGCCGGGTCCAGCCGGTGCGCGTCGTCCACCAGCAGCGCGATCCGGGCCGGGTCGGCCGCGGGGTCGAGTGCCTCGGACACCCCGCCCACCCGGACCCCGGCGTCCCGGTAGATCGCGGCCAGTTCGCCGAGCACGGCGGTCTTGCCGTAGCCGCCGGGCGCGAGGACGCCGGCCCGGATCGGGGCGCCGGGGTCGGCGGCGACGGTCTCGGCCAGCTGGCGGGCGCGCGCGTCCGGCACCGGGTTCGGCGCGGTTCGGGTGGTCAACGGCGATCCTCCGCGGGTCGGGTGCGGCTGGCGGGCCTCGCGTCAACCCGCTCTTCGCCGGGACCGGCCGGCCGCGTACCGGCGCCGCACCCGGCGCCGCGGAAGGTCGAGCGGCGCCACCGCCACCGGCGGGCGGGGCGGCTGGGTGGGGGCGTCCGGGTCCAGCGGGCCGGCCTCCTCGCGCTGCTCCGGCACCCGTACCTGCTCCACCGGCGGGTCGGCCCGGGTGAGCCGGCGCCAGCCGGCCAGGGCCGCGCCGCGGGCCACCGCGGTCTCCGGCTCCGGATCCACGCTCACCTCGCCAGGTGCGGCCGCCCGCACCAGTTCGGCGACGGTCGGGACGCGGGCCGAGCCGCCGGTCAGGATCACCCGGCCGACCTCCCGGCCGGCCGCGCGCACGGTCTGCTGGAGCAGGTCGACACCGCGCTGGACCACCGGTCCGATCAGGCCGGCCAGCCGGGCGCGGGTGACCTGGACGCCGGCCGGACCGAACGGGGCGGTGGGGACGACCGTGTGGGGCTTGTCGGTCAGCTTCTCCTTGGCCACCCGGCAGGCCAGCCGCAGGTCGGCCATTGCCGCGCGGACCGCGTCGTCGAACGGGTCGAGGTCGTCCGGGCGAACCCCGAGCTCGCTGAGCACGTGACCGGTGAGCAGGTCGTCGAACCGGCTCCCGCCCAGGTGCTCGGCCGGCTCGGCCCGGCTCAGCAGGGCGAATCCGTGTTGCCCGTATCGGGTGACGGCGCAGGCCAGGTCGTGCTCGCCCAGGTCGAACACGGCCAGCGCGTCGTCCTCGGCCGGCGGGTGCGCAGCGGCATGACACTCCGCGGCCGCCACCGGCTTGGGCAGCAGGAGAACCTCGGTCAGCCCGGCCTGGCGCAGCGCGCCGCCGAGCAGGCTGCGCCGGTGCGGACCCCAGCCAGCCGGATGGGTGACCACGACCGTGTCCGGCTCGGACCCCTCGGACTCGACCGCCCGGTCGGCCACCCAGGCGATCAGCGCGGCGGTCAGAATCTCCGCCGGACAGGGCCGCCCGGCCAGCAGCGGGGCCACCGGATCGCCGACCCGGCCGGCGAACCCGCGGGACACCCGTTCCGGCTCGTGCTCGGCCCGGATCACGGCGTCCCGCCCGACCAGCACGGTGTCGTCGTCGGTCAGGTAGAGCACGGACTCCACCGAGGTGGTCTCCGCGTCCAGTTGCAGCACGACGGCGCCTTCGTCGTCGTGCCCCCGCAGTGCCGCGGTCGTGTGACCGCTGCCCACGTCAACGCCAAGGACGTACGGCATGCCGGCGATTCCTCCGCGTTCGATCGGACCCGTGAGTTGGTATCACCACGGGTGGCGAGCCAGGGAACCCCTAACCCCCTAATGAGTAACTACCGAGGCCCTAATGGGTTACGCGGAATGACTAGGAGTCATCCCCGATGCGGCTCATTGCCCGGTCGCCCTAGCGTTCCGCCCAGCCAACCGACCGATCGTCCGAGGAGCTTCCGTTGACCGCCGAACCGACGCTGCACGACTTCGTGATCAAGCTGCTGTCCGACCCGTCGTGCCGCCAGGTGTTCGACCTTGACCCGGTGGGCGCGCTGTGCGACGCCGGCCTGCCCGACGTCACCCCCGAAGACGTCATGGACGCCATCCCGCTGGTGCTCGACCTCGCGTCCGCCACCACCGAGGGGATTTCCGTCGACGGCGGGCTCACCGCCAACCTGTCCGGCGTCTCCGGTGCCGGTGCGCTCAGCTCGCCGGTCGGTTCCGGCACGTTCGGCTTCGTCGCCGGCCCTCGGGAGGCCGCGTTCGCCGCCACGTTCGACACCGCGCCGGCCGACGGCCAGATCTCCTACGCCGCCACCACGGGCGAACCGTCCGCCGCGTTGAGCTTCGGCCTGGACGGCGGCGGGTTCGACCCCGACGCGCTCGGCCGCGGCGGCGACGCGGTCACCGGCACGGTGGCCGGCTATGCCGGCGGCGGCATGGACACGCTCAACGGCTACCTGACCGACGGCGCCGGCGGCCTGACCGACGCCGTGACCATGGGCACCGGCATGGTGGGCGGGCTGGCCAGCAGCGCCGGTCAGCTGTTCGACCAGGCCAACCTCCCGGTCGCCGGCGACCTGCCCGGCACCCTCCCCGGCGCGCTCCCGGAGCTGCCGACCGACCTGCCGGCGGGGCTTCCCGGCATCCCCGGAGTTCCCGGCATCCCGGGCGTCGGGCACGGGCTGCCCGGCCTCGGCGACCTGGGGCTGAACCTGCCGGACCTGCCGATCGACCTGCCGCAGCTCCCGGTCGACCTGCCCGACCTGCCGGTCGACCTGCCGGTCCTTCCGGAGCACCCGGCCGCGCCCCCGGTACCGGATGCGCCGGACGCCCCCGGGCTGCCCCTCCTGCCCGGTGTCGTGCAGGACACCGTCGGCACGGTCGGCGGACTCACCTCCGGCGTTCCGATCGTGGGTGATCTGCTCGGAGGTGTGGACAACCACCTGCCGTTCGGGCATTGAGCATCGCCCGCCTCGGGGGCGGCCCGACCGGGCCGCCCCCGGCTTTCGTGCACACAGAGTTACCAGGCACACTCAGCCGGGTGACAGCAGTGTCGTGGTTGGACGTTCTAGATGCCACGATCGGTGCATGCACTGCGGGACAGCGGCATGACCTCGCCGATCGGCTGCGCCGCAAGCGCGGCCAACTGCTCGATTCGACCCTGCGGGTGCCCGTGGTCGGCGAGCAGAACCAGGGTAAGAGCCAGCTGGTCAACGCGCTGATCAATGCCCCGATCTGCGCCGTGGGGGACCACGTCACCACCCCGGCGCCGATCGTGATCTCGCACGCCGACGCGCCGGTGGCCACCCTGGTCAGGGAACCGGCCGGGGCCGAGCCGAGGCGCGAGCCCATCCCGGTCGAGGAGGTCGCCGAGCAGCTCGCCGCCCGGGCGCCCGCGCCGGCGTCCGGCCGCGGCGAGCTGCTGCACACCGAGGTCGGCCTTCCGCGCAAGCTGCTCGCCAGCGGGCTGGTCCTGGTGGACACCCCGGCGGTGGACGACTTCGACTCGATCCGGTCGGCCAGCATGTTCAGCGCGGTCGCCCAGGCCGACGCGGTGCTGGTGGCGTCCGCGGCGACCAGGGAGCTGGCCGCGACCGAGCTCGCCCTGATCGACCGGCTCACCCGGATGTGCCCGACCGTCGCCGTGGTGCTCACCAAGATCGACATTGCGCCGCGCTGGCGTCGGGTGGCCGAGCGCAACCGCAGCCGGCTGGCCGCCGCCGGCATCCAGGCCAAGGTCATCCCGGTGTCCGCCGTGCTCCGGCAGACCGCGGCCAAGTCCGGCGACGAGGCGCTCAACGCCGAGTCCGGGTTCGGTGAGCTGCTCTCCTACCTGCAACACGACGTGCTCGGCCAGCCGGACGTGCTGGCCAGGCGGTCGGTCGCGGTGCTGTCCAGCCTGGCCGTTCGCCAGCTGCTGGTTCCGCTGCACCAGACCGTGGCCGGCACCCCGGCGACCGGCCCGTCCGAGTCGGTGGTCAAGTGGCAGACCGCCCAGCGGCAGATCGACCAGCTGCGCAAGGACGCCACCGCCTGGCAGACCGCGCTCGCCGACGACATGGCCGACCTGTCCAGCGACATCGAGTTCGATCTGCGTGACCGCACCCGGCGGATCCTGCGCGAGATGGACAAGTACTTCGACGAGGCCGACCCGGAACGGGACTGGGACGCGTTCGCCGAGTGGCTCGACGAGAACCTGGCCGAGGCCGCCGACACCAACTTCGCCTGGCTGGTCGAACGGTTCGACTGGATCGTCCGCCGGGTTCAGCGGGACCTGGAGCAGTACCGGGACGAGGTGCTGCCCCGCTCGGTGCTGGAGATCGACGACCGGCTGCTCGACGAGGCGCGCGACATGGACCGGCCGCGGATCGAGCGGTTCACGTTGAGCCAGAAGCTGTTCGTCGGCCTGCGCGGGTCCTACGGCGGCGTGCTGATGTTCGGCCTGGCGACCAGCCTGGCCGGCTGGCCGCTGATCAACGCGGTGTCCCTCGGTGCCGGCGCGCTGTTCGCCGCCAAGACCATCTACGACGAGAGCGGCGTGCAGCTGCGCCGCCGCCAGGCCACCGCGAAGTCCGCCGCCCAGCGGCACATCGACGACTTCTTCCTCTCCTACGGCAAGGACGCCAAGGACATCGTCCGGCAGCTGCAGCGGCGGCTGCGGGACCACCTGACCGGCACGGCCGAGGAACTGCGGATGGAGATCATCCAGGAGGCCCAGTCGGCCAAGCAGGAGGCCGAGCTGGACGCCGCCGAGCAGCAGCGGCGCACCGCCGATGCCCGGACCGGGATCGAGCGGCTCACCGCGCTGCACAACCGGATCGTGGCGCTCGCGCCGGCCGGCGTGGCGCTGGCCGGCCCGCGGCGGCGGAGCATCGCCGGATGACCGAGCTGCTCGGCCGGACCTGGGCCGTGCTGAACCGGGCGCTCGAGGTGTACCAGGACAACCCGAGGGCGGGCGACTGGCTGCGCCGGCACGCCGACCGGCTGACCGGCCCGCTGCGCATCGCGGTGGCCGGACAGCAGAAGGCCGGCCGGTCCACCCTGGTCAACGCGCTGGTGGGGGAGCAGGTCGCGCCGCTCGAGCTGTCCGACGACGCGCCGGGCACGGTCTGGTACCAGGCCGGGGCCACCCCCAGCGCGACCGTGTTCCCGCACGACGAGCCACCCCGGGAGCTGCCGGCCGAGCGGGTCGGCGGCCGGCTGCAGGTGGACCTGGGTCCATGGCGGGAACGGCCGGTGGACCGCATCGTGGTGGACTGGCCGGCGCGCAGCCTGCGGGGCACCGCGCTGCTGGACACCGCCGGCCCGCCCGCGATGGAGCGGCTGACCGACGCCGACGCCGTGGTCTACCTGGCCCAGCACCTGCACACAAGTGACGTCCGGCTGGTGCAGTCGTTGCACGAGAACCCGCTGGCGATGGCCAGCCCGGTCGGGGTGCTGCTGGTGCTGTCCCGAGCCGACGAGGTGGGCGCCGGCCAGATCGACGCGCTGTTCGCCGCCCGGCAGCTGGCCCGGCAGCACCGCCGGGAGGCCCGGATCGGCGCGCACTGCCAGGACGTCATCGCGGTGACCGGCCTGCTCGGCTACGCCGGGCGCACCCTGCGCCAGGCCGAGTTCGACGCGCTGCTGGTGCTGGCCGGCACGCCGCGCGCCGAACTGGACGGCCACCTGCTGTCCGCCGACCGGTTCGCCGGCGCGGTGCTCCCGTTGGGCGCCGAGCTGCGGCACGCCCTGCTGGACCGGTTGGGCCTGTTCGGTCTGCGGCTGGCGACCGCGCTGATCCGGCAGGGTTTCGACACCCACACCAAGCTGTGCGGCCAACTCGTGCAGCGCAGCGGGCTGACCGAGCTGCGCACCGCGATCGGGCGCTACTTCACCGATCGGGCCGAGGTGCTCAAGGCCCGCTCCGCCCTGATCGGTCTGGAGGTCGTGCTGCGCCGGGAACCCCGCCCGCCGGCCGTGGCCATGGCGGCCGAGTTGGAACAGATCCTGGCCGGCGCCCACGACTTCCGTGAGCTGCGCCTGCTCGCCGCCCTGCACGCCGGCGCCGCCGTGCTGCCCGCCGAGCTGACCGCCGAGGCCCGCACCCTGATCGGCGGCGACGGCGTGTCCCTGTCCGCCCGCCTCGGCCTGACCGACGAGGAACTCGCCGACCCCGCGCTGCGGCACGCCATCGTCAACGCCCTGCGCCGCTGGCGCGCCCATGCCGAGAACCCGGTGTTCGACGAGGACGCCCGCGCCGCCGCCGGAACCGTCGTTCGCAGCTGCGAAGGCATGCTGGCCAACCTTCCCGGTTAACACACCCCACCGACATTCCCGCCGCTTGTCCACAAGGGCCGGATCTGTCCACAGCAGACCCATGGCGGCCCGCTGCCCGCCCGCGAAACCGTGCACTGTGGACGCATGACCTCACCACTGCCCGGCCCCAGCCTGCTGTCCGACGACCCCGGCGGCCTCATCGCCGCCATCCCCGCCCTGCTCCGCTTCGTCCCCGCCGACTCGCTCGTCCTGATCACCTACACCGGCGCCCAGACCCTCGGCCTCGAAGCCGTGCTCCGCATGGACCTCCCCGACCCACCGCACGTTCCCGACGTGGTGGACCAACTCCGCATGGTCGCCCACAACCACGAAGCCAGCGTCGTCGAACTGATCATCCTCGGCGGCCGCAGAGCATCCGACCCCGCCACCGACCTCCCGCACCGTCCCCTGGTCGACGCCCTGGCCGAATCCTTCGACCAGGGCGGCATCCTGGTCGCCCACTCCATCTGGGCCGCCGACCCCCACCCCGGCACCCCCTGGCACTGCTACGCCGATCCCGTCTGCACCGGCCACATCCCCGCGACCCCACCACCCCTCCTCACCGCCCTCACCCCATCCCCGACCCCCACCACCCCGTTCGCCGACCGCGCCGCCTTCTCCGCCCACCTGTCAGCCGATCCACCCGAGTCCCTAGCCCACCGCGCCACCCTCCTCACCACCCTTCCCCCGGTAAACCCCGACCACGACTTCCCCTTCCTCCGCACCACCATCGACGCCCTCGCCCCGCCCCCCAATCAGACCCACTCGCTCACCCCCGCCCCCACCCCGTGCACCCCCGCCCCCAGCCCGCCGACCGAGGCCCCTGCTCCCCCCACCGAC